>JAZLDQ010000056.1:0-12769 GCA_045614785.1 Alloprevotella sp.
TGTGAAGAACAAACTCATTCATATCATCACCGCAATGGTGAAAAACAACCTTCCATTTGACCCAGCATATATCAATCTCAATAAATCTGCTGCTTAATCAAAAATAATCGGTAAATAGTTTGGTCAGAAACATAGAAAGCAAATGCCATCCGGAGTGTTTTCACAACGCACGGTATTTGTGGAAATCTGTGTTCATTTGTGGTTAAAACAATACACGTTGCGCGAGCCAAAACCATATAATCTTGTGTAATCACGTTGACAAAATAATTATGCCTTGCGGCATACGGGCCGACATAAAGTGGCCCCTACAGCATCCGCAGAATAGTTGGGTGATTAATATATATACAATTAGAGGATGTGCCAGCTGGCACATCCTCTAATTTATTTTATGGTTCGCCACGTGTGGCATTAAGAATTACAATGCAATCTTGTGGTTGCGCACCTTGCCGTTACTCTTCACTACTACGAGGTAGGAGCCGCGGGGCATGCCTGCTGTAGAGAGTTGAAGCTGTGTGGCGGGAGCGTTGGCCTTAACGGTTGCGAGGCGTACACCACCGATGTTGTAAAGCGACATTTCTGTGCCAGCTTCAACGTTGCCTTGGCAAGTTACGATGCCGAGGGAGCGGTCGTTGCTGATGCTAAGGTCGGTGAGTGTAGCAGTGATGTTGTCAACACCTACTGTGGTGAAACCTACGGGCGAGAAGCGGAGTGTGTAGGCAAATGTGCCTGTTTCGGGTACTTGGTATTTTGCCATTGTGCCTGTGCCCTGTCCGCAGCTACCATTGCCGAGTCCGCGTTGCATATAGTCGAAGTGAGCATAGACATCACCAGGTGTGAGTTCCCAGGTGTGTTGTGCGTTTTTGAGCATCACGTCGGTGTAGTGGAGGAGTGAGAAGGCCACGTTGCCTTCTGTCTCAATCTTCACGCCTTGCTTAGTAGAGCTGTTCATCAACGTTACATCGCGCAAGCCTTCACGGTTACCCATCGTCTGAGGTTTGGGATAGGGCTCAAACATGTCGGTTACGGTTGTGGTGTAACGTCCGAGATGCGAGCCACTCTTACGGTCGATGTAGTTTTCCCAAGGTCCGAGGGCGTAGTATTCCACATCTTCGAAGTCTTCGGGGAACGCCATGCTCAAGCCGATACGGCGAAGGTTATTAATCTGTGCGTCGTAAGAGGCTTCGAGTTCAACTGTACCGTTGTTATAAAGATAATAAGTAAATACGTAATCGCAGTTGCGACCAATAGCTTCGACCACGACCTTTACAGTCGTATTGTTTTCGTCAACGACTTCTGCTGAGATGTACTTTTTGCTGATGCCGTTGTGGTCGGAATAGTTGTTGAGCGATTCGTAGGGACCATCGTTTTCAATCCAGCGGTAGTTGTCGTACTCAGGAGTTGACTTTAAGAGGTCTGTGCCCTTGACGTTCCATGTTGTCCAATCGCCATCGAGGCTAAACTTGTAGGTCACGTCTTCATTGCTGATGGTGTAGCCATCGTTGCGGCGCTGGAGCTTAAGAGGAAGCTGGGCTGCCTCAGTTTTGCTGAGTGAAGCAGGGCGCTCTTGTAGCACTTGCTGGAATGAAGCTACGGGGTAGTCGGCTTCGGCCCAGTCTGTAGCTGCTTTGAGACGAACTTCCAGGTTGATGCAATATTCCTTGTTTGCATCGAAAACAGTGGTGTAGGGAGTGCTTACGCTGCCAATCTTGTTGGGCTTGATAGCCTGAATGTCAGTACGGCCAGTTTCTACCACCTTGCCATCTTCGAGCACGGAGTATGCGAGGTAGAAGGCATCGAGTGATGTGAAGTCGTAGAGATTCTTGAAAGTGGCTTTCTTATTGCGAGCGCTATAAGATTGCAGCTTGATGTACGAGTAGATGCTCTTTACTTCTGTGAGCTCGGGACTCCATGCGCGGTCGCCTGTTACGAGGCCATTGTTAACGAAGTTGCCTTGATGAGGACCTGGATAATCGTAGCCTGTGCGGTACTTGTTTTGACCATTCACCTTGAGTGTGCCAGCCTTGATGTCGGCAGCGTCGTAGATGGATTGGTCGGCCCAGTCCCAGATGCACCCGCCGATACCGTACGTGCTGTTTTCGATGATGTCCCAATATTCCTTGAGGTTGCCCACTGAGTTACCCATTGCGTGTGCATATTCGCACATGAAGTAGGGCTGCTGACGCCAGTTGCTGTTAGCATCGTATTCGCATTCGCTGATGCTGGGGTACATTACCGACCAAAGGTCTGAAGGTGTAGTACCTGCGCGAGTGGCTCCTTCATAGTGGATGATGCGTGGGTCGAGCTGGCGTACAGCGTTGTAGGTTGCGTTGAAGTTCGAGCCTCCACCTGATTCGTTGCCCAAGCTCCAGAAGAGGATAGAGGGGAAGTTGCGGTCGCGATATACCATGCGCACTGTGCGGTCGATGTATTGAGGTGTCCATGAGGCAGCATTGGTGATACCGCCCTTTTGGCCTGCCATTTCCCAGTTGTAGTGACATTCTACGTCGGCTTCGTCCATGCAGTAAAGGCCGTAGTAGTCGAACATGGCGTTCATCTTTGCCTGGCGAGGATAGTGGCTGTTGCGCACGGTGTTCATGTTCGATTGCTTGAACATAATGACGTCCTTAAGCATTGTGGGAACGTCAACCGTACGACCCGTTACAGGGTGAGTGTCCTGAAGGTTGGCACCCTTGAAGAGAACCTTTTCACCGTTTACGTAAACTACCTTGTTCTTGATTTCAACGTGGCGGAAACCATATTTGGTAGCGAACACGTGTTCTTCCTCGCCATCGGCATTGCGCTGTGCTACTTCTACTGTGTAGAGCACAGGTTTTTCGGCACTCCAGAGCTGAAGGTCGCTCACTGTGATAGAGGCGATGCCCTTCTTTTCTTGTTCGCCATTGGCAAAGGCAAACTCAACCGTTTGGCTGCTCAGTTCGTTGCCTTCGGGCGAAAGGAGTTTTACCACCACCTGCTTTTCCGTAGCCTGCGCTTCGCGGTTGTTCATTGTCAGCTCTACGTTGAGCGTGCCAGTAGTGTATGCCGCATCAGCATTGAGTGAGCTTGTGATATAGTGGTCGCGAACGTAAGTCTTGGGTGTTGCGAAGAGGTAAACATCGCGGTGGATACCGCTCATGTGCCACATGTCCTGACCTTCAAGATATGAGCCATCGCTCCAGCGAATCACCTGTACGCTGACGTTGTTCTCGCCTGCACGTACGTGGTCGGTGACGTCGAATTCAGCATCGTTGTTCGCCCCCTGTGTGTAGCCCACGTACTTGCCATTGACCCATACGTAAGCAGCGCTATAGATACCATCGAAGTGGAGGAAGATGCGCTTGCCGTCCCAGTCGGTGGGGAGGTTGAAGTTACGGCGATAAGAACCTACGGAGTTGGTAAGTCCTGACTTCATCTGGATGTAAGGAGGATTGTCGTTGAAGGGGTAGTTCACATTAATATATAATGGGTCGCCATAACCCTTCATTTCAAGACATGATGGAACCGTGATAGTATCCCACGCTGATACGTCAGCATCGTTACCCCAGAAGTCGGCTTCGCCAGGTCGCTTTTCGGGAGCATCTACGTAGTTGAGCTTCCAAAGACCGTTAAGGCTGAGCACTTCTGCCTTTTCGGGAGCGAGCCAAGGCAAGGCATAGTTTGCGTCAGCTCGCATTGCTGAGGTCGAAGTGTAAGGAGTGTACCAAGCATGGCCGGGCTCCTTGTTTTCTTCGAAGATGGTTTCGTCTTCCCAATAGTTAGGCTGTGGAAGGTCGGTGGGAGTCACTTCGGTTACGGTGAAGTAAGTTGTAGCTTCGTTCGATTCGCCCTTCATGTATGTTTTACCATCGATGGCTGCGAGGTACATTTTTGCACCTCCCTTTTTGAAACCTACTATTTCGTAAACGTTTTCAAGGCCCTCTACCTTATCGAAGAACACCTGTTGGTTTTCATTGTCGTAGTTAGGATTCCATTGCAACGGACGTTGGTTGCCGCCCATTGCGAGGTCCATAGCCTTTCCGACGTAGGGATTGTAGAGCTGGAAATAGTTGACCGACTCCTTGTTGCGGCGGAATTGCCATGTGTAGAATTTCACGTCTCCTTCCTCGTATTCGTCGGCATAGATGAGTGAGTTGTTGTCGTAGCTACCGCGGTTGCTCAACACTCTTTCGCTCGTATAACTTTTGATGACGTAGTGGCGGTTGGGGAGAATGAAGGGAAGAGGGTAACTCTTGTTGAGGCTCACTAACTTAAAGTAGGTCTGTTCGTTGCTGAGGTCAGATTGAAGTTGGAGCGAACCATCAGCAAGCGCTGTGACTACTTGGCTTTTATTTGAGTTGTTCAGAATCTGAACGATGTTTTCAGCTTCGTTGACTACCTGCACATAGAACTTCTGGTTGGTGCTGATGGTTGCTTCCCATTGTAGCAACTTGCCGGGGAACTTTGATTCCAGCGCCATGTCGGCAGCCTGGTTGTGGTTGTGATTGTAGATGACAAAGACGGGATCTTTTGCATCAACCTGGTGGAAAGTCCATGCCTGTCCAGGGGCAGTGTTGTCAGCATCGCCGAGCTTCAGATAGGTGTCGTGCGCGGCAATATTTCCGTTGGTAAATACTTTGCCCGTAGCGACATGTACAATCTGATAGGTCTCTCCACTTATGGGGAAACCTGCGCCATAGACAGAAAGCGAAGTGAGTAGGCACAATAGCATAGTCGCCACCGTGCGATACATCTGTTGGATTTGTTTGAAATTAAACATAGGTATGATTTTGATTAAATAATTCTTATTGAAGTTTCGCTAGGTGCTCAACTTCTTAGGTTGTGAGGTCGTAAGGTTGTAAGGCTATACAGACCGCATGGCTCTAAAAACCTTATAAGATGTGAGTGCCTAATACAGCTAGTTTTGCAAATTTACATGAAATCAGCCAATTGACGTGAGGATTTTCCGTAAAAAAGCAAAAGTTGTTAGATTAAGGTCGTTGAGGTCGTTTGGTCCTGAATAGAGTACAATTTATAGAGTACAGATAACAGAGTACAGATTACGGAGTACAGCTACCATCCGGATGGATTCTTGTTTACTTGTTTACTCGTTTACTTGTTTACTCGTTTACTTGTTTACTAATTCGTACAGAGTACAGCTACCATCCGGATGGATTCTCGTTTACTTGTTTACTCGTTTACTTGTTTACTAATTCGTACAACAACCATGCGGATGCTGTAGGGACCACTTTATGTCGGCCCGTACACAATGAGGCGAAATACAATAATCAACAGATTAAACAACTTTAAACAGTCCAGGCTAGCGCTGTGGAGATTTTTAACCACAGATTGACGCTAATTTTCACTCGGATGCCATGCGGTACGTATTGCGGAGGATTTATTGACGTAGAGACGTCCCACTGGAGCGTCTCCCACATCGCGCAGCCATTTGTGAAAATTCGTGTCAATTAGTGGTTAATCCTATTACCCGGATAGCAACTGTAATCTGTACGAATTAGTAAACAAGTTAACAAAAAAAGGTAAGAATTTGTGACTGTAAAGCAGACAAATGCTGATTAAACATGAATCAATGCAGATTTGGATTTCGTGCGAAAATGTTGTATCTTTGTAGTACAAGGAGGAAGCTACGCAGTTTCCTCCTTTTTTAGGCCTAAAAATGGCAAAAACGACCTCAAAGGTAGGAAAAATTACCTCAAAGATAGGAAAAACTACCTTTGAGGTCGTTTTATCTAAGTCCGATGTAGTGCAACGAACCCTCAATTTTGTGCCGAAAACTTCCAAATTCTAACAAAAAAACACTTTTTTTATTTTTCTAAAGCAGACAAAAGCGCAACGTTTTTTTTCATGCGGATGCTGTGGGGGCCACTTTATGTCGGCCCGTACGCCGCGAGGCGTAATTTTATCACGCGACTTTATTTTTATACCGGATGGTAGTTGTACTCTGTACTCTGTGCTCTAAAATAAGTTCTGTTCTCTGTACTCTATAAAAACTTTTTACTCTAAAATATTATACTCTAAACAGCGCAGTTTTGGTTTTCAAACTACATGTAATTGAGTTTGTAAAACAGCAAACGGGACGTTTTTTAGGAGTTTTCTGTTTACAAACATGTTTACATTTGTAGATTTTGTATATAAAAGCACTTGATATAGACCAAAATGTAAATTGCTATTTCGAGTAGATTTGAAATCATAGAATTAATTTTGTAATGAATTTAGTCAGAGCATTTGTTCGAATCTTTAAGTTAGCTGTATAGAGCATAGATTTTAAAAAACGATAATAAATTATGAAAAAGAATTGGATTTACTTACTCCTGTCGATGGCTGTAGTAGCGTTGCCATTGACTTCGTGCGACGATGACGACGAGCCCAAGAACGACCCTCCTAAGGTTGAAGACCCACACGACCCTACTTCGGATGCCGACCAAGTGCCTGTTGAGGCCTTCGATGGTTTGGAATATTTGCAGGGTTGCCTCGTTGTGGTAGATAAGAATGGCGAAGTGGTGCGCAGCGTTTATGGCACGGTGCTCGACGAATCGCAGCCTACGGTGATTTCAGTGCCCGTTGCCGACTATCCAGCAGCTGAAGCAACTTTCCTCGGTTGGGTAGCGCCCGGTAAGGAAGCAACTCCAATGGATGGCGGTTACGACTACGCCCTGACTGGTGCCGATGGCGCAGCGCAAGGTAGCGTTTCGTTCCGCGCTGCAACGGGTGAAGAGGGTTTGGTGGCACTCATGAGTGTAGCGCCCGGTACTGACCTTAAGCAAGTGAGCGAAGTGCGCTTTATTGACAGCGAACTCTGGCCCGAAAATTTAGTCTATACCAGTTACACCAAGGGCAATGTTTATATTCTCAATGATTATAGCTTAAGCTGGACGACGGATGTAACTATTTGGGATAACATTTTAGGGGTTGAAACAACATGGGATTTTCAAGGTCCTATTTACCAACAAATGCCTTTCTATTGCATTCAGGGCAATACGCATGGCGAGGATGCCATCTTGATATGGCTCTCTCCCGACGAGAATGACGTAGCCGCTCACCCTTATGTAAAATACTATGTAAAGCCTGAGGCATATAAATACCTTCCCACTGTAGCCGAAGCGAAAAGGGTGCTTGATATCTTTAACGACAACATCAGCTTCTGGAACAAGATGTTGGCAGAGATGGATAAGAGAAACCTCAGATGGAGTTGGAAATATGGCGTTTGGACGACCGGCAACGATGAGTTCCTCCTTAACGAATATAATTCCGAGAAGAAATTGATTAAATGCCTGGACCTCGACCAAAACGATGAAGACGACGAGTTGGGCAGAATCTGCGACATTGAATTAGACGACGAGTTCAGATACCGCTACTTGCGCATTCGTATTTTCCCACCAGCAAATTAATTTAGACTCCAATTAAAGAATTAAGATATGAAAAAGAATTGGTTGTATTTAATCCTGTCGATGACTGTTGTAGCAATGTCAATGACAGCATGCGATAGTGACGACGACGATGTGACGAAACCTGTGATTGACCAGCACGACCCAACATCCGACGCTGACCAGGTAGCTGTGACAGGCTACAATGCGTTGGAATGGTTGCAGAGTTGTCTTGTCGTAGTCGATGAAAACGGTGAGGTGGTTCGCCGAATTTACGGCAAGCCCCTCGATGAATCTCAACCCACCGTGCTCTCTATCTCTGTCAGCAGTTTTGCGGATGCTGAAACAATCTTCCTCGGATGGGTTGCGCCCGGTAAGGAAGTTACCAAGGTGGAGGGCGGTTATGACTACTACCTTACCGATGCCAATGGCAATGCACAGGGTAGTGTTTCACTCCGTGCCGTAGAAGGCGAAGACGGCGTGATTGCTCGCATGACGGTGGCTGAAGGTACCGACTTGAAGCAAGTGTCGGAAGTGAAATTCATCCATTATGAGCTCTGGCCCGAAAATGACGAATATCCTCTCTACAGTATGGGCGGAATTTACGAGTTGGAAACAACTCACTTAGAATGGCAACACTTATATTATCACGATAAGTATATCCTTAAACCGGTGAAGAGTAAAGAAATATTCTATTGTATCCAAGGCAATATCCCCGGACGAGAAGCCATCCTGATTTGGATCGCACCGGATTATAATGCGGAGCATACCAACGTGACCGGACAAGACTATCTTGATACCAACGCACTGCGATTCCTCCCCTCTGAGGCTGATGCCAAAAAGGTGCTTGATGTCTTCAACAGGACGAGCAAAGACAATTGGGAATACATGTTGAAAAAAATGGATAAATTAGGTTTCCAGTGGAGTGCTCAATCGGGTAGCTACACTACCGGTGACGATGAATTCCTGCTCAACAGCCATAGCAAAGGTGGTTTCTGGGGACCGCTCATCAAATGTTTGGACCTCGATAGCCGTCCAGGTAAGATTACCGATGTGATGGCAGGAACGCCTATGAAATATCGATACATGCAAATCATCATTATTCCTGCTTCGCGTTGGGAATTGTTGATCAAACCATCCAATCTTTAGAAGTGTTAAGGTGGATTCTATTCTTTAGCTTTGCCGGAAAATAGAAGTTTAACTAAGCTAATAAATAGAATCCACCTTTAAAGATATTAATAGGAAAGATGAAAAAGAATTGGTTTTACATACTCCTGTCAATGTTCATCGTAGCGGTGCCCTCCTTGACGTCGTGCGACGAAGAAGACGTTCCCCAGCCAGCTGAAATACTAAAACATGATCCAGAATCGGATGCTGACCAATCTGCCGTAGAGGCATACGACGCCCTGGAATGGTTGCAGGGCTGCTTAGTATTGGTTGACAATAAAGATGAAGTAATCAGAAGAATCAATGGTAAGCCTTTGGACGAATCGCAGCCAACCGTAATCTCGCTTCCCGTTAGCGACCTTGCTGCTGCCGAAAAGACTTTCCTTGGCTGGGTTGCTCCTGGCAAGGAAGCCAACGAGGTGCAGGATGGTTATGACTACTATCTCACCGATGCCTATGGCAATGCTCAGGGTTGTGTGTCCTTCCGCGTTGTAGAGGAGAAAGACGGTGTAATAGCTCGCATGACAGTAGCAAGCGGAACTGCTCTGAAACAAGTATCTGAGGTCAACTTTGTCAACACTGAGAACTGGCCCGAAAACGATGCCATTCCCGTCTATCAGGAAGGAAAGCTATACAAGTTCGGCTGTTGTATGTACACCAACTCCCCACCATTAACAGAAATGCCTGGAGCCGATATTGAACTGGACGACTATTGGACATTGGTCAACTGGGAGGAACGCGACTTTTACTGCCTACAGGGTAATGACGATGGCAAGGAGGCTATCTTGGTGTGGCTCCTTCCAGAAAAAGGTGGAAAGGCCAACACGACTCATTTCTTTATCAGAAAAGTTGAACGTCAAATTGACTATCCCATATATAAGGCTCTCTCTCCTTTGGAAAAGGCAGAAAAAGTATTGGACTTCTATCACGCCCACCATGATAAATGGCAGAAAATGCTGGACGAAATGGAGGCTTTGGGGTATTCCTGGAAACCTTCCGGTTTTTTCAGTTCTGGAACTAACAACATGGAGTTTCTGCTAAACGGATATGACGAGAAGGAAAATGAGATTAAATGCCTGGACCTGGACAAAGAGGTAGGCAAGATATGCAACGTATCATGTAGCCTGTGGAATCTATTCGAATATCGCTATATGCACATCCGTATTTTCCCACCAGCAACAAAGAAAGTAGAATAATGTAAGTTAGCAATAAATTAATATATGACAAATATGAAAAAGAATTGGGTTTACTTACTCCTGTCAATGGTCATCGCTGCGATGCCATTGGCTTCGTGCAACAGTGATGACGATGATATGCCCAAGACAGAAGATGGCCTGCACAACTCGGATTCGGATAAGGGCCGTATAGAGATAACCGGTTACAATGCTTTGGAATGGTTGCAGGGTTGTCTTGTTGTAGTAGACGACGACGGCGAAATTTTTCGCAGAGTCTATGGTAAAGCTTTGGACGAATCTCAGCCCACTGTTATCTCAGTGCCAGTTGCAGACTAT
Organism: Alloprevotella sp.; assembly: GCA_045614785.1. Taxonomy (GTDB): domain Bacteria; phylum Bacteroidota; class Bacteroidia; order Bacteroidales; family Bacteroidaceae; genus Alloprevotella. The sequence continues at coordinate 10,040 of JAZLDQ010000056.1, forward strand.
GCGGCAGCTGAAACGCTCTTCCTCGATTGGGTGGCACCCCAGAAAGAGGCAACTAAGGTAGATGGCGGTTACGACTATTATCTCACTGACGAAGTGGACAGGCCCCAAGGCTGTGTTATGTTCCGTGCCGTAGAGGGCGAGCATGGCATAGTTGCGAGCATGACCGTGGCACCAGGTACCGACCTCAAGCAGATAAGCGAGGTTAATTTTGTCGATACTGATTTTTGGCCTGAAAATGCAGCCACACCAAAGTACGAAGCTGGCAAAATCTATTATATGGATGATTATGTGTTGAAATGGAGAGACACTTTTATCGGCTATGGATTCGTTACTCCTACTTCAAAGACATCTCTTCCCTTCTATTGCCTCCAGGGTAATACGGATGGCAAGCAGGGTCTCTTGATTTGGCTTTCTCCTGACGCTGATGACGTATTGCAACATCCACGAACCTATTACTATAAATATGCTTTGGAGTATCTTGCAACTTTGGAAGAAGGAGAAAAGGTGATAGAGTTTTATAATAACAACAATCAAGCTTTCTGGAACAACATGTTGAAAGAGATGGATGCATTGGGATATGAGTGGAGCGCTCAAGACTGGCCAAATGCAACCGGTGACTCAGAGTTTATGATCGGTTACAAGACAACGCCGTTAGTTGGCATACATGTATTGCATTGCTTGGATCTGTATGGAGAAAAAGCTATAATGGATTGGACAATGTTAGAAGGCACCAGATTCCAATACCGCTATATACACATCAACACCGTTCCGCCATACGTAGAGTAATTAAGAACCTATAAGGGATTCAATAAGAATGTATATGAAAAAGAATTGGTTTTACATACTCCTGTTGATGGCCATTGTTGCGATGCCATTGACTTCGTGCAATGATGACGAAGAATTTACGACTGAAGAGAAAAAGCACGATCCGTATTCTGATGAGGACAAGACAGCTGTGACTGCTTACAATTCGTTGTCATGGTTGCAGGGCAGTATTGTAGTAGTAGATAAGAACGAAGAGGTTGTGAGACGAGTTTATGGCAAACCGCTGGATGAATCTGAGCCTGCAGTTATCTCAGCACCTGTTGCAGACTATACGGCTGCCGAGAAAGTTTTCCTCAGTTGGGTGGCACCTACAAAGGTGGCTACAAAAGTGGATGGCGGTTACGACTACAACCTTACCGACGAAGAGGGTAAAGCTCAGGGCAGTGTGTCGTTCCGCGTCGTAGAGGGCGAGGCGGGCGTGATTGCCCGCATGACTGTAAACTCCGGTACCGACCTCAAGCAAGTAAGCGAGTTTAACTTCGTCAACTTCGAGCTTTGGCCGGAGAATGATGCGCCACAAAAAGTGGAGGCTGGCGAGATTTACAAGATCAAGGCGCCTGTCATGTATTGGTGGGAGTACAGAACTGAACTTGAAAATCTTCCTTTCTATTGCATACAGAGCAATACTGATGGCAAGAAGGGTATCCTGGTCTGGCTGTGCCCTGATGTAAATGATGAATGGCGACATCCCATCCTCGAATACTATTTCGAAGCTGACCATGCGCCACTCAAAAATCTTCCTACAGAATCCGAAGCACAGAAGGTACTTGAATTCTACAATAACAACAAACCTTTCTGGGACAATATGTTGGCAGAGATGGATGCACTGGGATATCAGTGGAGCCCTGACACAGAAGGACATTATTCAACAACAGGAAACTCAGAGTTCGTGCTCAATGCTTTTTATGAAGATTGGGTAGGAATCGACAAAACCAAGTTCCTGGATTTGGATGGTGAAACAGGAGATATTGGATATGCGTCTTCCTGGAGTTGGTACCATTACCGCTACATGTACATCCGTTTCGTTCCTCCATACATAGAATAACAAGGATATTTAAAAATAATATAACAATTAAAATTCTGGACATTAAGTAGTTAAGCTAAATGTCTGATTGTTGATACTTCAATTAAATAAAAATACAAATGAAAAAGGATTGGTTTTATTTATTCCTGTTGATGGCCATCGCTGCGATGCCATTGACTTCGTGCGACGATGATGACGAGCCAAAACCTGAAGGACAATACGACCCCATGTCGGACGCAGACCAAAGTCCCATTGAGGCATACGATGCATTGTCATGGTTGCAGGGTAGTCTGGTTGTGGTGGATAGCAACAACGAAGTTATCCGCAGAATCTATGGCAAACCACTCGACGAATCTGAACCCACCGTGCTCTCAGCACCTGTTGCCGGCTATGGCACAGCCGAGAGGATTTTCCTCAGTTGGGTAGCACCCGGTAAGGAGGCAACAAAGGTTGAAGGCGGTTACGACTATCACCTCACCAACGCTGAAGGCGCGGCGCAGGGGTGTGCAAAGTTTCGTGCCGTAGAGGGCGAGGCAGGCGTAGTGGCACGCATGACTGTGACTGATGGAACAGCCTTGAAGCAAGTGAGCGAAGTAAAATTCATCGATGCCGATTCGTGGCCAGAGAATGTAACGGTCCCAACGTATATAACAGGACAGATTTATTGGCTAGATGGTTATCGATTGACTTGGACTTCTAACGGATTAAATGCTCCATATTTAAATAAGCCTGAATTGTCGTCTCTGCCCTTCTATTGTATTCAAGGCAATGTGGATCATGAGGAAGCCATTCTGGTATGGCTCTGCCCTGATGATAATAATAAATTGCACCATCCGTCGCTTAATGCTTATCCTGACCGACTTGCTCCTCATGATCCTTAT
>JAZLDQ010000057.1:0-6086 GCA_045614785.1 Alloprevotella sp.
ATTTGAAGGAATATATTGAATGGTATAACAATAAAAGAATAAAAATGAGGTTAAAAGGAATGAGCCCGGTGCAATACCGAGCTCAATTCTTTAAAAATAAATAACGTGTTTAACGTCTAACTTTTGGGGGGCACTTCAAAATTTTACATTTCGGCACACCTTCTTTAATTGGGTAATTATGTATAAATGCAAGGCGCTGAAATTGAGGAGCAGGGGAGTGTGCTGAGGTACATGGCCAAATCTTAAATGGGCAACGTAGCTGTTAGCGCATTAGGACACAGCGTCTTGTATAAATGATAAACATACTTCCTGTTACTGTTCCTGCTTATTATCAGAGGTAAGCTTCTTACCCTGATACTCACCAGTAAGGGTGCGCAAGAATGCTACGATAGCACCGACCTCAGCATCGTTAAGCGATGCATCACACTGATAGAAAGCCATATCGCGCACTGCTTCTTCCATTGTAGTACGTGTACCATCATGATAGTAAGGCCATGTCAGTTCTATGTTACGCAGACCAGGAACCTTAAAGCGGTGACGGTCACGCTCATCCTGAGTTTGCTTGAAGCGACCGTTGTCTTCCTCAGTAAGTTCTGTGCCACGTGCCTGGAAATAGTGCTGTCGCAATCCCATAAGTTCGTAAGATTCGCCACCTAGATTAGCTCCTACATGGCATGTGGCACAATTGTTTGCCTTAAACAATTCATAACCGTGAACTTCCTCTGCAGTGAGTGCCTCATTATCGCCCAATAACCATTTGTCGAACGCAGAATTTGGAGTGACAAGCGTGCGCTCGAATTCTTCAATAGCATTCGTTATATTCGCCTCGGTAATGCCGTCAGGATAGAGAGCTTTGAACGCTTTAACATACTGCTTGTCCTGTGCGAGTTTGGCAATAATCTCGTCGAAAGAAGTAGATGCCATTTCCACAGGGTTGAGCGGAGGACCCGCAGCCTGCTCAGCAAGCGTCTTCGCACGACCATCCCAGAACTGCACAAAGTTATATACGGCATTGTAGGTGGTAGGAGCATTCACTCCACCCATATTGCCTGCTACGCCCTTTGAATATTTGAGGTTGTCCACACCCCCTGTGTTAAGACCGTGGCAAGTGGCACACGATACGGTGTTGTCAACAGACAGGCGTGTGTCATGATACAGAAGGTAACCAAGCTCCACCTTTTTCGCATCAACATCAGTGTGTGCTATAATGGGGCGAACGGGTTCGCCAGCGCGCTCACCTGTAAGTCCGTCATTATAGTATGCCACACGGTAATCACGCGCCCATGTTGCAATCACCGCCGCCTTCTCATCTGTCATCTGACTGCCCCAGTGCACAAGGTAATACTTTGCCATGGGCATACGCTTATCAAGTGCAACCTTTTCTATTTTAGCTACATCAACAGGAGAGAGCGTACCCCCATCTTTAAGTTTTGTCATAACTCCCTCAATGTCGAAAGCGCGATAACCATCCTTGGCGTCTGCCTTCACCATTTCACCAGCTACAGGGATGTTGGCATAGAACGGAAGTTCGGGGTTAGCACTATGGCAACTTATGCAACCGCCATCCTCCAAGATTGCGGCAACTTGTGCCGCTGGAGCCAATTCTGTTGATGGCGTCGTGAGCATAGCGCGATAAGTGATAAAACCACCTACCACGAGTAGCAATACGGCAACGATCAGCAACTGACCAATTTTTTGCTTTTTCATAATTGTTAATTTTATGGGTTATTGATTATAGGTATGTATGCTTGTTTCAGCCGAAGGCAGGTAGTTAATGCCATACCAACACATCTGTAAAGCCAAGAATCCTAGCAGTGTGCAGGTGTGATACATCCACCTGCGGGATGTGTGCATCACCCCTGGTGCTAAATGTATGGCTATGAGGTACATTCCCCAGGTGACTGCAGCCCACGCCTCCTTGGCGTCCCAACTCCAATATGCTCCCCAAGCCTCTTTGGCCCACAAAGCGCCTGTAAGCATTCCTACCGTAAGGAAGGCCATACCTGCATACAGGAGTTTTTCGATTGCTAAGTCCATTTCCCCAGTTTTTCGCACCAGTGCAACGGTGGAAAGAAGCGTGGCACATCCAAGCAGGGAATATGAAAACATATAAACAGAAACATGAGGCACAAACCACACACTCTGCAAAGCTGGCATCAGCGTTTGGTCGTGAATTTCTGGTTTAACAATGTTGATAACGATGAATACTGCCGCCAGTATGGTGGAGAACGGCATAATCCACCGGTATTTCCATCGTGAATAAGTGAACAGACCAGCCACGAGGAGGAAGAAGGAGTACCACAAGCGTGTCTCTCCCATGGTTCGCATCGGTGGGCGTTCAAGGGTTACCCAAAGCAGGGCGATAAAACCACCCATGCCGAGAATGGCAAGCAACATGGTCACGATTGCCCCAGTGCTGCGTCCTTTTTGTGTCATTGCCCATGTGGCGGATGTGGCAGCAATTAGCATCACGACACCTGCCCACAAGGGAAAAATATTCCATCCCATACTCTTTTTCTGTTAATTTGGCGCCAGCCTCCCCCTTGGTCCTTGAATAAAGAGGAGAGCTGCCCCCGCAATGAGCATTATTATGCCCGTTGCTGACAACCATTGCCATGGTTCGTCGACAATTTCGATGATAGCATACCTTTCTCCGTGGGGTGACGTCGCAAAACTGACAAGGTATATTTTTTCGCTTAGTGTGCGTGCATACGGATGATTCACCTGCAATGTCACGACCTTGCCATCTACCATTATTTGTGCTTCGTAGTGAGTGGGTGCACCGCTCGTGGATTGCTGGATGCTGAAGTCTTTCAGTTCAACGGTATAAGGCAAAAATCGATGTCCCCCTTCCATAGTGTATGCTTCGTTGGAGGGATAATGATGAACTGCTGTGCGCAACTGTTCACGGTCGGGCGCTCCCCAAAATCCAGTCCCGAGAGCAAGGAGCAAGCCAATGTGGGTGAGGCAGAAGCGCAGGCGTATTCCTTTCTTATTGCGCCACCCTCGCAAAATGACGAATAGCAGATGGCTTTGTACAAACAAAAGTGAGAATACCATTGGCCATGCAGTAGTTGAAGGTTCACGCTCCAGTCCTAGTGTAATGCCAATTGCAACAATCATTGTAAGAGACGCCCACGTGCTCATGCTTGAAAGCATAAATTGAGAACAGGCATTGGTGGTTCGATTCCGATACATCATTGTTAGCAGCGCTATCCACAATGCCACCACCAAAATGTTAAGTGGGAATCGGAAAATGCCTACTGGAAAACTTCCAAAGCAGATTTCTACAATAAAAGACAACAAAACCATTGCACCCAAAATACAAACGATTTTGGGAGGCATAAATCTGTTATATGTTGTCGGCGACTTCATAACGGCTTTAAAGGTAGTGCTATTTTTTGAAATAGACATTATGGAAATATGTAAAAATATAGTCCCACAAACATTATCACATTTTACCACCTAAACACACATCATTAAAACTATATCTATTTCCCCCAAAAATATAAGTAACTTCGTGCAATAGCGAGGGTTGTAATGTGTAAAATGCATGATGCTGAAATTGAGGATGAGAGAGTGTGCTGAAGTACATGGCCAAATCTGAAATAGATGGGCAACGTCGCAATTTGCGCATTCGGAAACAGCGACTTTAATTGTTATTTAGAAGTAATAGATTGGAAAACACAAAAAAAAGTCGTAGAAATCTACGACTTCAAGTTTATTAGCAGCTCCACAGCGGTTCGCTCTCCCAATTCTTGGGGAAGCCCATGGCGGTGATGTCAACATTGGGGTATTCAGCAAGGAGTAACTTCAGATGCTCCTTCATATCGTTTTGCGGCGAGATAATGTCTACGAACCACTTGATGATGCTGATATTATAGAATATGCGATTGGGAGTAATATTAGCATCAATCCATGCACGCTTCTGCTTTCTAAATAACATTGGTAAAATGGCATTCTCCTTATTCCACACACGCGAATGATGACAACATGAATTTCTAGTAAGCGTAATAATTGTAATCCACGAACTAAATACGGGTACAGGCAACAAAAATCGCGCTGCAATCTTCTTACGCAAGGCATTATCTACTAGATTTTCATAAATACGAGTCACAACACCCAGAGGTAATATCTCTACCAACATCTAAGCCGGTGGATAGTCGTTGCAATATTTCGCTCTGAAATGCTTAATAAAATCCTCCTTCGAACTTTTCAATTCCTTATCCACCAATGACATTGTTTTATGGAACTTATCCTCATTAGCAAACATTGATGCATCGGTCATCCAAAAGATATTACCCGTTGCCTCTGCTACCATATTTGCAATGGTACTGCGTAAGGCTATTTCTATCTTCTCTATCTCATTGAAGAGCAATACGCGCAGTTTCTTGTCAAAGCGATACAAACTCCATGCTCCTAGGAAACGGCTCCCTGGTTTAAATAAATGTTGCTCCTTTGGTTGAATTAAAAAGGGATACAAGTAAGCACTAAATCGATAATACCCTGTGTTTGACAGAATCTGTTCTGCTTCTATGGTATTATCTACTTCCAATCCTCGTTGCTGCAACAATGAGACAACTTCAGCTGGTGAAGTATATGATTTACTAAAAATTACTGCCATCGTATATATAAAAAAACGACCCCCGATTTGAGCATTGTTAAGAGGCTTGGGGGTTCTAGTGTTGCAAAATTAGTGCAAATTGAGCAAAAAAGCAAATTTATTTTTGATTTTTCTGAGATGTAGCTTAATTTCTTGCTGTGTATCACATTTTACCACCTAAACACACATCATCAAAACTCTCCTAACTCAGTTCCTTCGTCGCTTGCCTTGGGTTAGGGACAGATTGGCCGTCCAGGTAGAGCAGTGACCAAAGATAGCCCTTTATACGTGTTCCCATATACCTAAAAAGAGTGTGCCGAAGTTTAAAATATAATCGGCACACTCTTTGGGGATTTTTGAAATACTCTATCTTACATATCGGCAGTTAACAACGTTCCAATCTACAATGTTCCAGAGCGAGGCGGTGTGGTGCGTGGTCGCAACGGTTTCCGCAAGGACAAAGGCGGTGAGAAGTTGGACGAGACAGAAGAGAATCTGCTTGAATACCGTACGGACGGTACGGATGCTTTCGATACGCTGTATATCGGAGCGGAGAAGTTTCCTTATAGGGAAATATTCCCTGTATCTGCAAGTGGAGTTTTGTAAAACTTCTCACTCCTTACCTTTCTTCTTGGTAAATACAAGCTGCAAAGCGGTGTCTTTGATTGTCAATAGCTCTATGCCGTTTATTTGGACGAGGCTTTCCCTCAATCGCCACGCAAGGGCATTGTATCTGTTGTTCACATCCTTTTCGTTTATATTCCATAGCCTTTGGCAAATTTCCTTCTTTGTCGCTATGTAGTCGTCGGCATTTATAAGCATCTCGAAAGTGGTGGCTTGTGTGCCGGGGAGTTTCACCTGTTCGCCTGTTCTTGTGTTCGTAACGCTCTTCTCGTTGTAGTTGTATGTTATGTCCTCTATCGTTGTCAAGGGGATATCTACCGTGGTGGCGGTGGTGTTTTCGTTGGACTCTATTTCTTCTACAGCGTTCTTCTCCTCCTTGTTCCCTTTGGAAGTAAGCAACCACACGATGATAGCCGTGCAAATGGCAACCCACAGTTCAAGCCCCCACCATTTGGCACTCTTCATTACCTGAAGTGCCGGGATATGCACCTCGCTGAATAGATATGCCTGGTTCTGTATGCCCAATCCTATGGAGTCGGTAACAAAACACTCCCTGCCGTTCATATGCTTGGCCGACACAATAGGTGCTTTAATGTCGAGGTTTATCTCTCCGCCCTCGGGGAACATATCGCGTAGGTTTCTTGTTGATAGGAACAACGCACTTTCTACATCAAAGCCGGCAGCTTTCAGGCTGTTGTTCCACACAGAGTCGGCGATGTTCAGGTCAAACTGTCCAAGATGCAACATAAATGTCTGTTCCTCCCTGTTGCGGAATTCTGCAAAGTCATACACCTTTATATATGCGTGCGGTATTGTTATCACACCTTTCTCATCTTCAAGAATGTAGTCGTGTACCTCC
>JAZLDQ010000058.1:0-3238 GCA_045614785.1 Alloprevotella sp.
TGATGGAGGATTGCCAGGATTGAGACATTGGCAAAGGTTGAATTTTAAGGATAAAGTGGCAATCATTCTCCTCTCTAATGTCGTTATGGAGGAACCGCCCTTTCTTGCCCAATTGATGGAATACTTAATTCGCTAAATTCCAATTTATCTAACAGCCTTGACACAGTTCAGCTGACGCCCCCAATAGCAAGGCAAGAATCATAAAGCGCAAGGCTTTACGATACTTGCCTTACTTGTTAATTGGAATAGCTGAATACTTATAAAAACACTGACACCCCGATTCACATCGGAGTGCCAGCCCAGTTAACCAAATATATAAACAATGAAAAAAGAATGTTTATTACATAAATTTATTCCAATCAATCTCGGTACGCTCTAGTTGCTTACCATTCAACTGACGACCTGCACCATCAAGATTATCTCTTAGCAATCTATCCACTTGCTTTTCCGTACTGATAGATGTAGTGTAAAAATGATAGATGTCGGAATCTTGAAGTTTATATAAGGTCTCTGCGGCATCCATAATCTTTTTCTTATCTGTAGTCCTATTCAATAAGACATCTGCCACATTACCCAACTCTTCAAAAGTACAGGCTCCCGAAAAATCCGGATCAGGAATAGACTCGGAAGACATCAATTCTTTCATATCCTCTTGCGACAATCTTTTCTGCGGTACAAAATTATCCTCTACATCTTCCGGATTGACATCCTCATCAACAGGTAACTCAACCTGCTTCAACTCTATTGAGCGTGTCGGAGTCTTGCGAGCGACTTCAGGGTCTTCATAATAGATGATGTTGGACTTTCCCATAACCTCATTCGGGTCATCAAAAACCACAGGCTTAATTTTAGGCTTAGGCTTTTCTTCTACGGGTGACTTCAATGTTTCATCTTGTGAAGTGTCTTCAAATCTCTTGGCAAGTTCCTCTACTATTGCTTGAGCTTCCAAATCAGAATAAGATGAAGGTTGAAATGCTTGCTCTTCAGACTGTACCTTCTGCAACATAGGTCTTTGCATTCTGGCTTTTCGCCTGTCCTTCCTCGCTTTCTCTTCCATCCGTTTCTTTCGATACTTCCACAATCTGATACGGGCAATACGAGCCCAATTGTGTAACATATTCCAGAAGTCATACATTCGCTGACTGAAAATCATATTCCATACTTTGTATAATATATAGGTTGCTGATACTGCCTTAACTGATAAATAAAAAATGGTTGTTGTCATAGTTGTTAAATTTTAGGTGGTGAAAATCGTTCTTTATAAAGTTGAGTTATCTCCTCAATGTTAAGTTCTATATGCTCTGCTATAATGTTACTGAGATAGCTTGCAATGCTGGTCTCTGGAGCAATCACGGGCAAAAAGTTCTTGATTTGCTCGTATAGCTGACGGTTCAGATACACTTGAACACGCCCCGACATAGGTGTATTCATCAAATACTTCTGTCTATAGTTGTTCTCTTCCTTTTTTTTGCGAGGCTTGGGCTTTTCTTGCACCACCTCTTCAACAGGTTCTTCCTCGGTGGTTATGGCTTCATTCAGAATCTCCTGTACAGAAGTTTCATTCTTAGAAACATTATCAGGTTCCCGCCCTGCCATATACCCCCTTATAAGATCCTCATCGACTTTTACGCTCTTCTTTGCCATAGTTATTTCAGTTTAAGTATTTCAAGAAGTTCATTGGCAAGTTCCTGTAATCCGCTTCCTTTGAGTTGCCCCGCAGGAGGAGGCAACAGCGAACATCGGAAATAGGTACGGGACGACATCGATAACTCCTTCTCGTATCGGCAAAGTTCAGGTATACTTGATTTCAGTACTTTTAATCCTGTCTTCTCCATCAACTCCGAATAGTTCTTGAGTACCTCCACATTGCTCCTTCGCTTTACCTTCGTCCAGAACATATAGATGTCCTTAAGCGGAATGCCTTTCTTTTCTGCCAAGAATCTCACCACACTGCTTGCGAAGCTGAAACTGCTATCCATTACAAAGTTGTCGGCAGCAATGGGGGTCAATACATAATCCACATTGAAAATGGTCTGTAAAACTCCGGGGACATCCATAGAACCCGGGAGGTCAATAAAAATGATGTCATACTCTCCAGTTTCAGCAAACTCTCCCGCTGTGGCGCGGGCCTCTTCGGGCCTTACCCTTTTGATAGGATAAATCTTACAACCTCGAAGTCTTTGCTCTTCAAGAAGCGTCATATACCTCTTGTTTTTCTCCACCATCTCCTTGTCTCGTTCGCGGAGATTAAAAAGGCTACGCTGGGTAGCATCACAATCCACGATGGCTACACTCTTATCCATCGTATAGTTCAGGAGGCTGGCAAGGGCTACCAACATTGTACTTTTACCAACTCCACCTTTCTGGTTGCTTACTGCAACAAATACTGGCTTTTTCTTCATAACTGTAAATTTTTTAATGGTTAATTACTTATTACATTATTTGTCTATTACTTGGTTTGTTGGTTACTTGGTGATATGGTGACATTGTGCTCACCAACCAATAAGTCAACCTTTGTTTGTTGCAACGCCCCAATAATGCAATAATTATTTGCTTGCTTACTCTCACAATTTCACCAATCCTTAATCACATAATCAGGCAATCAATTATTGGTTTGTTGCACCATTTCTGACGCAAAGAAATAGCGAAAAATTGGAATAATCACAATGTCGTCAAACCTCTGACCACACATGTCATCATATGTCATCACATTGCATATATCTCACTATTTATCAATAGAATACGCCTGTATAACTTTGCACCCGAAAGGTCTATAGACGCACGACGAACGGAGTTTTCGGATGCTTCTCTCTGAGGGGAACGGCGATAGCCAATTTTACGAAGGAAAATTCATGTTCAAGCGAACATAGCAAGTTGTGTTTTGAGGCACCCGAAATGTTTTCGGGCACTCAAAACAAACTTGCCACTCGCCTGCGGCTCGGGGAGGGATTCACTCCAAAGTCGTGAATCCATAGCGGAAGTTAGTAACCAATAAAATGTAAAGTTATGGCAAATGACAAGAAACAAACAAGAAGAGATGTAACAGGAAGGCGACCTAAAAAGGATCCCGCTGTGTATCGTTACGGCATTAAACTAAATGCAGAAGAGAACGGACAATTTGAATTGCGGTTTGCAAAGTCTGGTCTTAAATACAAGGCAAGATTTATAAAGGCAATGATTCTTGACCGTGAAATGAAGGTGGTAAAACTCGACAAGGCGGCTATGGATTACTACATAC
>JAZLDQ010000059.1:0-21334 GCA_045614785.1 Alloprevotella sp.
ATTGACACAAATCCATTCGGGGCATTACTGCGCAGCCATTTGTGTAAATCGGTGTCAATCTGTGGTTAAAATTATAAACGACTCGCAAACCAAAACCGTTTTATCCGTTTACGTAGATAAATATCATTACGCCTCACAGCGTACGGGCCGACATAAAGTGACCCCTACAGCATCCGCAGTATTGTCATTACGTTTAGCGTGATTCGTACATTGCATCACGACTGACCGACACGGAGATCGACCCCTACAGCAAATGGTTTCTCTTACAAATGGCGCAGAGAGATGGGAAACAAGCCCGAATGGTGTAGGGGCCACTTTATGTCGGCCCGTATGCCGTGAGGCATAAATTATATTTACCTCACGCATAGACGCAAAGAAACGCTAAGATTGATATATTTCTGGATGTAACAAAATCCTAGTTTTGCAATATTTGTACGTTGACTTATGACTGACCGACACGGGGATAGGCCCCTACAGCATCCGCGATGATTCGCCGCATGGTCTTTCTCATTTCTCATTTCTCATTTCTCATTTCAAAATCCGTTGCTCTTTAGTCTGCTTAAAAAAATGCATTTTTTTGTTTTTTCTTCGAAATTGGAGGTTTTGAGAGCAAAATTGGGAGTGAAAATAAGAACATACGACATCGGAAAAACGACATCAAAGATATTTTCTCCTATGTTTGAAGAAATTTTAACGACCTTTGAGGTCATTTTTGCCCATTTTTGAGCCCAAAAAAGGAGGAAACGGCATAGTTTCCTCCTCGCATTGCAAAGTTAATACATTTTCGTAAGAAATCCAAATTGGGTTTGATTGCTGTTTAAACAGCTTGTGTCTGCTTTAGTGTCACAAATTCTTATCTGTTTTATGAGATTTCCTACTATTCTGAAACACAAACCAGGTTTTGATTTTTATCGCTTAAACACGTCGAAAACGCCAAAGTTGCTGCAATCGTTGAAGATGGCGAGGGCCATCAATCCGAAGAGAAGCACCATGCCAAACATCTGGGCTTTCTCCATAAAGGCATCGGAGGGCTTGCGACGCAGGATGATCTCTACGAGTAGGAAGAACACGTGGCCACCATCGAGGGCGGGTATGGGGAGTATGTTCATCACCGCCAAGATGAGCGATATGAAGGCCGTGAGCGACCAGAAGCGCTGCCAGTCCCACTCTGCGGGGAAGAGGTTGCCGATAGTGCCAAACGAACCGACGCTGCGAGCACCCTCGGCCGTAAAGACGTATTTAAGGTCGCTGACGTAACCTGTGAGCGTATTGATGCCTCGCTCTATGCCAGCAGGGATTGACTCGAGGAGGGTGTACTCACGTGTCACTGTCTCATAGCCCGCAACGGCATTGCGCATGAAGAAACCAAACTGATAGTCTGCGCCAAGAGTAAGGCTAAGTGTGTCGCGGGTTTGCGTAGCTGCACGCAAGGTGGTAATGGTGATTTGACTGAGGCGGAGGCTGTCGGCAGCATTGCCCATAGCGAGGATGTCGCGACGTCGGCTCATCTCGAGTGCAAAGGCGTTCCACGTTGTGAAGCGACAACTATCGAGCGAGAGGAGCTGGTCGCCCTTCTGAAGCCCTGCAATATGGGCAGGTGTGCCTGCTGCCACGCTATCGATTACGGAAGGGAGCGTAGACGCGATAAACGGTGGGATGGTCTTGGCGTCGGTCACCTGAAGGAGCGTGAGCGATTCGGGCAAATCGAAGGTCACCTCCAGGCCGTTGCGGAGCACGGTGATGCTGCGCGAGTCGCAAAGATTGCGGTAGAAGTCGGCATCGAGGCGCTCGAAGGAAGCACGTTCGGTGCGCAGGGGGATGTCGCCATCCACGAAACCTGCTTGCTTGGCGAGGGCGTTGTAAGTAAATCCGTGTGTATAGTTATTTACGGGTACGTAGGTGTCGCCCCAGGTAAAGAGGATAGCGATGTAGATGACGAGCGCCGTGATGAAGTTAACGAGCACACCGCCAATCATGACGAGTAGGCGCTGCCAGGCTGGCTTGGCGCGAAATTCGTCGTCCTTCACGGGCTGCTTCATCTGCTCGGTGTCCATCGACTCGTCGATCATACCAGCTATCTTGACGTATCCACCGAGGGGAATCCAGCCGAGGTGGTAGTCCGTGCCTTTATACGAAAAGAGCTTGAGCGAGAATTTAGGGTCGAAGAAGATGCAGAATTTCTCTACTCTTATTTTAAAAAGCTTTGCAAAGAAGAAGTGACCTGCCTCGTGGAGCACAACGAGCAAGGCGAAGCACAATATGAGCTGTAGGGCTTTGATAAGAAATATTTCCATTGGATCTAGTGGGATTGAGGAAAGTGGAAAGTGGAAAGAGGAAAGAGGAGTCCATCCGGATGGCGCTCTCTCGTTAACTTGTTAACTCGTCAACTCGTTTACTAATTCGTAATGAGGTGCCGCTCCTCCGTCGCTCTGCTCATCGTGCTACCAGCTTCGTTGCCATCTCGCGTGTTTCGGCATCAGTGGCGTAGAGTTGCTGGAGCGTGGGCGATGCGATAAAACTAACGTTGTGCATGCAGTGTTCGATGAAGTCGGAAATTTCGTAGAAAGAAATCTTGCCTTCGCGGAAGGCGGCATTACACACTTCGTTGGCTGCATTGAGGATGCAGGGCATGTTGCCCCCCTTCTCAATGGCTTCGTAAGCAAGGCGCAAGCAGGGGAAGTCGTCGATGCGAGCAGGCTCGAAATTCATCGTGCGGAGTTTAAAGAGGTCGAGGCGCTCCGTTTCAAGATGCAGGCGCGAGGGGTAGCTAAAGGCATACTGAATGGGGAGGCGCATGTCGGGCATACCGAGTTGTGCCTTTACGCTGCTGTCCTCAAACTGCACGGCGCTATGGATGATGCTTTCGGGGTGTACAACGACTTCAATGTCTGAAGGTTTCACACCAAAGAGCCACTTGGCTTCAATCATTTCGAAGCCCTTATTCATGAGCGTGGCAGAGTCGATAGTGATTTTGGCTCCCATCTCCCAATTAGGGTGGCGGAGGGCTTGCTCGGGGGTGACGTCGGCTATCTGCTGGCGAGAGAGTTTTCGGAAGGGTCCGCCAGAAGCTGTTAGCAGCAACTTTTCGATACGATTGCCCTGCTCGCCTGCCAGGCACTGAAATATGGCGGAATGCTCGCTATCGACAGGCAAGATGGGAACTTGGTGCTCGTGTGCCAACTTGCAAATAATCTCGCCCGCCACAACGAGCGTTTCCTTGTTGGCAAGCGCAATGAGCTTCTTTGACTTGATGGCCTCGATAGTAGGAGGCAAGCCTGCAAAGCCAACCATCGCGGTGAGCACGACATCGATATGTTGGTTGCAAACGACTTCGCACAAGGCTTGTGAGCCTCCATACACTTTGATAGGGAGGGCGGCAAGCTGCTCTGCTACGTATTCGTATTTATCTTCGTTAGCAATAACAACTGTGTCGGGTTGGAATTGTCGTGCCTGCTGAATAAGCAAATCAGCGTTATTGCCGGCCGTAATAGTGTGTACCTCAAAGAGGTCGCTATGCTGACTGATGACGTCTAAGGCTTGCGTGCCGATAGAGCCTGTAGAGCCAAGAATGCATATCTTCTTCATAGCTATCGCTGGAGAAACGTTGTTACTATAATTCTAAAATACCTTCTGGAACAGAAAGCGTAATGGTACGCTCCTTAAGGTTATAATCAACCAAGAAATCGTCGTGGTAAGGAATTACTAATTCCTGCCCATCATTATCCTCAATATAGAATAGAGGATTCTCTTTGGCATCGTAAACCTCAGTGATTACACCCAGCTCACCAGCTGTTGCGTCATACACGGTGTAGCCCGTCAGCGCTTTGAGCGAAGAGAGTTCCTGCTCCTCCTCGTCGTCAAGGTGGGCCGTAGGATAATACACCTTTGTGCCTACCAGCGCTTTTGCCTCGGTGTCGGAATTGATGTTTTCGAACTTAAGAATTACGGTGTCTTGGTTCTTAAACTTGTAATACTCAAAGAAGAAGGGGATGTTAATACCATCTATGTTGAAAACAAGGTAGGGTGAGCTACCTCGGTCGAAGGGGTCGTCGGTGAATATCATTTCGACTTCGCCCTGAAGACCTCTAAACTTTTGTATGTATCCGATGTAGAAAACTTCTTCGTCCTTTATCATAATTCTCTGTAGATTTTTGCTCCCAATGACTGCAAACGATGCTCAATGTTTTCATAGCCTCGGTCGATTTGGTGGATGTTTTCTATACGACTTGTACCGTTGGCCGAAAGGGCTGCGATGAGCAGGGCAATACCCGCACGGATATCGGGCGAAGACATGCGGCGTGCCTTAAGCTGCAACTGCTTATCATGTCCGATGACAACGGCACGGTGAGGGTCGCAAAGAATAATCTGAGCGCCCATATCGATGAGCTTATCTACGAAGAATAGGCGACTTTCGAACATCTTTTGATGGATAAGCACACTACCCTTTGCCTGCGTCGCTACGACTAGTAAAACGCTTAACAAGTCGGGCGTCAAGCCTGGCCACGGAGCATCTGCCAAAGTCATAAACGAACCATCGATGAAGCTGTCGATGGTGTAATGGTCCTGACGAGGAATGTATAAATCATCGCCTTGGCGCTCCATCTTAATTCCTAATCGTTGGAAGGCCTCGGGAATGATGCCAAGATAATCGTAAGCTACGTCTTTGATAGTTATACCGTCGCCCACCATTGCTGCCATTCCGATGAAGCTACCAATCTCAATCATATCTGGGAGGATGCGGTGAGTAGCACTATCCAGCTTCTCCACACCCTCGACATAGAGCAGATTAGAACCTATGCCCGAAATCTTAGCGCCCATTTGCTTCAGTAGCTTGCAGAGTTGCTGAATGTAGGGTTCGCAAGCTGCATTATAAATGGTAGTTTTTCCTTCTGCCAAAACGGCTGCCATCAAGATGTTTGCAGTGCCCGTAACAGAAGCCTCGTCAAGCAGCATGTTGGTGCCCACCAGCTTTTCAGCACTCACCTCAAAGCAATCGATAGCGTCATCATAGTGGAAAGATGCACCCAGCTTTTGGAATCCTACGAAATGCGTATCAAGACGACGTCGGCCTATTTTGTCACCTCCAGGCTTAGCGATGAAGGCCTTACCAAAACGTGCGAGCAACGGCCCTACAAGCAACACGCTACCGCGGAGTGAGGAACAACGCGCAAGGAAGTCGTGAGTAGTAAGATAGTCAAGATTTATGTTTGCAGCTGTAAAAGAATAGTCACCCTCAGCGTGCTTTTCAACTTCCACTCCCATATCAATAAGAAGTTGGATAAGATTATTGATATCCAGGATGTTGGGAATGTTGGTAATGCGTATTTGCTTATCAGTAAGTAATGTTGCACAAATGATTTGCAACGCTTCATTTTTGGCTCCTTGAGGAGTAATAACTCCTTTAAGTGGATGACCGCCTTCTATAATAAATGCCGACATTATGAGAGTTTCGGTGTTTTAACTTTATGATTTACGTCAATATTAATAAGTACATTCTTGCCAAAGTTGGGCTGAATCTTATTCTCAGTATATTCAGCAATATCTGCGGCTACTTTATCATTCGTGATGCCATCCCCCTTCCAGTCGGCAAGATTGCGCTTCATGCGATTCGCTGTTGCTATCATCAATGCGTTCTGAAGTTCGGGGTCTTCGGTCTCACCGAGTGTATGCAACAGCTTTTCCAACATGTGGCCATAATGCTTATATCTGATATTATGAGTGGGATAAGCTAAAGATTTTGCATTATAGCTTTCGGGCGTAACACGAGTTATTTCAACAGGATAGTCTATATCCAATTCGTAGTTTGACAAAAAAGCTAAATGATCCCACAATTTCGAATGATAATCTGCCGAATATTTACGATAGCTAAACGAATTTTCATCGTCTGTAGCATCAATGGCCGACATTATGCGGATAATAAGTTTTGCATACTCATTACGCTCATTTCGATCGGAGATGCTTTTTGCATGATTTATCATCTGCAATACCAAACGACCATACTCGGGGAGCCTAAGTTGCGATTTGACACAATTTCTCATAATCGTAAAGTCTGTTAGAAAAGTTGATTCTTAGCCTTAGTCGCAACAAAATCCTTCAAGTAGAATGGCTCGAAATAAGCAACATCAGCAAAAACCCTCTTCGCAATAGCCATTTCGGCAAGCGGAAGCATATTCTTGGCATGAGCCTTAACGCCTGTAATGAAGCGTGCATTGGGATGCTTAATAATCTCCTTGCATTTCTCCGCTCCGTTACCAAAGAAATAAACTGGCTGCTTTTCGAGATATTCTGCGTATGTACTTTCGTCCACAATATCTGCCTGCGTTTCACGAATGCCGTTCAAAGCACGATCGTAAATCGCAGCATAAACCTCCATTCTGCGCGCATCAACCATCGGGCAAAGCAAAGCCTCCTCCTCTAAATCTTCATAAAGAAGCGGACGAACGCAAAGCATCTTCAATGTCGGAATCGTAATAAGGGGGACATCCAACCCGTAGCACAACCCCTTAGCTGTGGAAGTCCCAATGCGAAGCCCTGTGTATGACCCTGGGCCTTCTGTTATGGCCACAGCGTCAAGCGGAATAGCATGGCTATTTGCAAAAGAGTTGGCTTCATCTACGAAGGATGCCAAAAAACGTGTGTGCGCATTATTCTCTTCGCACACCTTTTCAAATATAACGTCTCCATCTTGTCCTAAGGCAACAGAACAAACTTCTGTGGAGGTTTCAATAGCTAATATGCAGGACACTTATGTATAAAATAATTAATTCGTTAATAAAGTTAAGGTAGTGCATTTCCGTGTGTGAGAGAGAAGGGGCTTACAACGTCAAATCAATACCCAACGAAAGTTGTTCTTGAAATTGGAAGTAATTCTTACCAGGCTTCTTGGATGCACTATCGTCAAAACGTGGATAAAGATATACCTTTGTGGAAAGGTACTTATTCACCTTCAGGTTGATTGTATTTTCCCACTCTATTTGTGCTTTCTTATAATCTGTAAAGTAGTAGAAACGACCGCTCCACTGAATATTTTTACAAATAGTCCACTTAAAGTTACCATTGATATTCGAACCGAATTCAAAACGACTATGCTTGTCGCGCAAACCAAAGTTATTCACCAAACCTTTACGGTCGCAATACTTGAATTTGCTGGCAAAGGGTGACAACGTAGCATTGAACTCGAAGTTCTTCACCCTTAATTTGTAATCCATACCGACAGAGAGTACCGACTCAAAAGGTGACATAAAATCTGAATACACTGTTTCATCATTTGCTCGATACCCCTTGTAAAACTGCGTCCAACTCTGAAGCTGTATGGTGTAATACCAATTTTTGAACGCTTGCAAACCAAACTTGTTTGTCAAACGAATTTGGTCAGAATGAGTCTTAAGAGCATGCTTTTCGTCGCCATGCGAATTTTGAAAGCCTAATCGCATTTCGAGGCGGTTGTCGAGTTTAAAACCACTTTTATTGTCGTAATTGGCTTCAACATTGCAAGTGGCTAGGAAGTTGCGATAATTAGTAGCTCCACGATGCCAGTTGCTCGATGCATATGACTGCATAAACTGAAGCGAGAAATTCGACTTAATATTCCAAAAATTTGGTTTTTTCACCACCAAACTCCACGCCTGGTCAAATTCGTCAACGGGTTCGGGCTTTGCCTCAACCTTAGGAGCTGCAGGAGCCTGAGGCTTCACGTCCAACGTTGCAACCTGGGTTGGAGGGATTTCTACATTTTTCACATCCTGAATGTTACTAATCCAATTAGGATTTTCCGCATAACTCTGAGTCAGGATGCGATTAATGTAATGATACTTTTGAATGACGTCCGACTTCGATTCCTTCTGAAGCGAACCAATGCTGTGAGAAAAGATTGAGTCAGACAATCTTGACAAGAAGAACAGACGGTAATAGTAAGGGTTTGCCAAAGTGTCTTTGCCCTGGTATTTCCAACTACTGTATTTACTCTTAAGCTTCGCAAATTGCTGACTATGCAATGCGAAAATCGAATCACTTTTCGCTACATCAAAGGGAACTATCATCACGCTGTCAGCCACTTGCTGTTCATTCGCTTTCAACGCCGCATTCGTCTGCGCACTCAAGCCCATCCCGATGCTGGCAACTAACGTAAAAATGTAAAATCTTATGAATCTCATCATGCCTTTGTTTACCTTAATTCAGTTTGCATACTAAAAGCACTCAATGCATAGTGCTCCTAAGTTACACTGAGCAAAATTAATTTATTTTCTCGCAACTTTATTTATTGACGGATTAAAGTTAAAAAAATATTTATTTTTCCATAAAAAAAAACATCAAGCTAGCCTGTAACTCATCTTTTTAATGTAATTTTGCGCACTAAATGTAAAACAAATAACAACTTTTATGGATAAAAACACAATTACTGGACTCGTCCTAATGTTTGTCGTGCTAATGGGATTTTCCTATTGGAACACACCCTCCGAAGAGGAATTAGCAGCACAAGCAGCAGCTCAAGAGAAGCGAACAGAAGAGTTAGCAAAGACAGAAACTGAGAAGCAAGCTTCTACAACAACACCTATCGTTACACCTATCGACAGCACTGCCTTATTCTTTGCCGCACGCGAAAAGAACTACCAGGAGCCCATTGTGCTCTTCAACGATAAGGTTGAACTCGTCATTAACCCTAAAGGCGGTGTTATCGCACGTGCTCAGTTGCCAGAATACAAGAGCTACGGCGACTACAAAGACGGCATTGAAGCTCCCCTACTACTGCTCGATGACACAACGTCGGAAATGAACTTCATCTTCGATACAAAAGAAGATTACCTTTCACTTAACGACTATTACTTCGTCGCACAAAACGTAACAGACTCGACTGTTACTATGGCACTTGAGAATCCTTCAGGTGAAGCCATTTATATAGACTACGAACTTCTCTCTGACAATTACTTGGTAAACATGACCCTCCGCACAAAGGGCATGCAAAAGCACTTCGCAGCACGTACCAATTCATTTACAATTGATTGGAAGGACTGCGTACGCCAGCAAGAAAAGGGTTTCTACTTTGAAAACATGTACTCAACACTCACCTATAAGCTCACAGGTGACGATACTGAGAAACTTTCAGAAATGGAAACAGAAGAAGTACGTGCGGACGGCAATGTTGACTGGATTGCATTTAAAAACCAATACTTCAGCTCCGTGTTGATTGCAAAAGAAAACTTTAGCGATGTCGCCCTCAAGAGCTACCAGATGGAAGAGCACACAGGCTTCCTCAAGGCCTACACCGCCAAGATGCAAGCACCCCTCGACGCAACCGAGCAGGCAGGTACAGAACTACAATTCTACTTTGGCCCCAACCACTATCGCACACTCCAGGGAATGGACGATTTCCGTCTCTCTGAGCGCGAAAACGATTTACAAGAACTCGTTTACTTAGGATGGCCTCTTTTCCGCTGGATCAACCGATTCTTCACCATCTACGTGTTCGACTTCCTTATGGCATGCAATTTGCCTATGTGGGCAGTACTCTTGTTTATCACACTGCTGCTCCGCGTAATTGTGTATGCACCAACGAAGAAAAGCTTCATGAGCAGTGCGAAGATGCGCGTGTTGAAACCCAAACTCGACGTTATCAACAAAAAGTATCCTAACAAAGAGGACGCCCTTAAGCGCCAGCAGGAGACGATGCAACTCTACAGCCAGTATGGCGTAAGCCCCATGGGCGGATGCCTCCCCATGCTCATACAGATGCCCATCTGGATTGCGATGTTCAACTTCATCCCCAATGCCATCGAGTTGCGCCAACAAAGCTTCCTTTGGGCCGACGACCTCTCGGCATACGACGACATCATTAGCTGGGGATTTGAAATCTGGGGCATTGGTTCACACTTATCATTGTTCTGCGTTTTGTTCTGCGTGGCAAACATCGCCTATAGCTACTTGACAATGCGCCAACAAAAGGACATGATGACGCCCGAGCAAGCTGAGCAAATGAAGATTATGCAATGGATGATGTATCTCATGCCCCTCATGTTCTTCTTCATGTTCAACAAGTACTCAAGCGGACTCAACTACTACTACTTCATCTCCCTCCTCTTCAGCGCACTCACCATGTGGTGGCTTCGCAAAACGACAGACGAAGAAAAACTACTCGCTAAACTCGAAAAGTATTACGAAGACAACAAAAACAATCCTAAGAAAAAAACTACTGGCTTAGCAGCTCGCCTTGAAGCTATGCAAAAGCAACAAGAGGAACTCCTTAAACGCCAACAGGAAATCAAACAGAAACGCGGATTGTAAACCCTATTACAGAGTTTAATATAAAATTAGAGCAGGTTGCCAATTATTTATAGCAACCTGCTCTAATTTTATAAAACAATTTTACTAATTTTCCGAAAGCAACTTATGGCACATAAGTTTCAAGTATCTTCACACTGCCATGCACTGTAATCTTTATTTCTTGCATCGAAGCAGGAAGCAATACGCAGTGACCTTGGGTAAGCTCCACCTCTGTGCCATTAAAATCTGAAATAGTAGCCTTTCCTTCTGTACAGATATAAATTACGAACGAATCAGTATCTCCATAATCAATAATCAGATCGTCATAAAGTTCTAAGAGCGAAGTGTTGAAATGTTCACAATCTACGAGCTTAACAGGACGATTGGGGTTCGTATCGTAAAGCGTACGATAGTCACTTTCTACCGTATAGTCAATAGCTTCTTTAGAGAGCTCTGTATGAAGTTCACGTTGCTGACCGTTAGCATCTGTGCGATTAAAGTCAAAAATGCGGTAGGTAACATTAGACGTTTCTTGAATCTCTGCGATAAAGCAACCTGCACCAATACTGTGTACTCGACCCGCAGGGAGGTAGAAAACATCACCTCTGTTTACTTCATATTCAGCCAAGGCATCGCAAATCGTATTATCGGCTACCATCGCTTCGTACTGGGCAGGCGTAATGCTACGCTTAAGTCCCGAACGCAGGCGTGCGGTGTTGTTGTTATTATCTACGACGTACCACATCTCAGTTTTTCCGAGCGAGGAATGACGCTTCATTGCCAGAGTATCGTCGGGATGGACTTGGATTGAGAGATCATCGGCAGCATCAATGAACTTAACGAGGAGCGGAAAGTTATTTCCATAGCGCTCGTAATTATTCTTTCCGACAAACTCTTCCTTATACTCCTCTACGAGTTGGCTCAACGACTTGCCAGCAAGAGGGCCGTTAGCTACTATCGACACGTCGCCGGGGACATTCGAAACTTCCCAACTTTCGCCAACATTCTGCTGCTGGCTGCCGAGATTCTTAAAGGGGATAATTTTGTTGCCACCCCAAATGGTGGATTTCAAAATAGGATGAAACTTGAGTGGATACAACATAACAAGTATTTTTTTAACGTTTCACAATCAGACCAAAAAGTAGACTCCCCTGAGCTGTTCTTTTGATGAAAATTAACAACTTAGGAAATACCTTAAATAATAGCAAAAAAAAGAAACAGACGGACTATAAGCCGGGTTCTGTAGTCAAAGATCAATATGACCATTGACTGCCTATCATTTATCCGCACGCACCATCGCTGATGCGCTCTATCGTTCTACCCTCTGGCGCAGATTCAGGAATGAATCACTCGAGCGAGCAGCCCTTAATGGCGCCAGTTTACATGAACTTTCAGCCTCCGATGTGCACAGCCCGTATGTCGCCACACGGCTGGTGGGCTCTTACTCCACCTTCTCACCCTTACCATTGCACAAAAAAGGCAACGGCGGTTATTTTCTTCTACACGACTTAACCCTCACGGGCTACTTCCCATTAAGAAGCGGAGTGCTCTATGCTGCCCGGACTTTCCTCCTGCACCACTTATACTACTCTAAAAGAATCTTTGGATGCACGCGATAGGCCGCCCGTCTGCTTCGATTTACTAAAATCAAGTGCGAAGTTATAAAAAAAATAGTTACCTTTGCGCAATGATGCGCATTTTCATAACATTTTTTAATCATACTCCGATTGCACACTGGATTTCAATAGCAATCGCAACATTCGTAGGGACTGTTGTCATTGCAAAACCTACACCTTGCACAGCTCAAAAGACGACAACATTCTGCTCCACCATCCACACACCACAAATAAACATTGCCAATGCTTGGGGCACGATGCCGATACTTACGCTCAATGGGGGGCAACAAGTGGAAATCAGTTTTGACGATCTTGACCAAGAGCCACAACGCTACTACTACCGCATTGAGCATTGTGACGCTCACTTCCGCCCTACTGAGGGTCTGTTTGAGAGTGCTTACCTGCAAGCAACAGATGCTGCACAATTGCTGGAAGATTACGAACCCTCGCGCAACACGACGGTGAATTACTATCATTACAGCTTCAAGTTGCCCAATGCGGACATGCGGATGCTCATCTCGGGCAATTACCGTGTCACTATTGAGCGCGACGACGATGAACGAACGCCTGTTCTCGAAACATACCTGATGGTGCTCGACCCCAAAACATCGGTCAAAGCATCCATAACGACAAACACCGACATTGATTGGAACGGACAACATCAACAACTCACCATAGAAGTGGAGCATGCAAATATAAACCTCCACAATCCGCAACAACAGCTTCAGTGCGTTGTCGTTAAAAACCGAGATTGGAAACATGCCGTTTGGCTGCCACAGCCCACCTACTCTACTGGAACTTCAGTAAAGTGGATGCACTCGAAAGAGCTTATTTTCAAAGCGGGCAATGAATGGAGAAAATTCGAGAACCTTTCTACTTCGATAGCATCGCTTCACACTGATTTTATTGCTTGGAACGCTGAAAGCAATTTCTACGAAGCACATATCTACACCGACGAACCTCGAAAGAACTATCTCTTTGATAAAGACCATAACGGCTCTTTCTACATAAGAAATGTTGATGGTTACGACAATAACACGGAGAGCGAATACATCAATGTTCGCTTCACGCTCAGCACTCAACAACTTTTAGATAGTAATATTTACGTTGACGGTGCATGGGCAACAAACAGCAACCGCGAAGTCTATCGCATGGCGTACAACCCTGAAATCAATGCTTACGAAGCCAATATACTACTTAAACAAGGCTACTACAATTACATTTACAACTCTGACAACGCCAACATCGAAGGAGATTTTTACGAAACCGAAAACGAATACACCATACTTGTTTATGCCACACAACCCGACAAGCGCTACACGCAGCTAGTCGGAATGGGGCGCATCAATAGTGGAAAATAAGAACAATCATGAAAATAATATTTCTCGATAGCTACACACTCAATCCTGGCGATTTAAGTTGGGAATGCTTTAACGATTACGGACAATTTGAACACTACCCCGACACACCCGCCCCCCTCGTAGTGGAGCGAGCGAAGGGAGCAGAGGTCGTCATCACGAATAAAGTGAAACTCAACGAAAGCCATTTCGCACAGCTGCCCGAACTCAAGCTCATTCTCGTTGCAGCCACTGGCTACGATGTTATTGACACTAAAGCCGCACGAAATTATGGTATCGCCGTATGCAACTGTGCTGCCTATGGCTCGAAAGCCGTCGCTCAAATGGTCTTTGCACACTTGCTCGAAATTACAAACCAAGTAGGCCATTACGCACGACTCAATCAGGAAGAAAAAGATTGGGCAAAACAAAAGTTTTTTAGCTATTGGAACACACCACTCACAGAATTGAACGGCAAGCGCCTGGCTATCGTGGGATTCGGTAATATTGGCAAAGAAGTAGCTCGCATCGCAGAAGCTTTCGACATGAACATCTACGCAGTAACGTCAAAGCTGCAAGAAGAACTACCCGAAGGCATCACAAAAACAACGCTCCACGAGGCCATGGCCACATGCGATGTCGTGAGTTTATCGTGTCCGCTTACGCCCGACAACAAACAATTTATCAATGCAGAGTGTCTAAGTCATGCACACCCAGAGCTTATCATTATCAATACCGCTCGCGGCGGTCTTATTGATGAACAAGCCATGGCTGAAGCCTTGAAGGAAAAGCGCATCAAAGCCTTTTGTGCCGATGTCCTATCTTCGGAGCCTCCACCTTCCGACCACCCTTTGCTTGGCTTAAAAAATGCGTATATCACTCCACACATCGCATGGGCCACATGCGAAGCACGCGGGCGAATTCTCAACATCCTCGTTGGTAATCTCAAGGCATTTATTGCGGGAAGTCCTACGAATGTAGTGAATTGATATTAGAGAACTCTGAGTACTCTAATAGCTCTGAGTATTCTGAAAAAATATAATCTCCCCACTTTAAACTTCAAACATCTAAATATGTTCGACATTAGTTTTTACACCGCATGCGACTATATTGGTACGCTTGCATTTGCCATCTCAGGCGTTCGACTTGCTTCGGCAAAACGTTTCGACCTCTTTGGAGCTTACATAGTAGGTATTGCCACAGCTATTGGCGGTGGTACTACACGCGACATTATGCTCAATGTACCCATATTTTGGTTGAAGGACCCCACTTATTTGCTCATTTGCGCATTTGCCGTGTTCTGGGTTATTGTCTTCCGCAAGCACTTGGTGAAGCAGGACAACACGTGGTTTATCTTCGACACCATCGGTCTTGCCGTATTCGCCATTACGGGTATTGAGAAGACGCTCGATAATGGTTTCCCCTATTGGACAGCTATCCTTATGGGAACATTAACAGGTGCAGGTGGTGGTGTATTGCGCGACATTTTCATCAACGTAGAGCCCCTCATTTTCCGCAAGGAAATCTATGCGCTTGCGTGCGTAATTGGTGGTATTTTCTATTGGGTGTGCCACGAGTTTTTGGGTTTCAACTACGTATGGTCGGGTATTGTTTGCGCGGGAGCGGTCATCGTCATGCGCTTGCTTGCCGTGCGCTTCCATCTCCACCTTCCCACTTTGAAGGGAGAAGACTAATCGCCTCACATATTAGGATTTATGGCAAAGAAAGAAACGATTCAAACGCCACGCCTCTCGCCCGAGAGCAAGGAGGACATTCGTCGCGCAATAGAAGTGATGAATCAAGGTGGCATTATTCTCTACCCCACCGACACTATTTGGGGCCTCGGATGTGATGCCACCAATGCCGAAGCCGTAAAGCGCATTTACGAAATCAAGCAACGCACGGACGCCAAAGCACTCATCTCGCTCGTCGACTCTGAAACCAAAGTGCAATTCTATGTTCGCGAAGTTCCCGAGGTGGCATGGGATGTGATGGAACTCTCGGAGAAACCTATGACCGTGGTGTTTGACGGTGGCAGAAACCTTGCCCCGAACCTCTTGGCAGAAGATGGGTCAGTGGCCATTCGTATCACGAAGGAAGCATTTAGCAAAGAACTCTGCATGCGCATGAAACGCGCTGTTGTTTCAACATCGGCAAACATCAGCGGACAACCTGCTCCACGTTGTTTTGCAGAAATATCCGAAGAAATAAAAAAGGCTGTAGATTACATCTGCACCTCACGCCAAGACGAACCGCCCACACAAACCGCATCAAGCATCATCAAGCTCGGTGCTGGCGGAGAAGTAACCATCATCCGATAAGCTCTGTATAAAAATAATGTTTCAATATTTAAGAATTTGGTGTAATCAGCACCTGACACCAAGGCAGTTCATTCTCGTATTGAGCTTTTTTGTAGGGATTGGAGCTGCCCTTGCAGCACAAGCATTGAAATGGCTGATTCATGAGATTGAAGGATTTCTCACACATAGTTTTGACACTACGCAATCCAACTGGCTCTACCTCGTATATCCCGTTGTAGGTATTTTCCTTACAGCGCTTTTTATCAAGTTCATTGTGCGCGACGACATTGGTCACGGGGTAACAAAGATTCTCTATGCCCTCTCACGCAAACAAGGACGCATCCGCAATCACAATTGCTACACAAGTGTGGTAGCCTCGGCCATCACCATTGGTTTTGGGGGATCGGTAGGGGCGGAGTCGCCTATTGTACTGACAGGCTCAGCCATAGGTTCATCACTCGGCAAAGCCTTTCGCCTCGACCACAAAACGCTGATGCTCCTCATCGGCTGCGGTGCATCGGGAGCCGTAGCGGGTATCTTTAAGGCACCCATTGCGGGATTAGTCTTCACGCTCGAAGTGTTGATGATTGACCTCACAATGGCTTCGCTTCTCCCCTTGCTCACGAGTTGCATCACCGCCACCTGCCTCACCTACTTCCTTTCGGGCGACATGCAGGCACTCTTTCCCTTCAAACTCAACACGCCCTTTACCGTACAAGATGTACCCACGGTGATACTCCTCGGCATCTTCTGCGGATTGATTTCACTCTATTTCACCAAGGCGATGAATGCTTTTGAAAAGGTCTTTGGTCGCTATTGTAAGGGAATGTTCTCGCGCTTGGCGTTGGGCGGTTCGGTGTTGGCATTGCTCATCTACCTCTTCCCCCCACTTTATGGAGAAGGTTACTCAACGATCACCCTGCTCCTCAATAGTTCGGGACAGGAGAATGCCACGGATGTGCTCAACAACTCCTTCTTCTACGGACATTCGGAATTCCTGTTGCTCTACCTCGGCATGATTCTCCTCACCAAGGTGTTTGCCACTTCGGCCACGAATGGTGGTGGAGGCTGCGGGGGAACCTTTGCGCCCAGCCTTTTCTTGGGATGCATCGGTGGATTTATCTTTGCCCAATTGTGGAATAATTATGGGCTGTGGGATGTAGCAACGCCCGAAGAAAACTATGCCTTGATGGGCATGGCGGGAGTGATGTCAGGCGTGTTCCACGCACCACTCACGGGGGTCTTTCTCATTGCCGAACTCACGGGGGGCTACGACCTCTTCCTCCCATTGATGATTGTGTCGGGTGCCTCCTACCTCGTCATCCGCTCGTTCGAACCTCATAGCATCTACGCCATGCGTCTCGCGCGCCGAGGCCAACTCCTTACGCACGACAAGGACAGTTCGGTGCTCACGCTCATGTCGCTCGATGAAGTGATTATCAAGGATACTCCTACGCTTACGGCCGACATGAACCTCGGCCAACTCGTGCGTATCATCTCCAACGAGCGCTCGGATGTATTTGCCGTAGTAGATAAGAAGAACATGCTCGTAGGAGTCATCGGCCTTCGAAGCATTCGCAAAATTGTTTTCCGTAGCGAACTCTACCGCCTCTACACGGTGGACCAACTCATGCACACGCCCACCATCCTCCTCTCAACGGCAGACCCCATGCAAGTGGTGATGGACAAACTCGAACAAACTACTTACTCCACCCTCCCCGTTCTCAACGAAGACAACACCTTTGCCGGCTTCGTGTCGCGCACCAAGTTCTACGCACACTATCGCCAAGTGATGAAGGACTTCTCGCAAGAATAAAAAAGAAAGGAGAAAAGAGAAAACCATGCGGAATTGTTTCTCCCCAAAAGGAATAAATCTACGGCTAACAACAACAGAAAACGCCCTGGATAGAAAATTCCCTGAAAGGGATAAAGTCCATAGCCTAACGGCAAGCGACTTTAGGAGCGGCGCAACTCTCGTCAACTCGTACCTTTTAAACTCGTCTACTAATTCTATGACCAAAAAAGACTTACGCATCATCTATATGGGCACTCCCGAATTTGCCGTGGAGAGCCTTCGTGCCCTCGTCGAAGGGGGATATAATGTAGTAGCGGTGGTTACTATGCCCGACAAACCCATTGGGCGCCACCAAACGGAACTTCAGGCATCGCCCGTAAAGCAATACGCTGTGACGCAAGGTCTTCGCGTGCTTCAACCCGAGCGCTTGAAGGACGAAGCCTTTGTCAACGAACTCCGCGAACTCCGTGCTGACCTCCAAATCGTGGTTGCTTTCCGTATGCTCCCCGAAGTAGTGTGGAACATGCCCCCGCTCGGCACCTTCAACCTCCACGCATCACTCCTCCCCCAATACCGCGGTGCGGCACCCATCAACTGGGCGGTCATCAATGGCGACACCGAAACAGGCATTACCACCTTCTTCCTCCAACACGAGATTGACACAGGCAACGTCATCCAGCAAGTGCGCGTACCCATTGCCGACACGGATAATGTAGAGATTGTTTACGACAAACTCATGCACCTCGGTGGCAAACTCGTGACGGAAACCGTAGATAACATTATTGCGGGCACCGTACGCCCCATTCCTCAGGACGAAATGGCGACTTGCGAAGAACTTCGCCCCGCCCCCAAGATTTTCAAAGAGACATGTCGAATTGATTGGACAAAAGGCGTGAAGCATTGCTACGACTTCGTGCGCGGCCTTTCTCCCTACCCTGCTGCATGGACAGAACTCACATCAGGTGGCAAAACGCAAGTGCTCAAAGTATATGAAACCGAAAAGGAATTCACTACACACGCACACACCCTCGGCACCCTCCACACCGACGGAAAGACTTACCTCAAAGTAGCCCTCTCAGACGGCTATCTTCACCTCCGCCAAATCCAACTTGCGGGAAAGAAGCGCATGGCAACCACCGACTTCCTCCGCGGATTTAAGGCTGATGGAGAGATGAAGGTGGAGTAATAACTCCTGCTACGTTACACGAAAGCGAACCCAGTTGTAATCATTCACTGAGTTCGCTTTTATTTGTATCCGCCCCCTTACCTTATCTACCACGTCTATACTCTTATAGATTTTATCTGTTTGCACAATTCAAAAATGCTTCCTACCTTTGCATCATCAAACAGAAAAACAGAATACAATTATGCTAAACATTGGAGATAAGATACCCGAAGTATTCGGCACGAACGAAGCAGGAGTTGAAGTGACACGCACACAATTCAGCGGTCAGAAGTTAGTCATCTATTTCTATCCCAAGGACAACACATCGGGTTGCACGGCGCAAGCATGTAGTTTGAGAGATAACTATCACGAACTCGCAAAACTCGGTTACACGGTCATCGGCGTAAGTAGCAATTCGGCAGCATCGCACCAGAAGTTTATTGAAAAGAACAACCTTCCCTTCACTTTGATAGCCGACACCGACCTCCGCCTACACCAACTCTTCGGCACCTGGGGCGAGAAGTCAATGTGTGGCAGAAAATACATGGGAACTCTTCGCACCACTTACGTAGCGGACGAAACAGGCACCATCACCCACATCTTCCCCCCCAAGCAAATCAACACAAAAACTCATGCCGACCAACTCCTCAAAGCTTTGAGCTAAAAAATAAAGAAATACCTATTTACCCCTAAAATAAAATTTTACAACTATGGAAACAAAGAATAAAGTACTCGCAACAATGAAGGAAGCTGGCGAACCCCTCAACGCAGGTAAGATTGCCGAACTCTCAGGTCTTGACCGCAAGGAAGTTGACAAGGCCATGAAGCAACTCAAGGAAGAAGGCGCTATCGTATCACCCGTTCGCTGCAAATGGACAGTAGCCTAAAGATTTAGATAGGTAAAAAAATGTGACAATAAAGCAGATAGAAGCTTATTTAACAGCAATCAAAACAGATTTGAATTTCAACAAAAAATGTTGTATCTTTGTACTACCAGGAGGAAACTACGCAGTTTCCTCCTTTTTTGGGCCCCAAAATGGCAATAACTACCTCAAAGGTCATTTAAAATTCTTCAAACATCGGAGGAACGACATCAAAGGTCTTTTTTCCTATCTCGTTGAAAGGAAAGTTCTCCCCTAATTTTGCTCTCAAAACCTCCCATTCTAAGAAAATAACAACTTTTTTTTATTTTTTTGTTTTTCAAAAGCAAGCTAAAGAGCAAAGTTTTTTTAGAGTACAGCTTACAGAGTACAGAGTACAACTACCATCCGGATGGCGCTCTCTCGTTAACTTGTTAACTCGTCAACTTGTTTACTAATGCGTACAGAGTACAGTTGCCATCCGAATGCTGTAGGGGCCGATCCCCGTGTCGGTCAGTCGTGATGCAATGTACGAATCACGCTAAACGTAATGACAATACTGCGGATGCTGTAGGGGCCACTTTATGTCGGCCCGGTGCAGCCTGCTAAAATCTAAAAGATTTAGTCGCATTTGTACGTTTACATTACCACGTGCCGACATAGAAATCGGCATTACTAAAGTGATTTGCTGAAGTGTCTACATTGTCTAAATACAAACAAAACAGTGCTGTAACGTGCTTGCTGAGGGTTTTGTTATATAGAAGCAATATAAAAAAGTAACGGCAACTATTCATTTTAAGAGTAGTTGCCGTTGTTTATTACGCCCGTTTCTTGTAGGTGAGGGCGGCGAGGGTGTTGAAGATGATGGCGAAGATGCCGAGGGCTGCGTAGTTTGTCCACAGCTCGGCAATGGTGGTTCCCTTCAAATATACCGAGCGCAGAATTTCTACATAGTATCGTGGTGGCAATATGAGCGTGAAGCGTTGCGCCCACACTGGCATTGAATCAATAGGCGTAAGCAGTCCACTCATCAACATAAAGGTCATAATAAAGAAGAACATAACAAACATTGTCTGTTGCATCGTCTCCGAGAAATTGGCGATGGTAAGGCTGAAGCCCGAAATCGTAAGGATAAAGAGCAACGCTCCGAAATATATTGCTCCGATAGAGCCTACGGGTGCAAGGCCATAGACCAAACGAGCCACAAGCATTGCCACCGTCACGACAAACAATCCTATAATCCAATACGGCACAAGTTTCGAGAGGATAAACATAAAACGTGAGATAGGCGTTACATTTATCTGTTCAATAGTACCGCTCTCCTTCTCGCCCACGACACTTAACGCTGGCAGGAAACCGCAAATCAAGATAAAGAGAATAATCATCAGCGCGGGAATCATATAGTAGCGGTAGTTGAGCGTGGGGTTATAGCGATTCTCAATAGTTACCAACTCCGACAACTTCGCAGGGCTCTTCTCGCCACGCAGCTCGGCCAAGGTGCGGACTATGGTCTGCACGACATACTGCATTCCCATACCTCCCTTTGTAGCATTTACTGCATTGGCGGTTATGCTGATGCACTCGGGTGTGGCAACTGTCATATCGCGCTCAAAGTTGTCGGGTATCTGCACAATAACATCCACCTCACCCTGCTCCAAAACTTCCATAGCAAGTGGGTATTCGGCCGGAGTCTGGGCGAGTGTGAGATACTCCGAAGCTTTGATATGCGAGGCTATGCGGCGCGATGTGGTTGAGCGGTCGAGGTCAACGACGGCCACATTTACCTGACGCACATCCATAGTCATAATGAGCGGCATAAGCAACATCACAAGTATCGGGAAGGCGATGATTAGTCGCGACAGAAACGAGTTGCGACGTATCTGCAAAAATTCCTTCTGAACAAGTACGATAAATACTCTCATAGTTACTCCAATTTATCGTTAAACTTTTTGAGTGATACGCCGAGAATAGCTACCGTCATACCGAGCAGAATCACGCAATTCT
>JAZLDQ010000060.1:0-14955 GCA_045614785.1 Alloprevotella sp.
GTGCGCCTGTTTCGAGATGAAATTAAGATTACAGGTGGATTACAAGAAGCGCTAAAGGAACTTGGCTATCACGACAAGCAACGCGTGCTCACGGCGCGGCAGGTGCGAGTGATTGAGGACTTCCTGGGCGAGGCAGGGTGATTAGAACAAAGAGAATAAAAAAGAGTGGTGACACATTTATTGGTGTGCACCACTCATTTAGAATGAATATTTACTCAGCTGAGATATTATTCTCAGTCAATCACCACTGTTACTATTGAACGGGCAGGGATAGACAACGACTTCAATGAGTGCTTACCGATGTATTGCAAATCCTTATCGATTGATGTAACATACAATTTCCCTTTTCGAGCTCTATCACATTTCAAAGAGATATTCTTGTCCGTATCAGCATAGTTAACAATGACTGTTACAACCTGCGAACCGTCTGTATAGGATGAGAGCATAAGCGAGGTGGCTGCCTCAAGGGGTGTAACCTCTTTATTCAAAGCACGCACATCGACTCTGCGCATACCTGGGCGTACAAAGAAACTATAGTTTGCTGTAGCCCAAAACATTTTTGTTGGCGCAACCTCACCATCGTATTTTACACTTTCGCTCGACTCTCCCTCTAACGGCAACAACTGTATAGGGACATCTTCATTCAACGACACAGCCGTCCACCATTGCCAAGCCGAAGCATTGGCTATTGCCAGGTTCGTATGGATGAGACGTGCTATATACAACCCTAGATTAATGCTCTTTACGGGTGATGGAGGCATGGTTATCTCCTCGTTCTTCTCCAGAATGCAATATTCCGAGGCCCAAAATTTGGTGTTGTGATTATTGCCGGCAAGCGTGTCTCTAGCTTGAGTACGTATATCGACCAACAAACTTGGCGGATAAGCCGTCCAATAATCGTGGGCAGCAACGCAATTATAAAGATTCTTGAACGACAGAACGCTATAGGCGCCATCCTTGTAGAACATTGAACGGATAATGTCGTCGGGGGTTTTCTCATTGGCATCCACCTCGAACAGCATCTTCAGCTCACCAAGTTCGGGGATAATAATTTTTGTATCGATGCCTTTTTCTGATATAGCCTTATCCAATTCTGCAACCATCTTGTAGATATCAGCCTTAGTGGCAAAGGTTCCCTCTTGCCAACTATTGGTGTGCCATTCCACATTGGGCTCATTAAGCGGACTTATATACTTTATATTATATCCGTTCTCCTTGAAGTGTTGCGCACAGCGAACCAAAAAGCGGGCGAAATCATCAAACTTATCGTGCTGAAGGTTGATACATTTGTTATCGGCCGACAATGTGGAACCCGTTCTGGTCATAAAATAAGGAGCTGAATTTGTAAAGAAAAGAAAATCGTTCATGCCTCTCTCCTTTGCGGCATTCATAAACCACTGCTGACCTGCTTGTTTCGTGAAGTCATACGTCCCATTGGGTGAAAGGAAACATTCTGTTCTGTTCCAAGTACTCGTGACCTCATTATTCTCCCGGTTCTCATAACTTCCGGCGCCAATGTTCACTCGCCAATTACTCAACGCCATTCCTTTGGGATTGCCATCCTTATCAAATTCACGTTTGAAAAGCAAATCGGCAAGCTGCTCCTTCTTCTCCAAGGGCCAATTCTTCCCAACAAAATCCATGCGCCAAGCATCGGAGGCGCTAAAATTGTCTATCTCTTGAAATTTAATCTGCTTGTCAATAACATAGTCAATCTTTTCCTGAGCCTTAAGCGCCCCAGTTTGCCATAAACCTATAACCAACAACAAACAAACACAATATCGTACTTTCATAACTTAAAATAAATTAGGTAACTTAACAACTTACAAAAATAAGTAAAATTACTAAATAACGTAAGGGGAGTACAACAATTTTATACTGTATTTACCGGGTAATGATATAATAGTCTCAAGTTGGTCTTGAGGAGACGCGTTAATCCCAATTGAATTTTATGCGTGTGGGGCGCTAATCGGGACATCTGATTCAACGGTTATATCATCTCCATTAAGTTTTTTTATAACTCCTGTTAAGGTTATTTATGACAAAACGTTTGTATCAACAATTTTCTTACCCATAACTTTGCAATGTCGTCAATGACATTAAAAACTCACGTTATGAAAAAGATTATTTTAGGAGTCATTGCTATGAGCAATGTGCTTGTTGGAATGGCATGTACAGGCATTTCGCTTACCGCCAAGGATGGAAGTTATATTCAAGCGCGCACCATTGAGGGTGCACAAATGGATTTGCCAGGGATGTATGTCATCATTCCTCGCGGTGCGAAGTTGCAATCGTTCACACCCACTAACGCTAACGGCATGAAGTTCGTGGCGAAATATGGGGTGGTTGGGCTTTCCGTTGTGCGCGAAGAATTTATTGCCGAAGGCATTAACGAAAGAGGATTGTCGACAGGATTGTTCTTCTT
This sequence comes from Alloprevotella sp., assembly GCA_045614785.1. Lineage (GTDB taxonomy): Bacteria > Bacteroidota > Bacteroidia > Bacteroidales > Bacteroidaceae > Alloprevotella. Next base: position 2,426 of record JAZLDQ010000060.1, read on the forward strand.
TCCACATTATGGCAGTTACCAACCTTTTGAAGAGCGCTTAAGCGAGAAAACCATTGGAGACCTACAACTGAACCAATGGATGCTCACACAATTTGCAACAGTGGAGGAGGTTATCTCTGCCATTAAGTCTAACGAACTTCGGATTGTGGGATTAGACAACGAGGCTGTCGTACATTGGAGAATTGGTGATGCGAGTGGACGTCAGGTTGTTCTTGAAATTATTGATGGTGTGCCCAATTTTTATGAAAATACAGTGGGTGTGCTTACCAATGCCCCTGGATTTCAGTGGCACCTTACCAATCTAAACAATTACGTAAATCTATTCCCAGGAGATGCCCAGCGCCAACTTTTGGGGCGGCAGGAACTTTTCCCGATGGGCGGAAATAGTGGTTTTCTTGGGTTACCAGGCGATGCCACACCCCCTTCGCGCTTTGTACGTGCCGCTTTCTATCGTTCCACAGCCCCACAATTGGCTGACGCATTCAGCACTGTTAAGCAATGCTTCCACATTCTTAATAACTTTGACCTTCCTATTGGCACTGAACATCAACAAGGAGCTACCCCCGATATTCCAAGCGCCACGCATTGGACGTCTGCTATTGACTTGACGCACCGCAAAGTTTATTTCAAAACAGCCTACAACAACACCATTCGATGTATCGAACTAGAGAAGATAGACTTTGGTAAAGTAATATATCAAGTGCACCCATTCGACAAGGTGAAGGAACAACCTGTAGAGCATATTGTGATAAAATAAAGCGGAGTTTCAGAGAGGAGGTAGGCATTGCAAAGATTTTATCCTACTTTTTGTCCACCCAGCCTAAATGCCTAATTGAAACTTCTTTAGTATTTTAATAGTTGTTTATTCTAATAAATCCCACTTGTTGCATTTACAACAAAAAAAGATGCAACCCCCGTTTTGATGGGAGTTGCATCCTTTATTAAGATTTTATGCTATTTCTGTTAGAAAAGCGATTACTTTGCTTCTTCCACAGCAGCTTGAGCAGCAGCGAGGCGAGCGATGGGCACGCGGAAGGGTGAGCAAGATACGTAGTTGAGACCTACCTTGTGGCAGAACTTAACTGAAGTGGGTTCACCACCGTGTTCACCACAGATACCGCACTTGAGTTCGGGACGTACCTGGCGACCCTTTTCAACTGCCATTTCAACAAGCTGACCTACACCGTTCTGGTCGAGTACCTGGAAGGGGTCAACCTTCAAGATCTTCTTTTCGAGATATACGGGGAGGAATGAAGCGATGTCGTCACGTGAGTAACCGAATGTCATCTGTGTCAAGTCGTTAGTACCGAATGAGAAGTATTCAGCGCGGCTTGCGATGCGGTTAGCAGTGAGGGCAGCACGAGGAATTTCAATCATTGTACCTACCTTGAAGGGAACTTCTACGCCTTCTTCAGCGAATACCTTAGCTGCAGTTTCGCGGATAACCTTTTCCTGAGCTTCGAATTCGTAGAGGATACCTGTGAGAGGCACCATGATTTCGGGCTGAGGATTGAGACCTTCCTTCTTCAACTGGCAAGCAGCACCGAGGATAGCGCGTGTCTGCATAGCAGTGATTTCGGGATATGTGTTACCAAGACGGCAACCACGGTGACCGAGCATGGGGTTAGCTTCAGCGAGAGAGTGAACGCGCTGCTGGATGTATTCAACAGTTACGCCCATAGCTTCAGCCATTTCCTGCTGACCCTTGAGATCGTGGGGTACGAATTCGTGGAGAGGGGGGTCGAGGAGACGAACGTTCACGGGACATCCGTCCATAGCCTTGAAGATACCTACGAAGTCAGCCTTCTGGTAGGGAAGAATCTTTTCAAGTGCCTTTTCGCGACCTTCAGAATCCTGAGAAAGAATCATTTCGCGCATAGCAACGATCTTTTCTGCTTCGAAGAACATGTGTTCTGTACGGCAGAGACCGATACCTACAGCACCGAAGTTGCGAGCTACTGTTGCATCGTGGGGAGTATCAGCATTTGTGCGAACTACGAGCTTAGAGTGCTTAGAGCAGAGGTCCATGAGTTCTGCGAAGTCGCCGCTGAGTTCTGCTTCCTGAGTAGGAATCTGACCTGCGTAAACGCGACCTGTAGTACCGTTCAATGAGATGAAGTCGCCTTCCTTATATACAACGCCTGCGATTTCTACTGTCTTTGCATAGTAGTCAACGTTGATAGCACCTGCACCTGATACGCAGCACTTACCCATACCGCGAGCTACTACGGCAGCGTGTGAAGTCATACCACCACGAGCTGTGAGGATACCTTCAGCTACGGCCATACCTGCGAGGTCTTCGGGAGAAGTTTCTACGCGAACCATGATTACCTTCTTGCCAGCAGCAGCCCATTCTGTAGCGTCGTCAGCGTGGAACACGATCTGACCGCAAGCAGCACCGGGAGATGCGGGAAGACCCTTAGTGATTTCCTTAGCAGCAGCGAGAGCAACCTTGTCGAATACGGGGTGGAGGAGTTCGTCGAGCTTGTTGGGTTCGCAACGGAGGATAGCTGTCTTTTCGTCGATCATGCCTTCGTGGAGGAGGTCGATAGCGATCTTAACCATCGCAGCACCTGTACGCTTACCGTTACGTGTCTGGAGGAACCAGAGCTTGCCTTCCTGAACTGTGAATTCCATATCCTGCATGTCGCGGTAGTGGTTTTCAAGCTTTGTCTGAAGAGCGTCGAGTTCAGCGTAGATTTCGGGCATTGCTTCTTCCATTGAGGGGAAGTTAGCCTTACGTTCTTCTTCTGAAATACCCTGGAGGGCTGCCCAACGGCGTGAGCCTTCGAGCGTAATCTGCTGAGGTGTGCGGATACCTGCTACTACGTCTTCACCCTGAGCGTTAACGAGCCATTCACCGTTGAAGAGGTTTTCGCCCGAACCTGCGTCGCGAGAGAAGCAAACACCAGTTGCAGAAGTGTCGCCCATGTTACCGAATACCATTGCCTGAACGTTTACGGCAGTACCCCATTCAGCGGGAATACCTTCCATCTTACGATAGAGGATAGCACGGTCGTTCATCCAAGAGTCAAATACTGCGCAGATAGCACCCCACAACTGTTCGTAAGCGTCGTTGGGGAAGTCCTTACCTGTCTGAGCCTTTACAGCAGCCTTGAACTTAACAACGAGTTCCTGGAGGTCAGCAACTTCGAGTTCGTTGTCGAGCTTAACGCCCTTAGCTTCCTTCACTTCTTCGATGATAGCTTCGAATGGGTCGATGTCTTCCTTGTTGACGGGCTTCATACCCAATACAACGTCACCGTACATCTGAACGAAACGGCGGTAAGAGTCCCAAGCAAAGCGAGCGTTACCAGTCTTGCGGATGATGCCAGCTACTACATCGTCGTTCAAACCGAGTTTGAGGATTGTGTCCATCATACCGGGCATTGAAGCGCGAGCACCTGAGCGTACAGAAACGAGCAAGGGATTTTCGAGGTCGCCAAACTTGCTGTTCATCAAACCTTCAACGTGGTTGATAGCCTTTTCAACATCGCTCTTGAGGAGCTCAACCATCTTGTCCTTGCCTACTTCGTAGTATTCGTTACAGCAGTCAGTAGTGATAGTGAAACCGGGAGGAACGGGAACACCGATGAGGTTCATTTCCGCGAGGTTAGCACCCTTACCGCCAAGCGTGTTACGCATGTCAGCACGTCCTTCAGCTTCACCATTACCGAAGGTGTAAACTCTTTTTTCGTTTGCCATTGTTAGGTGTAAATTTATATGTAAATAAAAATTATTTATACTTCTTCTGCAAAATTAATTAACAATTTCAACTCTACAAAACATTTTTTAAGATTTTTTTTGCGATAAATTATTGTCGCTTCTTCGGATTTCACGATAAATATGGTTATTCGAAAAGTTTTGCTAGTTCACCATCGCTCAAAATGTGGTAGATTTTCTTGCCTTTTGGGGTAAAAGTTGAAGTGGGAAGCAGGAAGAGCCTTTCCAGAATATTGCAGCATTCTTCGGGCGAAAGATACTGCCCATAGGGTATGGCAGCTCGCTCGGAGAGTTTTGTTGCTATGTGCGTGTAGATTTGTGATTTTAGCTTTTCGGGCGATTCTTCAGTAGAAAGTATATCTTGAAGCATCTGCTCGGGGTTGGCGCCTTCTGTGCCCGCAGGTACGGCTAAAATGGAATAATCTCCGCCTCCAAGAGGGCTGATGTCGAAGCCTGCTGTCTGTATCTCATTAATGAAGAGTTGCAGGGTGGCATCTTCTGCGGGAGAAAGTTGTATCAGGATGGGGAAAAGCAGGCGCTGCCCCATGCAGTTGTGGGCGGAAAATTTCTTGATGTAATCCTCGAAAAGTATGCGTTGGTGGGCGCGGTGTTGATCGACGATGAGAAAGCCGTTTTCGGCTTGTGATACGATGTATTTGCCACGAAGCTGAAAGGTGGCTCCAGCGTTTTTACTCCAGATTTGTGGCACTTCAAATTTAAGCTCGTCGATAAACGAGGTTTGAACTTCGGTCGATTCGTTGGAGGCGTCGCTAATGGTGAGATCGTCGTAGAGTTGCTTCCAATCTTGCTTAGGGGAATGAGAGAGGCTGCTGCTCGAGTGTGCTGGCTTGGGGGCAGACTTGCTGCTTTTGAAGGGATTGAACGAATCGTCTATTTCAATCGTAGGAGTAGCAAAAGCTAATTCACTATTATTGTCGAATTCTCCAAATGTGGGGATGTCGGGCTTGTTTTCCAAGTCGAAATCAATACTAGGCACGGCATTGTGGCGCCCTAGGGCTTCGCGCACAGCAGCTTGTAGGATTTGGAAAATAGCAGAGTCGTCCTCAAACTTAATTTCCGTTTTTTGAGGATGTACATTGACGTCTAGCTTTGAAGGGTCAACCGTGAGATTGATGAAGAAGGGCACTTGGTCGCCATCAGGAATAAGGCGATCGTAAGCCAGGTGAATGGCTTTGGCAAAGAGTGGGTGGCGCATGTAGCGGCCGTTGGTAAGGAAGAATTGCTGCGGCATCTTCTTCTTCGAGCTGCTAGGAAGGCCTATAAATCCGTCTGCCTTAACAAGGGAGGTCTCAACCGAGATGGGGATCAAGATTTTCTCAAATCGCTTACCGAAAAGGTCGATGATTCTGCGTTGAAAATTTTGCGACGGAAGGTTGAAAACGACGGCCTCGCCATGGTGTAGCGTGAAGCTGAGGGTGGGGTGGGCAAGAGCAATGCGTTCGAAGTCTTGGATGATATTGTTAAACTCTGTTTGGTTGGATTTCAAGAATTTACGACGTGCAGGTATGTTGAAAAAGAGATTTTTAACGATGAAGTTTGCCCCCTGCGGACATGAAATGACCTCATTGCTCACAATCTTTGAGCCTTCAATCTGAACGCTTACTCCGAAGTCGGAATCCTTTGTACGAGTGCGCAATTCAACCTGTGCTACTGCGGCGATGGAGGGTAGTGCCTCGCCTCTAAACCCCATCGTTTGAAGCGAAAAGAGGTCGGAAGCTTGTCGGATTTTAGAGGTGGCATGTCGCTCGAAAGCCATGCGCGCATCCGTTTCGCTCATGCCACTTCCGTTGTCGATGACCTGTATGATGGTTTTGCCAGCGTCAACAATGCGTATGGTGATGCTTGTTGCGCCAGCGTCGATGGCATTTTCTACAAGTTCTTTGACAACGCTTGCAGGGCGTTGTATCACTTCTCCAGCAGCTATCTGATTTGCTACAGAGTCGGGTAAAAGATGGATGAGGTCTGCCATTAATGCGTGTTTGTTATTTGAGGGCTACTCATATTTTTATATAATATGTGGTAGTAGCTAAGAAGAAGAAAGTGCTTTATATTGACAAAAAGATTGTGCCACGCGCTTTTTAATGAACACGTGGCGACAATCATGTATGGGAAAGTTTTTTATCTGTTAGTAGCAATAATCAGCAAAAAGCATTTAGCACTTTTTGAGGATGTCGAGGAGGTGATCCCAAACAATCTTAACAGAGGGAATGTGGAGGCGCTCTTCGGGAGAGTGTACGCCACGCAATGTAGGGCCAACGCTAATCATGTCGAGCTGAGGATACTTTTCGCTAAACAATCCGCATTCCAACCCAGCGTGAATAGCAAGAATCTTTGGCTCTTTGTCGTAGAGCTCGCGGTAGCTATCGGCAGCAATGCGGAGGATTTCGCTCTTAGGATTCATCTTCCAGCCAGGATAACCTTCGTTAGTTGTGCATTTTGCTCCACCTAATTCAAGGCAAGCGCGTACGACAGAGGAGATGTTTTCGCGTGCACCTGCAACAGAGCTACGCTGACTCGTTGTTACCACAATCTTGCCTTCTTCCTTACGAATGCTTGCAAGGTTAGTAGAAGTTTCTACGAGACCTTCCATATCTTGGCTCATTGCGTAGATGCCATTGTGCAAAGCGTGTAGAGAGAGCAACATGGGGCGTACTACAGAGGGCGTAATGCATTGGCACACTGCTTCGTGGCTTTCGAGCTCCCATGTCATGCCGGGTTCTGTCTGAGGGAATTCTTCTTCAAGATCGGCAATGAATACGTTGAGGTCGATGCGCACTTGTTCCTTGTAGCTCTTGGGTACAGCACAAAGCGCCCAACCTTCGCGAGGAATGGCATTGTGGAGACCACCACTTTGGATGTCAATGAGTCGTAAGTCTGTACGATCCATCTCCTGGCAAAGGAAGCGCACGAGGAGCTTGTTGGCATTAGCACGATTCTTGTTGATATCATCGCCTGAGTGGCCACCAGTAAGATTCTTTACGCCCACCTTGAAGCAGAAGTAGTTTTCGGGCAGAGCTTCTTCAGTGTAAGCAAATTCAGCCGTAGTGCGAGCACCACCAGCGCAACTTACGAAAATCTGACCTTCGTCCTCAGAGTCGAGGTTGATGAGATAATTGCCTGTGATGAAGCCAGGTTCAAGTCCCATGGCACCTGTAAGGCCTGTTTCTTCGTCGCGAGTGAAAAGGCATTCGAGAGGGCCATGTTGAATGTCGTGAGCTTGAAGGATAGCCATCTGCATAGCTACACCGATACCATCGTCAGCTCCAAGCGTAGTGCCCTTGGCCTTCATCCATTCGCCGTCAACGTAGGTTTGGATAGCGTCGTTATCGAAGTCGAAGGTGGTGTCGTTGTTCTTTTCGCACACCATGTCGAAGTGGCTTTGCAACACGACGGTCTTACGACCTTCCATGCCAGCGGTTGCAGGCTTTTTGATTAATACGTTGCCTGTGGCGTCAACCAGCGTTTCGAGCCCTAAGTCCTTGCCAAACTTCTCAAGGAAAGCAATCATCTTTTCTTCACGCTTAGAAGGGTGGGGCACTTGGCACACTGCTTCAAAACAATCAAAAACTGCTTTTGGTTGTAATATTGATGTAGAATTCATAGGTCTTTATTGTTAATTAATTCGAAAAAAAATGGTTATTTAAATTCTTCGTTTTATCTTTGCGTCCGAATTTAATGGCAAATGTACAAATAATGTTTCAATTATTCCTCATAATCTTAGCAATTATTGCTATTGCAGTTGCTTTGTTGGGCATCCGAGTGCTCATAGGACGCAAGTTTGTTAATATGCATATTGAGGGAAATAAAGCCCTCAACCGCAAGGGAATACATTGCGTTCAATCTATGGATAGAAACATGCGAAAGGATAATCCTCACCGAGTGAGCGAACGTCGTTCAGAGGCTGCAAATAAAGTTGATGAGATTAACGCTATTGACGAATAGTGAGGTTGATGTTGCTATGTATTTCTCTTTCCAAAGAATTGAAGTTCTTAATATACGTAAATAAGTCTAACAACAAATTGAATAATACTTTTTATGAAAAAAATCTCAAGTATCTTAATGGGATTGGTGGTAGCGCTTTGCTTTACGTCTTGCAATTCTGCTTCAACTCCCCCCAATGCAACTGTTGCGAATGATTCTGTCAGCGCACAAATACCTACGTTTGCTTATGTAGATGTGGATAGCCTGCAGATGCATTATGCTTATTATCAAGATTGTCGCTCAGAGCTCGAAAGCGTTTACAATGGCTATCAAGCTACACTTGCAAAGAAGGAAAACGCTTTGCAAACAAAGGTAGCAGAGTTTCAAAAGAAGGCTCAAGAAGGACGCTTCGTAAGCGAAGTTGAGTTTAACAATGCGCAGGCAGCTCTTGCAAAAGAACAAGCAAACCTTGAACAGCTTGGTCAGAAATACATGCAACAATATGCTGAAAAGGAAGCGCAATATAACAAGGCTATCAGCGATAGCATTCAGCAATTCCTAACAGATTATAATGCTGAACATAAGTTTACAATGATTTTATATCGTGCTGTAATTTTACATTGCGACGCATCGCTTGACATCACTTCAGAAGTTCTTAAGGGACTTAATGAGCGCTACGAAGCTTCAAAGTAAACGGCTGGATTCTTAACGAGTAACAACAGTATTAAAGCGTTGTTGCTCGTTTTTTTCTTTCTATCTTACAAAGGTCGCAATTATTGGAGCAACCTTCGCATGGATTTTTAGTTTGTTTCTTTATCTTTTTCCAAAAAAATATTATTGCGATTGAGACAATAATAATTGTAATAATATATTGCACCATATTATAGGTAATTCTTCAAGAAACTAATAGATTGTACAGAATTGTATTATTCCCTCAAGCAAAATTACATTTTTTTTGAATATGCATCGAAACTCAAGCCAATGTCTGTTGTTTTTTTTGTAATTTTGCTTGAATTTACATACGTAGGTAGCTACATAGAGTAGTACCATACCTGAGTATTAGTGATACTTATACAGAATATAGTCTTTGATGGATTTAGAAAGAAAAATAGCTTTTACCGAAATTCGCACTTTGCTAAAAGGTCGTTGTATCTCGACCTTAGGCACTGAGTGGGTGGATAAGCAAATGCAATTCTCAGCCAATGCTGAAAATATTTTTAAGGAATTAAAATTGGTGAGTGAGTTCACTGATTTTATGGATAACGAGGATGATGTCTATGAGGAGAATTTCTTTGACGTTCGTTCTGAATTGTTGCGTGTACGTCCCGAACGTACTTATCTTGAAGAACTAACTTTGTTTAACCTCAAGCGCTCGTTGACTACAATTCATTCGTTAGTAAAATTCTTCACAAAGTCGGCTGACGATGATGCCGAAACATGCTATCCAACCTTGACATCATTGGCTAACGAAGTGCCTGTGTTTCCCGATATAATTCAGCGCATTGATGCAGTGCTGAATATGTATGGTAAGATTAAAGATACGGCTTCGCGAGAGCTCTTGACGCTACGTCACCAAATTGAAATGTGTACGCGCACGTTGGGGCATTCTTTGCGAAGTATTATTCAGCAAGCACAGCAAGAAGGATTGATTGAACGTGACGTTGCGCCTACACTTCGTGATGGCCGATTGGTAATTCCTGTGTCTCCAGCTCTTAAGCGTAAGATTAAAGGTATTGTCCACGATGAGTCGGCTACTGGTAAAACTGTTTTTATCGAACCAGCTTCAGTAGTAGAGGCTAATAATAAGATACGAGAACTTAAATCAGCTGAACGAAGAGAAATTATCAGAATTTTGCAAGAACTTTCAGCGCAAATTCGTCCTCGCCTTTCAGAGATAATGAGTTCATTCATGTTCTTGTCTCGCATTGATTATCTTAGGGCTGTAGTGAGCTTCTCTCGTAGTTTTGAATGTGTCGTGCCCCAGCTTGTTAAGGAACCTATATTGGAAATACACGAAGCTCGTCATCCCCTTTTGCAGCAATCGCTTGCACGTCATGGAGGAACAATGGTGCCCCTTGATGTCGTACTTCGTCAAAATCAGCGTATTCTGTTGATTTCAGGACCTAATGCAGGTGGAAAATCTGTTTGTTTAAAGACTGTTGGCCTTTTACAATACATGTTGCAATGTGGCTTGCCAGTGCCAGTTGGAGAACGCACACGTATGGGCATTTTCGAAAACATTTTTATTGATATTGGTGACGAGCAGAGCATAGAAAATGATTTGAGTACCTATTCTTCACATCTTTTGAATATGAAGAAGATGATGAAGAGCGCAACAAGCAAGTCGCTCCTGCTGATTGATGAATTTGGTGGAGGTACAGAGCCGCAGATTGGAGGTGCGATAGCAGAAGGTATCCTCAATAAGTTTGTAGGAATTGGTACATGGGGCATCATAACGACACACTATCAAAACCTTAAACATTTTGCCGAAGCTCATGAATGTATTGTCAATGGCGCAATGCTATATGACCGCTCTCAGATGAAGCCGCTTTTCACTTTGCAAATAGGCAATCCTGGAAGCTCATTTGCCGTCGAAATTGCACGTTCTATTGGTATTCCTGAGGATGTAATAGATTATGCATCACAGCTTGTCGGAAAGGATTACATTTTGAGCGACAAGTATTTGCAGGACATTGTTAGAGATAAAATGTATTGGGAGCGAAAGCGCCAAAACATTCGTGTTCGCGAAAAGCATTTGGAAGATACTGTTGCTAAATATGAGGAACAACTCTCAGACGTGCAGAAGCAGCGCACATCTATCATGGCGCAAGCAAAAGAAGAAGCAAAGGAACTTTTGAAAACCACGAACGCACGCATCGAAAATACGATTCGAGAAATTAAGGAGTCGCAAGCTGAAAAAGAACGCACAAAATCGGCACGTCAAGAGCTGTCTGATTTTAGTAATGTCGTAAGTTCAATTCAAGAAAACAATGATGCGATTTCTCGCAAGATGGCTAAGATACAGCGTCGTCAAGAGCGCAAACGTCAGAAGCAAGAGAATCCCACTGAGACTATCAGCACTTCGGAACAAAAGGCAAATACTCCATTAAATTCAAATGTTGAAGTAAACCCAAAAGCAACATTCCAAATAGGCGACTACGTACGCATTAAAGGACAGAACTCGGTAGGTAAGCTCGAAGACTTCCAAGGTAAGAATGGCAAGGTGCTCTTTGGTTTTATGCACACCGTAATTCCTTTGTCACGTTTAGAAAAAACAACAGCTCCGAAGGAAGACAAATCAGCGCAAGCTTCTACATTCGTAAGCAAAGAAACGTCTGATGCAATGCGTGAAAAGCAACTCCATTTCAAACAAGACATCGACCTTCGAGGTATGCGTGTTAATGAAGCATTAACAGCAGTTGCTTACTTTGTTGATGATGCCATTCAGGTAGGTCAAGCCCGCGTTCGTATCCTTCATGGTACAGGTACAGGCGCACTTCGCCAGGTTATTCGTCAGTATCTCTCAACGGTTAATGGAGTAGCACATTATCATGACGAACATGTGCAATTTGGCGGCGCTGGTATTACAGTTGTAGAGCTTGATTAATTGCACTCCTAAATTCCTACAATGCTTTTTACCATTGATATGTTAAAAAATATTGTGTGGAAATTGGTGGATTCTGATAAAATTCTTAAATTTGCCCATGAATGTATTAATGTTATACACTTTATTTTATTATTAACGACATGGAATATTCTCACGAAGTTCAAAACATGTGTTGCGTGGCTAAGGGCCCCAACCATGGTCCCGCTCCCATTCCTGAAGAAGGTAAGTGGGTTCAGGCAAAGGAAATCAAGGACATCTCAGGTCTTACTCACGGTGTGGGTTGGTGTGCTCCTCAGCAGGGTGCATGTAAGCTCACTTTGAACGTGAAGGAAGGCGTAATCGAAGAATGTCTCGTTGAAACTATCGGTTGTTCAGGTATGACTCACTCAGCAGCTATGGCTTCTGAAATTCTTCCTGGAAAGACTATCCTCGAAGCGCCTAACACTGACCTTGTTTGCGATGCTATCAACACAGCTATGCGTGAACTCTTCCTTCAGATTGTTTACGGTCGTACACAGTCTGCATTCTCTGAAGGTGGTCTCGTAATCGGTGCTGGTCTCGAAGACTTGGGTAAGGGTCTTATCTCTCAGTGCGGTACGCTCTACGGCACAAAGGTTAAGGGGTCTCGTTACCTCCAGCTTACAGAAGGTTACATCACAAAGATGTTCCTCGATAAGGACGACCAGGTTTGCGGTTATGAATTCGTTCATATGGGCAAGTTCATGGATGCAATCAAGAAGGGTGTTCCCGCTGACGAAGCTTTGAAGAGCGTTACTGGTACTTACGGTCGCACTAAGGCTGAAGACGGCATTGTTAAATCAATTGATCCACGTCACGAATAATCAAGGAGGACTGCTATTATGATTAGAGAAGTAAAATTTGAAAGTCAGGACCGTCGTATCAAGCAGATTCTCGCTTGTTTGAACGCACACGGTATTTCATCTATCGAAGAAGCTAACCAAATCTGTGAAGCAGCAGGTCTCGATCCCTATCAGACTTGTGAAGAAACTCAGATGATTTGCTTCGAAAACGCGAAGTGGGCTTACGTAGTAGGTACTGCTATTGCTCTTAAGGAAAAGGCAAAGGACGCTGTTCAGGCTGCTGAATACATCGGTGAAGGCCTTCAGGCATTCTGTGTGCCCGGTTCAGTTGCTGACGACCGTAAGGTTGGTATTGGTCACGGTCAGCTCGCAGCTCGCCTCCTTTCTCCCGAAACAAAGTGCTTCGCATTCCTCGCTGGTCACGAATCATTCGCAGC
>JAZLDQ010000061.1:0-60548 GCA_045614785.1 Alloprevotella sp.
GAAGGACAAACGTCTGCGCAAGTGCCGCAGTCAACACAAGCGTTGGGATCGATAGAATACTTTTCGCCTTCAGAGATTGCGCCAGAGGGACATTCGTCGATACAAGTACCACATGCGATACAGTCGTCAGTAATTACGTAAGCCATAATTGTAAGTTTTAAGAATTTAATTGTTATGTAAATGTTGTTTGTTGCTCTGGTAAATGCGCCAAATCAATCGGTGGCGCATCAAAACGTATGTGCAAAGTTACAGTATCGGCTTAGAAAAACAAATTTATTTGCCTTTTTTTTGGGCATCTTGCCAAAAGTTTTCTTGTCAACTCGTAAGTTTCGCTTAAATTTGCACAAAAACAAAATTATCTTTTTTCATGAATAGAGTTTTCTTTCTCATATTTTGTGCATGCTGCTTTGCATTGCAAATTTTTGCTCAAGAACGTAAGGTGCAAAACAAACCATTTATTGACGAACGACGTTTTCACTACGGCTTCTTCTTCGGGCTCAACGACCAAGGCGTTGAGTTTGAAAACAATGGTTATATAGATCCTGCCACAGGAGCCCAGTGGACGGTGGAAAACGACCAAACCAACATGGGGTTCACCGTAGGCGTTTTGGGCGACTGGCGTATGAATCGTTACCTTTCGCTCCGACTTCAGCCTTCGCTTCATTTTGGAAGTAAGCATCTCTCTTTTTACAACCATAACGACGGTAAGCGCCTGTCGCAGGACATGAAGTCAACTTACATTTCGATTCCGGTCAATGCAAAGGTGGCTGCTCCGCGTTTCAACAATTATCGCCCTTACCTGGTGGGAGGTATGAGCGTGAATTACGACCTTACGGCGAAGAAGCATACGCTACTGCGTACGAAACCGATCGCTTTCTGCTTGGAGCTCGGTATGGGGTGTGATTTGTACCTGCCGTTCTTTAAGATGATTCCCGAACTTAAGTTTTGCTTTGGATTGGGCAACATCCTCGAATCAAATAGAGACGACTTGTTGGACTCTGGAGACCAAGTCTTTACGAAGAGTGTGAATAATGCCAAATTCAATATGGTGATGCTCACACTTTATTTTGAATAGTTGAGTTAACAGAGTTGAAATAATAATAAATCGAAAATATGGCTGAACGTATACTTGTCGTTGACGACGAATTGGATTTGCGCGAAATCCTGCAGTGCAATCTCGAAAATGCGGGCTTTGACGTCGACGCCGTAGGGTCGGCTGAAGAGGCTTGGTCTGTGCTTAACTCCTCTCATTCTCTGATATTGCTCGATGTGATGATGGGCGGAATGTCGGGTTTTGAATTTGCCAAAAAAGTAAGGACAGAACTTAATTGCCAGGTGCCCATCATTTTTCTGACGGCGCGTGATACGGAAGCTGACTTGTTGCGCGGCTTTTCTGTAGGTGGCGACGATTTTATCAGCAAGCCTTTCTCTTTGCAGGAGGTGCTGGCGCGTGTACGTGCTGTGTTGAGAAGGCAAAGCATGGCTTTGCAGTCAAAGAAAGCAGAGGAGGAAACAAAAGACCTTACGATTGATGAGGAAAGGAAATTGGTGTGTAATCAAAATCTGACAGTAGGCCTCTCTCGTAAGGAGTACGACATTCTTCGTCTATTGATAGAACATCCAGGTCGTGTCTTTTCGCGTGAAGAGATTATTCAAGCTGTGTGGGAGCCTAATAGCATTGTGCTTGAGCGCACTGTAGATGTGCATATCACTCGAATGCGTAAGAAATTGGGCGTACTGCTTGGAGCCCGACTTATCAACCGTCAGGGGTACGGCTATTGTTATAATCCAACTGAGGAAACGACATGATAGTTTTGTCATGAGAAAACCATTAATATCATATAAGCGGAAGCTGTTACTCTACTTCACATTGCTCTTCATGCTCTTTGCTGCCATCCTTGTGGTGTTTCAGCATCAGCGTGAGGAGCACTATAAGGTGACATTGCTCCAAACGGAGTTGCGTAGCTACACGGATATGTTGGCACACTTTGAGTGCTTGAAGAATAAGGATATCGAAAATGACATTGCCGAACCAATCTTCGAAGCGCTTCCGCGCGACTTGAGAATCACGATTTTAAATCGTAAGGGCGAGGTGCAATACGAGTCGGGGGCGGTTGACCTTATCGAGATGGAAAACCATCTGACGCGCCCCGAGGTTATCGAGGCGCTCAATACGCAGGAGGGACATCTTGTTCGCACTTCGTCGACAACGGGGCGCGATTTCTTTTATTTTGCCAAGGCTTATCCCGATTGTATTATCCGCGTAGCTGTGCCCTACGACACGGTGGTGCAGAACATGCTTAAGGCAGACAATGTCTTCCTGTGGTTTGTGTTGGGCATATTCCCGATAGTGCTGGTGTTGCTCATCCAGGTGTCCGACCACTTTGGCAAATCCGTAGCGATGCTCCACCGCTTTATCGCTTCGGCAGAGCGTGGGCTGGTTGCATACAACCATATCGACTTTCCTGACTCAGAACTAGGGCGTATAGGCCAAACGATTATGGAGAAGTACAAGCAGCTTGAGGAGTCGCACAAGGCCGTATTGGCTGAACGTGAGAAGCGCAGAATCTATAAGCGTGATATGTCGAATAATATCACTCACGAATTGCGCACCCCTGTGAGTAGTATCAGCGGATATCTCGAAACGCTGCTCACTTGCGACAACCTAAAGCCCGAGCGTCAACGTTATTTCCTCGAGCGTGCGCATGCTCAAACGCAGCGCTTGGCAGCCATCATTCGCGACATTTCGATGATAACAAAGGTGGAGGAAGCGCCCGACACGATGCCACGTTCGGCCATTGACGTAGCGCAGGTCGTTGCCGATGTGAATGAAGAATTGTCTTCGCAGATAGCTGCTAAAGCAGCCACTGTGCATTGCTCTATTCCTCAGGATGTTCATATTCAAGGAAACTACTCGTTGGTGCATGCCATTTTCCGAAATCTGATAGAGAATGCCTTGCGCTACGGGGGAGAGGCTGTTGATATGTATGTTTTGCTCGAAAGAGAGGACGAAAGCCATTACCATTTCCTTTTCTACGACACAGGGAAAGGTATAGCACCCCATCATCTCCCTCGCATCTTCGAGCGCTTCTTCAGGGCTGACGAAGGTCGTACGCGCGAAGTCTCCGACCAAGGCGGCACAGGCCTCGGACTTTCTATCGTTCGCAATGCCGTGCGTTTCCATCACGGCGAAATCGTGGCTAGCAACCGCGAGGGTGCAGGTTTGCAATTCGCCTTCTCTTTGGCGAAGTGAGCCCAGAGCCTCAAGGGGCAAAAGCGGAATAAGCAGAATAGGATTAAATTTTAATGACCTACGAATATGAAAGATGGTTGGACGGTTACGTTTGACTCACTCGCAAGTTTACACGTTAGAAAACTTTCGCATGACAATTGTACTCTGTACTAATTTAGTAAACAAGTTAACAAGTGGACAAGTTAACGAGAAAGCCATCCGGATGGCAATTGTACTTTGTACTCTGTAAATTGTACTCTAAAAAAGCTTTGCGCTTTTGTCTGCTTTAGAAAATCAAAAAAAATAAAAAAAAGTTGTTTTTCGCTCGAAAATGGAGGTTTCAAGAGCAGAATCGAAGGTAAAAATATGAACATACAAGGTAGGAAAAAAGATCTTTGATGTCGTTCCTCCGATGTTTGAAGAAAATTAAATGACCTTTGAGGTCATTTTTGCCATATTTAGGGCCAAAAAAAGGAGGAAACGGCGTAGTTTCCTCCTTGTACTACAAAGATACAATATTTTCGCACGAAATCCAAATCTGCTTTGATTGCTTTTTTAACTGTTTTTGTCTGCTTTACTGTCACATTTCTTACGTTTTTTCTGGATTGCTATTGTGTGAGTAATCTTTAGCTTTTTATAAATATTATTGACAATATTTATATTCTTATTAATATTTATTATGTATATTTATTTTTGTGGAAAGCCAGAAACGTCTTAATTTTGCTTCGTAAAACTAATGAAGGTTTTGCTTAACACATATAGATATTATGCAGATAAAGAAAGTACATGCTCGTGAAATATTAGATTCGCGTGGAAACCCCACGGTCGAGGTTGACGTAACGCTTGAAAATGGAATTGTAGGGCGTGCTTCGGTACCTTCGGGTGCATCGACAGGTGAGAATGAGGCTTTGGAGTTGAGAGACACTCATATGAAGCGTTATTCAGGACAAGGAGTAACGCAGGCCGTAGGCCATGTCAATACAGTGATAGCTGCTTCGCTAAAGGGTATTTCTGTAGTTGAACAGAGAACTATTGACGATTTGCTTATAGCCCTTGATGGGACGTCGAGCAAGCGACGTCTTGGCGCAAATGCATTGCTCGGTGTGTCGCTGGCTTGTGCGCGGGCTGCTGCGTTGGCCTTAGGCATTCCTTTGTATCGCTACCTGGGAGGAGTAAATGCTTATCGTTTGCCTGTGCCGATGATGAACATTATCAATGGCGGGGCGCATTCTGATGCTCCCATCGCATTTCAGGAGTTTATGATTCGCCCTGTTGGTGCAGAGAAATTTAGTGAAGCGCTGCGAATGGGGGCTGAAGTGTTTCATACGTTGAAAAAGTTGCTCAAGCAGCGTGGACTTAGTACCGCTGTAGGTGACGAGGGAGGATTTGCTCCTGTTTTTCAAGATGCAGAGGAGGCATTGCAATGTATTGTTGAGGCTATTAGCAAGGCGGGCTTAAAGCCTGGCGAGGACGTGACCATCGCTATGGATTGTGCAGCTTCGGAGTTTTATCGTGACGGTAAATATGATTATACCATATTTGAAGGTGCACAAGGAAAAAAGTTGACTGCCGATGAACAAATAGATTATTTGGAAAGCCTCGTGAGCAGATATCCCATTGATTCTATTGAAGATGGAATGGCTGAAGGCGATTGGGAAGGATGGGCGAAGTTGACAGCGCGTTTAGGCAAGAGATGTCAACTCGTTGGTGATGACTTGTTTGTTACTAACACACATTACCTTGCGAAAGGCATTGAGAAGCATTGTGCAAATGCGCTTCTTGTAAAACCTAACCAGATAGGAACGCTTTCAGAGACGTTAGACGCAGTAGCACTAGCGGTTCGCTCAGGGTATGCTGCTATCATTTCGCATCGTTCGGGCGAAACGGAAGATACATTTATTGCCGACTTGGCCGTAGCAACTGGATGCGGACAGATTAAGGCAGGCTCATTGAGTCGCACCGACAGACTGGCAAAGTATAATCAGCTGTTGCGAATAGAAGAGGAGCTGGCTACTACTGCTAACTATGGCTTTCGACAGGCTATGTAGCATTCTTGAAACTCATTGATTTCTATACCTTTTCAAACTAACCAAAATCTTTATCACTATGAAAAATTTACTTTTTACGAGGCACTATCCCAGTCCTTGCTTCTCTGGCTTCCTTTTGGGGATGCGTCTGCTCTTTGGTATCTTGTTTTTGATGCATGGTTTTGAAAAGCTCACAAACTATGAAGCACTGTCTGCTGTATTTCCCGACCCATTAGGGATCGGGAAGGAGGTGAGTTTGTGGTTAGTGATTTTTGCCGAGTTTTTCTGTTCGCTTGCATTTATAGCAGGGCTGTTTTTTCGTTTGGCGATTGTGCCAATGATTTTTGCCATGGGGATAGCTTTCTTTGTGACGCACGAAAGTAGCTTAGCACAGGGCGAGTTAGCGTTCGTTTATCTAGCGGTATTTGTGATGTTGGCAACGATTGGCCCTGGTATTTATTCACTTGATCGCCTTTTCGTGAAACATTGTTGCAAGTGCTGTAATGATGAGAAGTGTGATAGTGGTTCTAATAGCGCTCTATAGAAATCAGTTTGTGATAGCCTTTTTAGGCAGGACAAAACAATATCCCCAACTTTTACAATTGCAAAAGTTGGGGATTTATCAATCTTCGCGTATAGCCTTTGTGACGTTTTCGATTTTCATCAGCTCTTGGCAAATAGCTTTGGTGTCGTCACTGTGGTAAACGCCCACAACGATGGTGCCTTCAAAGATGCCGTCGTGTGTTTTGAGTGTGATTTCGCGCACAAGGAATTGCTTCATTGTTTCGAAACAGTCGGCAATGCTGTGGAGCACTCCGCGTGCATCCACACCTCGAATGTATATGCGTGAGTCGAAATATTCCGTTTGACCTAACGCCCAACTGCATGCAATGATGTTGTTGCCAAAGCGTGTTTTGAGTTTTGTAGCTGTTTCACATTGGCGTTTGTGGATTTCGAGATGCCCATCCTGTGTAATGTAGCCAAGGACATCATCGCCTGGAATAACGTGGCAGCAGCTGGGGAAGGTGCAATGACGAAGGGTTGCCTCGTTGATTTCGAGTGTCTTTTTGCGGTTGATGTTTGCCACGAACGTTTGGGTTGCGACATCGATCGCATCTGTGACAGGCAAGGTCGCTGATTGCTCTTCCTTGTTGTTCATAAATGGGAAGAAATCCAGCCAACCACGGTGTGATGCTTTCTTGCCGAGTAGGGTGTTGATGTCGTTGGCAGTGAGAATCACCTTCTTATCAGCGATGGCAAGGAAATATTCATCGCGTTGTTTGTAGTTGTGCTGCTTACAGAGCTTTTCGACAACGGATGTGTTGTAGTCAACATCGTTTTGCTGCAAGAACTCTTTCACAATATTTTCGCCTTGCATCTCCTTTTCACGGCGTTCGCGACGAAGGATGGCTTGAATCTTTCCGCGTGCCTTAGCTGAGGTCGCAAAGTTGAGCCATTCGGGTTGTACGCGTTGTGTTTTCGACGTGAGAATCTCAATTTGGTCGCCACTCTTTAGTTGGTAGCTGAGTGGTTCGAGCTTGTGATTGACCTTTGCGCCGAAGCAGTGGCTGCCGAGGAAGGAGTGAATCATAAAGGCAAAGTCGAGCACTGTACTGTCGGCTGGCATTGTCTTGATTTCGCCCTTGGGGGTGAACACGAGGATTTCTCGAGCGTAAAGGTTGAGCTTGATGGTGTCGAGGAGGTCGAGCGTGTCGGGTTGTGGGTCGTCGAGAATTTCCTTGATAGAGTTGAGCCATTGGTCGAGCTCCGAAGAGTCGTATTCAGAGCCAGGAGCTTTGTACTTCCAATGTGCTGCAAAGCCTTGCTCTGCCACGTCGTCCATTCGGTCGGAGCGGATTTGCACTTCCACCCAATTACCCGTTTGACTCATGAAGGTGTTGTGGAGTGCCTGATAGCCATTGGCTTTGGGCATTGACAACCAATCGCGGAAGCGTGATGGGTGTGGGCGATAGATGCTGGTGAGTTCGGAGTAGATGCGGAAGCACTCGCTGTTTTCCTTTGCACGGTCGCTGGGCTTGAAAACGATGCGGATGGCCATGATGTCGTAAACTTCTTCGAACTTTATCTTCTTGGTCTGCATCTTTTTCCAAATAGAGTAGGGACTTTTGACGCGTGCCTTGATGGTGTAGTCGAGGTTGAGCTTGTCGAGCGCTTCGCGGATGGGAGCAATGAATGTGTGGAACTCGTCTTCTCGCTCAATCTTCGATGCCTCAAGTTGGTTGACAATAGATTGATATTCTTCAGGGTGTTCGTACTTGAAGCTGAGGTTTTCGAGTTCTGTCTTTATCTTGTTGAGGCCTAAGCGGTCGGCAAGCGGGGCGAAAATGTATTGTGTTTCGCCTGCAATCTTGTACTGCTTGGAAGGAAGCATCGAACTGAGTGTGCGCATGTTGTGCACACGGTCGGAAATCTTGATGAGAATCACGCGGATGTCGTCGCTCATTGTGAGCAGCAACTTCTTGAAAGTCTCTGCTTGAAGCGATGCGTGTTCGCCAAAGATTCCGCCCGAAATCTTTGTGACGCCCTCTACGATGTTTGCCACCTTGGGGCCAAAGAGGTTGCAGAGGTCTTCGTTGGTGTAGTCGGTGTCTTCCTCAACATCGTGGAGCAGGGCGGCGCAGATGGAAGTTGAACCAAGGCCGATTTCCTCGCAAGCTACTTGTGCAACGGCGATGGGGTGGAGAATATAGGGTTCACCCGAGCGTCGGCGCACACCTTTGTGGGCCTGCTTGGCAAAGTTGAAGGCTTTGGTAATGATATCAACTTTGCCGCGGTGGTTGGAAGCCAAATATGTGTCGATGAGATGCTGAAAAGCTTCGCTAATCATATTCTCATCTTGGATTTCTTGAGCGGTGAGTTCTTTCTCTTCCATAACACAGTTATCTTATGCGGAGCTTTTGTCCGGCGCGAATATTATTGTTTTTCAGTCCGTTGAGCTTTTTGATTTTTGCAACGGTAGTGTGATAGCGAGCTGCAATTGTTCCGAGGTTATCGCCTTTGCGAACGCGGATTGTTTGAGGACTCGTTGACTTAGAAGCAACTTCCTTGGGTATCTCCACTTTTGTTCTGCGCTTCATCAACTCGTCGGTGCGGTGATTATATACGCTGTCTTCGAGGTCGATGAATGTAAGCAACGTTTCCTGTGGCAATCGGAGCGGGTAGGGCTTCACGGTGCCAGGGACGATGTCCTTTTTATATTGGGGGTTGAGTGCGCGCAGTGCGTCTAAGTTGATGTTGCAGAGATCAGCCACTTGTTGGAAGTGAAGGTTTTGATGAATCATCACCGTGTCAGTAGCAATAGGGTACTGCGTTTGCATGGGTTGGATGTGGTGGTCGCAGTAGTACTGCATGATGTAGTTTACTGCGATGAATGAAGGCACATAGCCTCGTGTCTCGGTGGGGAGAAAGGGGTAAATCTTCCAATAATCCGCTTCGCCTCCTGCACGGTGGATAGCTTTGTTGACATTGCCTGGTCCGTAGTTATAAGCTGCAATTACCAGACTCCAATCGTGGTAGATGTCGTAAAGGTCCTTGAGGTAGCGTGCGGCAGCCCAGGTTGACTTTACAGGGTCCTGGCGTTCGTCAACAAGGCTGTTTACTTCCAAACCGTAGCGCTTGCCTGTAGCTAACATAAATTGCCAAAGTCCTATGGCACCGGCTTTGCTGCGTGCGGTGGGATTGAGCGACGATTCGATGATTGGTAGGTACTTAAATTCGAAGGGGAGGTCGTAGTAGGCAAGGGCTTCTTCGAACAATGGAATGTAGAAATTTCCAGCTCCAAGGCAAAAGCTTATTGTCTTGCTGTTTTTGCTCGTGTACTGATCGATAAATTTGCGAACTACGCTATTGTAGGGCATTTCAACGATAGCAGGAATGCGGTTGAGGCGTTCCTGGTAATCGGAGTCGGTGAATGCTGTTAGGTAGGTGGCAGGTTCGCTTGCAGATTGTGGAAACATGTATTGCTTAGAGTTCCACAGCATGAGGAGTGAATCAATGTCAGCCAACATACCTTCGGGAATCCCAATAGTTTCGTCGGCGTCTAATGCATTATCGTGAACTACCAATACGCTGTCGTTTTGCGAATTTGCAGTTTGTGCGCTAATGAATAGAAGGAAGAGGAGGGTGTATTTTAGAATTTTTGTCATTGAGTGTGAATATGGGGAGTTTTGGGGATTTTGTACGAATTAGTGAACAAGTTAACAAGTAAACGAGTTGACGAGAAGCCATCCGGATGGCTGTACTCTGTACGAATTAGTGAACAAGTTAACAAGCAAACGAGTTGACGAGAAGCCATCCGGATGGCGGTACTCTGTAAAAGTTGTACCTTTAGAAGTTAAAACTACATCCGATGCCGTAGCTTTGTTGTTTTCGATGGCTATTAAACTGTTCGTTCTCAATGATAGTGGGTTCGAGGCGCATGGAAAGGTCGGGGGTGATGTCGAACTCTGAAAGTTGGGCATCGACATATGCATCGACGACAGAAAGAATATAGACGCCTACGAAGCAGAATGCTGAGAGGTCGCGCCAACGGCGGTAGCGATTCTTTCGGTTTTTGAACAATTCTTTAAAATGGTCCTCACGTCCTTCGATGCTGTAGTTGGGAGGCAGAAAATCCATGTAGCTTTTGGTTTCAGGGTTGGAGTCCATTATGTCGAGATAGGCTTGCGAGTAGTCGCTATACATCTGCTGATTCCAGGTAAAGGCATAGGTGCAACCTAGGAAACCACCATAAACGAGGGGAAGTTTCCAATACTTTCGGTTGTAGATTTGTCCGGCACCCGGAATGACGAGGGCTAACCAAAGTGCGCGCTGAGGATCTGGCACGAAGCTGGCGCGTTGGAGCTCTTTTTGTATTTTTTTAAGTTCCTTGTCGTCGGAATTTGAGAGTTGCAATTCGATGGTATCGACAGATGCTATTTGAGCTATAGTGTCGGTAACTTTTGATTGTAGGAGTGTGTCGGAAATGACAGCTTTTGATGAGAATTTTGGTGCTGTGCCATCTTCCGTAATAATACGCGCTTGCGCCGATGCATAAATTGCACCGACGCAGCACCCTATGAGTACGAATATTTGTTTGATAAGCCTCATTTTTGGATAATTCATTTCTTCAGGTGGGTTTTATAAATTAGCTTGCGATAATTTTTTTAAGATTTTTGAGGATTTTTGTTCTTACCAACGTAGAGACGTAGCGGACTACGTCTCGAGGAGTTAAAAACAAAAAGACCAAAAAGATAAGAAAAGTATCCAAGCTGAAAACCTCAAGAAAAAATAAAAAAAACTAATTTATAGGACCCACCTTCATTCGGTCGAAGAGTTCAATGATGCGTGTGAGCTCTTCTTCGTTGTTGAAAGGAATGCTGATTTTTCCCTTACCTTCTTGAGAACAAGTCATTTGAACTTTGGCTTTGAAAAAGTCAGAGAGTTCGTTTTTTAGAAGCTTGAATTCTTCGGGTAAGAGTGTGCGCTTGTCCTTAAGTTTCTGACGACCGCTTACTACGCTTTCTCCCATGTTTATCTGAGAAACCATTTCCTCAACCTGACGTACGGAATAGCCTTTGTCAACGATTTCCTTGAAAAGCTTTACTTGTAGTGTGGGGTCAGCCAGGCCGAGCAATGCACGTGCATGTCCCTTGTCTATCTGCTTGTTCTTGATAGCCATCTGCACTTGTGCGGGGAGCTTTAACAGGCGAAGGGTGTTGGCTATAGTAGCACGGTTCTTGCCGATTTGTTCGCTCAGCTCCTCTTGCTTGAGGTTGTACTTCTCTATCAAGTGTTGGTAGGCGAGCGCTACTTCAATGGCATTGAGGTCTTCGCGTTGGATGTTTTCGACCAATGCCATTTGCATCATATTTTCGTCGTCAGCGGTGCGGATGTAGGCGGGGATGGATTGTAAACCTGCCATCTGCGATGCACGCCAGCGTCTTTCGCCGGCAATGATTTGGTAGGTGCCCCCTTCCATCTTTCGGAGAGTGATGGGCTGAACAATACCAACGTTCTTAATAGACTCCGCCAATTCGCCCAGTGCTGTTTCGTCGAACTCGCGGCGTGGCTGGTTGGGGTTGGCTACTATTTGTGTGAGTGGAATTTCGCTGATTGATGAGGAACCGTTGGTTTGCACTTCTTCCTGTGTGGAGATAAGCGCATCGAGCCCACGGCCGAGTGCTGTGAATTTCTTTTTTACAGCCATAATGGAATGTAAATGTTGTGTCTAATCAGAAAGCAACGTTATTCGCTGGCTTTCACTGTGTTTTTCTTGATAATCTCTTTGGCGAGAGCCAAGTGGTTCTTTGCACCTGTAGAGTCGGCATCGTAGAGAATTACGGGCAGACCATGTGAAGGAGCTTCGGAGAGCTTAACGTTGCGCTGGATGACGGTGTCGAATACGAGTTCCTGGAAGTGACGTTTCACTTCATCGTAAATCTGATTGGCAAGGCGCAGACGTGAGTCGTACATTGTGAGCAAGAAACCTTCGATGGAGAGTGAAGGGTTCGTTTTTCTCTTGATAATACGAATCGTGTCGAGCAATTTGGAGATACCTTCGAGTGCAAAGTATTCGCATTGCACAGGGATAATGACAGAGTCGGCTGCTGTGAGAGCATTGACTACGGTGAGACCTAACGAAGGCGAGCAGTCAATAAGGATGTAGTCGTATTCGTCCTTAATAGGCGCAAGAACCTTCTGGATGATGCGTTCACGATTTTTGAAGTTGAGCATCTCAATTTCGGCTCCAACGAGGTCGATGTGCGAAGGGATTATGTCGAGGTTTTCTATATCGGTTGTGTAGATGGCTTCGCGTACGTCAATGAGGTTTACCAGGCATTGGTAGATAGATGCATCTATCTGGCTCAAGTCAACGCCAAGTCCTGACGACGCGTTTGCCTGAGGGTCGGCATCGATAAGCAACACCTTCTTTTCGAGGGTTGCTAATGACGCAGCAAGGTTCATCGATGTAGTGGTCTTACCAACACCACCTTTTTGGTTTACTAATGCAATGATTTTTCCCATAAAATTCAGATAAACGGGCCCGTGAGTCGTGATTGGTTGTGATGGGCACCATTATGGATTTTGCAAAGTTAATTATTTTTTTTGAACAAAGAGTGTGGCTAAAAGTTTTTTAGTAAATTTGCCCAAAAATATAAAATTATGCGACCTTATATTCTTATTTCAAATGACGATGGCGTAAGCGCAAAGGGTATTAATTTTCTCGTTGACTTGCTTCGTCCTTATGCTGATATCTTAGTAGTTGCTCCCGACGGACCACGTTCGGGAGGAAGTTGCGCGATTACTTCCACGGTACCATTGCGTTACACGCTGTTGCGCAAAGAAGAGGGGCTTGAAGTGTATAGCTGCAGTGGAACGCCCGTTGATTGCGTGAAGGTGGCAATAAATGAACTTATAGCTAAACAGCCCGATTTGGTGATTGGAGGCATAAATCATGGGGATAACTCTGCCGTGAATGCGCATTATTCAGGTACGATGGGCGTTGCTTATGAGGGTGCGATGCAGGGGATTCCTTCGATAGCTTATTCTCTTGATAACCATTCGTCTGAAGCAGACTTTTCGCCTTTGGCAGGCGCAATTGTTGCGATTACTCAGAAGGTGTTGAAAGAGGGACTGCCCGACTTTACTTGCCTTAATGTGAACTTCCCTCGTGGTAATGAGTTTAAGGGTATAAAAGTTTGTCGTATGACCAAGAGTCGTTGGACGAAAGAAACCAAAGCTTGCGTTCACCCAACAACGGGTAAGCCTTACGTGTGGTTGGTCGGAAATCGAGAAAATCTGGAACCAGAACAAACTGACACAGATATTTGGGCAATGGAGAATGGCTATGTGGCAGTGACTCCCGTGACGCTTGATTGTACGGACTATCGTTTGATTAACTCCCTTACGTTTTAACAACTGAAAAAAGAAGGATTATCTATATATTTGAAGATGAAGTACTTTTTAATTGCAGGAGAGGCAAGCGGTGACCTACATGCAGCACACTTGATGAAAGCGCTGAAGGAACGTGATGCAGATGCAGAGTTTCAGTTCTATGGAGGAGATGAAATGCTTCGTCAGGGAGGAACGCTGCTTTGTCATTACAGGGATTTGGCATATATGGGATTTATTCCTGTGTTACTGCATTTGCGCACTATTCTGCGTGGCATGGAGCAATGCAAACAGCAAATAAAGGCATGGCGCCCCGATTGTGTGATTTTGGTGGACTATCCCGGTTTTAATTTGAAAATTGCGAAGTTTGTCAAGGCGAATGCAATTTGTCCCGTATATTACTACATTTCGCCTAAGATTTGGGCTTGGAAGGAATATCGTATTAAGGATATACGAGCGAATGTTGACCGATTGTTTTCTATTCTTCCGTTTGAAGTAGATTTCTTTGAAAAGAAACATGGTTATCCTATATCTTACGTAGGAAATCCAACGGCCGACGAAGTGGCAGCGTTTAAGGATTCATACAAAGAGACGTTTGAGGAATTTTGTAAGAAAAATAACTTAGATGCAAAGCGTCCAGTCATCGCTCTTTTAGCAGGAAGCCGTAAGCAAGAGATTAAGGACAATCTTTGCAAAATGTGTGAAGCGGCGCGTCCCTTTGTAGAGAAAGGCTATCAACTAGTTTTGGCGGGTGCGCCTTCTATAGGATTGGATTATTACGCTACGGAGTTTGAGCGTCTTGGCTGGGACAAGGATTCGCTTCCATCGATTTTGCAGGCCCAAACTTATCAGCTGCTGACCCACTCAAAAGCCGCATTGGTGACATCGGGCACTGCTACGTTGGAGACCGCGCTCTTCAGAGTGCCGCAGGTGGTGTGCTATTTTATTGCGATGGGCAAGGTGGTGAATTTCCTGAGAAAGTGTTTCTTGAAGGTGAAGTATATTTCCTTGGTCAACCTTGTGGCTAACGAGGAAGTCGTTCCAGAGTTGGTGGCAGATGCCATGAATGTGGCGAATGTTAGTCGTCATTTGGCGGATGTACTTCCTGGTGGCAAAACGCGCGAAAAGCAGCTGGAAGGCTATGAACGTATGGCTCAGATATTGGGTGAGCCTGGTGCTCCTCAGCATGCAGCGCAGGAAATCGTTGAGCGGCTGAAATAAACGAGATGCATTCCTGGCTTGTGCTTAAAGATTTAGTGATAAGTAAGCGCCTTTCAAATTGCGAAATATTTTTACAAAATAATCGTCTTTGTCTTAGGCCAAAAACAAGCATTTGGGGGTGCTTTGATTACAAAATAAGGTGAAAACTACTCGTACCTGTGGATAACTCCGAAAAGCACGATTTGGATTTTGCTCAATTCTGTTGTATCTTTGTAGTACAGACGGGGAGACTAAGCGGTCTCCCCCTATTTTTTTGCCTGAAAAATGCAAAAACTACCTCAAAGGTAAGAAAAATTACCTTTGAAGTAGGAATTTTTACCTCAAAGATCGTTTTTCGCATCTCCGACTTTGTTGCTTTTTCGCCCCTTTTTGCTTGAATAGGCAGCCATCTCTTCGTCTCGAGGTCAAAATATTGCAAAAACAAAAAGATTTTTACTTTTTGAACATCACACTTCCAAATCAGAAGAGTAATACTGCGAAATATTTTGACAAAAGCGTCTAAGTTCGGCTAAACTTGGGGTATATTTATTAAAAGGAAAAAAGGACGCCTCGAAGATGCAAAAGTTCATAGTCCAGGGCAACAATCGATTTGCAGATGAGTGGATGTAACTAAATTACCCCCATTCCCCCGTTATCAGGGGAAAGAAACCTTCTGAATCAGGAGGTGAAATTACTTACATTCGACTAATGATCTTGAAGACCTTGAGATTATCCGAGCTTACTTTTTCAACCTTACTAACATCCTGCCCAACTTTTGATGTATAGCATAGTTTGCTATTTATAAATACCAAAAGAGTGGAGGAAGTAACAAATTTTTATAGAAATACAGTGTAAATCTGTGTGGTATTAAAAAAAAGTTCCCAAATTTGCAGAATTGAAGGCCCTGTATAATCACGTCCTCTAATTATATATATAATGAGGGGATGTGGTATGTTTGGCTCTTCTCTGAAATTTGAATAATATACTAACACAATTTTTAATTATTAACAATGAAAAAGAAATTCATTAATGGATTTTTGATGGTTGCTGCATTCGTAGTATCAGCAACTTCTTTCGTTGCTTGTGATGACACTACAGAAGACAAGATTGCAGATCTTCACGAGCAAATGATGGAGCAGAATCTTACTTTGCAGGACTTGTTGAACACGCAAGTTTCTGGCTTGAAGTCGCAAATCGCAGCTTTGCAGGCTGAATTGGATGCGCTCGAAAAGCGCCAAGAGACGGATTCTCTCGAAAACAACCAGGATATCCAGTCTCTCAAGGATGCTATCGACTCTTTGAAGAATCGTGTTACAGACCTTGAAAACAAGAAGAATCCTTGTGACCCCGATGGCGATGGTGCTTGCAACTGCGACCACTCAAAGGATGGCTCTTGCAACTGCGATCCTAATGCAGGTACTGGTACAGGTTCTTCATGCACATGCACTCCTACTGATTGCGAATGGGTAAAGGACTCTGCAGATATTATCAAACGCATCAACGATGCTAACATTCTCGCTACAGAAGCAAAGGGAATTGCTAACGCAGCCCTCGAATTGGCGAAGAACGATTCAGCTCGCATCGATGCAGACAGTATTCGTATCGACGAACTCACAAAGCGTGTGGACGAACTTGAAAAGTTGAGATACTGCTGGAGCGATAGCCTCAAGACAGCATTCGACTTAGCAATCCGTGATAGCATCCGTATTGATGCATTGGAAGATTCTCTTTCAGCTGAAGTTAAACGACTTGAAGAACTTGCAAGCCAGAATGTACAATTAGCTTATGCATATGCTGATAAGGCTACTGAGGTTGTAAAGACTGAAATTCAGAAAATAATTGTTGATAGCATTACAAATGTATATAATAATGTATATCAGGATATAACTGTTCTTTATGAAGCAGCCGATAAAGAACTCCGCGCTGACCTCGAAGATCTCACTAAGCGCGTAACATCTCTCGAAACAGAACTCGATAACCTCGAAGGCGCATTCAACCAGTTGATTACAAGCGTGCTCGTTCAGGGTGCAACAAGCCCCGTGTTCGGCTATGCAGCGCTTCCCTTCAACCTCCGCAGCAACATCCTCGCTGCTTACTATGGTTATGCAGGTTCAAACGGTGTGGAATTCCCCACTGCTAAGCCTCGCTTCTATGCTGACCAGGACGGTGTGAAGCTTACTTCTGCTGACCTCAAGATGCTCGGTGTTGAAGCATGGACAAAGCAGGACGGTGCTGTAATCGTTGGCGACGAAGGCAACGCTGGTACACTCTACCTCACTGTGAACCCCAACACAGTTGACTTTACAGGTGTTAAGTTCCAACTCGTAAACAGCTTGGACGAAGCTTCTGCAGTAGAACTCAGCAGCATTGCTCCCTCTGACCACAAGTTGACATTCGGTGTGTCACGTGCTGGTAACAACAACGCATTCTACGAAGCTAAGGCAACTCTTAAGGGTGGCGACGAAAACAAGGTGAAGG
Organism: Alloprevotella sp.; assembly: GCA_045614785.1. Classification (GTDB taxonomy): domain Bacteria; phylum Bacteroidota; class Bacteroidia; order Bacteroidales; family Bacteroidaceae; genus Alloprevotella. The sequence continues at coordinate 16,831 of JAZLDQ010000061.1, forward strand.
TTGACCTCGACCTCAACGCTTTGAAGGACGTTGTTAAGGATTTGACAACTATTCGCGACGGTGTTAACGTTACAAACATTGCTTCTACACTCGTAGAGCAGCTCGATGGTGTGCTCGATGCTAACGCAGTGAAGGCTACTTGGACTGACGACCTCGGCATGACTCGTAGCACATATTCACACTACGCAGTGGCTGCAACAGCAGTGAAGCCCCTTTCTTACTCATTCGGTAAGGACTTCAACTTCACTAAGCTTCCTGGTGTAAACCGTGTTGAAAACTTCATCAACAGTATGGCAGACCAGGTATTTGGCCGATTCGAAAACTTGATTCCTGACTTCTCAGGTATGAAGTTCGAAGCTCCTACAATCAACAAGATCACTATCCCCGAACTCAACGAAGAAGATTGCAAGATTACTTTCAAGGTTGACATCAACACTACTGTTAAGTACGACCTCGCAATCGACACAATCATCAAGTTGGATGACGTTGTGATTGAAGATATGGACGGTAAAACTTCTACAGTAAAGATAAAGGTTCCTGCTACGACTCACACTGTGAAAGTTGACCGCGTAATTGCAGGTGTTCCTGTTCAGGAAACAGAAGATATCACAATTCCTGAATACTACATCGACGTGCCCTCTACTGACTTCACAGTTGAAGGTCAGACAGTGAAAATTAAGGACTTCAAGTTGTCTATCGTTCGTGAAATCGAAATTCCTATCGTTAAGACTATCGAAAGCGAACAGAACATCTACGAAGTTGTTAACAAGCTTTACGGCAACATCGTTGGTTCGCTCGATGGCGTAAACCAGACACTCGAAGACCTCGACGCATTCATGGACGATGTTAACAAGGTGCTCGATGAACTCAACAAGTTGATGGAAGTTACAGATAAGATTGCAGAAGCTAAGGACGACATTAAGGCTGGCCTTACTAAGTACCTCAACATCTTCAACAACAAGTTCTGCAACTTGATTAACAACACAAACAATGCTCTCCAGCCCGTAATGTTTGCTAAGACAGTGGGTGGCTACGGCAAGCTCAGCCAGGTGAAGCGCATGCCTTCTGTAATTGCAGACAACTCGCTCACATTGATGCCTACATCTTACACAGCTGAAATCCTTGCTCCTGCTGCTAAGAAGCTCGTGGGTGTAACTAACGTTTACTCTGTTGATGGTAAGGTAAGCGCACAGGGTGGCGATGCTGATTGCCTCGCAGCTCTTCAGGCAGCTAACGCTCAGGACAATATCGGTAAGGTAATTGCTGGCGACGAAGTGGTATTGAACCTTAAGCTCCAGAGCGGCTACGTTTACGAAGTTGCTTACACAGCTGTTGACTTTAGCGGTGTAGTAGTAGCTAACAAGTACTACGTACGCACAAAGTAATCCCAACCAAGTATTCACTCATTTTATATAGTATGAGGATTCCCGAATGAGGAGTCGTTCGGGAACCTCGCTATCAAAATTTAAATTAGAAATAATAGGATTATGAAATTCACTAAGACTATTGTATCATGTCTCTTGGCTTTGGGCTGCTTTACAGCTAATGCTCAGGAAAAGCAAGAGCAGATTGTGAACGAATTCAATCCCCACTGGTATGTGCAGATTCAGCCCCTCGGCGCACAGCACACTTTGGGTGAAGTTTCTTTCAATGATCTTCTTTCATACAACTTCCAGTTAGGTGGAGGTTACAACTTTACTCCAGTATGGGGTGCTCGCTTCTCAGTAAACGCATGGCAGAGCCGTGCTGGTTTGGAAAAGATGAGCGGCGAAACTTACGATTGGAAGTGGTGCTATGTAGCTCCCATGGTGGATGGTACAATGAACCTCTCTAACTTCTTCTTTGGTTACAAGCCCGAACGTTTCTTCAATCTTAGCGCTCTCCTCGGTGTGGGTGTGAACGTTGCTTGGAACAACGACGATGCTCAGGATGTTAAGACTCAGCTCTTGAATGGTAGCATTTCTGGCTACAACCAGAACCTCGACCACCTCTGGAGCGGTACAAAGTGCCGCCTCGCTGCACGTGTAGGCCTTATGGGTGATTTCCGCGTTGACGAAAACCTCAGCGTAGGTGTTGAACTTCAGGCAAATACGCTCAACGACCACTACAACTCTAAGCGTGCTGGCAACAGCGACTGGTATTTCAACGGCCTCGTAGGTATCAAGTGGAACTTCGGCAAGACTAACACTCAGAAGGTTGTTCCTGCTCCCGCTCCCACAGAACGTGTTATCGAACGCGTTGTAGAACGTGTTGTAGAAGTACCTGCTAAGCAGCCCGAAGTAGTAGCACCTGCAGTAGTTGAAAAGGCTGTTAAGCGCGAAACTCTCCGTCGTGACGTGTTCTTCACAATCAACAGCCGCACAATCACAGCTACAGAAATGGTTAAGGTACAGGAAATCGCTGAATACTTGAACAAGTATCCAGAAGCTAAGGTAACTATCTCTGGTTATGCAGATAAGGGTACTGGTAACAAGACTATCAACGACCGTCTTTCTAACCAGCGTGCAAACACAGTCGCTGATACTCTTGTGAAGAAGTTTGGCATTGCAAAGTCTCGCATCATCACTATCGCTAAGGGTGACAGCGAACAGCCTTTTGCTACTCCTACTATGAACCGCGTAAGTATCTGTATCGCAGAATAATTTCTATAGTATTACTAAACTCTGCTTTCTACTTAATGGTGTAATCCATTCAGGCAGAAAGCAGAGTCTTTTGTTTTAAGCATGAGAATTTTTACTTTTATAGCAATGTTTTTTGCTTGCGTAGTGGCTGTTGCTCAGTCAGATGGCTTCTACCGAGTGAAAAATCATAAAACAGAGCGTTATATTTCTGTCATCGACAATCGAGGTAGCGTAAATCTCGCTACATCAGATGCTGACTTAGGCGCACTCATTACTATCAAACCTTTTGAGACTGTCGTTTCCGACCCCTCAACAATCGTTTATATCAAGAGTGTTCCCTCTGCTGCGGGCTACAATTTCGAAGCTCAGGGTGTTGACACTTATGGTATCATTGGCTACTACGTGAAGTTGCGCGAAAGCCGTTCTGTAAAAGGTGCTTACAATGCTTATGCCGAAGCTTCGGGTATGGTGAAGTATTTAAGCGATGAGGATTGGGATGGCGACGAAGGCGTGCTCATGACTTCTGGTTCGAAGACACGTGACTGGTATTTGCTTCCTGTTGAAGCAGAGGGCGACAATTATTTCGGATTGACTCCTTCCGTGACGGCAGAAAATGCTTACTTCCACACTCTTTATGCAGGTTTTGCAAGTCAGCTTGTTTCAGAGGGAATGAAGGCATATTACGTTGATCGCGTTGATCGTGGTCTGGCAGTGTGGAAGGAAATCGATGGCGATGTAATTCCCGAGGCAACTGCAGTTATCGTGAAGTGTTCTTCAGATAAGGCAACGAACAATCGTCTTCAGCCTTTAGCTACAACGCCCGCTGCGATAAAGAGCAATCTGATGAAGGGTGTTTATTTCAACAATGGTTCTAACAAGCACAAAAATCAGAAGGCTTTCGATGCAAATACCATGCGTGTGTTAGGAAAGATGAAGGATGGATCGGTAGGCTTTATCACACCTTCTAATTTAAAGTTCATTCCTGCTAACACTGCCTATATCAATGTTCCTGCAGGTAGTCCTGCTGAGATAAAGTTGGTTACTGAAGAGGAATATAATATTCTTGCAGGTGTTTCTGGTGTTGAAGTAGATGCAAAACCTTTCGTCAAAGGTGTTTACTCCGTATGTGGTGTGAAGTTGAGCGATGATGCAACTAGCTTGAATCAACTCCCTGCAGGCATCTATATCGTAGATGGTAAGAAGGTGGTTGTAGGTAGAAAGTAACTCCCGTCTGCGATTATATCGTTTTAATAAAGAGACGTTGTGCCATATTGTACTGATGACTGTACATTATGACGCAATGTCTTTTTTGTTATTATTTACGTAGTGAACCAAAATGTAACAATTTCTTAACATCCGTGTAACCAATATAAAATCTGTTCTTAATAATTTTGCATCGAAAAAATATAAATTTATTAAAATTAGTTTTTTATGGAATGGATTTACCTAACCATGGTAGTGTTGCTCGGAATGCTTGCCATCTTTGATTTGTGGGTAGGCGTGTCGAACGATGCTGTGAATTTTTTGAATGGTGCAGTAGGTGCAAAAGCCGCGAAGTTTAAGACGGTTATTGCTATCGCTGCAGCTGGTGTTTTCTTTGGGTGTGCTTTGAGTGATGGTATGATGGACATTGCTCGCCATGGCATTTTTAATCCCCAATACTTCACGTTTCACGAAGTGATGATCATCTTCATAGCTGTGATGATTACGGATATTGTGTTGCTCAACATCTTCAACTCTTTTGGGATGCCTACGTCAACCACCGTGTCGCTCGTGTTTGAAATGCTCGGTGCGGCTTTCGCTTTGAGTGTGGTGAAGATGATAGGCGAAGGCGGCTTGCCCTTCTCCGAATACCTCAACACAGCCAAGGCGCTTGAGGTGATTCTGGGTATTTTCTTCTCCGTGCCTATCGCCTTTATCTTTGGAGCGTTGGTGCAGTATTTGGCCCGAATTCTTTTTACCTTCAACATTCACAAGGGTTTAGGCCTGAAAATCGGCATTTTCGGCGGTATCGCTATCACGTCCATCGTGTATTTCATGCTCTTCAAGGGTTTGAAGCACTTAGCCTTTATGACCGACGATATGAAGGCGTTTGTCAATGACAATGTATTGCTGATTTTGGGTATTTGCTTTGTTGTGTTCTCGCTCTTGATGCAAGTGCTTCATTGGTGTAAGGTTAACGTGTTCCGCGTAGTGGTGTTGGTAGGTACGTTCGCGCTTGCCACAGCCTTTGCCGGCAACGACCTTGTGAACTTCATCGGTGTGCCTCTTGCAGGCTTGGCTTCGTTTACGGACTTTACCAACTCCGGAGTTGCCGACCCCAATGCCTTTATGATGACCTCGCTGCTCGAATCGGCATCAACTCCCCTTGTTTATCTCGTCATTGCGGGCGTCATCATGGTGGTTGCTTTGGCTACATCGAAGAAAGCTCATACTGTGTTGAAAACCTCGATCGATTTGTCAAGCAAGAACGAGGGCGACGAAATGTTTGGTTCATCGCGCACAGCTCGTAGCATGGTGCGTTGGAGCAATTCTTTGGGAAATAGTATTGTGAAGATAATTCCCGATCGTACTTTACGTTATATTGATAGCCGTTTTGTAGCACCTGAAGTGCAGGACAATACCGTGGCTTACGACCTTCTACGTGCGTCGGTAAACCTCGTGATGGCGTCATTGCTCATTGCTTTGGGTACATCATTCAAACTCCCTCTTTCAACAACATTCGTGACCTTCATGGTGGCAATGGGTACGAGCCTTGCTGACCGTGCCTGGACACGCGAAAGTGCAGTGTTCCGCATCACGGGTGTGATTACTGTGATTGGTGGTTGGTTTATCACAGCAGGTGTCGCCTTTGCGGCTGGTTGCATTGTGGCTGCGCTTATGAACTATGGTGGATGGGTTGTAGTCTTTGCTTTGATAGCAATTGGACTTTACACATTATTCCAGAGTCACGTGGGATCATCTAAGGAAAAGGAAGAACAAGAAGGTGACCTTCTCTTCCAGGAAATCCTCAAGACCAACGATCGTGAGGCAGTCCTCCCAATGCTTGAGCGCCACATCGGTATCTGTTCTTCAGAACTCGTATTCCGCTATGCTAATTGTTTGCGCGAAAGTACCGATGGACTTTTCACAGAAAACCTCCGCACCCTTCGCAAGACGACACGCATTATTTCGCTCACAAAGCGCGAGATAAAGAATTTGCGCCGCCGTGAGTCAATCTGCCTTCGTCGTGTAGAGCCTTCTATCGCAGTTCGTTTATCAACTGACTTCCACTTGGTGCACAACTCTTTGCGACAGATTCTCTACGGTTTGCTTCGTTTGACAGAGCCTGCTCTCGACCATGTGGACAATAATTTCACTCCTATCGGCAAGGAAGATATGCAGCGCTACGTATCGCTTCGTTTGCGCGCTATCAAGGCGATGGAAGAGGTCGCTACGAATTTGCGTTTGCTCAACTTTGCTGACAATGATCAGCTTCGTGTTACTTTTGAACAAATTCGTGAAGACCTCCGTAGCTTCCGCCATGAGGTTTTGGTGAATATGCAGAAGAATGAAACAAACCTTTCAACGCTCACTCTCTTGGTGCACGTTATTCAGGAAACAGAACAGATTTGTGCTGAGATGACAGACCTTGCTCACTTTACGGTTCGCCTTGATCAAATGAGTAATCTTTCGAAGTAGTGTCATAATTTTCTCTTAGAAAACGTATAGTTGAAAAGTCTATATGTTGTCTCTCCGCAAGCGCATGGCTTTGGCTGTGTGGCTTGCGGTCTTTTTTGTCAACAAGATTCAACGAGATTAAACTGTTTTAGCTGGCGCGGTGTGTATTTGTATCTCACGCAAAGGCGCAAAGATTTTTTTGTTTCCACGTATCACGCGATTCGTACGTTGCATCATGACGGGCCGTGATGGGGATCGGCACCTACATCCAGACGTATTCTCGCTTATTGCTACTCCTCACGGCGTACGGGCCGACATAAAGTGGCCCCTACAGCATCCGCGGTGACATCCCGCAAACTTAGAGTGAAAATTCGTGTCGATTTGTGGTTAAAATAATATGCGTCGCAAGAGCTGACATAAGTGTTAGAGTACAAAGTACAATTGTACTCTAAAAATGCTTTGCTCTTTTATCTGCTTTAGAAAAGCAAAAAAAATAAATAAAAGTTGTTTTTCGCTCGAAAATGGACGTTTCAAAAGCAAAATCGAGGGTAAAAATAAGGACGTGCTAGATGGGAAAAAAGATCTTTGATGTCGTTCCTCCGATGTTTGAAGAAATTTAAATGACCTTTGATGTCATTTTGCCATTTTTGGTGCCAAAAAAAGGAGGAAACGGCGTAGTTTCCTCCTTGTACTACAAAGATACAGTATTTTCGCAAGAAATCCAAATCTGCTTTGATTCATGTTTAATCAGCATTTGTCTGCTTTACTGTCCAAATTTTTACCTTTTTTTGAGTGCCTCTGAAAGGTTCTTATGATTTTACACACTCTTACTGTATTAAACTTTTTTAATTATCGAGTCAATACTTTGTTTTATATCTGTGGATAACTTCTAAAAAAATACTAACTTTGCAATCCCTTATGTTAAAATATAGTTTCAGATATACCTTTGCATTGCTTATTGCAACTTTGATGTTTGCCCTCTCTGCTGTGGCAAACAATAAGTTTGTGCTTGTCATTGACCCCGGTCATGGAGGCAAAGATGCAGGAGCGATAGGGAAAGTGGCGAAGGAGAAAAACATCAATTTGAGCGTGGCCTTGGCTTTTGGTAGGATGGTCGAGAGTGGTTGCCCAGGCGTAAAAGTGCTCTATACTCGCAAAACGGATAAGTTTGTAACGCTACAGGAGCGTGCGGCGATAGCTAATCGTAATCATGCCGACCTTTTTATCTCCATTCATACGAATGCAGTGGCGCGTGGACGTAATGTCGTAGGGACTGAGACTTTTACGCTCGGTATTGCGCGTGCTGATGAAAACCTTGAAGTTGCCAAGCGCGAAAACTCTGTGATTACCTATGAAGATGATTATCAGGAGCGCTATGAGGGGTTTGACCCCAATAGTCCTGAGAGCTACATCATTTTCGAATTTATGCAGGACCGTTTTATGGAGCAGAGTGTGGAGTTGGCTCGACATATCCAAACGCAGTATGCTTCGCATGCAGGCCGACAGAATAAGGGGGTAAAGCAGGCTGGTTTCCTCGTGCTTCGCGAAACATCCATGCCCTCTGTGCTTACGGAGCTTGGATTTATATCTTCACCTGCAGAAGAGAAATTCTTGAACTCAAAGCAGGGACAGGAAAAGTTGGCGCGCAGCCTTTACAATGGTTTTGTGAAGTATTACAAGCAGCAGTCGAAGGGTGGGGCGCCCATCGTGCGTGATCCTTTGCCTGTTGTTGAAGACAAAGAAGAAGTGCAGCCTGTTGTTGCGACACCCGTGGCGACGCCTTCTGTGAAGCCTGCAAAAGTTGCTGGCGTAAAGCCTGCGTTTAAGGTGCAGATTCTTGTTAGCGATCGTCAATTGTCGAAGAAGGATTCGCGCTTGAAAGGGCTCAAGAATGTTTCGTTCTATCGTGACGGTAAGCAGTATAAATACACTTGTGGCAATTATTCCACATTCCAAGAAGCGCAAAATTTGCGCCGACAGCTGAGTAAGCGCTTTAAGGGCTGCTTTGTGGTTGCTTTTGAAGGCGACCAACGCATAGATTTGGATGAGGCGCGTAAGCGAGCAAAGTGATTTTGACTCATCTAGAATCTAGTTTGATAATAGATGTTTCGCACGTGCCCAGAGCTGAGCGATGTTGGGGCGGCGCGAAAATAAGTATTTAGTGTGGAGGAATTAATTGATTTTTAGACGAGTGAATGCAGCTAATTTACCCCCTTCTTTCCCCCGTTATCGGGTGACGGAAACCTCCTGAGTTGATAATCTTTGCCAACATTTATTTCAAGGGAAAAGGTCGCCTCGAAGAGGCAAAAGCAACTAGCCCAGGGCAAGCGACGAAGGAGCGACACCCTGGGTTGGTGTTCACCCTGAATGGATCGCCCTGAAGGGGCAAAAGCAATATACATATCCTTAATAAATTGATTTTCAACATCTCCCGCTTTTGCCCTTACAGGGCGAAAGACCGTGCGGGTTCTTAACCCAGGGTGCCGCTCTTTCGTCGCTCTGCCCTGGGCTGGTAGCTGGTTGGCCCTTCAGGCCGCCCACATCTTTAGAGCCACGAAATAGAATCTATTTGCGAAACTTAAATAAAATGTCTAAAAAAACGCTTGCGAAACTAACGTCAAAGTTTTTATATTTTAGAAACAAAGAATGAAAAAAGAAATAAAAATAGCGCTTGCTGCTATAGTGGCAGTGGTTCTTTTCTACGTAGGGATTAACTTTCTGAAGGGTATCAATGTGTTTACCTCAACAAATTCCTACTTCGTGAAGTTTAGCAACATTGCAGGTTTGACCGTTTCAACTCCTGTTATGGCTAATGGTTATGCTGTGGGGATAGTGCGCGATATTCACTATGACTATGTAGAAAATGGCCATGTTTTGGTAAATATTGAGCTTAATAAGAATATGCGTGTGCCCAAGGGAAGCTTTGCTGAACTTGAAACCTCAATGATGGGTGGTGTGACGATGCACATTGTGACAAGTCCTAATCCTATAGATTTTCTCGAACGTGGCGACACGCTTGAAGGCGGCATGCACAAAGGGGCGATGGAGCAAGCCAGTGATATGTTGCCTGTTGTGCAGAAGATGTTGCCCAAGGTAGATTCTATCATGGCGAATATTAACCGTTTGACAGGCGATTCTGCGCTTTTGATGATGGTGCACGACCTTGCGCTGATTACTTCGAACATGCAGCAAACGACTCAGCAGTTAAGTCAGCTGATGGCTCATGATATTCCACAATTGGTGAAGAATGTCGATACGATAACTCACAATTTGTCGGTCATTACAACAGACTTGGCGCAGAGCGATTTGAAAACTACAATGACTTCGCTTCAAGCAACGATTAATAATGCTGACACGCTCACTCATCAGCTAAATGGATTGACTTGCGACCTTCGTCAGCGCCTTGTGAGCGATGATAATTCGCTCGGCTTGTTGCTCAATAGCCGCAATTTGTATGATAATTTGAACAATACGGTAGGTAGTGCAGACAGCTTGCTGCGCGACATGAAGAGTCGTCCAGGGCGCTATGTTCACTTCTCTGTATTCGGTAAAAAAGATAAATAAGCAACCTTTGTTCTCGTGATTGGAGAGTACAGGGTTGGCTTCCGCTTTTAGTTTCAATCTTTTGTAACTCTCCTTCAGCATCTATTTATGCTATCATCACAAGAACGTTGGGATTTGTGCTTGCAGCAGTTGAAAGCTGCCCTTACTCCCGAAGAATATACCAGCACTTTTGCTGATTACAAACTTTTCGACTATCAGGACGAGAAAGTTCGCGTCATTGTGCCCAGTCGTGAAGTCTTTGCGCGCATGGAGAAGAATCCTAAATTGGGACGCTTGTTCATGCATGTGGTGAAGCAGGTGTTTGGAGATAAGACGCAGCTGGGCTTTCATCTCCCGCCACGCGAAGAAGAGCGCAAACCCACACCAAGTGTTGCTACGCCCGTGCCTAATACGGTGCAGCAGCGCCAACTCCCCCCTGTTGACCCGCAACTGAATAAGCACTACACTTTCTCGAACTTCGTGAAGGGTGAGAGTAATAAGTTGGCGTATTCAGTAGGGAAAGCAATTGCTGAGAAGCCTGGGCAGACAACCTTTAACCCCTTCTTTATTTACGGACCTTCGGGGGTGGGTAAAACCCATTTGGCAAATGCAATAGGCGTGAGCATTCTCGAAACACAACCCCAAAAGCGAGTGCTCTTTGTGTCGGCGCATGTTTTTAAGACACAGTACACCGAAGCAGTGCTTAAGAATAATGTGAATAACTTTATTCACTTCTATCAGTCGATTGATGTGCTTATTATTGACGATGTGCAGGAAGTGTCAACAGCGAAGACGCAGCAAACATTCTTCCACATCTTTAATCATTTGCAGCAAAACGATTGCCAGATTATCATGACTTGCGACCGTCCGCCTGTGCAGCTAGAAGGGATGGAAGACCGTATGCTTACGCGCTTTAAGTGGGGTATGATCGCCGAAATGGAAAAACCCGATGTGACATTGCGAAAGGCTATTTTGGAGGCAAAGATTAAGCGTAATGGGTTGTCGAAATTTCCTAAAGAGGTGATTCTCTATATCGCCGAAAACGTTGAAAGCAGTGTGCGCGAACTCGAGGGTATTTTGAACTCAATCATGGCTTACTCGATTGTCGATAGTGAGGATGTGAGCCTGGAGCTGGTGAAGCGCATTATCGCAAGAGCAATAAATTTGGAAAAACGCACGCTCTCGTTTGAGGATATTGTACAAACGACGTGCGAGCACTTTAAAGTGTCGCAGCGCGAGGTGATGTCGAAAAGCAGAAAGCAGGCGCTTGTGCAATGTCGTCAGTTGTCGATGTATCTCGTACACAAATACACTTCAATGGCGTATGCAGAGATAGGACGCCGTTTTGGCGGTCGCGACCATACGACGGTGATACATGCTTGCCTTAAAATTTCAAAGCGCATTAGTGCGGTGGCTGAGTATCGCAAAGAGATAGAAGAACTCGAAGCTACGATGCAAAAATAATTGGTGCTGAGCTAGGCATAGGATGGCTGGCTCAGCATCTTTTTTTATCTGCTGAATATGTCAAGGTTGGTTCTATAAATTAGTTTTATCATTTCTTTTGGTAGCATCTCTGCTTGGTCGTTTTGCTTATCTTTGCATAAGATTTAGCTGCACTCGGCAATTAGAAAATCAATTTTCATTGCGCTCGTTGGCAAAATCTTTTTGGCCTTTTTCTCTTTAACTCCTCGAAATGTAGCTCGCTACGCTTCTTCGTCGTTAAAAAGAAAAAATCTCAAAAATTTTAAGCAAATCGCCTCAAGCTAATTTATAGAACCAACCTTAATTGAATAGTGAATTTGAAGTTTTTTAGAAAAAGGTGTTTCCGAAGGTTGAAAAATGTTATAAATTATGGGGATTATTTTGTGGGAAATATAAATCTTCGTAAATTTGCATGTGAAAGAAGTGGGGGGCCGATTGAGGTTCCTCACTTTTCATTAAATGAATAAGAATATTCGTGAACGATGGTTATTGCAAGCGGATATTTGTATTTTAATCTTAACTATACATGATTGATAAAAGTATCGTTAAACGTCTCGTGGACGAATGGCTCGAAGGCAAGGAGTATTTTCTTTGCGACCTTACTGTAAGTGCGGATGCGCGCATTGTTGTTGAAATTGACCACGAAGAAGGGGTTTGGATTGAAGATTGCGTGGAGCTTAGCAAGCACATCGAACAAGGACTTGACCGCGAACAGGAGGATTTTGAGCTCGAAGTGGGCAGTGCAGGGATTGGTCAGCCATTCAAAGTGTTGCGACAGTATGAAATCCACGTAGGTGAGGATGTCGAAGTGTTGACATGTGACGGTAAGAAGTTTTTTGGTGTGTTGAAGGAAGTGACACCTGAACAGTTCGTGATTACGACTATGCAGAAAGTGAAAAAAGAAGGTCAGAAGCGCCCCGCCCTTGAAGAGGTGGACCAGACTTTCGCTTATGCCGACGTGAAGTACACGAAATATGTAATTGATTTCAAATAATAAAAAAAACAAAATATAAGGTGTCTGCTACTTGACGATGAGATAGTGGATTTAACGTGAGGTGGATAGTAGTGATGATGTGCAGATACGAATAATTAACATCTTTTTATGGCAAAGAAAAAAGAAGTAACTCCCAGCCTGATTGAAACCTTCTTGGACTTCCAGGAGACGAAAAACATTGACCTCGCAACGATGGTGGGTGTGCTCGAAGAAAGTTTTCGTAGCGTGATTGCGAAGCTTTATGGTTCGGACGAAGGTTTCAATGTGATTGTAAACCCTGAGAAGGGCGACTTTGAAATTTATCGCGACCGTGTGGTTGTAGAAGATGCAGAAGTGACTGATGAGAATAAGGAAATTCCTCTCTCTGAAGCATTGAAAATTGCTGACGACTATGAAGTAGGAGAAGAAGTGACTGAAAAGATTGACTTCCTAAAGTTTGGTCGTCGCGCCATTCTTACTTTGCGTCAGACGTTGGCAAGCAAGATTCTTGAACTCGAACACGATGCGCTCTACAATAAATATCAGCCACGTGTGGGCGAATTGATTTCAGCAGAAGTTTATCAAACATGGAAGAGCGAAGCTCTCCTTCTTGACGAAGAAGGCAATGAACTCCACTTGTTGAAGAATGCGCAGATTCCTCGCGATTTCTATCATAAGAATGACCACGTGCGTGCGGTGATCGACCGAGTGGATAATTCAAATGGTAATCCTAAGATTTATTTGAGCCGTACGTCGCCCATGTTCTTGCAACGTCTTATCGAAGCTGAAATCCCTGAATTTTCGGATGGCGTAATCCGTCTTCAGCGAGTAGCTCGTATCCCAGGTGAGCGTGCAAAGATTGCTGTTGATAGCATTGACGATCGTATCGACCCCGTAGGTGCTTGTGTGGGTGTTAAGGGTGCGCGTATCGCTGGTATCGTGCGCGAATTGCACAACGAAAGTATCGACGTAATTCCTTTCTCTGCAAATCCTCAAATCTTGATAGCACGTGCGTTGGCGCCTGCTGAGGTTTCAAGCATTGAAATCAATGAGGAAACAAAGAAGGCTGACGTGTTCTTGAAGCCAGACCAGGTGTCATTGGCTATCGGTAAGGGTGGTCAGAACATTAAGTTGGCTGGTATGCTCACGGGTTATACTATTGATGTGTTCCGTGAAGTGGATGGTAGTGAAGAAAATGACTATAAACTTGACGAATTCAACGACGAAATCGACCAGTGGGTGCTCGATGCCATTAAGGGAATTGGCCTCGAAACAGCCAAGCAAGTACTCAACGCTCCTCGCGTGATGCTCATTGAAAAGGCCGACTTGGAAGAAGATACTGTGGACGAAGTGCTTCGTATCCTCCGTGCTGAAATTGAAGAAAACGCCAAATAGTCGTTAGGGGCTGAGCATGCAAGTGCATGACGAAGCATTTTGTTAACTAAAGTAATCCCTAATCAGACTTAAATCTTAATCAAATAATGAGTATCAGACTTAGTAAAGCAATAAAAGAATTTAATGTTGGACAACAAACAATTGTCGATTTTCTTAATGCCAATGGTGCAAACCTCAGTGGAGATTTGAACGAGAAAATCGATGATAAAATGGTTGCCCTACTTCAACAGAAGTTTGGAGCAGATAAGGACTTGCATCAACAAGCTTCGCAGATTTTTAGTAAGCCAGAAAAGGTGAAGAAGGCGGAGCCTGTTATCGAAACGCCCGCTCCTGCGCCTGCTGTTGAAGAAAAGCCTAAGGCTGTTGAGCCTAAGGTTGAAAAACCAGCGGTTAAGGCAGCATCGGCTGAGGAAAAAGTAGAAAAGGCGACTTCCGTGAAGGCGAACCCTGTGCAAGAGACTCCTGTGAAGGAAACTCCCAAACCCGTTGAGAAACCCAAGAAGGAAAAGCCCAGCGTGGAAGAACGTGCTGCGTTGATTCTGACGGAGAGCGAGGATGGTGTGTTTAAGCTTAAGTCGCAGCCTGAAGTTTCGGGCCCTGTAGTGCTTGGAACAATTGACCTCTCAACAATCAATCAGAATACGCGTCCTAAGAAGAAGACGAAGGAAGAAAAGAAGCGCGAGCGCGAAGAAAAGAATCGCCAGCAGCGTGGTGAAGGCAATAAGCAGCAGTCGGCGAATGTGTCGAGTGGAGAAAAGCGTAAGCGTCAGCGCATTGGTAAAGAACGCGTGGATGTGAACGATGCTGCCAATCAGAATAATGGTGGCGGTAAGAAGAACCAGAACAACAATAATCAGAACGCTGCCAACGCTAATGGCGGTGGAAAGAAGAAGGATAAGAACCGCAAGGCACTGCCTCAGCCTAAGGCCGAAGTCACTGCTGAGGACGTAGCTAAGCAGGTGAAGGAAACCCTCGCACGTTTGCAAGGCAAGCAGAATGTTCAGCAGAAGGGTGCGAAGTATCGTAAGGAAAAGCGCGATGCTGCTCGTGAACGCCAGGAGGAACTCATGGCACAGGAAGATGCAGAAAGCAAGGTATTGAAGCTTACAGAGTTTGTTACAGCAAACGAGTTGGCTACGATGATGAATGTGCCTGTAACAAAGGTTATCGGTACTTGCATGAGCAGCGGTATCATGGTTTCAATCAACCAGCGTTTGGATTCTGAAACAATCAACTTGGTGGCTGAAGAATTTGGCTTCCAAACGGAATATGTGTCTGCTGAAGTACAGGAAGCTATCGTTGTTGAGGAAGATAAGGAAGAAGACCTCCTCGAACGTGCTCCTATCGTAACGGTGATGGGTCACGTTGACCACGGTAAGACTTCGGTGCTCGACTATATCCGTTCGGCAAACGTAATTGCAGGTGAAGCTGGTGGCATCACGCAGCACATTGGTGCATACAACGTGAAGTTGTCGAACGGTAAGCACGTAACATTCCTCGATACTCCTGGTCACGAAGCCTTTACAGCGATGCGTGCCCGTGGTGCTCAGGTGACAGACGTTGCGATTATCATTATTGCAGCCGACGATGACATCATGCCTCAGACGAAGGAAGCTATCAATCATGCCGTAGCAGCTGGTGTGCCTATCGTCTTTGCAATCAACAAGATTGACAAGCCTGCGGCTAACCCTGATAAGATTAAGGAAGGTCTTGCGCAGATGAACTTCCTCGTTGAAGAGTGGGGCGGTAAGTACCAGAGCCAGGATATCTCGGCAAAGAAGGGGCTTGGCGTTGACGAACTCCTCGAAAAGGTACTCCTCGAAGCCGAAATGCTTGAACTTAAGGCGAACCCCAACCGTAAGGCGAATGGTACTATTATTGAATCGTCTTTGGATAAGGGACGTGGTTATGTGGCAACAGTGCTCGTGAGCAACGGTACGCTTAAGCAGGGTGACGTAGTGCTAGCTGGTACAAACTTCGGTAAGGTGAAGGCGCTCTTCGACGAACGTAATCACCGTATTAAGGAAGTTGGTCCTGCTTGTGCAGCAACGCTCCTTGGTTTCAATGGTGCACCCCAGGCGGGCGACCAGTTCCATGTGATGGAATCTGAGCAGGAAGCACGCGAAATCGCAAACAAGCGTGAACAGCTCCAGCGCGAACAGAATCTTCGTACACAAAAGATTCTTACGCTCGACGAAATCGGTCGTCGTATTGCCCTCGGTACATACAAGGAGCTCAACATTGTGGTTAAGGGTGACGTGGACGGTTCGGTGGAAGCACTCTCTGACTCGTTCATCAAGCTTTCTACAGAAACCATTGCCGTTAACGTTATCCACAAGGGCGTTGGTCAGATTACCGAAAATGATGTTACGCTCGCAGCTGCGTCTCAGGCGGTCATTGTTGGTTTCCAAGTTCGTCCCAGCCAAGGTGCGCGTAAGTTAGCAGAGCGCGAAGGTGTTGACATCCGTCAGTACTCTATCATCTACGATGCTATCGAAGAAGCTAAGGAGGCAATGGAAGGTATGCTCGAACCTATTGTGAAGGAAGAAATGACTGCTACGGTCGAAGTGCGTCAGGTGTTCCACATCTCAAAGGTTGGCTACATTGCAGGTGCTTATGTGATCGATGGAAAGGTAAAGCGTTCCGACAAGGCACGCCTTATCCGCGATGGTATCGTGATTTTCACAGGCAACATTGCTGCGCTTAAGCGCTTCAAGGACGATGTGAAGGAAGTAACAACGAACTTCGAATGTGGTATCAGCCTCCAGGGTTGCAACGACATTAAGGAAGGCGACATCATCGAAACCTTCCAGGAAATTGAAGTAAAGCAAAAGTTAAAATAATAGTTTGAGGGTGATTCTTTGCAGGCTATATCGCTTTGGAGATTCACCCTCTTTTTATCTATTGTCTTATATTATATAAATGAGTGGTGGTGTATAGCTGCGATGTAAGGCAAGTTTTCAATTTTCAGAAACAACGAGGAAACTATGTATCTTGATATTTTTATTGGAGTGATTGTAGGGTTTGCTTTAGTGCGCGGACTTTTAAACGGCTTGATTAAAGAAGTAGCTTCGGCTGTCGGATTTTTATTGGGCTTGTTTGTTGCCGTGACATGCTACGAGCAATTTGGAACTTATTTAAGAGTGGATGGCACTGAAGTCAACATGCTTACGAGCATTGTGGCTTTCTTCTTGTTGTGGATAATCGTTCCCATTGCTTTAGGGTTTGTTGCGAATCTGCTGACCAAGGCTATTGAGCAAACTTCGCTAAGCTTTTTCAATCGCTTGTTGGGAGGATTGGTAAGCGTTGCAAAATTCGTGGTGCTCATGAGTTGCGTGCTCAATGTGATGGGGCATTTAGGAATTTTGAACAAGGAGCGCACCGAGGGTTCCATCTTTGCCGATAAGGTGATGTGGATTACGGCATCAGCTGTTGATGAAGTAGCTGATGTTGCTGTTGACCTCAAGGAGAAAACTGTGGAATTTATCCCTAACATTGGTGAATGATAATTTATATCAGACTTAATCTTAAAGACTATTAATATTGTGAACGATAAACGTAAGCAAAATCAGTTTGTCAGTGAGGTGGCGGATAAAAAGTATGAATATGGCTTTACCACTGACGTTGAAACTGAAATTATAGATAAGGGCCTTAATGAAGATGTGATTCGCCTTATATCTTCGAAAAAAGGTGAGCCTGACTGGTTGCTGGAGCATCGTTTGAAGGCTTATCGTTATTGGCTCACGCTTGAGCAGCCTGATTGGGCGCACGTAAATCTTCCTCAGATTGACTATCAGGCGATTTCTTATTATGCCGACCCTACAAAAAAACAGAAGGATGCTGGTAATAAGGAAATCGACCCAGAGCTGATGAAGACTTTTGATAAATTGGGCATTCCTCTCGAAGAGCGTATGATGCTTGCAGGAGTTGCTGTTGATGCAGTGATGGACTCTGTGTCGGTGAAGACTACATTTAAGGAGAAACTTCAGGAAAAGGGTATCATTTTCTGCTCAATCAGTGAGGCTGTGCGTGAAAATCCAGAACTCGTGCGCAAGTATTTAGGCTCTGTGGTGCCCTATCGCGACAATTATTTCGCAGCGCTTAATACGGCAGTTTTCTCTGACGGATCTTTTGTGTATATCCCGAAGGGAGTGCGTTGTCCGATGGAGCTTTCTACGTATTTCCGCATTAATGCTATCAACACTGGGCAGTTTGAACGTACGCTTATCGTGTGCGACGAAGGCGGTTATGTGTCCTATCTTGAAGGTTGCACAGCTCCGCAACGCGATGAGAACCAGCTTCATGCTGCAATTGTTGAAATCGTGATAGAAAAGGATGCCGAAGTGAAATATTCTACTGTTCAGAACTGGTATCCTGGCGATGCAGAAGGTAAGGGTGGCGTTTACAATCTTGTGACAAAGCGCGGTTTGCTTCGTGGCGAAAATGCCAAACTTTCGTGGACGCAGGTCGAAACAGGTTCGGCCATTACGTGGAAATATCCCTCGTGTGTTCTTACAGGTGATGGTTCTCAGGCAGAGTTTTATAGTGTTGCAGTGACCAATAATTTTCAGGAAGCCGATACGGGTACGAAGATGATACATATCGGTAAGAACACCCGTTCGCGCATTATTTCGAAAGGTATTTCTGCAGGCAAAAGCCAGAACTCTTATCGTGGACTTGTAAAGGTGGGCAGCAAGGCTGAAGGGGCACGAAATTATTCGTCGTGCGACTCGCTCTTGCTCAGCAGCACCAGTGGTGCGCATACATTCCCTTATATTGATGTGCACAATAATAATGCCATTGTAGAGCATGAGGCTACTACCTCGAAGATTTCCGAAGACCAGCTTTTCTATTGTCAGCAGCGAGGAATCCCAGTTGAGGCTGCCGTAGATTTAATTGTCAATGGCTATGCGCGTGATGTAATCAATAAGTTGCCCATGGAGTTTGCCGTTGAGGCGCAGAAGTTGCTCAGCGTTTCGCTTGAAGGTAGTGTTGGTTAAGACTGCTGTGCTATAATTTAGTAATGTCGTTATGTCATGACGGAAGCGTCTCGGACATAACGACATTTTTTGTTAGCTTCCTTTGTTGTCTAGCTGTAACATTTTTTCAGAAAGTTTAACGATAATAAAGCGAGATGGGCATTTTACTTTCGCAGAATTTCCGTACATTTGCCTACAAATAATAACGAAATTATATGCAAGGACGACTTCTTTGGGTGGATGATGAGATTGATTTGCTCAAAGCCCACATATTATTTTTGAAAAACAAGGGCTATGAGGTGAGCTGCTGTTCGAACGGAACGGATGCGCTCGACCTCTGTGCCGAACGTAGTTTCGACCTCATTTTGCTTGATGAGAATATGCCAGGACTTAGTGGCCTTGAAACGTTGGCGCGTATTAAGGAAATTTTGCCTCATGTTCCGGTAGTGATGGTGACGAAGAGCGAAACTGAGGATATTATGGACCAAGCCATAGGTGCTAAGATTGCCGATTATCTTATCAAGCCCGTTAATCCGAATCAGATTTTGCTCACGTTAAAGAAGAATATTCATCAACGTGAACTCGTGCAGGAAGCAGCACAAGCTTCTTATCGACAAGAGTTCGCTCGCATTGGAATGCAGATAAGTGAGCATCTTACAACCGAAGAGTGGAAGGAACTTTATCGTAAACTTATACATTGGGAACTTGAACTTTCCGATGGTGAAGAAGTGATGAAGGATATGCTTCGTATGCAGCGTGAGGAGGCTAATCAAAGCTTCGCGAAGTTTGTGAAGCGCAATTATGAGCGTTGGATAACCGACCCAGAAGTGCGTCCGATTATGTCGCCAGACCTGTTTCGTCACATGGTTTTCCCCCGTTTGCGCGATGGGAGAAAGGTGATGCTTCTTGTGCTTGATAACCTGCGTTATGACCAATGGCGTGTTATTAGCACTGAACTTGCTGAGGACTTTGATATTGAAGAAGATTTATATTACAGTATTCTTCCAACTGCTACGCAATATGCTCGCAATGCCATCTTTGCAGGGCTCATGCCGTTGCAAATTCGAGAAATGTATCCCCATCTTTGGGTGGATGAGGAGGAAGACGAAGGCAAAAATCTTAATGAAGAAGACCTTATTCGTTGTCACCTTGAGCGTTTCCGTCGTAAAGAGGGCTTTTCGTATAATAAACTCAACGACTCCGTGGCTGCAGAGAAGTTTCTTTCGCAATCACACAGCATGCCGCTGCTTCCCTTCCATGTGTTGGTGGTTAACTTTATTGATATTCTCAGTCATGCCCGTACAGAGTCGCGCATGGTGCGTGAACTGGCTTCTACCGAAGCTGCCTATCGTAGCATCACGCTCTCGTGGTTCCGCCATTCTAAGATGAAGGAACTCTTCAAATGGTTGGCATCACTTGATTACGACATTATTATCACCACAGACCATGGCTCTATCCGTGCTACTGAACCCATTAAGGTGGTAGGCGATAAGAATGTAAATACTAATTTGCGTTATAAGCTGGGCAAGAATCTTAGCTATAATCCTAAGGAGGTCTTCGAAGTTAAGGAGCCTAAACGCTTCGGGCTTCCTTCACCCAATCTTTCTACAACTTATATCTTTGCAACAGGAGGTGATTTCTTCGCTTATCCTAATAATTATAATTATTATGTACAGTACTATAAAGATACTTTCCAACACGGAGGAGTGTCTATGGAAGAGATGCTCATACCGCTGATAACCTTGCGGACGAAGCGAAAGTAGAGACTTTTGTAGAGTACAGATAACAGAGAAAAGAGTACAGAGCACAGAGTACAACTCTATTCGGATGGCATAGGCGCTCCGCATGGTAGCTGTACTCTGTACTCTGTTATCTGTACTCTATAAAAAAGTACTCTGTTATCTGTACTCTAGAAGGTAGTACTCTATAAAACAAAATGCAGTTTGTATTCCTAAAATTTTATGAAAAAGTTGTAATTTTGCGCTGTGTAATGTTTTTACGATTAACGATTTGCAAGTAAACGCTAATTCCTCATCGCTAATCGTTTATCTCTCATCGCTAATTTTGACTATGAAAAAGTTTTTTCTATCATTATTGTTTGCGGCCGTAGCTCCGTTGCTTGTGGCGCAGACGGCTACTACTTTCAAACCATTTAATAATCTCGATCTCTCTGTGAGTGCTGGTACAACAGGGCTTGGGCTTGATCTAGCAACTAAGATTGCGCCTATTGTGCAAGTCCGAGCTGGCTTCCATTTTGTTCCTGAGTTTGAACCCAAAATGAACTTCGGCATTGAGGGCGGTCGCTACGATGCTAATGGCAACTGGGTGACAACTCGATTTGAGAGTATGGCAGATAAGATGCAGGACTTCACAGGCTTCGCCGTTGATAGCAGTATTGACATGGTAGGCACTCCCAACTTTAATAACCTCAGCTTGATGGTGGATGTTTTTCCGTTCAAGAATAAACATTGGCATGTTACAGCAGGTGTGTTCTATGGAGCTGCTGGCATAGCAGATGCTTGCAACGCTATCGAGGATATGCCCTCTTTGCTGGCTGTGGGTATTTATAATAATATGTATGATAAGATTTTGGCGGGAGAGCCCGTGATTGGCGATGACATATATCTTTCGCCAGATATTGAGGATAAGTTCTTGAACATGGGACGTATGGGTATCCGCATGGGTGACTATGCTCGCGATATTGTAGATGGTGACGGTCAGGTTGTGCATAAAGCGGGTGAGCCTTACATCATGGTGCCCGATGAAAACAGCCTAGCAAGAGCTTCTATCAAGGTGAACCGTTGGCGTCCTTATTTAGGTTTTGGTTACGAAGGTGCACTTTTTAAGCGCGACCCCTCCTATCGAATCTCCTTCGATTGTGGTGCCATGTTTTGGGGAGGTACTCCCAGTCTCATTACGCATGATGGAACAGATCTCGTGAAGGATGTTCGCAATGTTCGCGGTAAGGTGGGGCGCTACGTAGATGCTATCAGCAAACTCGATGTAATGCCTGTACTTAATATTCGAATTACGAAGCAGATATTCTAACAAAGAGAGAACATTTTTTAGAGTACAGATAACAGAGTACTCTGTTATCTGGACTCTAAATTAGTCGCCCGGTAGCTTTCTTATTGTTTTGCATTAAGGTATAAGTGTGTGTGCCGCGGGATAGAGAGAGATTATTCTTCTGTTACCAATTCAAAGTCTTCTTTGGTCACTCCGCAGAGGGGGCAAACCCAATCTTCGGGGATGTCTGCGAATGCTGTTCCGGGTGCGATGCCGCCTTCGGGGTCTCCTACTTCAGGGTCATAAACCCATTGACAAACTGTGCATACATACTTTTCCATAATTGTTCCGTTTTTAAATTAAAAAATTGTTATACTTCTGTTCTTTAGTTATTGTTTATTCTTTGTCGCTAATTGCTTTTGTTTTACACTGCAAAATTACATCAAGGCTTTGAAACAAACAAACAGATTTGGTTAATGTGTGTATATACGACATCTATACTTAGTAAGCGTATGTTAATGATTCTTATAAAATCAAAATCGAAGAATCCTATTAGATGTCAAAATCTGTAAAATCCGATATATATTTTACATGTAAAAGTAGGCTGTGTGTTTACTTTGTCGTAATTTTGCGTATGTGAGATTTGATTATAACAACAGTATATAAATACCTTTTATTGTATGAAGCGATTTGGACTTATTTTTGTATTGCTGACCATAGTGTTAGCTTTGAGTGCGAAGTCTTTGATGGTTGGAAGCTATAATATCCGTTACAATAATTCGAATGATGCGAAGAATGGAAATGAGTGGGCAGCACGTGCGCCGGGAGTATGTAGCCTCATTAACTATGAGGCGTGGGACGTGTTTGGAGCGCAAGAGGTTCTTCACGAGCAATTGGTGTATATGGCTGAGAATCTTAAAGGATATTCTTATGTGGGCGTTGGTCGCAACGATGGCGATAAAGCTGGTGAATATTCTCCTATATTTTATAAGAAGAGTCGTTTGAATTGCTTGCGTAGTGGTACGTTTTGGCTGTCGGAAACTCCAGAAGTTGTTGGCTCTAAAGGATGGGATGCTGCGATATGTCGCATTTGCACATGGGCAGAGTTTGAGGACAAGACGACGAAGTGGAAGTTCTGGATGTTTAATCTCCACATGGACCATATAGGAGTGGTGGCACGCAAGGAAAGTGCTAAGCTTGTTATGGCAAAGGTGAAGGAAATGTGTGGTGATGCCCCGTTTGTGTTAACGGGTGATTTTAATGTGGATCAAACAGACGAGACATATGCGTTGCTTACTGAGTCGGGCGAGTTTCGAGATGCTTTTGAAGTGGCAAAGCGTCGTATGGCAGAGACGGGCACCTTTAATAGTTTTGAACCTAATGTGAAGACAGATAAGCGTATCGACCATATATTTCTCTCTTCACGCTTTGCCGTGCATAAGTTTGGCGTTTTGACACATAATTATTGGAGAGAAAAATCTGAAGCAGATAATGGTAAGAAAGCGTATGTAGCTCGAATGCTTTCGGACCATTATCCCGTAGTGGCCGAGGTGGAGTTGCCTCGATTCCGCGCACCACAGGATTGGGCGCAATATGCTAATTATGAAAAGGCGAATGCAGAGGTGAAGAATGCAAAGGTGGTGTTTATGGGTAATTCTATCACCTGGAATTGGAAGCGTTTCCATCCTGAATTTTTCCAAGAAAATGAGGGGTATCTTTGCCGTGGAATTAGTGGACAGGTGACGGCACAGATGTTGGCGCGTTTTCGTTCGGACGTAATTAATTTGAAACCAGAGAAGGTCGTAATCCTTGCTGGTACAAATGACATTGCGATGAATCAAGGATATGTATCGATTCAGCATATTTTTGAAAACATAGTTTCAATGGCGGAGTTGGCTCGTTGTAATAATATAGACGTGGTGTTGTGCTCTGTTTTGCCTGCCGACCGATTTAGCTGGTCGTGGGAGATAGGCCGTGAGCGTGCGCTGGCTTCGATTAAGGAACTGAATGACAAACTTCGAACTTATGCAGAGCAGCACAACTTGGCCTACGCCGATTATTATTCAGCAATGGCCGATGAGGGCCTGGCGTTGAAAAAGGAGTTTCAGCAAGATGCTGTACATCCGAATAAGGCAGGATACCTTGTGATGGAGGAAATCATTCAGCGGATTCTGAAATAAGGGGTGAGATTTAGAGTGCAGATAACAGAGTACAACAACTGGGTATAAAGTGTAGCTTCTCGGCTACGGTTGTACTCTCCTTTATAAGGATGCTGTGAGCTACGAAATATGCATAAAATGGAATATTTATTCATTTATGCACATATTCCGAAAAATCGCTGTCATTTAGAGTTTACAAAAAGCGACTATGATTTGCTAACTTATAGATAGCAATTTGAATAGTGAAATGTTAAAATTTTGAAGTTCGCCCAAAAAGTCAAATTTGGATTTTTAACGAAAATGTATTAAATTTGTACTACAAAGGGAGAACCGTGTGGTTTTCCCTTTTTTTTGGCTACAAAAATGCTAAAAACGACCTCAAAGGTTGATAAAATTTCTTCAAACATCGGAGATACTATCTTTGAGCTTGTTTTTCGTACCTACGATGAAGCATAATTTATGAACAATTTGGGCGCGAAAAAAGCCGATTCTGCGGCTTAAATGTTAATAATTCTTAAAATTAAGCATTTTTTGATTTTTGTCATTTTTGACACGTAGCGTCAAAATTTTTCAATTTTAACAATTAATAATTATGCAGGTTTTGCATGGTTGTTGTGACACAAGTAAAAGTCGGTTCTATAACGTGAAATCAACCTGAAATTGTAATACAGATTAAGAATTTTAATACTAAAAGAGATGAAGAAAACCTTATTGTGCTTGCTGACAATGGTGTGCTTGGTGGCTTATGCTCAAAAGAATCCGTCACCAGTGTCTGAATTATTAGATAGAATCGGCGGAGAGGGCACCTCTGTACGCTTTGAAACACGTGTTAAAAAGTCGCTTTCGACAGATGGAAGAGATGTTTTTGAAATCAGTAGCAGGAAGGGTAAACCTTATATTCAAGCAAGTTCGCTTAGTGCTTTGACGGCCGGAATTGGTTGGTATCTGAATCATTATGCGCATGTGAATCTTTCGTGGAACAATTTGACAACAGACCTTTCCAAAGTGAATTTGCCCGTACCTGATAAGACGGAGAGAAGGGAGTGTAGCGCAGATTATAGATATTACCTGAACTATTGTACCTTTTCGTATTCGATGGCCTTTTGGACAAGGGAACGTTGGGAGAAGGAGTTGGACTGGATGGCCTTGCACGGGATAAATACGCCTTTAGCACTTGTGGGCAGTGATGTCGTGTGGAAGAACGTGCTTACGGACGCTGGTTATTCAAGGGCTGATATAGATAAGTTTGTGGCTGGGCCAGGATTTCAAGCTTGGTGGTTGATGAACAATCTTGAGGGGTGGGGTGGCCCTAATCCCGATTGGTGGTATGAGCGTCAGGAGCTGTTGTGTCAGTTTATTTTAGAAAGAATGCGCTCTTTGGGCATGGAGCCCGTTTTGCCGGGATATGGAAGCATATTGCCAAGTAATGCTATGGAGAAGTTGGGGGTAAAGGTGATAGATCAGGGCTATTGGTGCTCAGGTTTTCGTAGGCCTTCTTTCCTTTTGCCTACAGATGAACGCTATGCTGAGATTGCTCAATTATACTATAAGCATCTGGCAAAGGTGATGGGTAAGTCGAAGTACTATAGCATGGACCCCTTCCACGAAGGAGGCAGAACCAATGGTATTAATCTGAAAGAGGCTTTTTATACGATATATTCAGAAATGCAGAAGCATTCTCCTGGTTCGGTATGGATGATTCAGTCGTGGGGCGAAAATCCCAGGAAAGAAGCTTTGGATACGATTCCAAAAGGTGGAATGGTAGTGCTTGATTTATACTCTGAAGGCTTGGCCAAGTGGAAAGAAAGAGGAGGTTATGCCGGTCATGAATTTGTGTGGTGTATGCTACACAACTTTGGTGGTAAGACGGGCATGCATGGTCGCTTCGTCACGATGTTGGATAGTTACTACGACGCTTTAGAGAAATATCCCAATGGTGCCAGGGGAATAGGGGCTATACCCGAAGGTTTGGAAACCTCACCTATTCTTTATGACCTCGTGTTTGAGTTGCCTTGGATGAAGAGAGAAGAAGGCAAAACATGGGTGGCGCGATATGCTGAGGCTCGTTATGGCGAGAAGAGTGAAGCAATGGAGCAAGGTGTGGACATACTTGCAAAAACTGTGCTTAATTGTCCGGAGCCTATGCAGGACGTTGAGGCTGTGATATGTGCTCGACCGTCGTTGAATGTAACCCGAGTGTCGGGGTGGGGCACGACTAAAATCTATCACGACATACGCAAAGTACGCGAGGCAGCCGCCCTTATGCTTAAGGAAAAGGAACGTTTCAGTGGTAATCCTAACTATGAGTACGATGTAACTGACGTTGTGCGCCAGACACTGACAGATTCAACCTATTATCTTATTAAGGAGATAGCTGAGAGTTATAACAAAAAGGATATGGTGGCTTTTCGTGAGCATTACACAGTGTTCCTGGATATATTGACCGATCTGAATCGTTTGCTCTCACAAGTTGATATGTTTAAGCTGGAAAGTTGGACAAACTCTGCTCGAAGTGTATGTGAAGAAGTTCAAGGCACTACTGAGGCCGATCGCGATTGGATGGAGTGGAATGCACGCACATTGGTTTCTGTTTGGGGGCCTGAGCAGTGCGCCGAAAGAGGAAGATTGCACGATTATTCGAGCCGCCAATGGGGCGGAATGCTTTATGATTTTCAAAGGGCGCGCTGGGAGATGTTCTTCAAGGCATTGGAGGAGGGGCGCACCATTACATCGCCCGAATGGTTTAAGTGGGAAGACAATTGGAGCAGAAGCAAGTCGGTCACCACAGTTCCAAAGGAAGACCCCGTAAGCGTTGCGGAAGAGATTTTCTGTAAATATTTCAACGCTGATTGAAAATGAATAAGTTTTTTTAGAATTAAAAAATAATTATACTTATGTTACGAAGTTTAGTTCTTTTGCTTGCATCCTTTATTGGGTGTGTGGCTATGTGGGCAGAAACCGCACGTACAGTTTTTTCGCCCGATAAGCGCATAAAGTTGGAGGTGACTCTTGCTGATGGCATTACTTATAGCGTATATAATGATGCAGAGCTGGTGCTTGATGGATGTCGCTTGTCGCTTGACGTAAGCGGAATGGTGTTGGGCTCATCGCCAAGGTTGAAGCAGTCGTCCGAACGTTTTGTCAGCGAAGTGAAGCGCCCCTTCCTACATCTTAAATATGCCGCGGTTTCTAATGAATATAATGAGCTGACACTTCAGATGAAGGGTAATTATTCCGTTGTCTTTAGAGTCTTCAATGATGGTGTTGCCTACCGATTTGAAACGGCATTGAAAGGAAATATTAAGGTGAATAATGAAGATATCACGGTTTATTTCCCTCACGACACACAATTAGTGCTTCAGCAGTGCGACCGTTATCGCACTTCTTACGAAGAGCGCTATTCTTTCACGAAGGTGGCTGATTGGCACAGCTATCAAAAGATGGCCCACTATCCAATATTAGCAACAACTCCTGCTGGAACGAAGATATTGATGAGCGAAGCCGATGTTGTAGATTATCCCGCGGCTTTCTTTCGCAGTAATGATGCCGACGGCATTTCTTCTGTATTTCCAAAGGTGCCTGCTGTCGAAAAGCCCAGGAGTGACAAAAGTAACGACATCTTGCTCCGCGAGCGCTATATCGCAGAGACCTCGGGCACACGAACCTTCCCTTGGCGCTATTTTGTCATTACGAGCGAAGATGGTGGTTTGATAACGAACACTATGACTTGTCGTTTGTCGCAAGATTGCAAATTAGAAGATGTGTCATGGATTAAGCCTGGACAAGCAAGTTGGGAATGGTGGAATGGCGCTGTGCCTTATGGGCAGGATGTTGACTTCAAAGCAGGCTTGAATGTCGAAACCTATAAGTACTTTATGGATTTTGCTTCAAAGTATGGCATTGAGTATATCGTGATGGACGAAGGTTGGGCAAAGGACAATATGGATGCTTTTACGCCCAATCCCGATTGTGATTTGCATGAGATTATTGCTCATGGAAAGAAGGTGGGCGTTGGAGTTATTCTTTGGCTCACGTGGCGCTGTGTAGAAGCTAATCCTGGATTGTTTGAGCAATTTGAAAAGTGGGGAGTTAAAGGTGTGAAAATTGACTTTATGGACCGTAGCGACCAATGGATGGTGAACTTTTATGAGCGAACTGTAAAGGAAGCCGCGAAGCATCATCTTTTTGTTAACTACCATGGAGCTTTTAAGCCTGCAGGACTTGAATATATGTATCCCAATTTGCTGTCGTATGAAGGTGTGACGGGCATGGAGCAGATGGGTAATTGCAAGCCCGAGAATAGCATCTATCTGCCGTTTATGCGCAATGCCGTTGGGCCTATGGAATACACGCCCGGCGCGATGTTTAGCATGCAGCCCGACAATTATTCGGCTCGTCGCCCCAACTCGGGTAGCATCGGAACGCGTGCTTATCAGATGGCACTTTTTGTAGTGTTTGAATCAGGAATTCAGATGTTGGCAGATAATCCTACGCTTTATTATAATAATGATGAGTGCACGAAGTTCATATCCTCAGTGCCTGTACTTTGGGATGAAACGAAGGTGCTCTCTGCAAAGCTTGGCGACTATGTTGTTGTAGCGAAGCGTAGTGCCGAAAAATGGTTTATCGGTGGCATGACGGCAGAACGCAAAGAACCCCTTGAGCTTGAAGTGAAACTCGACTTCCTCCCCGATGGTGCTGATTTCGCTTTGACTTCGTTTGAAGATGGAGTGAATGCAGACCGTCAGGCTATGCATTATGTAAAGCGTACTCAAATCGTACGTCGTGGCGATGTCGTTAAACTGCGCATGGTGCGCAACGGAGGATATGCTGCTGTTATTCAATAAAAAGGAATGCAAACTTTTTTTGAATTTCATTTGTGATAATGAAAAATAAAATCCGCAAGGCTCTTTAAAGGGAGCTTTGCGGATTTTGTCTTTTTGTATGTGTTGCGTCTGTGTGTGCATTACTCGTAAAGTAAGTGCTTGTAAGCTTCAATGGCACATCGCACAGTGTTGACAGCTTCTTCCAAGGGGAAGGGTAGCTCTCCGCCCGAGGCGTTGAGGTGGCCGCCTCCGTTGAAGTATTCTTCGGCCATCTTGTTGCACGGGAAGTTATCGACGGAGCGGAGGCTTACGCGCACAACGTCCTTCTCCGTATCTTCTCGTAAGGAGATGCTGAGCCTTGTGCCCTTCACTTGTAGCGGCATATTTACTACCCCCTCTATGTCGCCTCGTATGAAGTGGAACTCTTTCATTTCCTCGCGCGATAGCGTGAAGAGGGCTGCACGTCGGCCTTCGAGGAACTCCAACTTTTGGTGGAGGATGTAGCCTTGCAGGCGTAGGCGGTGTTCGCTATACGTGTGGAAGACGTTGCGGTAGATGCGATCCTTGTCAATGCGCTTTTCTAAGAGCAAACTGATGCATTGGTAGAGCTCGGGGTCGTTGGAATTGTAGGTAAATGCTCCAGTGTCCGTCATCATCCCAGTATAAATGCAGGCTGCGGCCGAACGCGACATGCGGTCGTAGCCCCCAAGCTGATAGATGATGCGCAGCACTAGTTCTGAAGTGCTACTGAGCTTGGGGCGTGAAATGATGCAGTCGTAGCCTTCGCTTGCGGGGTTGAGGTGGTGGTCGATGATCACCTTTCGCACTTTGTTTGCGACAAGCTCTTTAGCAAGTTCTTGCGTGCGGCTGGCTTCGTTCATGTCGAGGAGGAAGATGAGGTCGGCTCTCTTGATGGCACTGCTCACTTCAGCTGGCGACTCGGTATAGAATTTTACTTGCTGTGCGCCTGGCATCCATCGCAAGAAGTCGGGGCAGGGGTTGGGCATCGCTACGAACACCTCTTTGCCTATGTTTTGCAAATATTCTTTCCATCCCAAAGCGGAGCCCATGGCGTCGCCATCAGGACCGCGATGGCCGCAGATGAAGACTGACTTGCTCTCCTTGATTAACTCCATGAGTTGAATCAATTCCTTATTCGTCAATATAGGGTGAAGCATAATACAATTGAGGTTGTAAGGTTCTAAGGTTTTGAGGTTTTAAGGAGCCATCCGGACGGACTACTCACTACTCACTACTCACTACTTAAAACCTCCAAATTACAGTTTCTTTAAAGCCAGAATTTCGGCCTCGGGACTTGCAGCGCGGAACACTGCACTACCAGCCACAACTGCGTCGCAACCGGCCTGAGCAAGCAATTTGCCTGTTTCCTGATTTACGCCACCATCTACTTCGATAATGGCATGCGAACCAGTGCGCTCGATGAGTTCCTTTAGGCGACGCACCTTTTCTACGCTATGGTCGATAAACTTCTGTCCGCCAAAGCCTGGATTTACTGACATGAGCATCACGAGGTCGAGGTCTACGATGATGTCCTCAAGCACGCTGACGGGGGTGTGGGGATTGAGCGTAACGCCTGCCATCATGCCCTCTGCCTTGATTTGCTGCACCACGCGATGCAGGTGAGTGCATGCTTCGTAGTGCACATTCATGATTTTAGCACCAAGCGCCTTGACTTCTTTCACAAACTTTTCGGGCTGGACAATCATGAGGTGAACGTCGAGCGGCTTCTTGGCATGTTTTGCCATGGCTTCCATCACGGGAAAACCAAAGGAGATGTTGGGCACGAACACACCGTCCATCACGTCGAGGTGAAACCAGTCGCACTCACTATTGTTCAACATTTCGATATCGCGCTGCAAGTTAGCAAAGTCGGCAGCAAGGAGGGAGGGAGATACTATCATAATTCTTAAGGTTTAATCTGATTACTGATTGCAGGTAGGTTCTATAAATTAGTTTTTTATTTTTTTTTGTTTATTCCCTGCTTGGTTGCTTTGCTAATCTTTTTGGTCTTTTTCTTTTTAACTCCTTGAAACGTAGCCCGCTACGCTTCGTCGTCATCAAAAAGAAAAATTCTCAAAAAATCTTGAGCAAAATCAACTCAAGCTAATTTATTGAACCTACCTGCAAAGATACACATATTTTTTAAAGACTTAAAACACTGGCAATTGATAAATGAATCCAAATTGCAGGCGCTGCGTGTCGTAGTCGCTCATGCCGAACGCTTTTGCACGTCGGCTATACTCGTAACTTCTGCCAACGAAGGCGGCGTAGAAATGCAGGTTACTCTCCTTCAAGGGATAATATTCGATGCCACCAACGTAGCCATAGGCTGTGCGATAGTGGCCACGTTCGAAGCCTTCTTGATGCTTTGCCGCCGATGTTGTTTCGGCCATACCTTTGAAGAAGGCATTCCAACGGGGAATGAAGCGATAGTTGATGCGCGCTACTGCCGAACTGTAAAGCGCAGAGGGAGCTCTATGTCCCGACTGCTTGCCTACGATGTCGGTAAGATAACCCTTGTCGTCGATCTGTTCGTATGAGTGCATAAGGTCAAGATACATATCAACCTTGTCGGAAAAGCGGATCTTGTTGCCCAAAGCTACGTAGGCAATATACTTCCCCTTAGCAGGTGTAGATGCAGAAGCCGACCAACATGTGCTGTAATCGCCGTCAAGGAAGTTTCCGTTCCAGTTCAGAATATAGACGAAAGGCAACTTGGCCTTCTCTAGATTCTCACCATACACCTCTTCCAGTTTTCCATTTCGGCTGTCGAGAATTTGGAATTGCAACAAGTGATTGTCTGAGACTCTGTAGGCAACGTTCACCCCTGTCATGAATGCCGCAAGATTGTTTACCAAGTCGGAAAATTCTACGACTTCAATGGGGTTAAGGTCGTACTCTACACCACCATACAGCGCAGCCTGTCGCCCAAAGAGTAGCGACCATCGATTGTCGATTTTCACCCCAAGGGCAGCAAAGTCGATGGCCGACGATACGTTGTCAATAGAGCCAGCTCCATTGTTAGGGCGATTGAGGCGTTGGCGCCAGCGATAGTTGAACTTTTCGCTTATCTTTCCCCTGACATCCAGGCGAAGCTGTTGCATCCTGAAGGCTGATTCGCCCACGTCCTGCCCGTCGTAGCCAAAGGGCGCGTCGTAGCTGCCGTGCATGTTAAGATGGACGTTAAGCATGTCGCTCTTTTTTTCAAGCCTTAAAATGCGTTCTATGATGGAGTTCTCTTGTGAGTCCTGTCCCTGCGAAAATGCAGAGGCCGACGTAATAAGGCAGCATAGCAGTGCTAATAGGTTTTTGTTGAATCTCATAATATATCCTATCGTGGTGGAATGAAATAAATTTATCACATCGCAAGTTACAAAAAAATACAGAAGCGTTCAGTCGAATTGAATAAAAACTCATAGATTTCAAGGGCAGAATCGTTTCGTTCGCTAACTTTGCTGCAAGAAATAATATATAATAAGTAATGGTAAAATAACTCTAGTTTATGAATTTAAAGCAATTCCTTTGTGTGATGGCAACGTGCGTGGGTCTTTTTTCATGTAATTCTAAGGCGGTCGTTTCGGAATTCGAATCGGTCGAGGTAGAACCTTTTTCAGCTATAATTGCTGATAGCGAAGTGCAGTGTGTAGATGTGCGAACCGAAGCCGAGCATCTTGAGGGGCACATTCCAGGTAGCTTGAATATTGATGTTACAAAAGAAGATTTCAGCAGCCTCGCACAGTCGAAGCTTAATAAGAATCAAAAAGTAGCCATTTATTGCCGTAGCGGAAATCGTAGCAAAAAGGCTGCAGCCCTACTGCAGCACATGGGTTTCGACGTCGTAGAGCTTGCTTCGGGCTTCAATGGTTGGAAGCAGGCTGGAAAGGCATTCGAGAAATAAAGACGGGGTTTTTATTTATAGCACCTACCTAACGAAAATCGAGTGGGAGAAGCATTATAGCCTCTCTCACTCGATTCCCTTTTTTTGCCTGGTTTGCCTACCAACAAAAAGTGAGCCCCGTTGACCATGCCTGGAACTTCGGACCCTTTCCGCTCTCAAAGACGTTGCAGGGGCTGTACTTTACGTAAAGACCAAAGGCGCCGTACTTCAAATGTCCCATAAAGTCTACGGTAACAGGGTTTTGGTGCAGATGCGTGTCAAGTTCCTTTACACTTTGTCCCTCTGCCGTTGTGTAGCGTGTCTTGAGCGAAGCGTAAGTGTTGAAATTCACAATGCTTGAAGCGCTGAGGCTCACTTCATCTGTCAGATAGCATTTTACCTCAAAGGGAACCGTCCAACTAAACACCTTGACGC
Organism: Alloprevotella sp.; assembly: GCA_045614785.1. Classification (GTDB taxonomy): domain Bacteria; phylum Bacteroidota; class Bacteroidia; order Bacteroidales; family Bacteroidaceae; genus Alloprevotella. Next base: position 49,808 of record JAZLDQ010000061.1, read on the forward strand.
GTGAAAAACCTATGTGTACGCCCTCTGGATAACCCGTTAAAACGGTGCTGCCATTGGGTTCGCGGTCGAAGCGCACCTCATCCGTCATGCGGAAGTTCTTCCAGTTTGTACCCACACCGAAGCCGTAAGAAAAGCGGCTCATGCGCGGTTGGTACATAAACATTAAGCGGGGACCCAAGAACTCATACGACTCAAACATTTCCGTGTGCATGTTCTCAGGTGTATTAAGACTGGAAACATAACCGATACCGAAGCATCCAAGTCCCACATTCAACTGCGGAGCTGAGTTTTCCCATCGATGCTTGTTGACCAATTTAACCTCTGTACTCTTGACGGTTGGCGACTTACTGCTGCTGAAGAACGGCATCTTGAAGTTCCACTCCGTCTCTGACTCGTTGATGAGTACGGGAGTCGTCTTGCTGAGCGGAATCACCTGGCGGTAAGAAAATTCTGGGTTTCCTTCCTTTCCTTGAATGCTAATGACACAGGTGCTGTCGGTGTTGATGACGTTTACCTGAGCGGGATTCTTGACGGTGAGTGTGTCGTTTTGAGTTGTGGCAAATGTTGAGGGCGCGGCAAGTAATGCTGCTGCCGCAAAGAGTAATGTGCGTTTCATATAATCAGTTTTTTAGTTTCGTTATTGGAAAATCTTTTTAAGTTCAGTGGGAGATGCCGCCCCTTCGATGTAAACGAGCATGATTTCTTGGGGCTTTGCCTCAGGTTTCAGAATGTTGTTGCGGTAAAAGATGTAGCGGTTGGTCTTTTTATCCCTTGGCGGCAACACGTAGAATCCGTAATAAAGCCTTCCGCCCATCATTGCGACCTCCTTTTTTGTGGCCAATTTACCATCTTCCATAACTCGTTTCTCTATGAGTTTTCTTGAAGCGTCCGGCGTGCTCTCGGGAGTGAGCGTGATACTTCGGAAAAGCGAAAGGTTATAAGAATTAAGGTTATCTCCCTCAATGTGAACCGATGATAAACCTTCGATTTTCAGATATGGTTCCGAAAAATATACAGCTATCTTTAAGTCCTTCTGCGCCACGACCGACGTGAGGCAAAGGGAGAAGAGAATGAATGAAAGTATGCGTTTCATGGTTGTAATTTATTCTTCAGTGTTAAGCGTATTCAGTAAGTTGCTCATGCTCGCCTCCATTGCGGCGGTAGGCGAGTCGGCATTGATGTCGCTCATTACGCTGTGCATCTGAGCGATTACTTCTATCTTGTTGGTCGTTCGGCGTCCGTCGATGTAAGCAACGTAGGTAGTGCGGGGCATGAGGTGAAACAATCCTACGCCTCCCAGAATTAGAAAGCACGCTGCCGCACTCCAACGCACCACTTCGGGACGTCGCCAGAGGGGAACGACTTTCTTCTTGTGCTCAGCCTTACCCATGGCGAGGTAACCCATAACGGCGCGCAACTCTTCAAACTCTGCTGCTTGCGCTTCCTCAGTGGCGAGGAATTGATGCAGTAGGCGCTCTTCCTCATCCGTAGTGAGTCCGTCGAAATAGCGTTGCTCGAGGGCTTTCCAGTATGTCTTATCGGGTGTCATAGGTTCCTCCTTTCTTTTTGTTTTGTTCTGTGTAAACGGTGCGAATCCTCTTGCGCGCTCGTGACAACTTCATGCGCACGGCGGCTTCTGAAAGATCCATGATGCGGGCAATTTCTTCCACGCTGTGCCCCTCATATTCCTTCAGGTGCATCACGCGGCGCTCTGAGGGCGAGAGTTCGGCTTCTATAATCGTTTCTACTTGCTGGAAGTGCTCCATGATTTCAATTTCTTCCTGCACAGAGCGCTGAATGGGAGCATCGCGCTCAGGGTCGAGTGAGAAGCTGGGTCGCAAGTCCTGCTTGCGAAGTTCGTCAAGGCAAAGGTTGCGTATTGTGGTGTGTGCCAGTGCTTCGGCTTCATTCTCCGTTTTCAGCGAATAGTCGCAGCGCCACAATTTACAAAAGGCATCCTGCACGACATCCTCTGCATCCTCTTCCGTCGGAAGGATGCGCTGTGCCTGTCGTAGGAAGTTCTTGCGAAGGCTGGTGAAAACGGTTATTAGGATGTCCTTACTCATGCGTTAGTGGTGCTTTTCAGTAGGGTAAACGTACGAAATGTAAATTTGTAACAAGATTTTTGAATTTTTTTATAGAAAAGTTGTTTTTTACTATTACTTGGTAGCATATTTTGAAAATTCTTGAGATAAAAGATAGTTGACGAAACGTCAACTAGCCCTTGCTCTTAAGTCTGCTTTAGGATTGTTATTTTTTTCAAAAAAGTTGTTTTTGGCTCGGAATTGGAGGTTTTGAGAGCAAAATCGAGGGTGGAAATAATGAAATGCGAGATAGGAAAAACGATCTTTGATGTCGTTCCTCCGATGTTTGAAGAAATTTAAACGACCTTTGATGTAGTTTTTGCCATTTTTGACCTAAAAAAAGGAGGAAACTGCGTAGTTTCCTCCTTTGCAACACAAAGATACAACATTTCCCGACGAAATCCAAATCTGCTTTATTCTGCATTTTAACATTTCAAAAGTCGAAATTTAAGGTTTTAAGGTTTTAAGGTTATAGGTTATAAGGTTATAGGTTTTAAGGTTATAAGGTTATAAGATTTTAAGGTATGCTTACCTTGCCTGTGGAAATAACATTCTGAATAGCTCTGAAAACCTCAAGACCTCACAACCTCACAACCTCACAACCTTATAACCTGACTTTGGCTGTAGCCCCGCGAAAGCCAGAGTAATTATTTTATAAATACTTTTTTACCATCGCTTGTTATGAACAAGCCATTTTGGGGAGTCAGAACTCTACGACCTGTCAAATCATAATAACTGCGAACGTCGTCGTTTTCATTTGTAATCGTTTGCAGCCCTGTCGGTAATGACTCTACGGGTATGAGATTCCAGATGCTTGCTCCCCAGTCTTTGGGCTTAAGAATCACGTTTTCAAACGCACTGGGATTAATATACCAGCTGTAAGCTCCTGTAGGTTCGACAATTGCCATACCCACAGCTCCTTGGTCGGTAAGTATTTCTTTTAATGTCCAAGCATTCAACCCTGCACCAGCATAGTTTGCTTTAACAGATTCGCCCTCTGTAGCTGAACTGACGAATGCCATTTTGTCGGTTAGCTTATTAACGACAGAGAGTGTGCCATCTTCCTTCTTGACGAAGCGCCAATAGATGCCTTCATTATCCTTGTCCAACTTGCCAGGGCACACTACGCCGTTTGTTGCCACGGCATAATACTCTGTGAAATATGCATTCTGGAGGTGATAATAGTAGTCTTGGCTTATCGCATCGAGTGCTGACATACGTGGCATTGCCAAAAACTCGTTGTATAGCGCTACATATTGCATGTAAAGATCTTCGGCTATGATGCCATTCTCCTCAATGCACTTACGCGCAGGTGCTATTAGGCTTGTGCTTAAAAAGCCCAGCGCATCACTCGAGGGTTCGCCAATCTTGTTGGGCTTAGAAGTAAGAATGATCCATTCGCATTTCTTTACCAAACCCTCTAGCTGTGCCTTAAAGTCTTCGACTTCGACAATCACCCAAGTTCCTGAATGACACAAAGCCGCGTCGTCCTTGGCATGCACCAACCCGGATGTCTGTGCAGACAAGCGCTTGGTATTACCAGTCACGGTAGCTCTGTAGCCTGATGCCGCTGAGATGACAACCACACCTGGTATGTAGGTATAGGGCGAAGTCGCAATGGTGGCCTTGTCAACTCTGAGTGCTGTGACGGCTTTGTCGGTCATCGTCACAGCTTCGTTCAACGTAGGCATAGTCAAATACTTTCCGCTACGAACGTTCTTCAAATAGAATTGAGGCGAAGAGGTTCCTTCCTTAGCTTCGAACGTCCAAAGTTCTTCGGGTTCTACTTGAGGAGTATAGTGGAAACGCACCTGGTCGTCCTTTTGGTATAGCGTAGAGCCTGCAAACTGCTTTTTATAATACGTTGAGGCAGAAATAATCTGATATAATTTACCAGATTCGGGCTGCACCACCTTCGACTTCTTGTAGGTTTTCAGCTTTGTATTAAGCGAAGACGTCTGCGAAGCGGGGTCGTCCGATTGAAGTGCTGACTGATAGGCTTCGTTCAGTTTATCATAATCTTCCTGTGAAGAATGTCCAACAACTCCTGGTCGTGAACCATCCAAAGCCTCTTTCACTTCCGACAATAGTGCCTCGATTGCAGTTTGCTCGGGCTGTTCGATGTAGTGCTTAGCGTAGATGTAGCCTAGTGCATCCAGGATTTCATCCTGCTGCTGAAGGCGCTTGTAGAAATCATCCCAATTTTTCTTGCTATTTTCAAGCCAGCCAATTTCTGCTAAAGCCAACATACGTGGGAGTAGCTGGTATTGAAGTTCGCCAAAGTCATTGAGCGTCTCAGCCCACAAATTACCTTGAACACCTAAGCAATAGTCTTCACGTCCTGAAAGCGACGACAAAGGATTGAGTGAATACACTGTTTCCAATGAATTGACAAAGCCATCGCCCCAGCCCCCGTAGTAAGGTTCATCAACAATTGTTTTGTTAGCAGGAACCTGCATAAAATCGAGGTAGAGATACTGATAGGGCACGACGATGCTCTTGAAGCCCTTGTTGGCTGCTTCTGCGCTTTTGTTGATATGATTCCACGCCATTATTACAGGCTTCACGGTGTTCTCGCTGCTCCAGTTTGCCAACAACTCGTCCCATACTACAAGATCTTTATTGTAGTGCTCCTTGACGTAAGTGCCAAGCTCTTCCACAAGCCATGACTGGAGTTGATGTACACCAGCAAGTCCTTCTTCCTCCACACGACGTAGGCAGTCGGCATGCTTTGCCCACTGTTCTGTGGGACATTCATCGCCACCGATATGCACGTATGGATAAGGGAATACCTCAGCAAGGTGGTCGAGCACACATTTCAAGAAATCAATCACGCGGTCGTCGCCGATATTTAAAACGTCGTGCGAAATACCCCCATCAATGCGTACGCTATATTGCTTTGTAGAGTCGCAGCTAAAAGAGGGATATGCAGCTACAGCCGCCACCATATGTCCAGGGAGGTCAACCTCAGGTAAGATTTCAATATGGCGTTCCTTTGCATATGCCACAATCTCCTTCAAATCGTCAAGCGTGAAGTACATGCCACGACCATACTCTGTGTCGTCAAAGAATTTCGAACCATCGCCAGGACTGGTAAACGAACCGCTACGAATAGCTCCCACCTCTGTGAGCAGGGGATATTCAGGAATCTCGATACGCCATCCCTGGTCGTCGGTAAGGTGCCAGTGGAAGCGATTCATCTTATAGAGCGACATTATGTCGAGCACGCGTAACACCTCTTCTTTATTAAAGAAATGACGCGCCACGTCCATCATAAAGCCACGGTGTCCTAACTTGGGGGCATCCTCTATTGTTACGTAAGGAAGCGTCCAGGCAATGCCATCCTGCTTGATGCCAGCAAAGAATGCTCGAGGCAGAAGTTGCTTCAATGTCTGCAAAGCATAGAAAAAGCCTGAAGTTTCAGATGCTTGTATGCTTACACCATCAGCTGCAACAGAGAGCGAATAGCCTTCAGCAGGCAGATTCTCGTCAAGAGAGAAGCGCATTGCCATGCCCTCAACATTTTCCTCCGTAATGTTTAATTCAACTCCCGATACCAAAGTCCACTGCGTTGCAAAATTCGAAGCATGCTGTTTCGCTTCGGGAGCAGAGATTACCAATGTGTTGATAGCTGCGAAGTCAAAATCTCCCTCTTTCGTGATAGTCAATTGCTGTGGATAAGGCACAACGGAAATCTTGCCCATGCTTAAAAATTCCTTCTGGGTAGTAAATCTCACGGGATTGTTGACATCACCTTTATCCCAAAGCCCGACACCTCGATTTGAGCCTGGGCCTCCCCAAAGGTTCATTGCCACAGAGGCATTTTCCAGAGGCTGGATTTCAAATCCTCCTGCATACGAGCTATTTGATGGTTCTGTAAACAGGAAACGTGTAGCACCAGCAGGATTACTACTAGCATGCACTTTCTTCTCCTTTTCAGCTGAAGGTACATAGAGCGTTAACCCCAACTTATTGGTCAGCACATAGCCCAACTCGCTGTCGCCCTCAACCTTCCAAAGCTGTTCGTCACTAGCAGTTGCTTTGGCCACAGAAATTTCACCACCATCAGTAGAAGCTGCAAAAACACTTCCACCATTCATAAATCGAATTAAATACCATTCGCCTTCCACCCACTGATTGATAGTAGAAGCCGAAACAAATGTCGTTGCCACCATCATGGCACACAACACACTCAATAACCTTTGCTTAAACATTTATTTTTTTCTTTAGTTTTAACCTTTTAATGACAGCATGAAGACCAATCACACTATGAGAATGGATTTTCCCAACGTCTGATAATACCTCACTGTATATTAGTTGCAAACTTACCCTTTTTTGTTGATACTACACAAAGAAATCACCCTAAAAGTTAAAATATATGAAAAGACTGAGAAAAACTGCACATTTTTAAGCCGTGTGCAGTAAATTCTCATTAAAAATATGTTTTTATTTGCCAAGGAACTCGTAACTTTGCACATTATTAACAAATTTGCGCAAAAAAAGGTGGGTTCCCTTTCTCTCGGAGACATTTTCCTCCCCTTTTTGCGGCTTGATCAACGTTCTGATTATGTCAATCTCTAAAACACGATTACACCTTGTAAATTGTGCGCGCGAGCTCTTCGCACGTAAAGGGCTTGATGCTACTACGATGAATGATATTGCGGTGGCATCAGGCAAAGGGCGACGTACACTTTACACTTACTTTAAAAATAAGGAGGAGATATACGAAGCTGTTATCGCCACAGAGTTGGAACGCCTGTCGGAACGTATGGATGAGCTGGCAAATACTAAGCTTCCTCCCGAGGAAAAAGTGTTGGCTTTGGTCTATACACACCTCACGATGATGAAAGAAGCCGTTTCGCGCAACGGTTCGCTGCGTGCAGAGTTCTTCCGAAACATTTGGACTGTAGAGCGTGTGCGCAAGACGTTGGATGTTGAAGAACGCAGTGTCATTCGCCGTGTACTCGAAGAGGGGATTGTGGCTGGTTGCTTTGAGATTGAAAATGTCAACCTCATGACCGACATTATCTATTACGCCATCAAAGGTCTTGAAGTGCCCTACATCTATGATCGTCTGGGCGAAGGTGTCAGCCACGAACAAAGCAAAACAATCGTAGCCGACCTACTGAAGCGCGTGTTGGTGAAAAAACAGTAATTAATTCAATTTTAGATTATTCATTAATTTCTTTATAAAACAAAGATTTATGGGACTTTTAACAGGTAAGACTGCGCTTGTAACAGGTGCAGCACGTGGTATTGGTAAGGCTATCGCTCTTAAGTTTGCACAAGAAGGTGCGAATATCGCTTTCACAGACCTTGTAATCGACGAAAACGGCAAGCAGACAGAAGCTGAGATTGCAGCGCTCGGTGTGAAGTGTGTGGCATATGCAAGCAACGCAGCCGACTATGCTCAGACAGAAGAAGTTGTGAACGCTGTTAAGGAAGAATTCGGACAAATCGACATCCTCGTTAACAATGCTGGTATCACTAAGGACGGCCTTATGATGCGTATGACCGAAGCACAGTGGGATGCTGTTATCGCAGTAAACTTGAAGTCGGCTTTCAACTTCATCCACGCTTGCACACCTATCATGATGCGCCAGCGCAGCGGCAACATCATCAATATGGCATCGGTAGTAGGTGTTCATGGCAACGCAGGCCAGAGTAATTATGCGGCTTCAAAGGCTGGCCTTATTGCGCTCGCTAAGAGTATCGCTCAGGAATTGGGCTCACGCGGCATCCGCGCTAACGCTATTGCTCCTGGCTTTATCGAAACAGCCATGACAGCGGCACTCCCCGAAGATGTACGCAAGGAATGGTGCCAGAAGATTCCTCTCCGCCGTGGTGGTCAGGTAGAAGACATTGCAAACGTTGCTACGTTTCTTGCTTCTGACCTCTCAAGCTACGTAAGCGGCCAGGTAATCCAGGTGGATGGCGGTATGAATATGTAACGACGTCAGCACCATGTGCTACTAACAGATTAGGAATTAGGAAGAGCTCAGTAATCATCATCAGCACCTCCTAATTCCTAATTTTAGAATCAACCAACTCGCCCACAATCAGCGAGGAATTTCATTTTTTTACGAAACGAGCAAATCATGATTCCACTCTACGAGGACAACCATATTATAATTGTCAACAAAGCCAGCGGAGAAATTGTGCAGGGCGATAAAACGGGCGACATACCTCTTTCCGATATTGTGAAAGCCTACATCAAGGAAAAATATAATAAGCCGGGCGAGGTCTTCTTAGGTGTGGTCCATCGCTTGGACCGCCCTGTGAGTGGAGTGGTGGTCTTTGCACGCACCAGCAAAGCGCTTGCCCGTCTCAACGAAATGTTTCGCAAAGGCGAAGTCCACAAAACGTATCATGCCATTGTGCCCAAGGTCGAAAAACTCCCACCTTTGGGAGAGAAAGTGGAACTGCGCCATTACCTCACGCGCAACGAGAAAGCCAACCGTGCCTATGCGCACCACAAAGAAGTGGCAGGCAGCAAACTTGCCGTTTTGGATTACAGCGTAGTGAGTGCAGGCGACCGCTATGCCTTGCTCGAAGTCAATCTGCATACAGGCCGTCACCATCAGATACGCTGCCAACTCTCTACAGCGGTAGCGCCCATCAAGGGTGACTTAAAGTATGGTGCTCCACGCTCTAACCCCGATGGTAGCATCTGCCTACATGCCCGCGAGGTGGAATTTATTCACCCCGTATCGAAAGCACAAATCAAAGTAACGGCCGACTATCCCTCGCTTCCTATCTGGCAGCGATTGGCTGCGAGCGATGAACAATGAACGAATATCGTAAAACATTAAACGAATAAACATCTATGACACAAAAATACGGGCACTATGATTTCAAGGTAGAGCCATTCGAAGAAGATATCATGGGCGCCCTCTCGTGGGGCAACCTGGGCAAGTTGTTGCTTCGAGCTGCTTCGTTTCATGCTGGTGCTCACGGCTTTGGTTTTGACGATGTCAACACAAAGTCGCACGCATGGGTGCTTTCGCGCCTCGTAATCGATATGGAGCGCATGCCACACACAGGCGAAGCCTACAGTATTGAAAGTTGGGTAACACGCGTTTATCGCCAATTCACCGATCGACATTTTGATATTCTCACTCCTGCTGGCGATCGTTTAGGACAGGCTACCAGCATTTGGGCGCTCATTGACATGCAAAGCCGACAGCCTGCCGACTTAACAGCTCTGCCTAACGGTGGATTTGGCGATGTCATGCTCCCCGAACGCGAAATCAGCATTGCAGGTCCCTCGCGCATGCGGCTTTCAAAAGTCGCCTCCCTCATCGCCACGCACAAGGCAGCTTACAGCGACCTCGACATAAACGGACATGTCAACTCTATCCGCTATATCGAGCTGCTGCTTAACACGTTTGGCTTAGAAACCTTACGCACTACACCACCACACCGCATCGAAGTGGCCTACTGTCTGGAAAGCTACTGTGGTGAGCAACTCGACATCTACGCAGAGCAGCAGAGCGAGGGAAAGTATGCCTTCGAAATTCGTCGCGGCACTGACTGCATCGTGAAGAGCTTGATTTTTCTGAAATAATCTCCATCCCATTCGCTATGAAGAAAATTGTGTTTCTTACAGGGGCAGGCATCAGTGCAGAAAGCGGCATACGCACCTTTCGCGATGCGGGCGGTCTTTGGGAAGAATATTCCATAGAAGATGTATGTACTGTTGATGGTTGGCATCGCAACCCAAAGTTGGTGAATGCTTTCTATCAGGATCGCCGTCGCCAATTGGTGAGTGCAGAACCTAACGAGGCGCACCGCTTAGTGGCAGAACTGGAAAAAGATTTTGAAGTAGTTGTTGTTACTCAAAATGTTGACGATCTTCATGAACGAGCAGGCTCCACCAACATTATTCATCTACACGGCGATCTCCTCACGATGTGTTCCTCATTTAATAAGGAGGATCGCACGCAGCACGTCCACCTCAGTCTCAACAACATAGAAGTCGAAGAAGATGCACGCGCCAAGGATGGCTCGCTTCTGCGCCCATACATTGTATGGTTTGGCGAAAACGTCCCCCGCCTGGACGATGCCATCGAAGAGGTAGAGACGGCAGATGTCTTTGTGATTGTGGGAACATCGCTCAATGTTTATCCTGCTGCCAGCCTGGTAAACTTTGTGAAGTCGGATGCACAGTTGTTTTTGATCGACCCCAATCCTGTGAAGCTACCTAACGGGGGCTCCGTCGAAGTAATCAGCGCTACAGCATCATGTGGAATGCGAGAGTTGTGCAAACGATTAAAATAGGTTTTATAACCCTCTTAAGAAATACTTCACAGGCGTCTCAACCAATTGTAAAAAATTTCCAAAAAGAAAAAAGGCAACTTTCCATGAGGAAGTTGCCTGTTTTCTTACTTTTAACACTAGGTGCGTTATGCAATTATGCCTGTGGCAATACGCTTACAACGCTACGATCGCGCTGACCACGCTTGAAAGTTACCACACCGTCAGTGAGTGCATAAAGTGTGTGGTCGCTACCCATACCAACGTTCTTGCCAGGATAGTGTACTGTACCGCGCTGACGCACGATGATGTTACCTGCGATGCAAGTCTGACCACCCCAGATCTTAACACCTAATCTTTGTGAAGCTGATTCACGGCCGTTCTTAGAACTACCAACACCT
>JAZLDQ010000062.1:0-9689 GCA_045614785.1 Alloprevotella sp.
GCTGTTTCATTTTTAATGCAAAAGCATTGTGATCCACTAAAAGAAACTATTTTGTAAATTCTATTATGGTTAATAATGTTCCCTTCTTTCCAATCATTCTCAGGCACATAAACCAAATCATTCGGAGATAAGACGAAAATAGGTTCATTACCATTCTCATCATTGGGTGCAGGAGAAAGACCTTGTTTTTGTCTTTCAATAACTACACTTAAAGGAATCGTTGCATAACTTCTTTTCTTAGTTACACAACCAGTTTCTTCGTTGACTTGTTCGGTTTCATAAACGGCAAAGAATAAATTGGTACCTTTGGCTGCTTCCACAAATTTAGACGACTTATTCCCAGTTGTACCTATTGTAAACTTTTCAGCTTTTTCGTAATGGCGTACTTTTTGAATAGGCTGATGAAACTTCCCATTGTTGAGTTGAACTATGTTTCTGTTCATTTCATCAATGCCATCAGGACAAAATGCTAGTTCTGGATTATTGTCGTTGAGCTCAAGGTGGCGCAATAGAATTTTTTGAATGCCTGTATCTGTAACACTTTCTTCAATTTTCTTTTTATTGAAACTTGAGTCAAGTTGTTTTCGAGTTGCAAAAAAACTATCTTTTGTTTCTTTCGTAAAATAATAAACAGGAATCTTGCTGAGATTGACATCTTGCCATACGTCTTTGTTCTCCTCAAAATGTGCCTTAATTTGCTTATTATTCTTTCCCTGCAAAATAAGTTTCTGCAATTCTTTCTTGAAGTCTTTGTTGACAATACGTGCGGGATTCTTAAGCGCTTCGTTGAACGATACTGTTTTCACTTTACGAAGGTTTACTTCGCCATACACGGTGTCTTTGTGCATTGATTTGCGTATCGCCCAATTGATACCTTCTTGGGCTACTAATTTCTTTTCGCCATTAACGAAGCGGGTGTTCTTGTTTGAAGTTTTATTGACAATACGTAGATTTTGCTTGAAACTTACTACAATACGCTCTAACGTTTGATACACGTCCTGAGTAAAGGTGTCCCATGGTTTGCTAATCATCCAAGTGTAATTACCCTTATCGTCAGTTTTTGTTTTGATACACAGCTGTGTTTGAAGGTCATGGCGAGAAGTCTGAGATTTGCCACTTGCTGACTCGTTGTTTAAGTAATTTACAATATTGCGATTAGCACAAGCTATCACGATTGCGTCCATTGCATGGTGGCGGTGGTCTATGCGCTTCTTGTTAAAACCTTTTTGAAGTTCAAGGGGCATATTAGGTACGAGTTGTCCGTTAGCAGTACGAGTAGTGAAATGCTGGGTATTGGTAATCTCATTTAAGCGTTCAAAGCGTGGCAAGATGATTTTGTTCCAAACATCGTTAATGCCCCAATCTTTCTTTAGTCTATCGGTTACTCCACCTGTGCAAACTATTACATTTTTAGAAGTTGCCTCTTCCTCACCTTCTTCGCGCACAATGTTAGACAGCAACCCCTTGATGAGTTTGCTGATGTATCGACTATCATTCAACTGACGCGCAATAAATTCTTCAGGAATATCTTCCATAAGAAGTTTGCGCATCTTTGAGCGGTTTCGGCTATATTGGTCCTTGACAAATTGCTCGTAGTCTTCGGGCGTGAAGATTGTAACTGTTTTTCCGTAAGCTAATTCAACCTTTTCCCCTGAATGTTTTTTTATGAATTCGTAACCTAAAAGATTGGTCTTAAGTTTATTTACTTCAGCTTCGCATATCACTTTGTTTGATAGTGAATCGTCGAAATAGCGAGATTGAGGTATGACGTGTTCTATCTCATAGGCAGGTGTAAAGAGTTTGCTCAACGAGATGGGTTGGCCCGTGTAAGGTGAACGGTATTTTTGTTCCAACCATAGTTTGTAACGAAGTACTTCGCTTTTTGTTGGGCGTTTTTGAATATCGCTTTCCTTGAACTTCTTGAGTACATTTTCAATATCCTCAGGAATTTCATTAACACTACCAAGCACTCCTTCTTCATAAATTCTCAAGATGTCTTGCTGACTTGGTGAATAAGGGCGAACGTTCTCTATTTCAAATTCAGGATTAAGAAACTCTGTGAGTAATGCCTTTATTCGTAGATTGGTGTTTTCGTTTTCTGTAATTTGTTGAGTAATCTGGCGTCGTTTGTCTGCAGGATTCTTCATTTCCCTACCGAGTTCTACATGAATTTCGTCAATACGTCCTGTCTGCTCCCAAATATCACGTACCGTACGAAGAGTCTCAGTTACCACTTGCTCTACAATTGGATTGCGTAGAGAATGTTGCTTGAACGATTTTAAGTAAAGTTCTATATCTGAGGGTGTTTCCCATTTGGTGATATCTTTGACTTCAGAGTGTCTGTCGTACACGATGTAACAAGCCAACCAAAGCGGTAGGCCTTTAAAGTTGCATATATCGCTGAGGTTATATGCCTTTTCTCGAACTCTGTCTTTTATCTTTTCATCAAACTCACCGTTGATAATTTTGTTGATTCGTTCGCGAGTTAATGTATCAATGTTGTTTTCGTTCCAATACTTCCCCATACGCATTAGCGCAAGCAATTTCTTTATGGCTTTGAATGAGTAAGCGCCATACTCCTTTTTGAATGGCGGGAATTTGAGGAACGTTTCAATGAATGAGTCTGCTAATTTGTGTTTTTCTGCAAACTTCTTAAGCGCCTTTCCTAATTCTTGCTTATCGTCAATAGAATAAAGAAGGTGCCACAAAGATTCTTCTGTTTCAATCGAAAGGAAATCATCTTTTACATTTGCCTTTGATAAATATGAAAGTAAAAGCGCTCTTGTTTCATTGGCAGGATAATCTTTATCCTCCACATAGTTCCAACGATAATTCGCAGCATTCTTTTTTAGGGCAAATGGAGTGTACGCCAAGAATGCCTTTTGGTTTATAGTTTTTCTTGTATTAAGCCAATCAAATAACGCAACATATTCTTCCTCAGATTTTAAGAAATCTCGGGTTACATCTTCATCATTGTTCACCCCCTTTTTATAAATACGCAAATTACTGAGGAATTGCCACAAACGGAATTCTTGATATAAAGGATGCGACTTGGCTATACATTTAAGACCATATATCCTTTTATTTTCATCTTTATCTAATCCGATATGCTCTTCGTAAGGACAATTGGCAATAAGATGTTTTTTTGTTTTGAGTGGTCGTTGATAGAATAAGATATTATCTAAAAACAGATATGTAAAATTGCGCTGTGCAATGCTTTGACGGTATGCTTCGTTTGAAACATAAAGTGCTTCAATGCAAGTTTGATATAAGTTTGTGTCCCTCAATTCTGGATGAAACTCTGCTTGTTTTGTCAAAATCAAGCGAAGTTCTTCTTTGTAAAATTTACGTTCAATAGTACGTACAAACTTACCGCGAATCTTTTGTTTGGGATTGGCCAGAATAGCATCATAGATGTATGCGCCTACTGTTTTACCTGATTGTTCAATATCTGCCTGAGTTCTTTCTTTTATTAGTGTCCAATCATCTTCTTTTGGAGCACGGAAAGAACGTTTAATGTCTCCTTCTTTATCGAATTTGGGACTTCCATCTTCGTTAATATCTGTAGTAACAATAAATTCTTTAATTTTACCAGCCCAATCTAATGGTGAAGAACTTGGGCGACGATAAATCCAACCATTTTCAAGATGTACATTATACCAAGTGTCTTTGCCTTTTTTCTGACCTGTATCTTCTACTGAAACAACTCTAAGTGCAATATATTCCACTTTTTTGTTATTATTCGTTTCAGTTTCCTCTTCACGGAGCTGATAGTACCCACGCTTTTGATTGAAGTTGTGTAATACCCAAGCCAATTCTTCTTTCTCAATCTTTTGTGAAAGTGCTTTTTTACGTAGATAATATAGGGTCCAATCGTAGGGAATTTTCTTGTCTACAAAATCAGAATGAGAGGCTTTAAATTCTTCCAACATTTCGCTAAACGAATCTTTAAACAAGAATTCGTATTGACCTAAGCTATTCTTTAGCCAAGCTATTTTGGGTTCTTCACCATTGATGATTTGTCCATAGCGGTTTAGCTTTTCAGCATAATGCTTAGGTAAAAAGCCTAAAATATCAAGTACGCGATTAAGACGCTCGCGGCGTAGCAAGCATCTTTCAAGCAAACGTCTTACACCACGAATACGTGTTCTCTCTGCAGTTTGAGAAATTGAGTTGCCTTTATCAAAATCTCCCAATGTCGCAGCATCCATTGGTATTATACGACTTCCTGCTGCTTCAATGTTTACAAGCTTTGTTGTACCTTCATTATTTGTTGTTTCGTTAACCACAGCCCAACCAATACTGTTGGTTCCAAGGTCAAGACCTAATATTTTTTTCATATAAAAGTGACTTTTAATTATTTGTTTCCGTTAGACTCTCCAAATTTATTTAAATCTATTTGTTTATCCAAATAATTATATATACTTTTGCAGCAATAAATTGAAGCAATTCACAATAAGGATTATTCCGTTGTGAAAACATTAGGTTGCCCTCGTCTATATCGGGGGCTCTTTTTGTATTTAGGGCAGCAACGAAATTTTACCAAATTTATTTTGTGTGAGATAAAAAAATATTAACTTTGCAGCTGTAAGTGATGGGATTTGTACTGGTTGTACGAAATGCTCTTCTAGGAGATAGCCCATCGTAATGTTTAATTTCTTTAAAACTTTATAGCCTATCGAAGTACTTTACGCTTAATTAAAAATAAGTAAAGTAATGAAACATTTGCTGAATTTCGCCGACGATGAGTTGGTGAAGATGTATGCTTCGGGATGTGACGAAGCCTTCGATGTGTTGTTGGAGCGCTATAAAGACAAACTTTATTCAAACATATTTTTTGCTGTTCGCAATGAGGATTTGGCAGACGATATTTTTCAGGAAACGTTTGTCAAGGCTATTATGACCATACGCGATGGTAAATATGTTGAGACAGGGAAGTTCTTTTCCTGGCTCTCGCGCATTGCGTACAATCTGACGATAGACCAATTTCGCGTGGAGAAAAATGAAAAGTATATCTCTAATGATGAAGTAGAGTATGATTTGTTTAATTCTGTGAAATTGGCGGATGTGCATGAACAAGCGAAAGAAGATTCTTTGCAGGTGGAGGCGGATTTGCATCGCATGATCAACCATTTACCAGCCGACCAAAAGGAAATCGTCATGATGCACTATTTCGAAGAGAAAACATTTCGTGAGATAGCTGATATGAAGTCTATTAGTATTAATACGGCTTTGGGGCGCATGCGCTATGGTATCTTGAATCTTCGCAAGATGGCGGTAAAGTATAATATACAGTTGAGTTGAAAAAAATAATCTTCCAGAGTGATGCTAACGATTGGTATTTCTCTGGAGGATTTTTTTGTTGTACGAAGCTTTAGGTTTTGTATTTTTGAGTAACTTTGCTTTTGGGTTATTTAACTTTTGTGGGGCTACAATTGAATCAGGTTATGAGGTTGGTAATTATAGTACAGATAACTGAGTAGGGGGAGCAACTCCGTCCGGATAATCTAGGCGAACGAAAAACTCTCTGCTCAGCAGTTGTACTCTTGTATTCTGTTATTTGTACTCTTTCATATACTTTTTTTGCATATGGTGAATGATTATTTATATACGGATTTTTCGTGTTTTCTGAAAAAATATTTTGACTGCAAGGTGCAGAAGTTGTCGGTGAATGCTGGTTTCACTTGTCCTAATCGTGATGGGTCGGTTGGGGTAGGGGGCTGCTCCTATTGCAATAATCAAACCTTCAATCCTGATTATTGTGCAACGCAGAAGACGGTAGCGCAGCAGCTCGAAGAAGGGAAGGCGTTTTTTGCTCGAAAGTACCCGAATATGAAATATCTGGCTTATTTTCAAGCTTACACCAATACCTATGGAGACTTTGAACGTCTTAAGAAACTCTATGAAGAGGCGTTGGCTGTAGAGGATGTTGTGGGGTTGGTGGTTGGAACGCGTCCTGATTGTGTGAGCGATGAGTTGCTTGACTATTTTGCTGAGCTGTCTAAGCGTTGCTTTGTCCTTGTAGAGTATGGGGTGGAGACTACAAATGACGTTACGTTGCGCCGTGTGAATCGTGGTCATACCTATCAGCAGTCGGTTGAGGCTATCCAGCGCACAGCGCAGAGGGGGATTCCTGTCGGAGCACATTTTATACTGGGGCTTCCAGGAGAGGCGTGGGATGATATAGTTGCACAGGCTGTAGAAATCTCAAAATTACCACTCGATACGTTGAAGTTACATCAGTTGCAAATTGTGAAAGGTACCAGGATGGCGCGCGAGTTTGAGGCTTCTCCTTCTGACTTCCGTTTGTTTAAGGTGGAAGAATATGTACGTTTGGTGGCGGATTTTCTTGAACGATTATCTACGCGTATAGCTGTTGAGCGTTTTACGTCTCAATCGCCTAAGGAATTGTTGCTGGCGCCCGATTGGGGTGTGAAGAATTATCAGTTTGTTGAGATGGTGAAGAAAGAGATGCGTAGCCGTTCTTCTTACCAAGGCTGCCGTGGAGTGGCAGGTGCTTATTTGCGTGAGTAGCAAAGCTTTCGCACTGCGTGTTATTGCTGTTTGTCTTACAATGAAGCTCTGATTATACATACTAGCAATTCATTGGTGTAGAGACGTTCCTGTGGGGCGTCTTCATATTACGATTCAGAGTTGAATAAGAGTACAGATAATAATCTGAAAATATAGCGACTGAGTCAAACCAATTTCTCCTCCTAACTCAGCTAATCTTTGCCTACATTTTGCCTGGGCGGCCTGAAGGGCCAAACAGCTACCAGCCCGGGGTAGAGCAACGTAGGAGCGACACCCTGGGTAAATAGTTCGCATGGATTTCCGCCCTGTAAGGGCAAAAGCGGAATATCTTGAATATCAGTTTATTAAATATATATATATTGCTTTTTCCCCTTCAGGGCGAACCATTCGGTATGGGCACCAACCCAGGGTGTCGTTCCCTATGGTCACTTGCCCTGGGTTATGAGCTTTTGCCTCTTCGAGGTGCCCTTTTCTCTTGAAATAAATGTGAGCAAAGATTAGCTAACTCAGGAGGAGAAATTAATTACATTCGACTAATAATTTATTCCCGAGGTTACAAAGTGAAGAAGCTTGACGTCTTGCTTTTTGGATTAGTAGATGAACAATCCTAAATACGACTCAAAACGGTATCATTTATTTTACAATTTAGAACTCTCAATATTTTAAGCTAGCTCCATATTCGCATATATTTCATAGTCCTCCGAAGTATTTTCAAATGATGCAATTTTATAGTGTTCAAAACTCATTTGCGAACGGGTTTATTGTCTTGAAAATCTTATTAAGAGTTGTTAATTTGTGTGAAGATTTTGTGACAAAAAGGTGCGATTGAAATAACAAAAAAAGGACTTTTGTTAACAAAAAACGAAAAATTGACGGATTCTGTCAATTTTTGCAGATTTATAGCTTTTTTTAACAAATAAAGCCTCAAAATCTATATATTTTGCCTTATTTTTATTAAAAAGTATGTAAATGACAAGGCTATTTGACAAAAAACTATTAATTTTGCCACAATCCCACATAGTGTATCTACGTGTGTGATAAAGTTAAAAATTCTAAAACAATATAATTATTTTATTAGATTGATGCGTATGAAAAACCATTTTAGCAAAATGGGCAAGGTGCTGCTCGGAGCGGCACTGCTTTCAACAGTCAACTTTTCTTCTTGTTCGGACGACGACTTCCACTTGAAGGATTATGAGGACAATGCTCCCTCATTCCTCGGTCAGAGTCTTTACCACGAACTTAGTAGAAGAGGTAACTTCCAGACTGTGATTAAGCTTATTGACGATCTCGAGTATGCAGAAGTGCTTTCGAAGACGGGTAGTAAGACGATGTTCGTAGCTCCCGACTCGGCTTGGGAAAAGTTCTTCCAGAACAACTCTTGGGGGGTTCGTTCTTACGAAGAGCTGAGCAAAAATCAGAAGCGTGTGTTGCTCAACAACTCAATGTTGAACAATGCTTACGTGATGGAAATGTTGGCAAATACTGAAGATGGCGGTAAGAACCTCTGTTTGCGCCAAGGTACTTCAGCGTCTGCATCTGACTCTGTGACAGTTTGGACACCCGAGTCTTTGCCAATGACACAGTCTACTACAGATGTTGACTGGTTTAAGAAGTTGCGTGGTAATGGCCAGAACGTTTACATGGCGCTCGACGCAACTACGCCTATGATGACGCACTTCTTGGAAGGCCAGATGAAGTTTAAGAACATTACGCGTCAAGACATCGCTCTTGTGGTTGGTCAGCCCTGGGACGATGAGGGTAATCGTAGCTATATCTATGATACTCGTGTAGTTGAGCCCGACGTGGTTTGTTTGAATGGTTATCTCCACGTATTGGATAGAGTGTTGGTAGCTCCTGGCAATATGGCAGAGATGATTCGTAGCAACGGTAAGACAAATCTCTTTAGTGCTATGCTCGACCGCTTTGCTGCTCCTTATTATAATGAACGCTTGACACGTCAGTATAAGGCTTTGAATGAAATTCCTGCCGACTCTGTCTTCGAATTGCGTTACATCTCTAACCGTTCTCAGGGTAACAGCGGTATTACAAAGACACCCGATAATACGTCTTTCGTAAATCCCGTTTACTTGCCTTTCGACCCAGGTTGGAATGAATACTCCGTATCTTCAACTACTCCTAAGGAAGAAGATATGGCGGCTATGTTTGTGCCTACGGATGATGCCATGAAGACTTACTTCTTGTATGGTGGTGGTCGCGACTTTATCCAGCGTTATGGTACACACCAGCCTATTGAAGATGAAGCTAATTTGCTTGCTAACTTGTATGATATTCCTCTCGACTTGATGGGTTCGCTCATTAAGAACTTGATGAAAGACTCATTCAACGAATCAGTTCCCAGCAAGTATTTGACAATCGTGAACGACGCTCAGGACCAGATGTTCGTGCAGTATCCTACTGTAGAGGACTTTAAGGCGCACATCGAAGGTTGCTTGGTTGCAAACAATGGTGTTGTTTATTTGACAAACACTGTGGATGCTCCTGCTGACTACGCTGCGGTAATTGCTCCTGCGTTGATTTCTGAAAATACTCGCATCGTGCGTACAGTTGCTCAGGCGGACGATAATTACATTGAAGGTTCGTTGTATGAAAGCGCTCCTTTGAAGCAGTATTTCTCTACTTACCTCAAGGCGATGCAGAGTAAGTTCTCATTCTTTGTTCCTACTGACTTCGTATTGGGTAACTACGGTTATATTGACCCCGTAGGTTATTCTAAGGCGCCTTATGGTCATAAGAAGCCAGGTAGCAATCGCTACTACTGGCGCTTTAGCTACGACGAAAAGGCAAAGGCTGAAACAGGTAAGATACCTTTGGAAGCTGTAGCTTATGTTTACGACCAGGATAAGGGTCAGGAAATTCCCAATGAAGCAGGTCGTGGTGGTGATAAGAAGAAGGGCTCTACTTTCGCTTCTAACTCTTCTGACGCAATTTCAAGCGCAAGCACATATGGTGGTGCAAAGCGTTTGCTCTTGGTTGAAATGATGAACCAACACATTCTCGTACACGATGCTGACGACGAAATGGGTGGTAACCGTAAGTACTTCCTCAGCCGTAGTGGTGCTCCTGTTTACGTAGAGTCTTTGGGTGTTAAGGGCGAATCAGGTTTAGGTATCGGTGTGGGTGCTACCGTTAAG
>JAZLDQ010000063.1:0-11611 GCA_045614785.1 Alloprevotella sp.
AGGTTGGATACGCGTTACTCACCCGTGCGCCGGTCGCCAGCAAACTTAGCAAGCTAAGTTCCTGCTGCCCCTCGACTTGCATGTGTTAAGCCTGTAGCTAGCGTTCATCCTGAGCCAGGATCAAACTCTTCATTGTAATATGTAAATTATAATAATTATCTGACTGCTGACTGCAAAATATCCAATCTATCAAGTAAAAGAATTAACGGTACAAAATTTATTACCCAAACTTAGTGCAAAAACACTAAAGTTGTTCTCTTGTACTTCTCTACTTAAAAAGTTTATGAAAATCTATCAATGTGCGATTGCTTAACCGGGGTTATTTCCCGTTAGCGAGTGCAAAATTACAACCTTTACACAAACTGACAAGAGAATGCTGTGAAAAAAGTTAAGAAAAAATTGCAGAAAATGATATTTATCAAATTCTGCAATTAAAAATGTAATACTAAAATGCCTATATCCTACTTAAGTATTACTTTTTCGCCATTTACGATATAAAAGCCATTTGTAGGTTTTTGTACACGTCGGCCTGTTATATCATAAACCTGGCCTTTTTCAGCGTCTCCAGCCATTTCTACCTCTTGAATAGCCGTAGGATAATCATTTATACCTATACGAAAGAGGTTGCTATAGCCATCGGCATAACCAACTCCTGTTGACCACGCATCAAAAACGCCATTCGACGTAATGATAAGTGTACCAGCCTCGCCATTGGCGCGCTTACTTGTAATATAATGAGTACCCTCAACTGTTGCGCCACCATCTGCTATACCCCAATCACAATACGTAGGGTCGTATTCTGACATGACTCCTAGATTTTTGTTATATCCCAAACTAGAAGCTGCTCGCCAAATCATGTACAGCTTTGCGTCTTCATTATAGAAACTATATCTTCCGCTGGCTTCCTTCTTACACAAGAAATCTGCAGTCTTCCCGAGTTTCGAAAGTGAAGCCTTACTAATAGCCAAGTTTTTCTTGCTTTTCACATAAAGGATATACTCTTTACCATTTTTCTGAACACTTGTAAATGTCAAGTATTTTCCATCCCAAGGATCAGCAGGCTTTTCGCTCGCAAGCAGTGCATAAATATTATCCACTTCTTCAACAGTAAGCTCTGCGCTAAGATTTTCTACCGCAGCTTTTACATTCTCTCTCAATTCGTCGGAAATTTCTGACGCATCGGCCAACTCATTGAAATATTGCTTAACAAAAGCCGAACGCGAAACATCATTCTTCACTGAATATGCTCCATCTGTGATATATTCCAATTCGTAAGCTACATAAATATTATCGAATCCGTCGAAATTATGCTGTCCTTCACCATTGGGGAAGCTTGTAGAAACGGGATTATCTCGGCGACCAAAACCTGTGAGCGTTTCTTCATAAATAAATCCCACACGGTTGTCAGCCTGCAAGTCCATCGAACTATACGCCGATGATGTATTGCTCACTTGGAAGAAACCATTCCAATCGCCCGCAAAGTTTGCAACTGAATTAAGATCAGTAAAATCAGTCAACTCCTTATAAAATATACCCACATTTGTTCTACCACTTCCTGTAGGAAGCGACTGAAGAGCAAGATACATTTCCTTCTTATCAGCATTGCGCACTACAGGCACCACCAAGATTTCTCCATTTGTAGAGTTTCCGCCAGGTGTCAAGCCCGAACCTGCGAAAGTACCCTTTACATCTGTACCCCACTCGCCTGTACCTTCAAGCGTATTCGCATACGTATATATATTATATATGCGTCCTCCGCCTACACGGCTTGAAAGAATCACTCTACCGTCGGGCAATTCTTCACACTTAGGCTCGTCGCCACCAGGTGCGGGCAAAGCCCAAGGGCCTCCCAAGGCATTCCATGTTCTGCCAAAGTCGTCAGAATAAATCACGCGGTTACCATTAGGACGCGCACACATTGCTGCATACAAACGATAGTACTTATCCTTCTTTACAATTCTACTCTGGAAAATCTTACCCCCACCCACAAATGCCGACTGGATAGGATTGCCTGCATCATAAAGACTATAAATTTGTTCTGTCACATTCACAGGAGTTTCCCATGTTTCGCCATTGTCCTTACTGTGGATTGTTGCAATAAGGTTAGGGTTCTGACGTGTTGTATTACCATTGCCATACACCGTACATCCTGCCACGGCAATAATCAACACTTCCGAACTTGTGCGGTCTGCCACAATAGCGGGGTCACCAAAGGCTGTTTCAAAATAATTTTCAGTAGCCGAAGTGATACCATTACCTACCGCTACATCAATCATGTTGCTCCAAGTAGCGCCATGGTCATCGCTCGTACGACAAACAATGTCCACCTGACCATAACCAGGATCTGTACCACACACCAATCGTGCAGCTGCTGTTATAAGGCGACCATTACTCGCTGTTGTTATCCCAGGAATACGATAGGGAGGAATCACACCATCCCCCTTACTAGTGTTGTATAAATCCTGCTTCACAGGTGTTGCTCCTGTCGAAACACTACTCACCTTAATCTTACCCCCTTCAATTGTCACCTTAGCTGAGCCTACCACATTATCCACAGCATTTACCTTCAAATCGGCTACAACAATTTCCTTGTCTGCAATGAAGAAACCACCGTTGCAAGCATATTCCACAACGCCATCATGAGCATAAGTAACATAGATCCCTTCGCCTGCATCCACACTCACGGCATATACATGCTTTCCTTCTACCTCTACAGGTTCAAAGCGCCATTGATTATCCTCTGCTGCAGCGCCGCCACTCGTCCATGTCGTAACGAAGTCCACACCCGACACCTTAAAATTTGCACCACCATTCGTGCAGTTCAAGGCTTCAGTGAAATAATAATAACGATATTCGCCAACATCCGTTGTAGCACCGATTGTCAACTCGTTGAAACTGCCAGCAATAGAGCCACCATAGCTAGCACCTGCTACAAGCGCATTGCCATCGCCATTCTTAATGCCAAGCTTACCATCTTCCTTCACCTCTACATACCAAACTCCGTTGTTGGTGTTCACCATTGAGTTTGACTGTAGCGTAAATCGAAAATTATTGCCACTCAACAAAGCATTGTTATAAAGATGCTCCGCACGACTTGTAGCTCTTCCCACTAAATGATAGTAGCCAGTTGCAACGTCTGTTGCAACTGGTATTTCCACTTCAAGTCCGTTCAAGAAATCCTCCAAATCATTCACGATAGGAGCGCACTCTTCGCCCACAATCGCATGACTTTCAAATCGCTTCAACAAAGCGTTGAGTTGACCCAACTTTTCAGGATTATTCTTATACTCTTCCTTCAGAATCTGAATCTTCTCATACTGATGGATGCCTTCAATGAGTCGTTCAAAGCGTACACTCGAACGGTTTCCAGGATAGTAGCAATAAGTGTCGCCCGAACCAAACTTACGGAAGCGGCTGTCAGTCAAAGGATGCTCGTCCCAGTTAATCCACGCCCAATGCAAGTAGCCACTCAAGTCGTTAGCAGCGGCATAGATGGGCAAGAAGGTAGCTTCAGCAGGGAAGGAGTTGGTATAGATATTAGGCTCAGCATCCGCACAGCTTGTATAGAATGTCGTAATGCGATTCTTCGCCTTGCGGTCAGCGCGTTGTTCGGCCGTAAACTTCTTATCCTGACCGAGAGCCACGCAGAAGTCCTGCAACTTATCGCTCAACGACGAGTGATAATTACCTGCCAAAGCCATATTAAATCCGAGTGCACTCGCAATGTTATAAGCATTCAGCATGTCAGCCTCAGCACGCTCGTCCATCGCAATATTCGTCTTTTCAAACCAACCCTTTTCGAGCAAGTGTGCCTTAAAGGCAGCCAAGAAACTATTCCAAAGTTCGCGATATTCCGCTGTTCCTGTAGTCGTCTTAATATACTTATACGAAGAAGTTGCTTCATCCCAATAACGGAAGTTCATATCCCAGGGCACCATGCTGAAGCAGTTAATCTGCTTGTCGATGCCATATTCAGCACAGAGTTCTACATACTTGTCAAAGATAGCGTAGTCGTAAGCCCAAGTGCCGTCCGCCTTTTTCACTGTCTGCACCATGGGGTCAAAGAGGTCGTGTGTCTGTTCTCCCCAGGGTTCATAGAACATAATAGCTGATACCGTACGCTGACCAGCACGTCCGAGTGCAGCGAGATAGGGACGCAAGGCTTCGATATGCGCATCGCTCCAGCGTTCCACCTCATAATATCTGCTCACAGCATAAGGTTGCTGCCAGAAATCCAAGTGGAACTTCTGGTCCTTCACCTCAGGCAAAGCACGATTATCTACATTCACATTGAGTTTAAGCGTCTTCACAACGTCGCCCGAAGCATTCACCACCTCGAGTGCTGTAGTATAAGCTCCCGCCTCGATATTGCGAGGAATTTCGAGCGTACACCAAACGGGGCGCGTCTCCATAGCAGGAACAGCATGAGGCTTATCCTGATCAATCACGTCTGCCACAAGCCATGTCTGCCATCCTGAAGGATGATTGCCACACGCCTTGAAATCGTCCGTAATCACATAGTTCACAAAGCGCGCATCGCCAGCGTTGATGCCTGTTGCTACGCCATTTTTCTTCCACTCTGCCATGCGCACACTGAGCATACCTTCGTCCGCCTTGCTATAAAGCACAGCCTGAATGTTAGCACGTTCGCCCTTCCAGGCATACACTGTAGCTTCAGCCTTCTGCGGATGCTGAGGAACTTCATGGAGCGAATAGAAATCATCGCGCGAGCCCCAGCTAGCCTGCAAGCCGTCGGCCACAGCTGCCCACTCCGCAGCATCGGGAGTTGTGCCTACGCGTGGTTCCTTATAATCATTGAGAGGATACTTCTCAACCTTGTCGGCCTTACCTGCAATCTTGAGCATCACGTCGATAATCGCACCGCCATCGGTCAAGAACTTATCGCCACTACCAGCAGGGTCAATGCTATTCCATTCCACCTTGTAGCGCATGCGGAAAACAGAGCCCACTTCCAAGTCAGCAGGCACGTAGAACGAACCAGGTGCAAGCACATTGCCACTTGATTGGTACACGCCATCGCTGTTCCAACCTGTGCTGCCATCACCCGCCTTGCTATAGAGCGACCAGCACATCAGCTCGTTGCCTTCACCCTTCGTATAAGGACCTTCGCCCACAAGGTTTACATCAAACTGCTTGTTGTCGTTCCAATCCACGTACACATAACCATGCATCCACGCACCATTAATCGAAATGCTGGGCGTAACGAGGTCACCTGCCAACACCTCAAACGTCGTTGAAGTCTTGTCGAAGTAAGCAGGACAATGTATTGCCGAAGCAATTCCTTCCAACACCTGTTCTTCGCTCTGTGTGCCCACAATACCCACAGACTTCGGATAATGAGCCGAATGACTAACATTCACGTCAGCGCCATGCGCTACGTAATAGTCTGTCTGCGCAACTGCACGTCCAACGAACAATGACAGCCACATCAATGACAACACTAAAAATTTCTTCATAACAATCTACTATTTTATTTTTATGTTTATAATACAATTCTGCGACAGAGAGACTCTATACATTCTACATCGATGAAAATGCTAAAACACCTTCATCGCCGAGCCATGCAACAAAATTATGATATTTTTCCGAAATAAAAAAAATAAATAACAGAAACTGCATAAAATATTAATTTGCAAGCTGTTCACAAGCTGGGTGCATCTTAGTAAACAAGTTGACGAGTTAACAAGTTAACGAGAGAACGCCATCCGGATGGCAGTTGTACATCTTAGTAAACAAGTTGACGAGTTAACAAGTTAACAAGAAGCCATCCGGATGGTAGTTGTACTCTGTACTCTGTTATCTGTACTCTAAAGAACATTGCTCTTTTGTCTGCTTTAGAAAAACAAAAAAAGTTGTTTTTTGTTCGAAATGGGAAGTTTTGAGGGCAAAATTGGAGGTGAAAATTGGGACCAACGAGGTAGGAAAAAAGATCTTTGATGTCGTTCCTCCGATGTTTGAAGAAATTTAAATGACCTTTGAGGTCATTTTTGCCATTTTTGAGCCAAAAAAAGGAGGAAACTGCGTAGCTTCCTCCTTGTAGTACAAAGATACAACATTTTCGGGCGAAATCCAAATCTGCTTTGATTGATGTTATAGCATCTTTCGTCTGCTTTAATGCACAAATTCTTACCTTCTAATGCTGGTTCCTGCGACTTATCTTTGAGCATATTTATTTCAAGGGGAAAAGGTCGCCTCGAAGAGGCAAAAGCAACTAGCCCAGGGCAAAGATTAGCAGAGTTAGGAGGAGATTTCAGTTACATCTGCCAGCAGTTTAGCCCACTGAAATATTCCAACGTGCAAGCCTACGAGAATTTAGTCAGATTCGCCAATTCATATACCATAATTATTCACTTGCAATACTTATTAAACCACGAACCTACACTCTGCAAACTTAGAGTGTAGATTCGTGGTTTCAAAAAAATAAATATTAGTGGTGGCAAATATATTACGCCTTTAGCGACTTGTCCTTCGAGGTGCAAAGGTCGGCCAAGCCGCAGGCGCTGCACTTCGGATTGCGCGCTGTGCAGGTGTAACGGCCGTGGAGCAGCAGCCAATAGTGGGAGGCGGCTACCGTTTCGTCGGGGATGTAGCGGCGCAAGGCTTTTTCTACGGCATAGGGTGTGGTGGCCGTTCGGGGTACGAGATTTAACCGATGGCTCACTCTGTAAACATGCGTATCTACAGCCAGGGCTGCCTTACCGAATGCCACGGCCATGACGACATTTGCCGTTTTGCGCCCTACGCCTGGGAGGGCCGTTAGTTCCTCCAAAGTAGAGGGTACCTGGCCTGCGTGTTGCTCTGCCAGCATCTTGGCCATCGCCACCAGATGCTTGGCTTTGTTGTTAGGGTAGCTCACGCTCTTTATGTAGGCGAAGACTTCATCTACGGTGGCTGCCGCCAAATCGGCAGCTGTGGGATAAGCCGCAAAGAGGGGTGGTGTCACCATGTTGACACGCTTGTCCGTGCATTGCGCACTGAGCATCACTGCGATGAGCAGTTCGAAGGGGGTGGAGTAGTCGAGCTCCGTCTCGGTGGCATCCATGATGCTACCAAGGTACTTCAACACCTCATCGATGCGTTGTTTTCGAGTCATGCGCAGCTACTTATTTAAATTGCTGCAAGCGAGCGATGTACTTTCCTAAGATGTCAAACTCGATATTCACCTTAGTTCCCACCTTGATGGCGTGGAAATTAGTGTGTTCGAATGTATAGGGAATGATGCACACCTGGAATGTGTCGTCCGTGGGGTTGCACACTGTGAGGCTCACGCCATTGACCGTCACGCTGCCCTTATCTACTGTGAAGTATCCCTTGAGTGCCATCTCGACATCGTTGGGATATTTGAACGTATATATATATGAGCCTTGTGCATCTTCGAGGGCAATGCACTCTGCCGTTTCATCGACATGACCCTGCACGATGTGTCCGTCGAGGCGTCC
Organism: Alloprevotella sp.; assembly: GCA_045614785.1. Lineage (GTDB taxonomy): Bacteria > Bacteroidota > Bacteroidia > Bacteroidales > Bacteroidaceae > Alloprevotella. The sequence continues at coordinate 7,461 of JAZLDQ010000063.1, forward strand.
GTTCATCATCATTGAGCGCTCCACATTCACGAGGTCGCCCACGCTGAGCAATCCGAGATTGGAGCGTTGCAACGTTTCGAGCATGGCTGTCACGACATAAGTATTGCCTTCGATAGCCACCACCGTGAGGCACACGCCATTGTGCGCCACGCTTTGGTCAATCTTAAGTTCTGACGTGAAAGGACACTCGAAGGTGAAATGAATATTTTCCTGGTCCTTTTCTATGCTGACTACGCGAGCCATTGCTTCTACAATTCCTGAAAACATAAATGGATGTGGTTTGTTAGTTAACGAGATTTTAGTTGACGAGTAAACGAGAGAGTTTACGAATACAGCACAAAAGTACAAAAAAACTTTAAGGCGACTCTCATTTTATATAATTAACCGATAAAAAAGTATGTTTTGTCTAAAAGAACTAAAAAACTAAACTTTTCGGAAAGTTTACACGGATGTTTTGCGTAATTTTGCCAAAAGTACTAACAATTTTACTAAATACAGACCCTACGCAGCATGAAAAAAATCATTGCTTTCTCAGTAGCACTATTTGCAGCTGTCCACACTTACGCACAGGACAGCGGCTGGAGCTTGCAGGACTGCTTGGACTATGCGCTCAAACACAACCTTCAACTCCAAAAGAGCAAAGCTTCAGAGCAACTTTCTGAAGTCGGCATCAAAGAAGCCACTGCCGAATGGCTACCCAGCCTGAGCGCAAGCCTTTCGCAAAACATGCAATACCGCCCCTTCCAGCAGGACGCTACAAGCTTTGTCAATGGTGGCATCACCTCGACAGCTTCTGACAAAACAACCTGGAGTGGATCGTATGGCGTGAGTGCCTCATGGACCGTGTGGAACGGTGGACAACGCTCTATGAATATCAAGGATAGCAAGCTCGAAATGGAACAAGCTATCTACGCCACAGCCCAAAAGGCCAACTCTATTCAGGAACAGGTGGCACAGCTCTACGTTCAGATTCTCTACATGCGCGAAGCTCTACGCGTAAACAACGAGCTGCTTCAGCACGACTCCATCGTCTATGCACGCGGACAACGCATGCTCAACAACGGACAGATTTCGCGCTCCGACCTCGCACAGCTGCGTGCTCAACTCAGCCAGGGACGCTACGACGTGGTAAACGCTGAAACGCAAATTCGAAACGTTGAACTATCGCTCAAGCAGGTGCTCGAATTGGGTCCAAACGAAGTGCTTACGATTGCACCACTGCCCGTGGCTGACGCGAAAGTCGTAACTCCTATCCCCAACAAAGAAGATGCCTACGAGGCTGCACTCCAACGCCTGCCCGAAATGCAATCGAGCCTCATCGGCCTTGAGCGTGCCGACCTCGCCGTGAAGCAAGCTAAAGCAGGCTATTGGCCCACTATCAACCTACAGGGCAACCTGGGCGACAGCTACATGTCGGGCTCTACACGCAACTGGGGCCAGCAGATGAAGTACAACTTTAACATGAGTCTGGGGCTGAGCGTACAAATACCCATCTACGACAAGCACCGCACAAAGAGCAGCATCGAACGCGCTAAAATCAACCAGCTGACGGCACAGTACGACCACCTCGATGTGGAAAAAAACATCTACAACACCATCGAGACCTGCTGGCTCAACGCCACAAACGGGCAACACAAATTTCTTGCTGCAATGGACAACGTTGAAAGCCTTCAGCTGAGCTACGAAAACACACGTCGCCAGTTTGAGCAAGGACAAAAAGACATCACCGACCTGCTCGACAGCCGTGGCCGACTGTTGCAAGCCAAGCAGTCGCTCCTGCAGGACAAATACACCGCTCTGCTCAATAAGGCCTTGCTCGCATTCTATGCAGGACAGAATATAGAAATTTAGGTTGTAAGGTTATATGGTTTAAGGTTATAAGGTTGTGAGGTTATAAGGTCTTAAGGTTATAAGGCCTTAAGAGCCATTCGGATTGGACAATCTCAAAATCTTGTAACCTGAAAAACCGACAGAACCAAGCACTTACGAAACATCTGTAAAAAATAAACTACAATATTATCATAATTATGAAATTCAACAAATACGCTAAGATTGCCATCGCTCTTGTCGTAGTCGGCGCTATAGCATTCTTCTTCCTCAATAAGTCAGAAGCTCCCATCCAGGTTACTTACGAATACGCTTGCGTTGAAAAGGCAACCCTCAGCAGTAGCATCACCGCCACAGGTACTATCGAACCCGTCACTACGGTGGAAGTAGGTACGCAGGTGTCGGGCATCATCAACGAAATCTATGTAGACTACAACGACATCGTGCGTAAGGGTCAGGTCATCGCAGTGCTCGACAAAGTAAACCTCGAGAGCGAACTCTCCAGCGCAAAGAACAACCTGCAGAGCGCCGAAGCCGACCTCAACTATCAGCAATGGCTCTTCGACAAGCAAAAGGCACTCCACGCTCAGGGCGACATCAGCGACAACGCCTTCCAGCAGGCTGAACTCGCACTCAGCCAGGCAAAGTCGGCCTACAACATGCGCCGCGAAGCCGTTCGTAAGGCTGAGACAAACCTTGGCTATGCCACAATCACATCGCCCATCGATGGCGTTATCCTCTCAAAGGCTGTAGAAGAAGGCCAGACTGTGGCAGCAAGCTTCAACACGCCCACACTCTTCACTATTGTAAAGGACTTGACCGACATGCGGGTGATTGCAAAGGTTGACGAAGCCGACATAGGCGGCGTGAAGGAAGGTCAGCGCGTGGCATTCAACGTTGACGCTTACCCCGCAGAAACCTTTGCGGGCACCATCACACAGGTGCGCCAGGAGGCTACTATCGAAAACAACGTCGTAACATACGAAGTAGTGATTTCAGCCCCCAACGCCGAATTAAAACTTAAGCCCGGCCTCACAGCCAACGTCACTATCTTCACGATGGAGATTGCCGACGTGCTGTCTGTTCCCACCAAAGCACTTCGCTTCGATCCCAACCTCGAAACACTCAGCGAGGGCGACATCGTAGAGGATTGCCCCGGCGATAGCAAGCTATGGAAGCGCCAGGGCAACACGTTCAAGGCTGTCCCCGTACACACAGGCATCAGCAACGGCATGCGCACAGAGATTATCAGCGGAATCGAAGAAGGCGACTCTGTCCTCCTCAGCATGGACGTAGTTTCGCCCAATGCAGGTCCGCAGATGGCGCAACGCAGCCCCTTCATGCCCGGTCCTCGCAAAAACGACAAGGCTAAAAAGTAATTTTTTCAAGAACCTTCATAACTGAAATTATGGATAAAAAAGTAGTGATTGAACTCCAAAATGTGAAGCGCAACTTCATCGTTGGCGAAGAAGTGGTGCACGCATTACGCGGAGTGTCTTTCAAAATCCATGAAGGCGAGTTTGTAACCATCATGGGTACGTCGGGTTCAGGAAAATCTACCTTGCTCAACCAGTTGGGCTGCCTCGACACGCCTACCAGCGGCGACTACTTGCTCGACGGCATCTCCGTGCGCAAGATGAAGCGCCGCGAGCGCGCTGTGCTTCGCAACCGCAAGATTGGCTTCGTGTTCCAGAACTACAACCTTTTGGCAAAGACGACAGCCGTAGAGAATGTAGAGCTCCCATTGATGTACAATTCCAGCGTATCAAGCAAGGAACGCACCGAGCGCGCCATCAAAGCCCTTCAGGCCGTAGGGCTTGGCGACCGCCTCTACCATAAGTCCAACCAAATGTCGGGCGGACAGATGCAACGCGTGGCCATCGCTCGCGCCCTGGTCAACGACCCTGCAGTGATTTTGGCAGACGAAGCTACGGGTAACCTTGACACACGCACATCGTTCGAAATCCTTGTACTCTTTCAGCGTCTGCACGCTGAAGGCCGCACCATCATCTTCGTGACGCACAACCCCGAAATTGCGCAATACTCATCGCGCAACATCGTCCTACGCGACGGACAAATCAAGGAAGATACTATCAACGAAAACATCCTCTCAGCCCAGGAAGCGCTCGATGCACTACCTATTCCCGAAGAGGAGTAAAATTATGCAAGGTTGTAAGGTTATGAGGTTATAAGGTTTTAAGGGACCATGCGGAATGAATAATCTAATTCTGAAAATATGGAAAATTTGACAACCTAATAACCTCAAAACCTCAGAACCTTAAAACCTAATAACCTCAAAACCTAACTATGCACTTCACAAACCT
>JAZLDQ010000064.1:0-42290 GCA_045614785.1 Alloprevotella sp.
CAGCGATATTTCTTTGTGTCGGCAGAGACTGAAATCAGGCTGAGCGCACTATCGCTGTACTCCTCTCTGATTTCACGCATCAGGTCGAGCGCGTCGTAAGGCGACTGCATCCATGATGCCCAATAGAGTATCAGAGTGTGGCCGGTTTCGAGCTTTGCTATGTCGATCGAATCGCCTGTTTTAGTTTCAATGCGCATATCAGGCAGAGACGAACCTACAAGACCCTTTCCGCTATGAGCCAACTTGCCTCTGACAGCAAGCAGGGACATATCTTGCGGATTAGCCTCTTCCAATACGGAGAGGATTTCTGCCAATTCCTTCTCGCCAGCATCCTCATCCTGAACGAAATACTTGTCGAAGATATAGAGCGACACTGCCGACTGAGGCTTTGCCTTTATGTATTCGACAGCCTTCTGCCTTGCTTCCGAAGCGCTCAACTTGTTCACTTCCTTATGGAAAGCCGCCACCTCTTCATTCTCCTCGTTGCCTTCCACCACATAGTTTCTCAAGTCATTGGCCTTAGCCGAATAAGCGAGTTCGTCACCGCCATTCACAAAAATGACCTGCTCCATGCCGTTAGGGAAAACCAGGTAGTAGGATGTCAGTTCATCTGTGCTGCCACGATAGGTGAACTCGCCGTTCTTGACAGCCACCGTGTCGACAGTTTCGTGTCCGCTGGCAGTGTTATAAATAAGCAGCTCGCTCTCCTTCAGACCGTCAAATTCACCTTTGATGGAAAACTTAGGACCGTCATTTCCGCAAGCGACAAGCAGAAGCGCAAATATGGGGAATAAAAGCTTTTTCAATGGGGTGTGAGGTTTTTAGGTTATGAGGTTTTTAGGTTATAAGGTGCCATTCGGATTGTTTCGTCATTTCAGATATTTGATTATTATAAGGCCATGCGATCTGGATAGCCTTAAAACCTTATAACCTTTACCCTTAAAACCTATGAAGTTGAGCTTATGCGAAACTTCAATGATTTATTTCTCCAAATATTGCTTCACATTGTATCGCTCGCCACTCTGCAAATGTGAGGTGACTTGGTAGAGCGCTATCCATTGGGCGGAGTCGTGAATGCGGGGGAATACCACGGTGATGTCTACGATTTTTCCCTTCATGCCTTTGACGTGGAAGTAATGCCAAGCGTAAGCGGGGATGCTACGGCGGGCTTTGTAGTGTTCGGCGGTGGCGGGATCGACAAGGTAACTATCGGGACCTCCGAAGCGCACGAGTTCGTCGTCGCTACTGATGTACTTCGCAAAGGTGATGTGGGTTTCGTTGCCCACGTGGCGAATCCACATGCGACGTTGGTCATTGGGGTTGTGCAAGGGAAGGTCTACGACATAGCGCCAACCGTTGTGGTCGTGGGTGGGAGTAGGTGCCTCGGTGGGGGTGGAAGGTTCCTCGGTTGCCTTTTGTTGAGGCGCGGGAGAGGGAGTGGTTGGTGCTTGCTCTACATCTTGGAGCAACTTATCCACGTCTGCCAATTTGAGCATGGTTTGCACCTGATTTTGTATGCGACTCGAAATCGCGGTTGCTTCCTCTTTTGAGCGCGCAGGGTATTTGATGAAAAGGCGTTGTGAATACATGCTATCGGGAGTCTCGCTAACGGTGCTCGTAAACTCCGTGGGATCCCCATCCGTATGTACGATAAACGGGGGGCGCGTTATGGTTACTTGCGGTGGGATTGCGCTTTCTTCTACACGGCAGGTGTCAACGCCCCTAACGGATGCCTCTCTTATGACGTGCACAATCGTAGCTGGCTTTTGGGGTAGGGCAAAGGCAACCGTAGCGCCTGTAAGTATAATTACCCACAAGGCGGTCAGGAGTTTACCAAAGCGACTAATGCCTACGCGCTCCGTGCGCTTCATTTCCTTGATGCGACGGCGGATGAAGGAATTGTTGAAGCCGTTGGCTATGATGGTGCAATCCTCCGAGGCTTCGCTCACGAGCAGGCACTGGTAGGTGTAAGCGTCCGTGCCTTGTTCTAGCACGAGGCGGTCTGCTTCAAATTCGTGGAGGTCGCGTAGCGTCTTGCGCACCATCCATAATACGGGGTTGAACCACATGAGGCGTGTGAGCAACTCAATTGTCCACACATCAATGTAATGTCGGCAAGCGATGTGGGCTTGTTCGTGTTGGATAAACAGGCGCTCATCGGTGGGTGTGCGACCAGCGGGCAAGAATATCAGGCGTCCGAAGGAGAAGGGCGTTTGTATCCACGCCGCACGCAGGATATTGCCGTTGGAACTATCACCCTCGAACGAGAGTTCGCGCATCTTGAAGCGCAATTGCACGAGGGGCACTATTATAATAAGGAGTAAGACGACCGACACCGCAGGGATAGCGATGCAGAGGGCTGTGCGCAAGGTGTCTTCTGTGAACGATATGATGGCAGGTGTTTCGGTTTCAGGTACTTCGTCTGTAGCAAGCGTTGCTATTGTTTCTTGCTGAATTACCGCTTCGGGATGTTCCACGAGGTAAGTATAGGCTTCTGCTTGTGTCATGGTCAGCACTTCAGGCGCCTGCTTGCCTTCTAAATAAGACTTCGCGAAGTAAGCGCCCACCTGCAACAAGCACACCATGGGAATGGCGAGCAAATAACTGCGCTGGAAGCGGTAGGAGTGCTTCCTGGAGATGAATATGAGGTAGAATGCCACCAGCAACACGGACACGAGGAGCATAGCGCCGTAAGCTTGTAGGAGGGGAGGGAATGGGCTTATCATAAGGGGTCTTTTTAATTGCTTTAGATGAGCTATAGTTTCTAGAAACTTTAGATGCTCTAGATATTCTAGATGCTCTAGATATTCTAGACAAACTAGAATTTACTTCTCACTATTTATTTCCTCAAGCAGTTCTTGCAACTCCTCCTTGCTCAGTTTTTCGCTCTTCACGAAGAAGGAGAGGAAGTTGCGGAGCGAACCGTGGAAGAGGGTGTCGCGCGTTTCGTGCATGAAGCCATTGATGTATGCTTCGCGCGAGAGTAGGGGGCGGAACACGTGTGCCTTGCCTCGGCGCTCGGGGAACACCACTTCCTTGCGCGTCAACACTTGCATCACGGTGAGTACCGTGGTATAAGCAGGTTTCGGTTCGCCCATGGCTTCGATAATTTCATTTACTGTGGCTTCGCCTTTCGCCCAAAGTATGTTCATCAATTGTAATTCTGCCTTTGTCAAATTCTTTTGCATAATTAGTTTGATTTCTTTAAAATTTCTAAGGTCTTCAAGGTTCTTCTTAGTCCCTTTCTGACCTTAGAAACATTGATTTAAACTCTCTTTTTTTGTTTTCTACGGCAAATATAGTAGGAAAAATAGACATGGCAAAACTTTCTACGATAAAAATAGTAGTTAACTACGATATTTATAGTATTTAATTAGTAAACAAGTTAACGAGTAAACAAGTTAACGAGTAAACAAGTTAACGAGTAAACAAGTTAACGAGTAAACGAGTTGACGAGAAGCCATCCGGATGGCAATTGTACTTTGTACTCTGTCAGTTGTACTCAATAAAAAATTGCGTTGCTCTTTATTCTGCTTTAGCAAAACAAAAAAAATTAAAAAAAGTTGTTTTTGTTTCGAAAAGGGAGGTTTTGAGAGGAAAATTCGAGGTAAAATTTCAGACATACGAGGTAGGAAAAAAGATCTTTGATGTTGTTTCTCCGATGTTTGAAGAAATTTAAATGACCTTTGAGGTAGTTTTTCCCATTTTTGGCCCAAAAAAAGGAGGAAACCGCGTGGTTTCCTCCTTGTAGTACAAAGATAATATATTTTCGTTCGAAATCCAAATCAGCTTTGATTCATGTTTCATCAGCATTTGTCTGCTTTACTGTCGCAATTTCTTAGCTTAGTAATGGTAAAAAATAAGTTACACACATATATATATATGAGTTTACTTGATTGCCAATGCTTCGTCGATGGTATGTGCCAGAGCTGCGAAGTGTGCCTTGCTGTCAGCATTGCCACCCGCATTGCGGAGTTGGCGCTGAAGCTGGCGGAGTACGCTGAGCATAGGAGCACGGAGGGAACTTGCTGTGCTGGCATTCTTAAAGTTTGAGCAGAGCTGATTTATCAACTGGCGTTGCAATGCCTTGCGATATTCGCTCACCTTAGCACCGCTTGTGGCTTCGTTGAAGAACATCTTGCAAAGGTCGTTTAGATAGTCGGCTGCAGGGTATTCGGGTGTGAGGCGACTTGTGACAACCATCAAACGGTTGATGATTACTTGACCAAAGCTGATAGTGATGTTTTGAGGCTCGGGTGTGATGCGCTTCATGTAGTCGTGTTCGATGAGCCAAGTGGGTTCGGTGGCTACGTGGCGACGCACAAACTCCATCACTTCCTTCTGGCGATCGCGACTCACGTTGCTGTAAACGGCTCCTGCCTGGTCGATGGTTTTGAAATCAGCCATCACGCCTCCCAAGTTGCCGAGCACGTGGCCCATGTAGCGGTTGAGCTGCGTGAGATATTGTTGGTAAATGCTGCTGAGATTCTGTGCGTAGATATCCTTCTTGTCGTAGCTCCATGTGGGGAGTTCCTTGAGGCAACGCTTAATGTTGAGAATGCCGTATTCGCTGGCCTTGATAGCATCGTCGCCGAGGTCTTCGGTCTGGCAACGTGGGTCGTTCGTGCGATTTGTTTCACCGTCGCCAAACCAGAGACGAGGATTGCCGTCGTGTTGCTCCTTGATGAGTGTTTCGAGGGCTTCGTGGTCAGCCATGGGGTTGTCGGCAAACATTGGACGGTAGCCCCATTCGATAGCCCAGATGTCGTAGTCGTTGATGCGGGGGAAGATGCCCTGGCGGCTGATGCCGTCTTCGGGTTGTGCTACGTAGTTGAAGCGCGCATAGTCCATGATACTGGGTGTGTGGCCATACTTTTCCACCCACGCCTTGTTGCGGAGGCTATCTACGGGAACGGTGCTGCTCGAACCGAAATTGTGGCGCAAACCGAGTGAGTGGCCCACTTCGTGCGAAGACACGAAGCGAATGAGTTCGCCCATGAGTTCTTCGTCGTAGTTCATCTTGCGAGCAGCCTCGTCGATAGTAGCTGCTTGTACCATGTACCAGTCGTGTACGAGCGTCATTACGTTGTGGTACCAGCACACGTGGCTTTCGATGATTTCGCCTGTGCGGGGGTCGTGAACGTTAGGACCATAAGCATTGGGGATGTCAGAAGCGAGGTAGCGAATCATACTGTAGCGAGCATCTTCCATTGACATGGTGGGGTCGTCTTCGGGCCATTCCTTACCGATGATGGCATTCTTCCAACCTGCTTTTTCGAAAGCCACCTGCCAGTCGTTGACACCCTGGATGAGATACTTGCGCCACTGCTTGGGCGTAGCGGGGTCGATGTAGTAAACAATCTGCTTCTTGGGCTCGATGAGTTCGCCACGCTTCATGCGTTCGGCATCAGCGCTGTCCTTGGGTTCGAGGCGGTAGCGCACGATGTAGCGCTCGTTTTCCACGCGCTGCTGGCTATCGCTGAAGCGCACAAAGCGGTCGGCAAAGTAGCCCACGCGAGGGTCGAACAAACGACGTTGCATGAGGTCCTTGGGAAGGAGCACGAACGAGTAGTTTAAGCCAAGTGTAACTTTTCCGCTACGTGCGCCAGCAGGTGTCTTAGGACTTGATGAACTCCATGTCTTCACGGTGCGCACTTCAGTGTTAGTGGGGAAAGTCTTGATGCTTTCAATGTAGGAGAGGTTGGGGAAGTAACCGCCAAGACCAAATTGCTGCTTGTTGGCAGATGAGAGGCTGATGGCAGTGTCGTCGCCATTGAAAAGTTGAGCGACATCGATGCGGCGCAATCCCTTCTTGTGGTGAACTACCTTGAACGATGCGATGATAGGATTTACGCTGCTTATTTCTACGGCACGACCGATGGCACTGGCAGAGTCGGCAACATTTACTAAGGCTTCAACTCTCAAGAGAAGGTCGCCCTTTGGAGAAACTTCCCAATAAACAGTCTGTTGCTTTACCAATTCGCCACCGTACTTTTGGGTAGAAGCAGGTGTGCCAGTGAAGCGCACGGTGAGCAAAATGCGGCGGCCGATGATAGAGTCGGGAATATCCCAGAACCATTCTTCCTTGGGGCCCTTCTTTATGTTGAAAAGTCCTAGCTGTGTTTCTTTTTTATAGTCGATGTCTTCCAACATTGACATAGGAGCAGCGGGAGCAAAGTCCTTTACGACCTTGATTTCTGCAAAAGCATGGTCGGCTTTCTTGGGTTGCTTTGCGATAAGGAGGGCATCTTTCTTGCCAGCTTGGAGCACGAGCGTGTCGGCAAACGAGAGTGTGAGTTGGCCTTTCTTCTTGCCCTCTTTGATAGTGATAGGAGTAGTGGGCTTTTTGCTCAGACTACCATTTTTGTCAACGAAAGCATTGGCACCTACGCTGTAAAGATAGAATGTTCGGCCGTTTGTCGAAACGAAAGAGAACTGCTGGAGCGCATTTTCCTTGTCTTTCTTTTGTTGAGTGGCCTTAAGGCTTACAATCTTCGTGGTGTCGTCGGAAATGGTCCAGCGTACGTCGCCTGTTGAGATTTGATAACTTTTGTTGGGACGCAAGTCTGCAATGGTCTTTACCGTCTTGATGTCCTTCTTGCTTTCTTGCTTCTTCTCCTTAGCCATGGCGGGGGTACCGAGCATGGCCAAGCAAAGTAAGGATGTTAGAATTTTCTTCATGTTTATAATTATTGAGATGATTTTGATTTCTTTATGCCAAAATTCTTGCTGAAACGTAGGCCACGACTACGAGGATGGCAAACGTAAGCATGTTGCGCGAGGTGAAACCAAGGATGCGGTTGAGCTGAGGTCCTTTGTTGATTTGCACCATCTTGCGCCATGTCAGATAATGCGGCAGGAGGTAGAAGGCAGGGAGAATGGCCAACCATTGATTGCCATTCAGCGCCAATGTAGCTACACAAGCATAGGCAGCGATGCCCTGGAGCAAGTAGGCAAGACTGCCGAAGCGTTCGCCAAAGAGCACTACGATGGTGCGCTTGCCAGCTTTGCTGTCGGTGTCGCGGTCGCGATAGTTGTTGAGTACGAGCAGCGTGTCAACACACAGACCACAGGCTGCCGAGAGCAACCATACGTCGGGATGCAGACCGCCTGCCTGCACATAGTACGTGCCAATGACGGGGACAAATCCGAAGAACACCCACACAAGGAGGTCGCCCAGTCCGTGATAGCTCATGATGGTGGTGTAGAGAAAGGCGAAGACAATGCAACTCGCGCCTAAGCCTACGAGCCACCAACCGCCAAAACTGATAAGCGAGAGCCCTGTGATGCTGGCTGCAATGAGCATGATGATGATGCCGATGCGCATGGCACGGGGCGTAATCCAGCCTTGTGCACAAGCACGCTTCGGACCCAGGCGTTCAGCGGTGTCGGTGCCTTTGTTGAAGTCGTAGAGGTCGTTGATGAAGTTCGACGCTATTTGCATGAGCACGGCAAAGAGTGCGCAGAGCAAGGCAGCCTGCCACTTCATGGTGTGGTGGGCGTAGGCCATGGCTGTTGCCGTAGCTACGGGGATGAGGGCAGCCGAGAGCGTCTTGGGGCGCGCGGCGAGCACCCATGCTTTGAGGGAGTTGGGAGTAGTCATAGTAGTAGAGGTTATGAGGGTCTATTGTCCAAGCGTCATCTTGATGCATGCCCAGCCGTCCTGGCTGCGTACGTCGGTGAGCGAGAGTCCTAATGTTTGGGCATGAATTACCAACTTTTCAACATCTTCGTCGTAGAAACCGCTCATGAAGATGGTAGCACCGGGCTTCATACGTGCTACGTAGTGGTGAAGGTCTGCCAAGAGAATGTTGCGGTTGATATTGGCAATGACGAGGTCGAAGGGGCCATATTGTGGAAGCACGCTTGCATCGCCAAGAGTCACGTCGATGCCATCCACATTGTTGAGGCTCATGTTTTCCAAAGAGTTTTTCACGCACCATTCGTCAATGTCAATAGCTACGCAGTGGGCTGCACCGCGCATACGGGCGAGGATGGCAAGGATGCTGGTGCCACATCCCATGTCTAGCACTTCTTTGCCCGCCATGTCGTCGTCAAGGATGCGACCCACCATTTGTGAGGTAGTAGCATGGTGGCCTGTGCCGAACGACATTTGCGGATTAATCTTAATGGAATATTCTGCTGTGGGTACGTCCTTATGGAATGTGCTGGAGATGACGCAACGGTCGGCAATTACGATGGGTTGGAAGTAGTTTTTCTCCCATTCTTCGTTCCAGTCCTTGTCTTCGGCTTCGGTTTGCTCAAAGCTGATGCTTACGTCGGGCAAGGGGAATTCGTCGATGAGCGTTTGCAGTGCGTCGGCATCGTAGAGCGAGGTCTGGATGTAGGCCTTATAGAGTCCTACTTCGGCTTCGTCGGAGAAGATGGGCGCTTCGGGGAAGTTGTCAACGCTGCCAATGCGTGGAAGGTCGAGCGAGGCGGTGCGCACAAAACTTTCAAAACCTATGTCGGCAAGCAAGGCGCTGAGTACGTCCTCGTAAGCCTCGTTCTGGGGCTGGAGGGTGAAGGTAAATTCAAGATATTTCATAGTAGTGTTTTTTTATGTGGTATTTATAGGGGCTATAGATTTTATAGATTCTATAGTCTTTATAGTTTTTATATACTGCGTCGGATGCGCCATGCTTGGGGGTATTGATTGTTGGCGCGGTTTCCTAAATTGTTGACAAAGCCAAGGGGCAGGCCTTTGTAGCAAACGAGGGTCCAGCCAGTGGGTGCTTCCACCTGGATAGCTTCGCGGTGGAGGTAGGCAAGGGCTGTTTGGAGTTCGACTTCGCAACGTGGAAAGGCGTCGGGGCTGAGCTGCGTGGAGAGTGCAAGTCCATGGAGCGGCACGAGCTTTTTGCCTTTGGCTTCAGCAAGTGGGATGCCTGCTGTCAGGCAGCGCACCTGTTTCTGCAAGATTGTAATGTCGGCTGCGAGCGATTGGCGTACGGCTGTCCATTCGGTGGCGCTGGTACTTGTGATTTGAAAATCCGTTGGCGATTGTAGCCATGCAAGAGCATGGCGTGCTTCGGCAGGAATCTGCACTTTGTCGGAGCCCGAAGGTTTTCCTTTCTTTTGTTTCATCAGCGGGGCTTCCGACGTTTTGCGCAGGAGGCAGAGGAAAAGGCCTTCGCCCTTCGATTTGTGGGGATAGAAGTGGTACATGCCGTTGTTGGCCTCTGCGGCGTTGATGACCTTGCCTTCGGGATTGAGTGTGTGAACGTTCCAGGCGGCTTCGACGGGGAGTGTTACGACTTCGGCGCCCAGTTCTGTGCAGATGCGGCGCACCATGTTCTCGTTTTCCATGCGGTTGAAGGTGCATGTGCTATATACCATGTAGCCGCCCTGACGGAGGCAATCCCAAATGTCGCAAACGATTTGCCACTGGCGGCTGACGCAGTCGATGACGTTTTGTGCGGACCATTCGCTGATGGCAACGTCGTCCTTGCGAAACATTCCTTCGCCCGAGCAAGGTACGTCGGCTCCGATAACATCGAAGAAGCTATTCAGTCCCTGAAATTCGTTGGGGAAAGCATTCGTTACCACCACGTCGGGGTTGCCCCACTTCAGCATATTTTCAGCAAGGATGTCGGCACGTTGGCGCATAGGCTCGTTGGCTACGAGTAATGTGCCTTCGGGCAGAAGGCTGCGCCACAAGGTGCTCTTCCCACCCGGTGCAGCACAGAGGTCGAGCACGCGGTGCGGTGTGCAATCCTTCAGAATGGTGCACACTGCCTGCTCAAGGAACATCGAAGCAGCTTCCTGTACGTAGTAGCCACCACCATGGAGCACGGGGTCGAGGATAAATGATGGACGCTCATTGAGGTAGGCGCCTTCGGTGCACCAGGGTACAGGTGTTGACTCCTGGTTATCGAAAAGGTCGGTAGCAGGGCACACTGTCTTGGCTGCGTTGCGTCGGATGCTGGTGGCAGGGGCAGTTTGCTGGATGGCGTCGAAAAGTTGTTGCGCTTCGGCGTCGCCAATCAGCGATGTCATTTGCTGTATGAAGTCGTGAGGAAGTGGCTTCGTCATGAGCTGAATTTGTGGGTTAGAGTGAGCGGTGGCGCAGAAAGTTTTGGATTTACGCACCTTTATTCTCTACAAAAGTACAACATTCTTCAAAAAAACTTTACCTTTGTGCCTACCAAATACATTAAACATCTGAAAAATGAAACAATATCTGAATCTTTTGCAGCGCATCATCGATGAAGGAACCGTGAAAACCGACCGAACAGGTACGGGGACAAAGTCGGTCTTCGGCCATCAGATGCGCTTCAACCTCGCTGATGGCTTTCCGTTGGTGACGACTAAGAAGTGCCACCTGAAGTCTATCATCCACGAGTTGCTTTGGTTTTTGAAGGGCGACACAAATGTGAAATATTTACAGGAAAATGGCGTGCGCATCTGGAACGAGTGGGCCGACGAGAATGGCGATTTGGGACACGTCTACGGCTATCAGTGGCGCTCATGGCCTGATTATAACGGTGGTCATATTGACCAAATCCAGCAGGTAGTCGATCAAATTAAGAATACCCCCGATTCGCGTCGCATTATCGTTTCGGCCTGGAACGTGGCTGAGATTGACAACATGGCACTCCCTCCTTGCCACATGCTCTTCCAATTCTACGTGGCCGACGGCAAACTCTCGCTTCAGCTCTATCAGCGTTCGGCAGATTGCTTCTTAGGCGTGCCCTTCAACATTGCGTCTTACGCCCTGTTGCTTATGATGATGGCGCAGGTGTGCGGACTTAAAGCGGGCGAGTTTGTACACACTACGGGCGACACCCACCTTTATCTCAACCACATGGAGCAGGCGCAACTACAGCTCACGCGTGAACCTAAAAAGTTGCCTACGATGCGCTTGAATCCTGAAGTGAAGAATATTTTTGACTTTACCTACGAAGACTTTACTCTGGAGAACTACGACGCACATCCGCATATTAAGGCTGAGGTGTCGGTGTAGGGAGGAGAATATAGTTTTAGAACTTTATGTAATTATAAAAACTGAGGAGTTGCTCCGTGTGGGGCAACTCCTCGGTTTATTTTGTAGCTTATGACTCAATATTAATATATAGCATTGAGCTTACTTTAATTTTGCAAGGGCTTCCTTGATGCGGCGGATAGCTTCGATGATGTTTTCATCGCTGGTAGCATAACTCATGCGGAAGCAGTCGGGCGAACCAAAGGCATCACCACCTACAGTTGCTACGTGGCCTTCTTCGAGGAGGTACATAGCGAAGTCCATAGAGTTGTTGATGACGTGCTTGTCGTAGCTCTTACCGAAGTAGCTGCTGCACTTGGGGAAGAGGTAGAAGGCACCTGTGGGGTTGTTTACTTCGAGACCTGGGATTTCCTTTGTGAGTTTCACAATCAAATCCTTGCGACGTTCGAAAGCCTTGCGCATTTCTTCTACGCAGTCCTGAGGACCAGCGAATGCTTCGGCTGCAGCAATCTGGCTAACAGAGCAAGGGCCTGAAGTGTACTGACCCTGAAGCTTGTTGCAGGCTTTCACGATGTAGTCGGGACCTGCTAAGAAACCAATGCGCCAACCTGTCATTGCGTAAGCCTTAGATACACCATTGATGATGACAGTGCGGTCCTTCATGCCTTCGCAGGCTGCGATTGAAGCGTGAGCACCGATGTAGTTGATGTGTTCGTAGATTTCGTCAGAGATAACAATTACCTGTTCGTGGCGGCGCAACACTTCTGCAAGTCCTTCGAGTTCTTCCTGTGTGTAAACAGAACCTGTGGGGTTGCTGGGTGAGCAAAGGATGATGGCCTTTGTGTTGGGAGTGATGGCAGCTTCGAGCTGAGCGGGCGTAATCTTAAAGTCCTGCTCGATGCCTGCTTCGATATATACGGGCTTAGCGTCAGCGAGCAACACCATCTGAGGATAGCTCACCCAGTAGGGAGCGGGGATGATGACTTCGTCGCCTGTGCCAGCTACTGCCATAACAGCGTTGCACACGCACTGCTTAGCTCCATTTGAGCATGAAATCTGTGCGGGAGTGTAGTCAAGACCATTTTCGTTCTTGAGCTTTGCGCAGATAGCTTCGCGCAACACGGGGTAGCCGGGCACGGGAGAGTAGCGTGAGAAGTTGTCGTCAACAGCCTTCTTTGCTGCTTCCTTGATGTGGTCGGGGGTATTGAAGTCGGGTTCGCCTACTGAGAGGTTGATGATGTCAAGACCCTGTGCCTTGAGTTCTGCGCTCTTTTGCGACATTGCGAGCGTCGCAGAGGGAGCAAGACGGTTAACTGTGGCTGAAAGTTGTGTCATAGTTATGTAGGTTTGAATTAGTCGCGACGGCTTCCGAAGATGCGTAGCAAGTAAATGAAGAGGTTGATAAAGTCAAGGTAGAGTGTGAGGCTGCCGAGGAGCGCCATTTTGAGCGTAGCCTCGTTTCTTTCACCGCCCATCTGGAGGAACATCTGTTTAATTTTCTGCGTATCGTAGGCTGTAAGTCCGCAGAAGATAAGTACGCCAGCATAAGTGATTATCCACATCAAGGGAGTGCTTTGCACAAAGAAGTTCACGATGGTAGCGATGATAATACCGATGAGTGCCATGATGCAGAAGCGTCCGATGGCAGAGAGGTCCTTCTTTGTAAAGTAACCTACGAGGCTCATACCGCCAAATGTTCCGGCTGTGATGTAGAACGTTGTGGCAATCGACTCCATGGTGTAAACCAAGAAGATGCTGCTAAGCGTCACGCCATTAAGAATGGAGAAGATGATAAACATGATGCTCGCTGTCGATAACGAGAGCGACATGACGCGTGAGCTTAAGTACCAAACGATGCCGAGTTCGGCTACGCAGAGGATGAGCATTGTGGTGGAGTTGAACACGTGCTGGAGAATTGCAGGTGTGCCAGCCACTACTGCAGCTGTGAGCCCTGTGATAGCAAGGGCGAAGGTCATCCAAAGATATACGTTGCGCATGAGCGTTGCAACGGCGGATGATTGTGTTACTGACTGAGAGTAATTACCGTAATATTTTTCGTACATAAATTTTGAGGTTCTGAGGTTTTTAGGTTAAGAAGTCGCTAAAGTTGTGTGGTGTTTCTTGGTGTTTTAATTTACTTACGAGAATCTCCGTAGGCATCCACTAAATGAAAAAGGGTATAGATAAAGCCGAGGTAGAGTGCGAGGCTGCCAAGGAACGCTACTTTAGGTGTTGCTTCATTTTTCTCGCCGTCTATTTCGAGAAATTTTGTCTTGACCTTCGGAGCGTTGTAAGCTGTGAGGCCGCAGAAAACCAATACACCAGCGTAGTTGATGATGCACATCAATTGACTACTTTGCAGGATGTAGTTGACGGTGGTAGCGATGATGATACCTGCCACGGTCATAATCAAGAAACGTCCCAAGTTTGAAAGGTTTTCATACGTGAAGTAGCTTATGAAGCTCATTACGCTAAAAGTTCCAGCTGTGATGAAGAACGTAGTAGCAATGGACTCCGTTGTGTTCATGTGTAATTCTCGGAATAAGAAGAAAAAGAAGCTGAATACAATGCCATTCAGAATGGAGAACAATACGAGTAGGACACTAGCTGTAGAGAACGAGAGCAACATGGCGCGTGAACTAAAGTACAACACGAAGCATATCTCAATAATCATAAGAGTCAAGCAACCGAATGTCCACATCTTCGTCCATGCAAACAAGCTGTCCACGCATGCAGCGGTAAGACCTGTGATAGTAAAGGCAAGCGTCATCCACAGATACATGTTGCGCATGAACGTAGTAATCGCCAATGTTTTTGTTTCCGATTCTGAGTAATTTTCGTGAGATTGTTCGTACATGGGCTTGTGTGGGCTTTAAGGTCTTTAGGGGCCTCAAGGACTTTAAAGGACTTTGCTAACAGGTTGTATCTATTCTAACCTTTTTGTCAATTCGTGCCTCGTCGACTTGTTAACTACATTACTTCAAATGCAAAGTGTGGCCCATGCGTTCCTTCTTTGTCTTGAGGTAGCGCTCGTTGTATTCGTTGGGCTGAATTTCGATGGGCACGTTTTCTACGATTTCAAGGCCGTAGGCTTCGAGGCCAACTCGCTTTACGGGATTGTTCGACATGAGGCGCATCTTTGTTACGCCGAGGAGGTTGAGAATCTGTGCGCCCACGCCATAGTCGCGGAGGTCGGGGTCGTAGCCGAGGTGGATGTTGGCGTCAACAGTGTCGTAGCCTTGTTCCTGGAGTTTGTAGGCTGCAATCTTTGCCATGAGTCCGATGCCACGTCCTTCCTGGTTGAGGTAGAGCACAACACCCTTGCCTTCTTTTTCAACCATCGCCATTGCGCGGTGGAGCTGTTCGCCGCAGTCGCAGCGTGCACTTCCGAAGATGTCGCCCGTAGCGCATGATGAGTGTACGCGTACAAGGAGCTCTTCGCCAGGTTCCCAGTTACCCTTAATCAGTGCCACGTGTTCGAGGCCGTTGCTCTTCTGGCGGAAGGGGATGAGGCGGAAGTGGCCGTAAGCGGTGGGCATATCAACCTCTTCGCCTTTTTCGACGAGGCATTCGTGCTTCAGGCGGTAAGCAATGAGGTCCTTGATGGTGATAATCTTCAAGCCTTCGCGTTTCGCAAACTCCTGAAGCTGGGGCATGCGTGCCATTGTGCCATCTTCGTTGAGGATTTCGATGAGGCAGGCAGCGGGTTGGAAGCCGCTGAGGCGTGCGAGGTCAACGGCAGCTTCTGTGTGACCAGCGCGAGCGAGGACACCGCGGTCCTGTGCGTAGAGCGGATTGATATGTCCGGGGCGACCGAAGTCTTCGGGCTTCGAAGCGGGGTCAGCGAGTGCTTTGATTGTGGCGCAGCGGTCGGCGCAGCTCACGCCAGTTGTGCATCCTTCGAGCTTGTCAATGGTTACGGTGAAGGGCGTGCCGAGCATGCTGGTGTTGCGTTGCACCTGGAAGTCGAGGTCGAGTTGCTTGCAGCGTTCGAGTGTAATGGGGGCACAGAGCACACCGCGTCCGTGGTGCAACATATAGTTCACTGCTTCGGGAGTGCAGCATTCGGCTGCCATGATGAGGTCGCCTTCGTTTTCGCGGTCTTCATCGTCAACGACAACGAGGAATTTACCTTGCTTGAAGTCTTCAAGTGCTTCTTCAATGGAAGAAACGGGATATGTGTCTTGCATATTTGGTGAAAGGGTTATTAGGTTGTTAGGTTGTTAGGTTTTGAGGTTGTAAGGTTTTTAGGTTTTTGAGTCTTTAAGGTCTTTAAGGTATAGGTTCTTAAAACCTCATAACCTTACAACCTAATAACCTCATAACCTCACAATCTGTTTATCTTTTCGTGGGATTCTTTATTTCTTCTGCCATCAGTCCTTGCAGGCGGTCCATGCGTTTGGCAATCTGCTTGATGTCGCGCATCAGGCGGAGGCGGAATCGCCAGATTCGGTTCCATACGAGGATACCCAGTGGGAAGCACACACCTACGGGGATGTTGTAGCGCTTACGGCTGAAGGGGTGGGTGTGGGCTGTTACGTAGATGATGGGCAGTTTATTAATTTCACGCAGGATGCGTATGTTGCGTGTATTCGACAGCTCTTCGATGAACGCTTCGAGGCGCGTGTTGAGGTCGTCTATCGTGTGGTCCACTCGGCGTCGGAAGAAGAGGTGGATGTAGTTAGGCGCACGATAGAGCTTCTTGCGCTCGCGGTAGTAGAGGAAGGCTTCGCTTAGTGCTTTCGCTTCGGTAATGAGCTTTTTGTAGTCGGGGTCGTAGAGGATAACCTCCTTCTTGTGGATGGTGCGCTTTGTGCGCAGGCCGAGCAAGCGGCGCAGGAAATTGAGGTAAGCATCCTTGTTGAACACCACGGAATCGCGGTTGGCCATAAACGTGAGGTAGAAACCGCACGGTGCGAGTATCACGGTGCTCACCCACATGCCTACGACCACGGCGATGGATCCTTCGCGTGCCATCTTCATGCCGGCTGTGTTGACGATGTAGTAGGCGATGAAGATAAGTACACTCACTACGGCAGGCATGCCTAATCCGCCTTTACCGATGATAGCACCCAGCGGGGCACCGATGAAGAAGAAGCACAGGCAGGCCAGCGACATCGCTATCTTTTGATGCCATTCTATCCAGTGGCGTCTCACGTTGCGCTCGTTGTATTCCATGTTGTCTGCTTTCCAATCAAGGTCGAATATGTAGGACTGTACCTGACTTTGTGCTCCCTTAATGGCATTCGACACTTTGCGGCGTGTTTCCTTTGCCAGGATAGAGTCGAAGTGAGCCACCGAGGCTACAGCCTTTGCATATTTCAGCGTGTCGCGGCTATGGAGTATCGGGTTGCGCAAGTGTATGCGTCGTGTGCTTTCGTAGTAGGTGTTCCCCAAGCTGTCCATCATGCAGTTGAGCGAGTCGACGCTGGCTTCGATTTCAGCCATGTTCTTTGTGGAAGGCATGTCGCGGAGCGCTTCTGCGTCCATAAGGCTGAAGTTCGCGTCGAAGTCGATGATGAAGCGTTTGTAGTCAAATGTCTCGCGGTCGTAGGGCACGCTTGCCGCCTTTTGCAACCCCATGGCGCTCTGTCCTTGCAGGTTTTCGAATTGTTCGCCCTGCCAGAGGTCCAGAATCAGATGCATCTTGTTGGCCGACATTTCCATGCGGCCAGAGTCCGCCAAAACTATCTGTGCTCGGTCAAATCCGCGGTCGGTTTTGTAAATTACCACGTCGTAGAGCATCCCCGTGGCAGCATTTTTCTTCTGAACATACAGGTTTACGTTAGGAACACCGTTGTAGAATTGACCTTCAGGAATTTCCAGAGCAGGCGATGTCTGCTTCATACTGAAAAGTAGCTGGCGCATACTTATCTGCGCAGAGGGGGCCATGTCGTTTTGAAAAACGAACGACGTAGCTGTGAGCATCACGATGACAATAAAAATGGGACGCATGATGCGAATGAGCGGCACGCCTGCTGCCTTCATCGCTAATAGCTCGAGTTGCTCAGCCATATTGCCAAAGGTGATGAGCGAAGCCAGCAACACAGCGAGTGGTAACGATGTGGGCACCATCGTAATGCCCATATACCAGAAGAATTGTCCTAGAACGTCAAGCGTAAGCCCCTTACCAATCAATTCGTCAACATATCGCCACGTGAATTGCATCATGAAGACGAAGAGCGTGATGAAAAAGGCCGCCATGAAGACGAGCAAGAACTTCTTCAGAATGAAAATATCGAGTTTCTTTATCATTGCTAATAGAGTGAAGTTTCGCTAGTGCTCAACTTCTTAGGTTTTAAGGTGTAAGGTTATAAGGTTTTAAGGTTTGCCATTCGGCTTGTTTACTTTTAAAGGAATGAATAGTCTGAATAACTCTCACAACCTTAAGGCGAAGCGACCTAACGACCTCATAACCTGACTCAACTGCAGCTTGCGAAAGTTGAGTAATAGATAAGCTTGCACACTTTCATGCGTGCGCACATTATTTCAGCCAACAAAGATAATACATTTTTAGAAAAGCGATTGTATAAAAACAGTGTAAACTGTGATAAACTCTGCTCTAAATACCTTTTGTGATAACTTTATTGCTTCAAACTGTTTATTTTTTAAAAGAAAATTGTAATTTTGCGCCCAAATTCTAAAATTATATTATCAATCTATTATGATCAAATCACAGGACATTAAGAAGGGTACTTGCATCCGCTTGGATGGTAAGCTCTATTTCTGCATTGACTTCCTCCACGTGAAGCCAGGTAAGGGTAATACAATCATGCGTACAACTTTGAAGGACGTTGTTTCAGGTCGCGTACTCGAAAAGCGTTTCAACATCGGTGAAGCTCTCGAAGACGTACGAGTAGAACGTCGCCCCTACCAGTATCTCTATATGGAAGGTACTGACTATATCTTCATGAACAACGAAACTTTCGAACAAATTCCTATCGCTAAGGACCTCATCACAGGTGTGGAATACATGAAGGAAGGCGATGTTGTAGAAGTAGTGAGCGATGCTTCAACAGAAACAATCCTCTACGCTGAAATGCCTGTTAAGACTCGTTTGACTATCACTTACACAGAACCCGGTCTTCGTGGCGACACTGCTACAAACACTCTCAAGGACGCTATCGTTGAGACAGGTGCGAAGGTACGCGTTCCCCTCTTCATCGAAGAAGGCGAATTGATCGAAATCGACACTCGCGATGGTTCATACCAGAACCGTGTAAAGGCATAATTCTATTGCCTTTGTAAAATATAAGTAAGTTCACTGGGCTACGCAATTTTCTTTGTGTAGCCCAGTGATTTTTTCTTTATAAATGATTCAATTTCCGTAAGCGTCTCCGCAGTGCCGTAGTCGCTTACTATGTTTTTGTGAGAAATTCAAAAAAAGCTGATTTGTAGAACTAACCTTAAGAAAATAGGGTTAATTCATGCTTCATGGAATACATGTAGCCCTTGGCGCGGTACATTGACAATATCCATTGCGTGATAGTGCCTCGCGAGGTGATGGCGCGGCCTTACGCCAGACAGAATACTGCGTTGGCTTATGCAGCGGAGGAAACTGAAGCTTATGGCTGATATTTCGATTTTGTGGGGCAATAAATAGATTGTCGGGACAAAAAAAGTTGCGAAATAGAGAATTTATCACTTTTTATTTTGCCACTCCAAATAAAATAACTTCATTTGCGGTCCGAAGCGTGAGGTGTTTTGTTTTGCGCTACGTATAATATTGTGTGTTGAATGTTCCTTTTTGGGAGCATTCGTAGTCCCGAGCGCAACGTAAGTGTTCGCTCTAATCTCTCATTAATCCCATAATTAAAAGTATGGAAGAAATTTTGAATCCTGAAGTTCAGGAAGTTGCTCCAGTAGCAGAAGTTGAAGTTGCGGTAGCTGAAAATGTAGCTCCCGTAGTTGAGGAACAGCCCGCAAAGAAGGCTACCCCCACAACAAAGAAAGAGGTTATTGAACGTTTGAAGGAAATCGCAGCAGATGCTACAAACGTGGAACGTTCGGAAATCGACCTTTTAAAGCAGATTTATTACAAGATTCACAATGCTGAGGCAGCTGCCGCACGTGAAGAATTCATCAACAAGGGTGGTCTGCCCGAGGACTTTATGCCTGCACCCGATAATAGCGAGGCAGAACTGAAGGTACAGCTTCATATCATCAAGGACTTGCGTCAGCGTGCTGCTGAAGCGCTCGAAGCTGAAAAGCAGAACAACCTTGAAAAGAAGTTGGCAATCATTGAGCGTATCAAGGAAATGGTAGCTCAGGCCGAAGATGTAGATAAGCACTACGAAGAGTTTAAGAATCTTCAGGCTGACTGGAAGGATATCCGCTTGGTACCTGCTGAACGTGCTACAGAGCTCTGGAAGAACTATCAGCTCTACGTAGAACAATACTACGACTTGCTTCGCTTGAACCACGAAATGCGTGCTTACGACTTCAAGAAGAATCTTGAAATCAAGACACAACTTTGTGAGGCTGCTGAGAAGTTGGCTGAGTTGGAAGACGTAGTAAGCGCTTTCCATCAGCTCCAGAAGCTTCATCAGGACTTCCGCGAAACAGGCCCCGTTGAACGCGAATTGCGCGAACAAATCTGGAATCGCTTTAAGGATGCGTCGACGCTCGTGAACAAGCGTCATCAGACTCACTTCGAAAATCTTAAGGCACAGGAAGAAGAAAATCTTGCGCTCAAGACAGCGCTCTGCGAAAAGGTAGAAAGCATTGACTTCAGCGCATTGACTAGCTTTACAGAGTGGGAGGAAGTGACAAAGCAGGTGATTGAATATCAGAATGAGTGGAAGACAATCGGCTTTACGCCCAAGAAGCTCAACGCTCAAATCTTCGATCGTTTCCGCATGGCTTGCGACCGTTTCTTCCAGACAAAGACAGAACACTTCCGCGGTGTGCGCGATTCATACAGTGCCAACCTTGCAGCAAAGACTGCACTCTGCGAAAAGGCTGAGTCATTGAAGGATAATACTGACTGGGCACGTACAACAAATATCTTTGTAGAACTCCAGAAGGAATGGAAGACTATCGGTCCTGCTCCCCACAAGGTGTCGGAAGTAATTTGGAAACGCTTTAATGATGCTTGCAACTACTTCTTCGAACAGAAGAGCAAGGCAAATGTTGACGTTCGTCATGTTGAAAATGAAAACCTTGAAAAGAAGAATGCCATCATTGCTAAGCTTCAGGCCCTTCTCGATGAAGGAAGCAACAATGTGCAGGCTGTGAAGGACCTTCAGGCAGAGTGGAACGAAGTAGGCCACGTGCCTTTCCGCAAGAAGGATAAGGTATTTAAGCACTATCGTGAAATCTGCGATAAGCTTTACGATGGTTTCCACGCTTCGGCAGGTAAGCGTCATCTTGAGAACTTCAAGAAGAGCGTAGCCGACAAGGCGGGTTCTGACCTTACACGCGAACGTCAGAGATTGCAGCGTGACATTGAAACAAAGAAGAACGAAATTCAGAATTACGAAACAAACTTGAGTTTCTTCAACTCTAAGTCGAAGTCTGGTAATTCACTCGTTGAGGATATCCTTAAGAAGATTGAACGTCTTAAGGAAGACTTGACACTCCTTAACGAAAAACTTGCAGCCGTAAACGCACAAATTAAGGCTGAGAAGTAAGAAAGAATCCTTTTTCTCTCTATTTTTATATCCTCTTCCCACACTTCGTTGAGATAACGAGGTGTGGTTTTTTTATGGATGGAAACAAACAGCAACTTTTTTATCTTAACTTGTTTTTGGTCTGCGGAAAAAACTGTATTTTTGTGACGAAGAATAGGGTAAGTATTGTTTGTTTTCAAATGCTTGCCAATAAACAAGGAAGCACTATGCAGAAATTTGCTAAATATATCAAGCGCATAGAAATAAAGAGCCTGTGGAGTGGGCATAAGCATATCGTTTGGAATTTGCATCCAGGCGTGAACGTATTGAGCGGCGGTAATGGGGTAGGTAAGAGTACCATCCTAAACCGCATGATTCAGCATTTGCATGCAGCTCCAGCGAGTGGGGAGATTATGGGTGGTGTGCATTTGGGTGTTTGTGTGGATTTCGAACCCTCAGATGCTACAGGCATTCGTTATGACATCATTCGTAGTTTTGACCGACAGTTGGTGCAGGGTGACAGACTTCGCACGCTTACGGATGCCACTGTTGTTACGGAACTCGACTGGCAACTTTATCAGCTACAGCGTCGCTATCTCGATTATCAGGTGAATGTTGGTAATCGCATGATTCAGATGCTGACAGGTGGTGAACCCGATGCGCGTGAGAAAGCTATGCTGGCGGCTGAGCAGAAGAATAAGTTCTTAAACCTTGTAGATGAGCTTTTTCAAGAGACGGGTAAGACGATAGACAGGCAAAGCAATGAGCTTCGCTTCGTGCAATATGACGAAATACTTTCCCCCTATAAGCTTTCGAGCGGGGAAAAGCAAATTTTGATTATCTTGCTGACGGCTTTGACGCAGGATCTTCAGCCCTATGTGTTGTTCATGGACGAACCCGAGGCGAGCCTTCATTTTGAGTGGCAGAAGCGCTTGATAGATATGGTGGTGATGCTTAATCCTAACGTACAGATAGTGCTTACGACACATTCGCCAGCCGTAGTGATGAATGGGTGGGAGGACCGCGTGACGGAGGTTAATGAAATAACGATATAAAGTTTTGATTAACGTTTAACGCTTATCTCTCAACGTTAATCGTTCACCGCAAATCGCTTCACATTATGCTTTCTAATTACATCAATTCCGATTATATACGCGCAGCAAACAGCTTGGCAGGAAAGCATGCGCGCAGGAAGATTGTGGTGTATGTGGAGAGTTTTGAGGATGTGTTCTTCTGGAGTAATCTGTTGCGACCGCTAGAGACGGACAAGCTATATTTCGAAGTGATGCTGCCCTCGAAGACGTCGCTCAGTAAAGGGAAGAAGATTGCGCTAGCCAATCGGTTAGGTCCTAATATGATTGCGTGTGTGGATGCCGACTACGATTACATGATGCAGGGAGCGACGGAGACTTCTTACGAAGTGTGCTTTAATCCTTATGTGTTTCATACCATTGTTTACGCAATTGAGAGCTACTATTGCTATGCCCCTGCGCTGCAGAATGCTTGCGTGATGGCAACGCTAAACGACCGAAGAATTTTCGATTTTGAGGCGTTCTTCTTGCAGTATTCTGAAACTATCTGGCCACTCTTCGTGTGGAGCGTCTGGGCGTATCGTTATGGATATTATAAGACATTTTCGTTGGCAGATTTCTATCGGGTGGTGAGAATCAATGAAGTGAATCTGCATCATCCAGAGTACGAACTTTCGGCTTTGCGAAAGCGTGTGAATGGAAAGGTTAGTCGTTTGCAACGTCAGTTTCCCGAAGGACGGAAAACCTATAAACCACTACAAGAGCAGCTTACTCAACTTGGTATAACTCCCGAGAATACCTACCTTTTTATGCGAGGTCACGACTTACAGGATGGTGTGGTGTTGCCCGTAGTGGAGAAGGTGTGTGATGTGCTCCGTAAGGAACGCGAACGTGAGATAAGGCAATTGGCAGAGCACGATAAGCAAATGCAAAATGAGCTGGCGGCTTATCAACACACTGTTCGTCCTATTGCTGAGACTATTGGGCGACACAATGGCTATATGGAATGTGAGTTCTATCGTGGGGTGCAAGAACAAATACTACAATTTATAGACAAATATCACAATCTAGATATTACAGACAAGAATGATGAAGAAAGTAAAATACCTACTGACGCTGTTGGTGTTAATGATGGTTTCACAGACAACAATGGCGCAGCTCACTGAAGAGGTGAGAAGTGAGACAGTGTTTCACTTTAATGATTTCAAGAAAGCAAAAGTGATTCAGCCCTTTGGAAGATTTATAGAGGTTGAGGCCAACGTGCTTTTGAAGGATGCTTCGCTATGTTTTGTGGAAAACGACACGATAAAGAAGGCATTTCTTGACAAGGTGATTGCTGTGCAGTTTGACTCCGTTGAGTTTCGCACCATAGACAAGCGAATGTTAGGACAGGTGATTGCTATTAAGAATTACAACTACCTGGTCAGAGTGCGTACAATTGATATGGAGCGTTATACTGCTGAGAACGACGGTTCAGAAAATGGAGCGTTCTTTGAGTTTGATGGAGTTGGGCGAGGACGCAGCGAATTTATTGACTTAGATAGTGATATCTATCGTAAATCAGGCTATCCTTTGAAGGATAAGTATTACTTTATCGTTAAGGGACGTCCTGTTGTGGCAAGCGAGTCGCATGTCAGACGTGAAATCAGTAGTTGGAGTATGGATCGCTTTAAGACATTGATGAACGACCGCTGGTGGAGTTGGCGCAACGAAGAGTCGCTTATCATGCTGCTTGAGTTGTTGCCGAAGTAGTTGGCGATTCTGGATGTAACAATATCCTAGTTTTTCATGATTTGAATGTTGCATCACGACGGGCCGACACGGAGATCAGCTCCTACGCCATCCGGATGGCAGTTGTACTCTGTACTCTGTTGTCTGTACTCTACAAAAAATCTCGTTGCTCTTTAGTCAGCTTAAAAAAATGCAAAATTTTCGCAAAAAGTTGTTTTTGCACCGAATTTTGAGGTTTTGAGAGCAAAATCGAGGATAAAATTTGTGAGCTACGAGATAGGAAAAACGATCTTTGATGTCGTTTCTCCGATGTTTGAAGAAATTTAAAGGACCTTTGAGGTTGTTTTTGCCTATTTTGGGGCCAAAAAAAGGAGGAAACCGCCTGGTTCCCTCCTCGTATTGCAAAGATAATGCATTTTCGCACGAAATCCAAATCGGCTTTGATTCATGTTTTATCAACATTAGTCTGCTTTACTGTCATAAATTCTTCCTCCTTTTGCTTCTTACGTCGTGTGGGCTTTATTTTTGTAGTCTGCTTATTCTCTTGATGTCTTCCAATCTAAATATCCGCCGGCCCGTAATTACAAGCGTTGATTTGCATTGGTAATATATAGCAAAACAAAAGTGTCTCACAAGCATGATGCTCGTGAGACACTTTGATTTTTTGTGTGAATGTGAATTTTCACATTGAGAAGGATTAGTCAGCCTTAACAGCAACGCGCTTTTCCTTGATGCGTGCCTTCTTACCTGTGAGGTTACGGAGGTAATAGAGCTTAGCGCGGCGTACCTTACCAATCTTGTTCACTTCGATGCTCTCGATAGCGGGAGATTCGAGGGGGAAGATACGTTCTACACCTACAGTACCTGACATCTTGCGAACTGTGAAACGCTTCTTGTCACCATGACCTGCGATCTTGATTACAACACCACGGTAGAGCTGGATACGTTCCTTTGTACCTTCGACGATCTTGTAAGCTACAGTGATAGTGTCACCTGCCTTGAATGCGGGGTGCTGCTTGCCTGTAGCGAATGCTTCTTCAGCAATTTTGATTAAATCTGCCATTTTTATTGATGGTTTTAAAATTGTTATCGCCCCAGCGCAACATTCTCAGCCGTTTCGCTTACGGATTCTGACAGCGGTTACGCGGAAAAGCGGTGCAAAATTACGATTTTATTTTGAAATGACAAAGAAAACGGGGATTTAAAAAGGAGAAAGGAAAAAGGAGAAATGAGAAATTACCGTGCGGAAACAGGAAATTGCAAAGCTGATAAGCGCAGGGAATAAAGGAGAAAGGAGAAATCAGAAAGGAGAAATGCCATGCGGAATATCGCACAGCCAATTTCTCCTTTCTCCTTTCTGATTTCTCCTTTCCCAAAGGGGTTATCCTATCGTGATGAGCGTTGTGCCTTCCATCACGCTGTCGCCAGGTGCGCAACAGATACCTGTTACTTTACCGTCGCATTCAGCTGTGATGTTGTTTTCCATCTTCATGGCTTCGAGTACGAGGACTACGTCGCCCTTCTTAACTTGCTGACCATCGCCAACGAGCACTTTTGTTACTACGCCAGGGAGCGGAGCTTTGACGGGTGTGCCAGCTCCTGCTGCGCCCTTAGTGGCAGGTGCTGCCGCAGGTGCTTCGGCTGCAGGTGCGGCTGTTGTAGGTGTAGCAGCTGCAGTGCCCATTGTGGGAAGATCGTCTTCCGACAATGCAGAACCGATGATTTCTACATTGAAAGGCATGCCGTTGACTTCGAGCGTTGCTATCTGACCTTTGATTGAGTGGATAGTAACATCGTAGTCGATGCCGTTTATCTTATAACTATATTGTTTCATAAACATATTGATTTTACAGACCGAGCCTTTCGTAGCGCGTGGCTTGCCCGGAATGTGTGTGGGTGGGAAAGAATTTTATTTGTTCTTCATCTGGCGAGCGGGAGAGTTCCAAGGGGTTTCGCGACGCTGGAGGGTGATGATGCCTGTTTCGTCGTCGTGGAGAACTTCCGTTTCGTAAGTGAGGAGAGCGAGGCTGATGACACCTGCAATGTAGGGCATTTCCTCAGCCGTAGGTTCTACGGGAGCACCATCGGCAGTAATGGATTTTACCTTAGCGAGCTTCTCGTCGAACGTGATGATCAAACTCTTTCCGCCTACGCAATAATGTATTTTCTTCATAATTGAGGCGTTGTGAGAGCAGGGCTTTTATACCACTGCGGGAATTTTATAAAGGCTCGTTGCCATGCTTCTTGGCTGGACGTGCTTCCATCTTTGTTTCGAGCTGAGCAAGCGCGCGACAGATGCGGAAGCGTGTGTTGCGTGGTTCGATAACATCGTCGATGTAGCCATATTCGGCAGCCTTGTAGGGATTGGTGAAGAGGTCGTTGTATTCCTTTTCCTTTTGTGCGAGGAAAGCCTTGGGGTCTTCCTGTTCCTTTGCAGCCTTAGCGCTGAGGATAGCCACCGCTCCGCTTGCACCCATCACAGCAATTTCGGCAGAGGGCCATGCGTAGTTGAGGTCAGCCTTAAGCTGCTTGCAACCCATTACGATGTGTGAACCGCCGTAGCTCTTGCGCAGGGTGATAGTAACCTTGGGCACAGTAGCTTCGCCATAAGCGTAGAGCAACTTCGCACCGTGGCTGATTACGGCATTGTATTCCTGACCTGTGCCAGGGAGGAAGCCGGGAACGTCAACGAGCGATACGATGGGAATGTTGAAGGCGTCGCAGAAGCGAACGAAACGTGCACCCTTACGAGAAGCGTTGCAGTCGAGTACGCCAGCATAAACTGAGGGCTGGTTGGCTACAATACCAACGCTCTGGCCATTGAAGCGTGCAAAGCCGATGATGATATTCTTTGCGTAGCCTGCCTGAACTTCCATGAATTCGCCATTGTCAACAATAGCACCGATGACCTTATACATGTCGTATGCCATGTTGGGGTTGTCGGGGATGATTTCGTTGAGGAGGTCTTCCTTGCGGTCGATAGGGTCGTTGCATTCCACGCGGGGTGTGCGCTCCATGTTGTTCTGGGGCATGTATGAAAGCAACTTGCGGATGAGGCCTGTGAATTCTTCTTCAGTCTTTGCTGTGAAGTGGCACACACCACTCTTTGTAGCGTGTACTGAAGCTCCACCGAGGTCTTCCTGACTTACGTCTTCGCCCGTAACGGTCTTAACAACCTTGGGGCCTGTGAGGAACATGTACGAAATGCCTTCGAGCATTACGATGAAGTCGGTGAGGGCTGGAGAGTAAACAGAACCGCCGGCGCAGGGACCGCAGATACCAGAAATCTGGGGCACAACGCCCGAAGCTTCAATGTTGCGCTGGAAGATGTTGGCAAAACCTGCCAATGAGTTTACGCCTTCCTGAATGCGCGCACCGCCCGAGTCATTCAAGCCAATGCAAGGGGCGCCTACCTTCATGGAGAGGTCCATTACCTTGCAAATCTTTTCGGCCATTGTTTCAGACAATGAACCGCCGTTTACAGTAAAGTCTTGTGCAAAGACATAAACGAGGCGGCCGTTGATGGTACCGCTACCGCAAACTACACCATCGCCAAAATATTGCTTCTTTTCCATGCCGAAGTCGTGGCAACGGTGAAGCTTAAACATGTCTAATTCTTCGAAAGAACCCTTGTCGAGCAAAAGGTCGATGCGTTCGCGAGCTGTAGCTTTGCCTTTTGCGTGTTGCTTTTCAATCGCAACTTCGCCACCGCCGAGACGAGCTTTTTGGCGGAGTTCTACGAGTTGCTTGATTTTCTTTAATTGTTCACTCATATTATAATTATTAGAGTTATTGTCTAAGTTTATAGGTGTGATTACTCTTAAGCAAAATACACCATCTAGCTTGCAAATTTAGGAATTTCTATAAACCCCACCACAAAATATTGCCGAAAAGTGGCATTTTGTGGTGGGGTACGTTGTTAAAAATACAGGGTGTTGCTTAAAAATGAAGTAACGGGAAGTTCCTAATATTGTCTGAGCGTGCGGTTTTTGCGTGCTGCGTCAATTCTTAAGAAGATGAAGAGCAAGATAGTGAAGCCCCAAAGCGATGAGCCTCCGTAGCTGAAGAAGGGGAGCGGAATCCCGATGACCGGGGTGAGCCCGATGACCATGCCGATGTTGATAAACACGTGGAAGAGCAGGATGCTCATTACGCAATAGCCGTAGATGCGCCCATAGGTGCGGTCCTGCAGTTCGGCAAGATAAATGAGGCGCAGTATCAAGGCGAGGAATAGCAGAAGAACGATGCTAGAGCCTAAGAATCCTTGTTCTTCGCCTACGGTGCAGAATATGAAGTCGGTGTCTTGCTCGGGGACGTATTTCAATTTTGTTTGCGTGCCGTTCATAAAGCCCTTTCCCTCCAGTCCGCCCGAGCCGATGGCAATCATACTCTGATTTACGTTGTAGCCAGCGCCGGCATCGTCGGTGACTACACCGAGCAACACCTGGATACGGATTTTCTGGTGCGGTTGCAGATTGTCGAGCGCAAAGTTTGCGGAGAACAGGAAGCCCAGCGAGCCGAGTGCAAACAGAGCAATGTAGAAATATCTGATGAGTCGTTCGCTGATGGCATACCCTATGAGGTAGATGGCTATAGCTACGATGATGCCGCTCAGAACCCAAGCGATGTCGAACGAATAAATGAGTGCTGAGATAAACAGAGCGATGCATCCACCCGAAAGTCCTGCCCAGAATATGCGCCAGGCGTGAATCGTACGTTTGCAGAATACGTGAATCATGCCAATTACGAAAAGCCAAATCAATGTGAGCACAGCGACGTCGCCAACCATGGCGTTTGTACCTGCGAGCGGAACTTCAGCGTAGCGTATGCTTACAACAAAATAGACAACGGCTGCAACGGCTGTAAACAGGAACACTCCCGGCATACCCTCTCTGTAGAACACGAGGAAGAAGGCAAAGTAAACGAGCGCTGACCCCGTTTCTTTCTGCATGACGATGAGCACCATCGGGATCATTACGAGTGCTGCAGCCTTGATGAAATTGCGCATTTTGTCGAGCGTGAAGCCGTATTGTCCGCATAGTTTGGCTACGGCAAGCGCTGTGATACATTTTGCAAACTCAGCTGGTTGTAGGTTGATGCCGCCTCCTAAGGATAGCCATGAGCGTGAGCCTTTGATGTCTTTGGCTATAAAGGGGGTGATGAAGAGCAAGATGAGGATGAGCACATAAAGTAAGTCCGTAAGCTGGTCGAAATACTGGTCGTCAATCATTAGCAGTACGAAGCCAATGACCAGTGCGCACCCCATCCACATGAGCTGCTTGCCCGAGCGAGTGGCGGTGTCGAAGAAGTCGGTGTCGCCAATTTCGTGGCTCGCTCCGCAAATGGAGAACCATCCCCACACCATGAGTGTGCAGTATAGCAAGACGACCACCCAATCTGCGGAGAATGAGTGGCGGCTACTGATATTAACGTTCCGTCTTACCATAGTTGATGCTTCTTTGTTCGAAGGCTTCAGCCTGTAATTTTGAAGTTTCGGAGAGTTCTCCGTTAAGATATTGTTCCATGATGAGCTTGCCGAGCGGCACACCGAAGGTAGCTCCGTATCCGCCGTTTTCAACATACACGGCTACTGCAATTTTTGGGTCGTTCATCGGTGCGAACCCCATGAAAGCGGAGTGGTCCTGCCCACGATTCTGTGCGGTCCCCGTCTTTCCGCACACTTCGATGCCCGGAATGTTTGCAGCGCGACACGTACCGCCCGTTACTGCTGCGCGCATGCCTTCGACGGCGTAGTCGTACCATTTTGGGTCAACCATCGTGTAGTGGGGTGTGCGATAAACGCTGTCGATCTCCGCATGTTGCACCGCCTTCACCACGTGGGGCACGTAGTAATGTCCGCGGTTGGCAATCGTAGCTGCGAGGTTGGCAATTTGCAGTGGGGTTGCGGTGACTTCACCTTGTCCGATGGAGATAGAAATGACGGTGAGCGCGTTCCAAGAACCCTTGTAGGCTCGGTCGTAGAAGTCGGCGTTGGGAATCATGCCGCGCTTTTCGCCCGGAAGGTCCACGCCGAGCGTATAACCGAAACCCATGCTCACAAGATGGTCCTTCCAGCGCGTCATAGCTTCCTGCACGGTTTCGTACTTACTGCGGTTGGAGAACATACGGTTGAGCATCCAGCAGAAGTAAGCGTTGCAGCTGGTGGCAATAGCGGGGACGAGCGGAATGGGAGCGAAGTGTGGGTGACAACCTACGCGTAATCCTTTATGAAGAAAGCCGTTTGAGCATGGGAATGCTACGTCGGGCGTAATAACTCCCTCTTCCAGACCAAGAAGACTTTGCGTGAGTTTGAAAGTGGAGCCTGGCGGATACGTACCCATGATGGCGCGGTTGAGCAGTGGCTTCATGGGGTCGGAAGATAGGCGGCGGTGCATTTTTCCGCGGTCGCGCCCCACCATGATGCGCGGGTCGTAGGTCGGCGATGAAGCCATGCAGAGCACTTCGCCTGTCGAGGGTTCAATGGCAACGATGGCGCCGAGTTTACCTTTGAGTAAGCGTTCGGCTAGTGCTTGTAGGTCCTTATCAATGCCGAGGGTGAGGTTTCTGCCAGGTACGGGTGAAATGTCGTATTTCCCATCCATATAGTGGCCTTTGGTGCGTCCGCGGACATCGCGGAGCATGATGCGCATGCCTTTTTCGCCGCGCAGATAGTGTTCGTAGGAGCGCTCAATACCGAGTTTGCCGATGTTGTCGCCGCTGCGGTAGTAGGGGTCGGCTTTGATGTCGCGCTCATTTACTTCGCCCACGTCGCCCAGTACGTGCGCCCCCATTCCTTCTGCATAGTGGCGGATGGAGCGCTTTTCGGCGGAGAATCCGTTGAAGCGGTAGAGTTTTTCCTTGAATACGGAGAATTCTTCGGCAGGAATTTGGCTCATGAAGAGTTGCGGCGTGTGGCGCGAATAGCCCACGCGGTTCTTAATCTCGTTCATGCGTTGCTTGTAGAATTCGGGTGTGATGCCCACTGTGTTGCAGAAGTCCAGCGTATCGACTCCCCATTGTTCCTGCATCACGACCATGATGTTGTACGACGGCTCGTTGTACACGAGGAGCTGCCCCTTGCGATCGGTGACCAATCCGCGCGAGGGGTAAATGATTTCTTTTCGGAAAGCGTTGGAGTCGGCGCTCTTTTTGTAGTCTTCGCTAAAAAGCTGTAGCGTGAGCAAGCGCACGATGTATATAAAAATGATGGCAGCTGCTATGCCGCCAATCACGAATTTACGGTTGTCGAAGGAGTGGTCGCGTGCCATTTGGAGAGTGATAACAAAAGGAGGTGTGCCCGAAGATTAGGCTTTGCGATTGCGTAGCATTTCTATGCCCATAATGAGAATTACGGTGAGCGTGGTGGAGGCAATGATGCTGATCAAGATGCTTCCGAGGTGAAAGAACCCGAAGGCTTCAATGAAGTAGAAGGCTGTGGTGTGGAGAAGGCTTATCGCTATGGCATATTTTGCAAATCCGCCCCATTCCATTGTGCGAGTGGAGGGTTGAAGTGCATCATCGCCTCTTTCTGTTGGAGCGAATATCTGTAGAATGGCGGGGCGAAGCAAAGCTACGATTAGCAGTGCAGACGCTGTCAATCCAGGTGTATTGGAGAATATATCGACGATGATGCCTGTGAAGAAAGCGCTAACGAGTAAAGCCCAGCGAGGGGTGTCGCTGGGTAGTGTGAGCAGGATGTAAAGATAGAGCATCGGCATGGCTACACCGCCTATGTGGATGTGGTTGCCTATTAACACTTGAAATGCAATAAGCAGGGCTCCCCATGCGAAGTATGAGAATATGGATTGAGACATTAGGTGAGGGCTAATTAGTAAACAAGTTGACGAGTTGACGAGAAGACGAGTTAACGAGAAGCCATCCGGATGGTAACTGTACTCTGTAAGTTGTACACTGTACTCTGTTATCTGTACTCTGTACTCTAGATTGTGCTCTAATTTAAGTCTTCTTCCTCAGCTTTCTTAAAGAGATTATCGACAGCGTCTTTGTAGGGAGTGGTGATGACATTGACGTCACGAACATTGGCGAAGTCGGTGCCAAGTTTAAGGCCGAGCTTATAGGATTGTCCGTCGGCCGAGTTGTCGATGCTTTCAATGGTGCCGACAAAGATGCCGGGAGGGAATACGGAGGAGTGTCCGCTGGTCTCAATGGTTAAGCCTTTTTCGACTACGGCATGGCGAGGAATGTCGTCAACGTAGGCATGTTGCATGTCGCTGCCGTCCCATGCGAGGTAGCCGAAATAGCGTTGACCTTGAATGCGGCAGCTAATGTTCGACTTGTTGTTCATCACTGGGATGACGAGGGAATATTCATCGCCTGCCAGATATACGACTCCTACGACTCCATTGCCGCTAACGACACCCATGTTGCTCTTCACGCCGTGGCGCAAACCTCGGTCGATTACGATGTATGAGTTTGTGCCGCCTTTGGAATTTGATATTACTTTAGCAGGCAGTGTTTCGTAGTTGACAAGATTTCTGAGGATGGCAGACTTTTTGCGTGCGGAGTCGGCTTGCAGTGTAAGCAGTGCTTCGCGAAGACGGTCGTTCTCTAATTGGAGCTGTGTGTTGAAGAGGGTGAGCTCACGGTTTGTGTTTTGCAAATTCAGATAACTCCACACGTCGAGATACCAACGGTTGACGCTGGCAACTGCAGTGTTGGCTCCGCTAAGCCACACATTGCCTTGAAAATTGTTGAACCTTACGAGCAACGTGAGGCTTAGTATTTCTAGGGCTATGAAAAGTAGCAGGTAGTGATACTTGCGTAGGAATTCTATAAGTTGTTGCATGACGATTAGTGTGAAGACGAAGCCGCAAGGAGGAAGGAGAAATTGCTATGTGAAAGCATCGTTGCCATCCTCTTATAATTTTAGTTGTGATACCCCCACCTTAAGCCACAAATGAGAAAGGAGTAAGATATGATGCTTCCAATGTGGAGGGATTATCTTTCCTTTCTCATTTGGTTTATAAATGTTTTGTCGAATTATCGCATAAGGAATGTGAAGTTTTCCACATTCTTAAGCGCAATACCTGTACCTCGTGCCACGCAGAGCAAGGGGTCCTTTGCTACATGGAAAGGTATGTTGATCTTTGCTGTGAGGCGCTTGTCGATACCGCGGAGGAGTGCGCCGCCACCTGTGAGCCAGATGCCGTTCTTTACGATGTCGGCATAGAGTTCGGGAGGTGTGCTTTCGAGCGCATTGATGACGGCCTGCTCGATACGAGCTATTGACTTTTCAAGGCAGTGTGCGATTTCCTGGTAGCACACTGGCACCTTCATAGGCATGGCTGTGATACGGTTAGGACCATCGACAACGTAGTCTTCGGGGGCCATTTCGGGCGGAAGGTCGGTGAGCGCGGCGCCTACGGCAATCTTGATACGTTCGGCCATACGTTCGCTGACGCGCACGTTGTGCTGACGGCTCATGTACTCCTGGATGTCGGCTGTGAAGTCGTCGCCCGCCATCTTGATAGAGTTGTTCGAAACGAGTCCGCCCAATGAGAGTACTGCAATTTCGGTAGTACCGCCACCTATGTCAACAATCATGTTGCCTTCGGGGGCATTAACGTCAATACCCACACCGATGGCTGCTGCCATGGGTTCGTAGAGGAGGAAAATGTCGCGTCCGCCAGCATGCTCAGCAGAGTCGCGCACCGCACGAAGCTCTACTTCGGTCGAACCGCTGGGCACCCCAATCACCATGCGCAATGAAGGTGAGAAGAGGCGCTTTCCACCGTGCAACATCTTGATGAGACCGCGCATCATCTGCTCGCAAGCGTTGAAGTCGGCAATCACACCATCGCGCAAGGGGCGGATAACGCGAATCTTGTCGTTTGTCTTCTCGTACATGAGCTTTGCCTTTCCGCCGACAGCTGTCATGACGTCAGTGTGGCGGTCGAGTGCTACGACCGAAGGTTCGTTTACCACAATCTCATCGTTGCAGATGATGATGGTGTTGGCTGTTCCGAGGTCGATAGCGATTTCCTGCTTAAGTGAGAAGAAGTTTTGAAAATATTTTGAGATGATACTCATTGCTTAATCTCTCCTTCTTTTTGCAGATTATCCCTTGAAATATGTGTGGATAGCAGTGTCGTAGTGGCTGCTTACGCCGAATGCCTGAGTGGCGAACCAACGGCGCTGTTCGAGCGTTGTTGCTGCACCCTGAGCCTTCACGATATCGAGGAGGGGCTGGTATTCAGCCTTAGAGGGAACGATTACAACATCGTTGAAGTTCTTTGCACCTGCGCGGATGAGCGAAATGCCACCTATGTCAATCTTTTCGATAATGTCGGCTTCAGAAGCACCGCTTGCAACGGTCTGTTCGAAGGGGTAGAGGTCAACGATTACGAGGTCGATTTCAGGAATTTCGTATTGTGCCATCTGCTGCTGGTCGCCTTCCAAAGAGCGACGGCCGAGGATGCCACCGAAAATCTTGGGGTGAAGTGTCTTTACGCGACCACCGAGGATTGAGGGATAAGTCGTAACGTCTTCCACCTTCTGGCAGGGGAAACCGAGGCTTTCGATAAATTCGCGTGTACCGCCTGTTGAGAGGAACTGCACGCCATCGTTGTGGAGCGCAGTAAGGAGTTCGTCGAGTCCGTCCTTGTGGAATACAGATACGAGCGCTGTCTTGATTTTCTTTGTTGCTGACATAGTTGTATTTTTTTTAGTTTTAAGAATCAATGCGTAATGTAAAAGATGCTGAGTGGCGAAAGCCAGTTGTTGTGCCTGAGCTTACCAGGCATCTTCTGCATCCCCATATACGTTACAAAATTACGTATTTATTTTTTAAATGAGTATGTATATTCTAGCTTTTCCTATATCATTATTTTCTTTTTTTGTAAAGTGCTGAGTGGAGTAGGCAAAATCGTGGTTTTGATTAAGAAGAGGGCTATTAATTATTGTTCCAACTAAAGGCAAGAATCTGTGACACTAAAGCAGATAAATGCTGAATAAACATGAATGAAAGCAGATTTGGATTTCGACAGAAAATGTTGTATCTTTGTACTACAAGGAGGAAGCTGCACAGTTCCCTCCTTTTTTTGGCTCTAAAAATGCCAAAATTACCTCAAAGGTCGTTTAAATTTCTTCAAACATCGGAGGAACGATCTCAAAGGTCTTTTTTCCTATCTTGCATGTCATACATTTAACCTTCAATTTTGCTCTCAAAATCTCCTTTATGGGGTCTAAAAAAGCTTTTTTCAAAAAAAATGCTCTTTTTAATGCAGACTAAAGCGCAATCGAATTTGAGCTGTGTTTAGGTTCTTATTTTGCAAGGTGAAGGTCGTAGAGAGTTATGAAATTTGTTGTTCAGAAGTAGCCTTCTTAACTCGTTTCATCGTGTTTTGTGAAACAGCGAAAATCATAGTTTTTTAGCAATATATTGCCGTTCTGCGAAAAAAAGTCGTATATAGTTTAAAATTTTAGGTACTTTGTTTTGCATAGTACCAAATTATGCTTAGATTTGCACCATGAAATAGTTCTATTCATTGGAAAATCATTAGAAACAAGGCTCCTTGAGCCAAAAAAATCTGACTTATGAACATCGAAAATGCAAAGTCGCAGCTGCGCAAGGGCATGTTGGACTATTGCGTGCTACTACTATTGAAGAATGGTCCGGCTTATGCCAACGACATCGTCACCCGACTGAAGAATGCCAATCTTATCGTCGTCGAAGGTACGCTCTATCCGCTCCTCATGCGCCTGAAGAAGGACCAGCTCCTATCTTACAACTGGCAGGAGTCCACTATGGGACCGCCACGCAAATATTATTGCCTCACGCCCGAAGGTGAGCAGTTCCTTGCCGAACTCGACACCGCCTGGAACGAGTTGGTCGGCTCCGTGGCGCTGCTTCAGTCGAACAACTAAGTGTTTAATCCCCAAAACCTATCTCATTTT
The DNA here is from genome assembly GCA_045614785.1 of Alloprevotella sp. Lineage (GTDB taxonomy): Bacteria > Bacteroidota > Bacteroidia > Bacteroidales > Bacteroidaceae > Alloprevotella. The sequence continues at coordinate 35,235 of JAZLDQ010000064.1, forward strand.
AGCAAATTATGAAAAAGACAGTCAATATACATCTTTGCAAACAAGTCTTTACGATGGACGAAGACGCTTGCGCATTGCTCGAAGGCTACCTGAAGAACACGCATTCCTACTTCAGCCGCATGGACGACGGCGAGGAAATTGCCAACGACATTGAAAGCCACGTTGCCGAACTGCTTTGCGAGTATCGCGACAACGGAAGTGTGTGCATCACGCTCGCGCAAATCGAAGAAATCATCGCGCGCATCGGCAATCCCGAAGAGTTGGGCGCCGGCAGTGCCGACAAGGACGGCGCAAACAGCGGTGTCAACGAAGACGAGATACCGCCCATCCCACCTCAGCCCACCTATGTGCAAAAAAAGTTTTACCGCGACCCCGAAACAGCCCTGTTAGGTGGCGTCATCAGCGGTTTCTGCCATTATTTCGGACTGAAGGACGTCACGATTTGGCGCTTGGTCTTCGTAGCGCTCTGCTTCTTCAGTTTCTCGGTATCCATCATTGCTTACGCGCTGCTCTACCTCATCATTCCGCCTGCCGTTACGCCCGAACAGCGCTTGCAGATGCGCGGCGAACCCATCAATTTTCAAAGCATCAACGAAGAGCTCATGAAGGGCGTGGCACAAACGGAGAAGATGGTGCAGAATCCAGCCGTCCGCAGTTCCTGGAGCAAGGCGTTGCGCATTTGCTTCATGGTGTTGCTCTTTGCGCTGTGCGTTCCCCTCGTTATCATGCTGTGCCTTCAGTTGCTCATGCTGATTATGGGCATCATAGGCCTGTTGTTTAGCATCTTTAGCGCAACGGCTTCGCTGGCAAGCATCCCCTTCATGCTTGGTATCTCAAGTTTCTTCGACGCATTCCCCACGGGGCTCAACATCTTGTTCCTGCTCTGCCTGCTCTGCGGCGTTGTGCTCATCACCATTCCGCTCTATGCCGTCATAAGGTCGCTCGTCAATTCTTCGAACAAGCTTTCGAACAAGGCACGCATGCGCCTTTGGTGGACATGGTTGGGTGCGCTCCTGCTGGGATGCCTGCTCACGGTGATTAGCTTCTTCAGCACCGTGATGGGCATTGAGGCGGGCGCTTTCAATGTGGACGAAGACGTGTTCGAACAGCGCATCATTATTGATAAGATGACGCCCATTTTTGAAGAAGGCGTGCTTCCCACGCTCCCCACTATCAACATGGACGACGACGGCGTTGAGATTGAAATCATGGGCAACAACGACGAGGTCGTAAAACTCGTTGCCAACGACTCTTTCTGCAAAATTGAAGTAAACGGCGCTGATGGCAAGGAACTTATCAACATCCACGCCAAGGGAAATTAGCACGGAGCTATTCATTACACATTCGTAAATTTTGAAACAAACGCTATGAAAACACGTATATTCATCCTATCCCTACTGATTGCGGTCATGGGCTGTACAGCAAGCATCGAAGTGCTGGCAACTCCTGCGACTAACGCAACAACCAAAGTTAAAACACATGTTTACAACGAATTAAGCGCCTTCGAAAGAGTAAGCATCAACATTCCGGTGCAGGTTCTCGTAGAGCAGTCGGACTGTTATTCGGTAGAAGTAACGATGCCCCTGACTGCGCCCGACGACCTTAATATCGTCTCTGAAGATGGCTGCTTAAAAATCAATACCCGCCACTCGCGCGTGCGCTTCAATGGCAAGTCGGTATTCATTAAAATCAAGGCGCCCATCGTTTACGAATACAAGGTCAACGGTTCAGCCCAAGTCGTTGTAAACCACGAAGTGAACACCGGCGACAGAACGTTTACAACCGAAATTAATGGTTCGGGCAGTGTGAGTGTGGCGCAGGTTGTCGCTTCTGAGTTCAAGGCAGAGGTCAATGGGTCGGGCAGACTCAACTTTGCCTCAGTAGCAGCCTGTGAGTCGGCACGCTTGGTAGTCAATGGGTCGGGCAAGGCAAGCGTGACGAACATGGCAAGCAAACATGCGCGCCTCAAGGTCAACGGCAGTGGCAAACTCAACGTTGAGCGCCTGGCTACGCCCAAACTACAGGCGAGCCTCGCAGGCAGCGGACGCATGCAGGTCAAAGGTGTGGCAGAGAAAGCCAAGTTTGAAATCATTGGCTCGGGCACAATCGACGCTACCGAACTCAAAACACGCGATAAAAACAGCCGAACTTCAGGCAGCGGACGCATTCTTTTGCGTTAGTCCCCTATCTATTCAGCATTACCACATCATTTCGTAAATCTATCACTCTATAAATTATATTACAACTATGATTACAACAACAACACCAACCATTGAAGGTAAGCGTATTGTGCGCTACATGGGAATCGTAACTGGTGAAACTATTTTTGGTACTAACGTCTTCCGCGACTTTATGGCAAGCATTCGCGACATCGTGGGCGGACGTTCTGGATCGTATGAAGAAGTGCTGCGTAAAGGTAAGGATGAAGCATTGCTCGAAATGGAAAGTCGCGCTGCTGCTATGGGTGCAAATGCTATCGTGGGCGTCGATTTGGATTACGAAACAGTAGGACAGAATGGTAGCATGCTGATGGTTACTTGTAGCGGCACTGCCGTGTGGGTAGAGTAGTTTGACGTTTTCTCACATTAATAATAAAGGAAGCTTGCGGTAAGTTGGCAGGCTTCCTTTTTCGTATGAATCTGTTTTTGTGATGGAAATGTCGAAGAATTTGTATATCTTTGCAAGATAAAAATAAATAAAAGTACTTTTTCCTATGCAAAATTTCTTTCGAACTGTGCTAGCTGTTGTGTTGACAACTTTGGTTGCGGCATTGTCTGCGCAGACCAGTGGTGATGATTTTGTTAAGGCTTTGGCTACGAAACTCAAGGCAGCAGCGGCGTATGACCATGCTTTCCCACGCGAAAAGGCTTTTGTGCATCTCGACAACAACGCTTACGTAGAGGGCGACACGATATGGTGGAGTGCTATCGTTGTAAGGGCATCTACGCTACGCCCTACTGACGTGAGCCGTGTGCTTTATGTGGAGCTGCTCGATGCTGCAGGGCAAACGGTGGAGCGTCAGCTGGCAAAGATTGATGATTCAGGATTTTCGACAGGCTGTTTTAGCTTAAAGGAATACAATCGTCAGGGCTTTTACGAAGTGAGAGCCTATACTCGCGCGATGCTTAACTGGGGTGAAGCGGCTTGTTTCTCAAGAGTGATTCCTGTGTTTGAGCGCGATGGTAATACGGTTGATATTACTGCACCCGATAAGAATTGGGTGGCTCCTGCTACGGCCAAGCGAAAATATAATTTTGAGGGAAAGAAGGTCAGAAGACTTTCATTCTTTCCCGAAGGCGGACATCGTGTGGAGGGGTTGGAGCAGCGTATGGCTTTTTTGCTAACAGATGGCGATGGACATTGGGCGAACGATACTGTTTGGATTTGTAAGGCCAATGGCGAACGAGTAGCTCAAGGAGTCGTGCTCCATGAAGGCAGAGGTTTGCTCACGCTTCCTCCCATGCTTGAAACTGGTAGTTATGCAGAAGTGCTAGGTCAGCACTTTGAACTCCCCGAGGCACAATCTGAAGGCTACACTATGCGCATAGATCAGGCGGATGGATACGTGGATTTGCGCGTGGAACGCTCGCAAGGTATGCCTTACGAACCTATCGGATTGGCAGTGGTGTGCAGAGAGCAACCTTGCTATTTCGACACGCTGAGCGTGGCAGGAGTGGAAGAATTTTCGCTTCCAGCAACGGTGTTACGTGGTGGAGTAAACCGTATTGAGCTCTTCGACGCGAAGGGGCGCAGCCTTGCCAGCCGTATGGTGATGGCCCCGTTGCGCAATCATCAGTTAGCACAGGTAGAAGTAGTGAAAAATGCTAAGACTTACGAGGCGCACGTGCCTATTGCTTTAGGGCTGAAGGTGAAGAATGCGCAGGGCGAAGCTTGCAAGGCCTTGATGTCTGTGTCTGTTACGGACGGTTCGCAGCAGTTGGTGGCACCTTCAAAGGCTGATGTTGATGTAGCAATGTTGCTCAGCTCGGAGGTGCGTGGCTATGTGCACAATCCTCGTCAGTATTTTGAAGGTAGCGGCGTGGAGGCCGCTCGCCGCTTGGACCTCTTGCTCATGGTGCAGGGGTGGCGTGCAGTAGATTTTAATGCTATGTGTAATCATGAGGAGTTTAAGCCCACTCAGCCTATTGAGGATAAGTTGGTGCTTAACGGTGTGGCATTTAAAGATAACGAACGTAGAGAAGCACTTTCGGGTGTGGCGCTAAGCCTGGTGATGTATAACAAGTCGGGCGATGTGCGTCGCGCCACTTGTACGACCGATGAAGAAGGACGCTTTGCCTTTGCTTCAAGTGCTGACTATGAAGGCGAGTGGCTGACGCAGGTGACAACGCGTACGGCGGAAGGCAAAAAAGTGTGGAGTCGCGTGGCTTTCGACCGTTGGTTCAGTCCTAAGGTAAGAAACTTGCAGACGCCTGAGTTTAGCATCACTCCTCCTATTGCTTTTGATTCATTAGTAGCTCAAACATCAGTGGCAGTAGTTCCTGATGTGGTGGATTGGAGCGCTCTGGACACTGAAGATACTTATGTGTTGGGTGAGGCTCAGGTGACAGCCAATCGTCTTAAACGCTACAAGCCACTCAATGGAAATCGCTTTGAATGGAATGGTGGCGTGAAGCATGGCAGGAGATATGCTGAGCAGGCTGTAGATATTGAGAGAGAATTGGAAAAGTGGAGAGATGCGGGATACGATGGACGTGTTTCGGTCATCGAACTGCTTAACGTGGTCAACGGAAAAGGGCGCAAGGGCGCAGTGGCGCAGTTTGACGATGCTGCTTTCGAGATGGAAGTGAGCGATGAAAATCCTTTTGCTGAAGAAACCGAGGAAACCGAAGGAACTCAGGAAGAGGAAGTGCAAAATAGCGAGAACTTATTGCAGGATTCTCAGTTGGGTGATAATTCTCAGACGATAAAAGTAGATGGTGAGAATTGGCATGTAGAATATGCTTCGGGGCGTGGAAATGCTGAGTTTGCAGAGGACTTTAAGATTGCGTACTTAGTTCGAAGTTATGGCGACATGGCTCGACTAATTGGAGCCCATACGCTTGAAGCCGCTGCGCAAGCGCATGATCCTATTGATGCCGTACTTATCTTGCACGAAAACAAAGAGGCACGACGTTCGAAGAAGGGGCTTACTTATCGCAAGGTGTGGGGCTTTGAACCGCACGTGAAATTCTTTGCCCCCAATTATAATCTGCAGGATTTGCCCGAAAAGGGCGACCAGCGCCGCACGCTTTTGTGGGTGCCCAAGCTATCGACAAACGATGCTGGCGAAGCTAACCTTATGCTCTTCAACAATTCATCGCATGGTTCTGTGCCTATTGTTTCCGTACAAGGCATGACGCAGGATGGTCGCTTCTTTAGTTATTAAGCGAAGTTTCGCTTGATTGAATGTATAAATTTGCAAATTAACTTTTTTGAAATAATGAAGAATAGAATTATTTTTTTGATATTATGCGTGGTGTTGCTGATGGGAGGAAATGCGATAGCAGTAGCTCAGCAGCGTGTGATAGATGCCGTTGACAGTGTGGCTGTTGCTGCAGCTACGGTGTTTAGTGAGGAAGGTAAATTTCTTGGTTTGACAAACGATCGAGGTGAACTTCCTACGTTGAAGCAGAGCGATTATCCTGTAACGGTGCGCTGCATTGGCTATTCAGCCGTAGAGGTTAGCAGCCCCAGCATTGAGCCCATCTACCTTGTGCCTCAGTGCTTTGAATTGGGCGAAGCAGTCGTAACGCCTCGCAAACCCGAAGTGTTGCAGATTACGTGCTATGCTCGTCGCTACCTAAAGGTAGCTGCTGACACCACCCTCATGGAGCATAGCTTCGGTGAGTATATGCTCAACTATTTCATTCCGCTGACGAAGGCTGCCAAAAAGAAAGTCAGCAGCAGCAAAGCCTACGTGCAGACCAGCAACACCTGGACTTATCGCCCATCGGCCGAAGACGGCGATTCCCTCGTGAAGAACAAACCCGAAAAAGACAATATTCTGTCTATCAGTTCACTTAAGTCTAGCGACTATCCTATGCCCAAGGAAATCATTGAGAGCACAGACGAGGTGGTTACTCATAGCGTTCCTGGTGTCAGCGGTCCTCTTGAGGTATATCGTAAGTCGGGCGATAAGCTGCTGTTCACTTATGACTGTTTGGCAGATTTCGAGGGTGGCGAATTGACGATACCCAAAATCTTTACATGGGCGTTGGGTGTCAACATTAAGTTCAAGAAATTCTACACCACGAAAGCATATCAATTCGCTGAGCCTGATACAGTTACAGCTCTTTCCGCTAAAGACCTGCAGAGCTTCTCTATGACGCTCGACCTCGACCTTTCGGGTCGCCGCGTGCGCAAGTATTATGACGCCGAACACATCGCAGCTTCAGTTGTTACAGAATGCTATGTTGTGAAGAAAGAATACATTTCCATCGATGCCGCTGTAGATCGTACGAAGTTGACGTTGGCAAGCCGCCGAATGAACATCCCCCCTTCAGTTCCTGCGCTCGACGAAGAAACGAAGCAACTTATAGCAGACGTAGAAGCCGCAAAGTAAAAAACGTACATATTTGCGCTTCAGCGCTTCAAAACAATAAATAAAATGCCTTGGCGACAATATTGAATGTCGCCAAGGCATTTTTAATTTGTGTAAGTTTTGCAAGCTGCATTGCTGAAAGGTGGGCGCTTACGAAATCCTTCCTAACTGAATCAGATAATCTTTCTACTTCCAATGTAAGTTCGCATGGAGAAGGTAAAGGCATCGCTACTTTACGATTCGCTTTTGTCCATTTACGATGTAAATGCCTTTTTGTTTCAGATTGTTGAGACAGCATGGAATTACGACCTATAAGCTTGAGTTTTTTTACAGAAATCTCCTTCTTCCTAATTGCGAAATATTTTTACAAAACAAGATCTTCCTTCTTAGCACAAAAGTTGGCATTTCGGAGCACTTTAATTACAAAATAAAGGGTTTACTACTCGTACCTGTGGATAACTCCGAAAAACGCGATTTGGATTTCGCTCAATTTTGTTGTATCTTTGTAGTACAAA
>JAZLDQ010000065.1:0-28280 GCA_045614785.1 Alloprevotella sp.
TATCGGCATCGACACGCTCCGCGAGCGCCTGGCAGCGACTATCGACACCTCAAAGCTCGGCACGGGTAGCGTCGTAGTATCGAACATGCGCCACTACGCAGCACTGCGCGAGGCCTACACCGCCCTCACTTCTGCGCGCACAGCAATGGATAATGGCCTACCCTCGGATTTGTTGAGCGAGGACATCCGCAGAGTTGTCCACCACCTTGGCGAAATCACCGGCGAAATCACCTCCGACGACATCCTCCACTCGATATTTGCCCACTTCTGCATAGGCAAGTAACTAACGCCCTCTAATGCACACTAATAAACGCTAACGCACACCAATAGCAACAGAATTTACTACAAAAATAGACGAAAAAATCTCGAAAGTTAGACTTGACTTTCGGGATTTTTTTATGTCTTAATGTCTTCAACAAAAATATCTCGCCAAGTTTGCAGTGGAGTGCAATGAGGAGCAATGGAGTGCAACGAACCGCAATAAAATGGCGAAGAGAATTGTACTTTCTACTAAAAAGGCAATGATTGTCGGCGACGAAATTCGTTAACAACTTTTTTTGCAAAAAAAATCACTAATTCATAAACCTTATTACTAACGCCCCTCTACTCTTAATATGAATTCACTTAAAAACAATAACAAAATGGAAGCTAAAGTTGTATCATTTGAGCAGATGCCAGAGCTCATTCAAAATCTGGTAGAGAGAATTGAATCACTCGAAAAGACAGTTCGCGAGAAGCAGCAACCACAGCCACTCGAAGGGGAGCTGATGAGCGTGGAGGATGTTTGCAAGCTACTTGGCAAATCCAAATCTGCGGTGTATCGAACGGTAAGGTGTCACGACATTCCGTTTATCCGTCAGGGTAACAGATTGTATTTCGATCGACCTACCATCAAGAAGTGGCTCGAGAAGAAACAAAATATCGAGTGCATCACCAATATGGAGGATTTCGAAAAGTTTATGACTCCCGACCCATGGCGATACCGAAATCGACGCTAGTGAAGTGGGTTGATGGATTAGGTAAAGAGTGGCAAGGCGACTTCGGTCGCCTTGTTTTTTTGTCCATATCTGGCGATACAACATTACCTCTTCTACCTTATATTTATAAGTTTGTTTACAAACTTTTTAACCAGAATCCCTTACTCTGGAAATTTTTTATTATTTTTGTATGTTGGATGTTTTGTATCCGCAAGAAAAATTTAGCGATTGTCAGAAGTTGTCAAAATGCATGCATACTTTTGCATTGCAAAACAAAGAATAAAACTAAGCTATCAAACTTCGCATTAAGATATGATAAGAGAAAAACAAATAGAAGAAAGCTTCATCAAGCGATTGTGCGATTTGAAGTACTCATATCGTCCCGATATTTGCGACAGAAAAACTCTGGAGCAGAACTTTCGTGTAAAGTTTGAGCAACTGAATCGAGTACATTTAACAGACTCAGAGTTTGATAGGCTACTAGATGAAATCACAGACTCAGATGTGTATACCTCATCAAAGCGTTTGAGGGAGCGTAACACATTTATCAGAGAGGATGGCACTCCATTGCAATACACCTTGGTTAATATCAAAGAGTGGTGCAAAAACGAGTATGAAGTCGTTAATCAACTTCGCATGAATACTCGCAATAGTTTCCAGCGTTATGATGTGATTATCTTGATAAATGGTTTGCCCATTGTTCAAATTGAGCTAAAAACATTGGATGTTAGTCCTCGTCGCGCAATGCAGCAGGTCGTGGATTACAAAAACGACACTGGTAATGGCTATACAAATTCTCTGCTTTGTTTCATGCAACTATTCGTTGTAAGTAACCAAAGTAGGACATTTTATTTCACAAATAACAACAATCAGCATTTCAACTTCAATGCTGACGAGCAATTTTTGCCTGTATATCAGTGGGCCGACCAGAAGAATAATAAGATTTCTAATCTTGATGATTTTTCAGAGGTTTTCTTGGCTAAATGCAAGCTCGGCAAGATGATAAGTCAATATATGGTATTGATTGCTAGTGAGCAAAAGTTGCTTATTATGCGTCCATATCAAATATATGCGGTCAATGCTATTATGGATTGCATCAACGAGAATCGTGGCAATGGTTATATTTGGCACACTACGGGTAGCGGAAAAACCCTGACATCATTCAAGGCATCAACCCTTCTCAAGGACAATCCAAGAATTGAGAAGTGTATGTTTGTTGTCGATAGTAAAGACCTTGACAAACAAACTCGTGAGGAGTTTAATAGATTCCAAGATGGTTGCGTGGAGGAAAATACAAACACCGAGAATCTTGTGAGAAGGATGTTATCGGATGATTATGCTGACAAGATTATTGTCACTACAATTCAAAAGCTCGGCATAGCACTAGATTCTCAGAATAGGAATAATTACCAAGAGCGTTTGTTGCCTCTAAGAGACAAGCGCATTGTGTTTATATTTGATGAGTGCCACCGCTCTCAGTTTGGTGAGAATCACAAGTCTATTAAAGAGTTTTTCCCAAAAGCACAGCTATTTGGATTTACCGGCACTCCTATTTTTGAGGAAAACGCAACATACACACAGGTAACTGGAGAACAAGCCCAATATAAAACCACAGAGGATGTTTTCCAAAAGGAGTTGCACGCTTATACGATTACCAATGCTATTGATGATTGCAACGTTCTCAGATTCCATGTGGACTATTTTAAATTGGATGATAGCGATATAACTATTGACGAAAGTGCTCGCAAGCAGGCCATCGCAGAGGCGATCATCGGTAAACACCGAGCAGCCACTGGCGGTTGTCGATTCAATGCACTGTTTGCTACGGCATCTATCAATGATGCTATCGACTATTATCATCTGTTCCAGAAGATTCAAGAGGAATACCTTGCACAAAACGAGGGAGAGGAGCCTCTAAATATAACTTGTGTATTCACACCTCCCGCCGAGGGTAACAGGGACATTTTGCAGCTTCAAGAGGATTTGGAGCAGGAACGCAAAGATAATGAGGTAGAACCCGACAAGAAAAAGAAGGCTCTCGCAACCATTATAGAAAATTACAATACACAGTTCGGTACGAATCATACTGTATCAGAGTTTGATGTATATTATCAAGATGTTCAACAACGTATCAAGAATCAGAAATACAGCAACAAGGACTATGCACACAAGAATAAGCTTGACATCGTAATCGTAGTAGACATGTTACTTACAGGCTTTGACTCGAAGTACCTTAATACCTTGTATGTCGATAAGAATCTGAAACATCACGGTTTGATTCAGGCATTCTCGCGCACCAACCGAATCCTGAATGATACTAAACCGTATGGCAACATACTCGACTTCAGAGGTCAGCAAGATGCCGTTGATGCAGCTATTGCATTGTTCTCGGGTGAGAAGGCTGATACTGCTCGACAGATATGGTTGGTGGATCCCGCACCTGCAATTATTACCAAGTATAAGGAGTCTGTTAAAACTCTTCAGGACTTTATGGCAGTCAATGACTTGGAGTGCTCGGCAGATGAAGTTGCCAACCTCAAGGGAGACAACGCCCGTGCAATGTTCATTAAGTATTTTAAGGAGGTGCAGCGCTTCAAAACTCAGCTAGATCAATATACTGATATCAGCGTCGACGAACTTGCAGACATCGAGGCTTTGATGCCCGAGGAGGATTTGCAGGCATTCCGTGGTGCATATCTCGATGTGGCCCGCACGCTGAAAAAGAAACGAGAGAATAAACGCAACGAGGAGGTATCACCCGAGGTCGAGGAACTCGACTTTGAGTTTGTGCTATTCGCATCGGCTTTGATTGACTACGACTACATTATGGAGCTTATTGCTCGCTATGTTGGCGCACCTTCAAAAATGAAGATGACCAAGGAGCAACTCATCAGTTTGGTAAGTTCTAGTGCAAACCTTATTGATGAGCGTGATGATATTCTTGCTTATATCGACCATCTTGATGGTGTAAATGGCAAAACTGAGCAAGAGATTAAAGATGGATATGAGGTCTTCAAAACCGAGAAGTTTGCAAAGGAGCTTATCGCCATTGCAGATAATCACAATTTGAGTGTTGCTTCGCTGCAAAACTTTGTCCAAACCATTGTAGATCGCAAGATTTTCGATGGTGAGAAATTGAGCGAGCTTGTAGCTCCATTGGAGCTGGGCTGGAAGGATCGCACCAAGAAGGAGACTGCGATAATGACCGATTTGATACCGTTGTTAAAGCGTATGGCCGAAGGACAAAAGATTTCGGGCCTTTCTGCATACGAATAAATATAACTCTACTGTAAAGAGCAATTGTTATGGCAACCGAAATTAAAAAATATATCCCTGCACTCCGCTTCCCTGAATTTCAAAATGACGGGGTGTGGGAGTTGCGTTCTTTGGCCGAAATATTAAATTATGAACAGCCAGGAGCATATATTGTAAATGATACTAATTACAAAAAAACGGGCACTCCAGTTTTAACTGCAAATAAAGGGTTTATACTAGGATATACAGATGAGTCATATGGTGTATATAATGATCTTCCCGTGATAATATTTGATGATTTTACTACAGATAAAAAGTTTGTTAACTTCCCTTTTAAAGTAAAATCGTCTGCAATAAAACTTCTTACATTAAAAAATAAGAATAGAGATGATCTCAAATTTATTTTCGAGTGTATGAAGAATATAAAATTCGAAGAAAAGGAACATAAGAGATATTATATTTCGACATATCAGAATATTAAAATATTGGTTCCAAAAACGACACAAGAACAGAAAAAAATTGCCGATTGTTTTGTGTCCATTGATAAAGAAATTGATGCAACAAAGCGTAAACTTGAGCTATTAAAGGAACATAAGAAAGGCTTAATGCAGAAGTTATTCCCTGCTAAGGGTAAAACTCTCCCCGAGCTCCGCTTCCCGGAATTTTCGCATAGAGAAAACTGGAATATCGTATCTCTAGGAGAAGTGACAGAGGTTGTTAATAAAAGAAATAAAAGCAATCGCACACTTCCTGTCTATTCGATTAATAATGTTGATGGATTTATTCCTCAATCTCAACAATTTGATGGAATGGACAGCGAGGCCCGAGGTTATGACATTTCCGCATATAAGATTATCGGCAAACACACATTTGCTTATAATCCCGCTCGAATCAATGTCGGGTCTATCGGATATAGTGGAGATCTGAAAGATATTTTAATAAGCTCTTTGTATGTATGCTTTAAGACAACTGATATCGTTGATGATACGTTTTTAATGTGCTTCTTCAACTCACATATCTTTAATCAAGCCGTTGAATGTAATGTTGAAGGTGGTATTAGAAGTTATCTTTTTTATGAAAATTTTTCACGTATCAAATTAGCGATTCCTAAACTAGATGAACAGAAACGAATAGTGTCATGCATAATGAGTATAGATTGTGAGATAAAGAAGATTAATGACAAAATTGATCTTCTTGAAACTCATAAAAAAGGTTTACAACAGCAATTATTTCCTAGATTTAAATAAAATGTCATATGAAGGTCTCGCCTAAAATATATAAGTATCAGAATTTAAACACTCTTGCAGCCAGGCTGCATGATGATTTAAGTCAGCAAGACATATGTGCAGTTTTATTGTATGCATTCAATAGGACTGGTAAAACTCGCTTATCAATGGCGTTTAAGGAAAAAGGCAAGAAAAAGAAGTCTCCTGATACTTTATATTACAATGCATTTACAGAGGACCTTTTTACATGGAATAATGATTTAGAACATGACAAGGATAGATATCTAAAAATTAATGAACAAAGTAAGTTCTTTAATGGATTCGGAGGATTATCGCTTGAAGATAGAATCCATTCCCATTTAGAACGGTATACAGAACTTGACTTTTTTATTGATTATGATAAATGGGTAGTCTCATTTAGTAGAAATATTAACAACCCTAAATATAACCCCCAAAATCCTAACAATATTGAACCTGAGAAGGTTAAAGTTGAAAACATTAAAATTTCAAGAGGAGAAGAAAATATATTTATATTTTCAGTATTTTTAGCAATATGTGAACTCGTCATAGAAGGGCATGATGCATATAAATGGGTCAAATATATCTATATTGATGACCCAATCTCTTCGCTTGATGAAAATAATGCTATTACAATTGCGACAGATTTGGCTAGTTTAATAAAAAAGGATATTAATGATAATGGCAAACACAAGAAGAAGTATGTAATATCATCACATCATAGTCTTTTCTACAATGTTATATATAACGAATTAAGGAGCATTAAGAGCAAAACATATTTACTATACAGGACACAAAGTGAAACATTCCGTTTACAGGCTAATGATGATACACCATTCTTCCATCACATTGACGAATTATGTCGATTGAAAGAGTGTGTGGAAAAGTATAGGTCAACAGAGCATCTAGATGAAAGAATATTGCAATCAAATATTTTAAAGGCTCATCATTTCAATACGATGAGAGCTATTTTTGAGAAAACTGCGATATTTTTCGGAAGAGATGATTTTGCTTATTGTATTGAGGACTTTGCAGATAAAGATTTGTATGCTCGTGCTGTTAATATTATGAGTCACGGCAAATATTCAATTTATGCCCCCAAGGGCTTAATGCGTGAAAATGCAGAGTTGTTTGTAAAACTGTTCGATTTATTTGTCGAAAAATATAAGTTTGAACTACCTGAAGTATTTAAGAATAATTAATCATCTGTATGGCAACAAGCAATAATAATCAAAATAAATTAGGCAAAGCTCTTTGGGCTGTTGCAAATGAATTAAGAGGTGCAATGATGGCGGATGACTTCCGCGATTATATGCTTTTATTCCTTTTTTGGAAGTACTTATCGCATAACTATCTCAAAACCGCAAAAAAGGAACTTGGTTCGGATTATCCATCTGAGAGCAAGAACAACTCTGAGAATACGAATGTATGTACTCCTCTACAGTTGTGGTACAATGACAATATAGATGATGCCTTCTTGTTTGAGCAGCAAATGCGCCGAAAGATTCACTATGTGATAGAGCCTCAATATCTGTGGGATAATATAGTCGGATTGGCACGCACTCAAGACAGCGATTTACTTAAGACACTCCAAGATGGTTTTAAGTATATTGAGAATGAATCGTTTGAGAGTTCATTCAAAGGCCTATTTTCCGAGATTAATCTTAGTTCAGAGAAACTCGGAAAGTCGTACACAGAGAGAAATGCTTTGCTTTGCAAGGTTATCAAAACCATTGCAGAGAAATTAGCAGAGTTGTCTGTAGACAGTGACGATCTTGGAGATGCTTACGAGTATCTTATTGGACAGTTTGCTGCCGGTTCAGGACAGAAAGCTGGAGAATTTTACACGCCACAGATGGTGTCTTCTATCCTATCGAAGATTGTCACATTGGATTGTCAGGACCCAAAGAGTGGCAAGAAAAGCAAGATTGATAAGGTTCTTGACTTCGCATGTGGTTCAGGCTCGTTGCTTTTGAATGTGCGCAAAGAGATGGGAGATAAAGGCATAGGAAAAATATACGGGCAGGAGAAGAATATCACAACTTACAACTTGGCTCGTATGAATATGCTCCTTCATGGTGTAAAAGATACAGAATTCGAAATACATCATGGTGATACTCTTGTCAATGATTGGAGTATTTTAAGCGAAGAGAATCCTGCAAAGAAATTGACATTTGATGCTATCGTTGCAAATCCACCGTTCAGCCTGCGTTGGGATCCAAAGGAAGAGACTGCAAAGGATTTCCGTTTTAATGGTTTTGGTGTTGCTCCTAAATCAGCTGCGGACTTTGCATTCCTATTACATGGTTTGCACTTCTTAAGTGATAGTGGTACGATGGCTATCATTTTGCCTCATGGTGTGCTATTCCGTGGAGGCAAGGAAGAGGTAATCAGAAAAGAACTAATCAAAAAGGACTACATTGATGCTATAATCGGTCTTCCTGCAAATCTGTTCTACTCAACTGGTATTCCTGTTTGTATCATTGTTTTGAAGAAGTGTCGTAAGAATGATAAGATTCTCTTTATCAATGCAAGTTCAGAGGAGCATTACGAAAAAGGTAAGCGACAGAACTATCTACGTAAAGACGAAAAACATGATGATGTTAAAGACATCATTGATGCATACAAAAGTCGTGCAACTATTAGTCGATATGCCCGTGAAGTGTCTTTGAGTGAAATTAAAGAGAATGGTTATAATCTCAATATCACTCGATATGTTAATTTATCGAAAGATGAGGAGGCTGTTGATTTGAGTGATGTTCAAAAGAAACTTACAGACATTGAAAAGGAAATCATTGCCGCAAGAAACAAGCATAATGAATTCCTAAAAGAACTAGGATTGAAAGAGATACTATGATTATGAGAGCATTGATAGACGAGGCTACACAGTATATTCAGCGAGATATTCAAAGCAAGAATGATGTGTTTATAAAATTGTGTGCTTTGAATTTGCTTAATGCCGCAATTAAGGACAAGGAATACAAAAAGGAATTAAGTTATGGATATATTAAACCCCGTGTATCGAGGTTGGTTAATTTTCTTGCATCTCACTTTGAGAATGGATATGCTGATGAGTTATACTATGATGCTCAAAGTCAATGTATGTATATTAGGTGCTATGGCATACAATTCAGTTTTCATAATATAATAGTTACAAAAGAGATTAGTGTTTTTGCCAATTCTGAGAAAAATAATCCTGTTGAATGGGATGGTATCAGACTGCAACCTATTAGCAAAGATTTGTTTTTGCTGGCAAAAGATATACATTCGGGGAATATAGAAGTGGATCAAATCAACGAGGCGTTTAAATATATCATTGAAAAAGATAAGTAATTATGGGCAAAACAGTAACCACATACTTAATTGATGGAGATCCTAAAGGAACTCAATATGCATTCATTAGCAATAAGATTTGCCAGATGTTTGTTGTACCTCGCTCGAATCTCTCCTACCTTAATACGCAAGAGAAGTTGCAGAAACCAGCGTTTTACATCTTGCTTGGAGAAGATGAAGCGACTAAACCACAAGCATATATCGGTGAGACAGAGAATTTCCGTGAACGCGTGAAAGACCACGATAGCAAGAAGTCGTTTTGGCAGAAGGCGCTCATATTTGTATCCAAGGATGCCGATATGACTAAAGCTGATGTGCAGTATTTAGAACATAAGGCAATAGCAGAGGCAAAGAAAGCTAATGCTTTTGTATTGAGTGACAATAAGCAGACACCCAAGGCTCCAAATTTGCCCGAATATCAGCAGGACTCAATGGATGAGTTTTTCGAGGATGTGAAGTTCTTAGCTTCATTTATCGGATGCAATATCTTTGAAGTGTCACAGCCCAAAGCTGAACATCTTTTCTTCACTAAAGGTCGAGGCTGTGAAGCAAAGGGCTTTTATAGCTCCAATGGCTTTACTGTACTGAAAGGTAGTGTTATTGCCCAAACAATGGTCCCATCCTTTAATTGGAAAGAGAAACGCGAAAAGATGGTGCAAGAATATACTACGATTGAGAAAGATAAATTGGTAATGACCTCTGATAAAACTTTTTCAAGTCCAAGCACTGCCGCAGACTTTTGTATCGGTAGTAGCAACAACGGCTGGCTCGTGTGGAAAGATAAAGAAGGTAACACATTGGATTCAGTTTACAGAAAACAGTTAGAATAATGGAATGGTTAAAGAAAATACATAACTTTCTTATTAATAGAGAGAAAGTGAAATTAGAATTATATTGGATAAAAAAAGCATGGTATATTTTATTACTTGCACTATCCACTATATATGTAAGTTGTAATTTTAATACACTAGTAACACAATGTTTTGTGTGTCAATTCAATGGTAATAGTTTGATATTTATTTTATGGCTATTTCTATTGTTTCTTCCATTATTTAATCGTATTGAAGGATACGGTTTTAAGTTAAGCAAAGAGAGGGAAGAGCAGGAAGAACAAACTCTTAAAATCAAGTTTTTAAGAGATGAAATACTAAAAGACAATACTATACCAGAGATTAATGAATTAGAAGAACAACTCGAAACCATTATAAAAGAAAACAAAGATGAATAATTATTATAGAAAGCAGGATTTTGTTCGAAAATATATAAGAGATTTGGTAGATGATGGGTTAAAGCAGATGAAAGATCCTAATTTATCAGAAGATATGTATAATATATGGCTTAAATATTCTCAACAAGTATTAGAAATATCTACAAAAGATTATAATGCCGAGATTCTATTAAATTATCTACGAGTTATTATGTCTATAAATCCACAATTACAACCATATCAAAAAATAGGTATTTGTTTGGATTATTTAATAGGTGTACTTAGAATTATATAAAAGTTTAATTAATGACGCGTTACATGACCGAAACCAACCGCATAGAATATAAAAGAGAATTGACCTCGGAACTTGATATTGAGAAGGAGGTTGTGGCGTTCCTTAATTACAAGGAGGGTGGGTACATCTATATTGGAATTGATAAAGATGGTTCATCTGTGGACGTCAGCGATGTGGATGATTGTATGTTGAGGTTGAAAGACCGCATAAAGCACAACATCTCTCCTTCGGCTATGGGACTTTTTGATATTGCCGAAGAACAAAAGAATGGACGTAGCATTATCAAAGTTACAGTGGCAAGCGGAATAGAGAAACCATATTTCAAAACGAAGTATGGAATGACTCCAAGAGGTGCATTTATGCGAGTGGGAACATCGGCAGAGCCTATGCCACAGGAGCAAATTGACCGTTTGTTTGCTATGCGTACCCGCAACTTTATCGGGCGTATTGTATCGAACCGCCAAGATTTGAGTTTTGAGCAGTTGCGTATCTATTATGATGAGCGAGGCAAAAGGCTTAATGATAATTTCAAGCGCACATTGGAATTGCTTACAGATGATGGTAAATACAACTATGTAGCCTATTTATTGGCTGATGAGAACGGCAATTCAATCAAAGTGGCAAAGTATTCAAGTCTTGACCGATGCGATTTGGTTGAGAATAATGAGTATGGATACTGCTCCCTCATAAAGGCAACGAAAAGTGTATTGTCAAAACTGGATATTGAGAACAAGGTGGCTGCAACGATAACTCCAATGGAGCGCATTGAAACTCCATTGTGGAACAAAGTCGCCTTGCGTGAGGCTGTTATCAACGCCATAGTGCATAATGACTATTCGTTTGAAGTACCACCTAAATTTGAAATATTCCCCGACAGACTTGAAATCACTTCAGCAGGTCGCTTGCCTGAATCTCTAACAAGAGAGGAGTTCTTCAACGGTATATCCATTCCACGCAACAAGGAACTGATGCGTATCTACCGCGATGTGGAACTGGTAGAGTCGTTAGGCTCTGGTATTCCTCGTATTTTGCGGGCATACGGTGAAGATTGTTTTAAGTTTACGGACAACTTTATCCGCATAACTTTGCCTATAAGTGTACAAGATGGCACCCAGTCAGCACCCAGTCGGCACCCAGTCGGCACCCAGTCAGTACCTAATATTGAAAACCTTGATAAACTGATTGTATTCTGTACTGAAGCACGCTCTTTTGGTGAAATGTTAGCATTTATGTGTCTTACCGATAGAACTAAATTTAGGAGAAAATATATTCATCCACTTTTGGAGGCTGGTATCATAGAGCAGACTATGCCAGAAAAGCCTAACAGCAGGAATCAGAAGTATCAATTGACTGCGAAAGGGTTAGAGTTGATAGAACATTTAAAAAGTAATAAATAGAGGTTTAGATGATGAAGAAAGAAGAAAACAAGATAATACTATATCAAGACGATAACGAAATTACTCGTGTGTCGGTGCGTTTTGCCGATGAAGATTTGTGGTTGACACAAAATCAATTAGCAGAGATATATGATACCACCAAGCAGAATATCAGTCAGCATATAGATAATATTCTAAACGATGGCGAGTTGGATATAAATCGAACTGTAAAGGAATTCTTGACAGTTCGACAAGAGGGTAATCGCCAAGTGCAACGTAATATAGTTCATTACAACCTTGACATGATTATCGCTCTTGGTTATCGTGTGCAATCGCAAGTAGCAACCCGTTTTCGCCGTTGGGCAACTCAGCGACTCCATGAGTATATCCAGAAGGGATTTGCAATGGATGATGAGCGTTTGAAGCAGGGCGGTAATCGTTATTTCCGCGAATTGTTGCAACGCATCAGGGATATTCGTAGCAGTGAACGTAATTTCTATCAGCAAGTAACAGATATATACGCAACAGCGACTGACTATGACCCTCGTAGCGAAATGACAAAGACGTTCTTTGCTACGGTGCAGAATAAACTTCATTATGCTGTCCACGAGAATACAGCAGCTGAGGTTATTTACAATCGCGTGGATAACGAAAAGCCTTTTGTGGGTATGACGAACTTCAAAGGTGACTATGTTACTAAAGATGATGTTAAGATTGCTAAGAATTATCTATCGGAAATTGAATTACAACGCTTAAATTTGCTCGTTTCTGGCTTCTTGGATTTTGCCGAGTTCCAAGCATTGGAGATGAATCCAATGACAATGAAAGATTGGATAGAGGCTCTTGATGGTCAAATCATCGCACATAAGCGCAAAGTACTCATTGGTAAGGGCAATGTTTCGCACCAACAGGCAATAGCCAAAGCTGAGAAGGAGTTTGAGATATATCGCAAACGAGAAATGGATTTACTCGAAAGCGACTTTGATAGAGAAGTAAAGAAACTTAAAAAGAAGTAGAAATTTACTCAACCTATCATAAAATATAGAAAAAGTACTGTTTTTGTATATTATATGATAGGTTATGGCCTAAGAAATATTCTTTCAAAAAGGACATTATCGACATAGACAAAAATGAAGAATTAGGGATTCCGAACTGAGGTGGAGCAATAGCGGGAGATTACGTTTGGAGCATTTCTTTAATATGAAGATATAGAGCCATTTAGGAATGAGACTCATTTCCTGGTGGCACCACTTAAAAAGCAGTTACTTCAGAGTAATTGCTTTTTTATTTTGTCAAAACAATCAAGCGCCCAATGAATAAATAAACAAATGCTCTCACTAAGTTATAAACATAAATAAAACAAATCCTATGCTGTCGCTAATAGTAATAGAATAAGATGGAAAAAATGTGCCGTAAGGAGTATTAAAAAAGAGCTCCACGCAAGCTTTGGCTTGGATGGAACTCTTTTTATATGACCATTGATGACATGCGCCTATAATTTATATATGCGCTGCAACTATTGCCAGATTATTCGCTCTTTTCGCGACGGGGACGACGTTCGCCATCTGCATTTTCACGACGGGGACGACGGGGACGTTCTTCCCAACCTTCGGGCTTTTCTTCAAGCACACGGTGAGAGAGGCGATACTTTCCGGTCTTGGGATCGATTTCGAGGAGCTTCACAGAAATTGTGTCGCCTTCCTTAAGACCAGCCTCTTCAACTGTCTCAAGGCGCTTCCAAGAGATTTCAGAGATGTGAAGGAGACCTTCACGACCTGCCATAAACTCTACGAAGCAACCATAAGGCATGATGCTCACTACCTTTGCGTTGTAAACTTCGCCAACTTCGGGCACAGAAACGATAGCCTTAATCTTAGCGATGGCAGCTTCGATAGATTCCTTGTTAGGACCGCTTACCTGAATCTTGCCTACGCCGTCTTCTTCTTCGATAGTGATAGTAGCACCTGTTTCCTCCTGCATACCCTGGATAATCTTACCACCAGGACCGATAACAGCACCGATGAATTCCTTGGGAATATCGAATGCTTCGATGCGGGGTACGTGAGGCTTGAGCTCAGCACGAGGCTCGCTCATTGTTTCCATCATACAAGAGAGGATGTGTTCGCGACCAGCCTTAGCCTGTGCGAGCGCCTTTTCAAGGATTTCGTAAGAAAGACCGTCACACTTGATGTCCATCTGTGTAGCAGTAAGACCCTTGAGTGTACCAGTTGTCTTGAAGTCCATATCGCCGAGGTGGTCTTCGTCGCCGAGGATGTCAGAGAGTACAGCATACTTGTCTTCTCCAGGATTCTTGATAAGACCCATTGCGATACCGCTGACAGGTGCCTTCATGGGAACACCTGCATCCATAAGCGCGAGTGTACCAGCGCAAACAGTAGCCATTGAAGAAGAACCGTTAGACTCGAGGATGTCGCTCACAACGCGCACTGTGTAGGGGAATTCAGCAGGAATCTGACCCTTCAAACCGCGCCATGCGAGGTGACCGTGACCAATTTCGCGACGGCCTACGCCACGCTGTGCCTTTGCTTCACCTGTTGAGAAAGGAGGGAAGTTATAGTGGAGGAGGAAGCGCTGGTAGCTCTTGTCGAGCACGTCGTCCACCATCTTTTCGTCAAGCTTAGTACCGAGCGTACAAGTAGAGAGCGACTGTGTTTCACCACGAGTGAAGATAGAAGAACCGTGAGGCATGGGGAGAGGATCAACCTCGCACCAGATGGGACGAATGTCTGTAGTCTGACGACCATCGAGACGGATACCTTCATCGAGGATGCAACGGCGCATAGCGTCCTTTTCTACATCGTGATAGTAACGGTCGATAAGGCCATTCTTTTCTTCGAGTTCTTCAGCAGTGAGGTCTGCGTGAGCTGCTGCATAAGCTTCCTTGAATTCTTCGCGCACAGCTTCGAAAGCTTCGAGGCGAGCGTGCTTTTCGAGAGCGCTCTTAGTGATGTCGTAGCACTTCTGATAGCACTCTTCGTGACACTGCTTACGGAGGTCTTCGTCGTTTACTTCGTGGCAGTATTCGCGCTTCACATCAGTACCGAGTTCCTTCATGAGCTCAACCTGGAGTGCACACATAGGCTTGATAGCTTCGTGTGCCACCTTGAGCGCTTCGAGGAGCGCAGATTCGGGCACTTCGTCCATTTCGCCTTCCACCATCATGATGTTTTCAGCAGTAGCAGCCACCATGAGGTCCATGTCAGCCTGCTTCATCTGTTCGAAAGTGGGGTTGATAACGTATTCGCCATTGATGCGAGCTACGCGCACTTCAGAGATAGGAGCTTCGAAGGGAATATCTGTACAAGCAAGTGCTGCAGAGGCTGCAAAACCAGCAAGTGCATCGGGTTGGTCGATACCATCAGCTGAGAAAAGGATGATGTTAACATACACTTCTGCGTGGTAGTCACCAGGGAAGAGGGGACGGAGCGCACGGTCAACGAGGCGGCTCGTCAAAATTTCATAGTCGGATGCACGACCTTCGCGCTTGGTGAAACCACCAGGGAAACGGCCTGCAGCAGAATATTTTTCCTTATAGTCGCATTGGAGCGGCATAAAATCAGTGCCAGGGTTAGCATCCTTAGCACCACACACTGTAGCAAGCAACATTGTGTTGTTCATACGGAGCATTACGCTACCGTCAGCTTGCTTAGCGAGCTTACCTGTTTCGATGCTGATGGTACGTCCATCGGGCAACGCAACAGTCTTTGTAATCACGTTCATCGGATTTCGTCTTTAAAATGTTATTGCGTCAAAATAATATATTTCATCTCAATTAAGGCATTGCGCACAAGACACACCACGTTAATTTGCGCAAAATTAGTCATATTTTTTCATTAATTCGTGAGAATGAGCGAGTTTTTCGCTTATCAATGAAAAAGAATTACATTTTTGCACACTCAAGAATTGCAAGTTGGGCTTCTCAATATTCCACACCTATTTATCCTGCTGTGCAAATTTCTGCAAAAGCCCTTCTGCAAGCATCCGCTCAACACCGCTCCTTACTGAGCCCAATCCAAATTTTTCCGGACGCAAGTCGGAAATATTCACCCACTGCAAGTCCTCAGCATCATCCGCACCAAAAACCGCGGTTTCATCGGCAATTTCGCAAGCAAAGAAAGCATCTGCTGTATGCACGTCGAATCCCGAAAAGCGATACACGTTGGGCAAGGAGAACAAGTAGGACATACGTACTACTTCTGCACCCGTCTCTTCTCGCACTTCTCGACGACATCCTTCGTCGATGCTTTCACCTGGATCCACAAAGCCACCAGGCAGGTCGAGTGTGCCACGAGCTGGCTCCATCGCCCTACGCCCTACCAGCAACTGACCTTTTGAATTTAATATCACCGCCACCGTTGCCGCCGAGGCGTTATGATAAAACACGAAACCACACTGATCGCAACGCTTCGAACGCTCATCATTGTCAGCAAATGCCGGAGCGCCACAACAAGGACAATATTTGAAGATGTGAAGGGGGTGCATAGAGAGGAAAGGAGAAAGGAGAAAGGAGAAAACGAAGCGACAGGTTAACATTAACGACACTAAAAGGCGAAAGCAGTTAAACTCTGCATGCTAATTCAAATTATCTTGTCAACTAATTGTAAATTAACTTCGTAATACGCTCGGCAGCATACACTTCTTGTGCCACTTGTTGAAGCAATTCAGGTGTAAGGGCTTCTACTTCGCGGCAGATGTTTTGCACATCGCGATGCACGTTGTAGTGCGCAAAAGTCTTGCCCAATGCCAAGGCATATCCTTCGCTGCTGTCGCACGAGATACCTATCTGGCCTATCAATTGTTGCTTGGCGGCACACAATTGTTGCGCGCTTAAAGGCGAAGAAGCAAGCTTTGTCAATTCACGACTCACCAATTTCATGCAGCGCTCTACATCCTTCGGGTCGCATCCAAAATAAATATTCCAGAATCCGCAATCAGGATAAGTGTTGAGGTAACTATCAATAGAATACACCAAACCAGCCTTTTCTCTGACACTCGTATTGAGGCGCGAATTCATACCAGGTCCTCCCAATATATTATTGAGTAAGAGCAATGCGAAACGGCGGTCGTCATCAGCCCCGAAAGTAGGGGCACCAAGCACCACATGGACCTGATGCGTCTGTTTCTTCACCTCACGCCTTGAGGGCTTATACCGATGAGGTACAACAGTGTTTGCAGGCGCTTCTACTACAGGCACATCAGCCGTAGCACGCTCCAACATTCTTACTACTTGCTTGAAATCCACATCCCCGTAGATGTAGAAAGCACAATTAGCCGGCACATAATACTTACGTGCAAAGCGCTGAGCGTCGGCTGTCGTGTAAGAGCGCAAGCAATCAGCCTGTCCCAGTATATCGCGTCCCAAGGGATGCTCTTCAAACAACATCGACTCAAACTCATCGAAAATCAATTCGGCAGGCGAGTCCAAATAACTGTCGATTTCATCGCAGATTACTTCCACTTCTCGGTCAATCTCCGCTTGTGGATATTCGCTATGAAAAACAATATCTGACAGCAAATCAATGGCACGCGCCACGTCTTTGCGCAGCACGGTAGCTGTATATACTGTCTCCTGCTTACTGGTAGAGGCATTGAGGTCGCCCCCCACTCGCTCAAGACAATTGGTGATATGGCAGGCACGGCGTCGCTGCGTACCCTTAAATGTCATGTGCTCAATAAAATGAGCCATGCCACTGTCGGCAGCATCTTCGTGGCGCGTGCCACAACACACGACATAACCACAATAAACAATGGGGGCATCGCGATGTTCATGGATAATGCGAAGCCCATTCGGGAGAGTATGAATCATTTTCGTTGAAGTCGTATTTTCAAGAATTCATGATAAAGGATATGAGCGGCAAAGGCTGCCACACATCCCGTATTAAAGAGCATGCGCATCCATTGCTCTGCGATATATTCAGCAGAAAGTTGCATCAACACATAAAACAAGGCGGTCATACCCACATAGACGGCAATCTGCTTAAGGGGATAAGCCACGGGATTGTACTTCTGCCCGACAAAATAACTGAGCAACATCGCCACACCATAGCCAGCCACGCCAGCCCACGCACAAGCCATAAAGCCATATTGCGGAACGAAAATAACATTGACTGCTATAAGCACCGCACATCCAATACCCGAGAACCAAGCGCCCCAAATCGTCTTGTCAATCAGCTTATACCAGAAGGAGAGGTTGAAGTAAACTCCCATCAGTATTTCTGCCGCCATCACGATGGGCACCACCTTGAGTCCTCCCCAGTAGTCGGGTGCAATGATATACTTGAAAATATCGAGATAAGCCACTACCATGAGGAAAGCCAACAAGGTAAAAATAATGAAAAACTTCATCGCCTTGCCCATATCCTGCGCTCCTCCTCGTCCGAAAACGATGGGTTCGTAAGCATAGCGGAAAGCCTGCGTAATCATTGCCATAATCATCGCAATCTTTACGCTCGCTCCATATATACCAAGTTCCACCCTACCCGCTTCGCCCTCTACGAGGTGGCAATAAAGCATCTTGTCGGCCGTCTGATTAAGGATTCCCGCAATGCCAAGTACGAGGATGGGCCAGGCGTAGTGCAACATTCGGCGCAACAAGGTAACATCCATGATGCGTGGAAAACCCGTAAGCTCCTTGTAGAAGAACAGCGTAATAAGCGACGTGCACGCAAGGTTGATGGCAAACACTGCCCCTACCTCAAGCGTATAATCAAAAAACATTGGTGCAACTACAAAATACACCACGTTTGCCAGAATATTGAGCACGATAAACAGCAATTTAAGCCCCGCAAACTTCAGCGCCTTCTTCTGATAGCGCAGATAGGCAAAGGGAATACTCTGAAAGGCATCAATGGCCACGCACAGCGCCATCATCCCAATATACTCAGGGTGAGCTGCATAGCCCAAAAGAGAAGAAATAGGGCTAAGAAACACCACCACCATCGCCACAAAGCAAAGCCCCACGACGCCAACGGCTCCAAGCGTTGTGCTATACACACGCTGCGGCACCTCGCCTTCCTTATTGATAAAACGGAAGAAGGTAGTCTCCATGCCAAACGTAAGGAGCACCATCAGCAACGCCACATAGCTATACACCTCAGAGATAACACCATACCCTCCCGAAGCTGCCGCTATTTTTGCAGTATAGAGAGGCACCAACAAATAGTTGAGAAATCTCCCAACAATGCTCGACAGGCCATAAATGGCTGTATCTTTAAATAGGGATTTTAACATAAGGTGTGAGGTTATAAGGTTATGAGGTTGTGAGGTTGTGAGGTTATGAGGTTATGAGGTTATGAGGTTATAAGGTTATGAGGTTATAAGGTTATGAGGTTATAAGGTTATGAGGTTATAAGGTTGTGAGGTCTTGAGGTCTTGAGGTTGTGAGGTCTTGAGGTCTTGAGGTTGTGAGGTCTTGAGGTTTTTAGGAACTCGCGCGGTTATTTCCCATACTATCTTGTCAACTCGTGTACTTGTCAACTTGTCAACTTGTCAACTAAAAAAACAAATAGCAAATGCCGATGGCTGCCACGATACCTGCGAAGTCAGCGAGCAGACCGCAAGTCACGGCGTGGCGTGTGTAGCGAATGCCCACACTACCGAAATAAACGGCGAGTATGTAAAACGTTGTGTCAGTGCAACCCTGGAAAATACAGGTAAGACGTCCCACGAAAGAGTCAGCCCCATACGTTGTCATGGCATCCACCATCATTCCGCGAGCTCCACTTCCACTAAGGGGTTTCATAATAGCGGTAGGCAAAGCACCTACCCACTCGGTGTCAACACCCAAGAGACTCACCACCCACTTCACGCCTTCAATCAGCCAGTCCATCGCGCCCGAAGCACGAAACACACCGATGGCTACAAGGATGGCTACAAGGAAGGGAATAATACGAATGGCGGTTTCAAAACCTCCCTTCGCTCCTTCTACAAAAGCGTCATACACATTCACCTTGCGACGCATGGCAGCCACAATAAAAAGCGTTATAATTGTGAACAACAACACGTTAGCAGTTGTCGCACCCACAATGTCCATCATCGTCGCATCCATCTTGCTAAAGCCCCAAATCACAGCAGCCACAAATGCAGAAGCACCACCGAGGGTCAACAATAATGTGCGGTTGAGTAGATTAATACGCTGATAAAGACTTGTCACAACAATTCCCGCAAGCGTTGAAAAGAAGGTCGCCAACAAGATAGGAATAAAGATATCCGTGGGATTTGCTGCCCCCATCTGTGCCCTATACACCATGATGGACACGGGAATTATCGTAAGCCCCGACGTGTTGAGCACCAAGAACATAATCATGGAGTTAGAGGCCGTATCCTTCTTAGGATTAAGTTCCTGCAGGCGCTCCATGGCTTTCAGGCCCAAAGGAGTAGCAGCATTGTCAAGCCCCAACATATTGGCTGACAAATTCATAAAAATATTGCCCACCACGGGGTGACCTTTAGGAATCTCAGGAAAGAGTTTCACAAAAACTGGACTGAGCCAGCGCGCAAAGATATCAATAACCCCCCCCTTCTCTCCAATTTTCATCACTCCTAACCACAGCGAAAGTACACCCGTAAGGCCAAGCGAAATTTCAAAAGCCGTCTTCGAACTGTCGAAGGTTGAATTGATTATGGCGGGAAACACCGCCGTGTCGCCCATAAATACTAACTTTGCCACCGCAATAACAAATGCGATGAGGAAGAATGCTATCCAGATATAGTTGAGGACCATATCGAAGTGAGGTTTAAAGGTTATGAGGTTTTAAGGGCTATGCAGCATTTTTAGAGTACAGAGTACAACTGCCTTGCGGGGTGATTTCTTTAAAACCACGGATTCCCCCGTTATCAGGGGAAAGAAACCTCCTGAGTTAGCCCACATTTATTTTAACGGTAATAGGTCGCCTCGAAGAGGCAAAAGTTCATAGCCCAGGGCAAGTGACCGCAGGGAACGACACCCTGGGTTGGAATCCGTTCCGAATGGTACGCCCTGAAGGGGCAAAAGTGAAATCTATTCTAATGTATTGATTCTCAAATGTTTTTACTTTTGCCCTTACAGGGCGAAAGACCATGCGGCTCTTTTACCCAGGGTGCCGCTCCTCCGTCGCTTTGCCCTGGGCTAGGGACAGATTGGCCTTTCAGGCCGCCCTTGTAAAGATGTGGGCAAAGATTAGCTGAATTAGGATAATAAATTAGTTGCATTCACTCGTCTGTAAATCAATGGAATTCTCCATCACGTCAACTCGTAACTTAGAACTTGTTTACTAATCCTTGCAAATTTAAACAAAAAAATCAGGAATCAAAGGTGTTCGCCTTTAATTCCTGATTTTTATCTTATAGAGCCTTACGCGTCAATATCTGCATAGTGTGCATTTGTCTCAATAAACTCACGGCGTGGACCAACATCTTCGCCCATCAACATTGAGAAAATATAGTCTGCTTCGGCTGCATTTTCGATTGTCACCTGCTTGAGCATACGACGTTCGGGGTCCATTGTTGTTTCCCAAAGCTGCTGGGGATTCATTTCACCAAGACCTTTGTAGCGCTGTGTTGACACGGAGCTTTCCTGTCCGTCGCCATACTTTTCGATAAACTCGTCGCGTTCCTTATCAGTGTAGCAGTATTCTTCCACCTTACCCTTCTTACAACGATAGAGCGGAGGCATTGCCAAATACAAGTGGCCAGCACGGATGAGTTGAGGGAAGTAGCGATAGAAGAGCGTCATGATGAGCGTTTCGATATGGTGACCATCGACGTCGGCATCGGCGATGATGATAACCTTATGATAACGAAGCTTATCAATGTTTGCTTCCTTAGAGTCTTCGCCGTCAACACCAAAGCGAATGCCGAGCGCTGTGATAATATTGTTCACTTCGTCGCTCTCGAAAGCTTTGTGCCACATTGATTTTTCCACATTGAGAATCTTACCACGCAAAGGAAGGATTGCCTGCGTTGCGCGGCTGCGTCCCTGCTTTGCCGATCCACCCGCAGAGTCCCCTTCGACGAGGAAGAGCTCACAAAGCTCAGGCTTGCGCGATGAGCAATCCGCCAACTTACCAGGAAGACCACCGCCACCTAAGGGACTCTTACGCTGAACTGTTTCGCGAGCCTTGCGAGCTGCCACACGTGCTGTTGCTGCAAGTATCACCTTATCGACAATCACCTTTGCTTCCTTGGGATGCTCTTCAAGATAGTTCGTGAGCGCTTCGCCTACAGCTTGTGCCACAGCACCTGCAGCTTCTGAGTTACCGAGCTTTGTCTTTGTCTGACCTTCAAACTGAGGCTCAGCCACCTTCACAGAAATTACGGCAGTCAAACCTTCGCGGAAGTCTTCGCCCGAAATTTCAATCTTTGCCTTTTCGATTTGCTTAGCAGCAGTATCTTCGGCATACTTCTTCAACACACGAGTGAGGGCTGTACGGAAACCTGCGAGGTGCGTACCCCCTTCAATGGTGTTGATATTGTTGACATAAGAGTGGATGTTTTCTGAATACGAAGTGTTGTAAAGTATCGCCACTTCGATGGGCATGCCGTTCTTCTCTGTGTTGATATAGATAACATCATCGATAAGGCGTGTGCGGCTTGAATCGATATGGCGCACAAATTCGCGAAGACCGAGCTCTGAATAGAACACTTCTGAGCGAATGTTGCCTTCTTCGTCAGGACGGAGATCGGTGAGCTTAATACGAATACCTGCATTGAGATAAGCCAGCTCGCGCAAACGATTTGCTAGGATTTCGTACTTGTACGTTGTAACTGTAAAGATTTCAGGGTCTGGCCAGAATTGCTGACGTGTACCACGAAGTTCTGTCACGCCTACAACATCAACGGGATACAGAGGCTTACCCTTGGCATATTCCTGTTGGTAAATCTTACCATCGCGGAACACCTGCGAGAGCATACGCGTAGAAAGTGCATTCACACAACTCACACCCACACCGTGCAAACCGCCCGACACTTTGTAAGAACCCTTATCAAACTTACCCCCAGCGTGAAGCACTGTCATAACGACTTCGAGCGCCGAACGGCCTTCTTTGGGGTGAATATCAACGGGAATACCACGTCCATCGTCCTGCACGATGATTGATTCGTCCTCACAAATCGTTACTTCGATATTCTTACAATATCCAGCAAGAGCTTCGTCGATAGAGTTATCTACGGTTTCATAAACAAGGTGATGCAAACCCTTTTCGCTGATATCACCAATATACATTGCAGGGCGCTTACGAACAGCTTCCAAGCCTTCCAACACTTGAATATTACTCGCTGAATAAGCAGCATCCATCATCATTTCTTCTTCTATCATAAAGAGGTCATTTTTCTTATTGATTTACTATGCAAAGTTAAGTTTTTTTTCGCAAAAAATGAAGAAATAAGCAGGGAAATATCAAGAGTAAATACTCAATAAATTAAGGATTTAGCACGATTGAGGGAAACAAACTTGGAGATTGAAAAATTAAGTTTGAAAAAGGGGAAGAATAGACGCTATAGACGCTATAGAAACTATAGAGGCTATAGAAGCTATAGAAGCTATAAAAAAATAAAAACAATTCGAGCAGCTCTGTTGAGCTGCTCGAATTATAAGTTGGTCCACAAGGATTCGAACCTTGACTGACAGAACCAAAACCTGTAGTGACTACCATTACACCATGGACCAAACTTGAGGCTTTCGTTAGAAAGACGGTGCAAAATTACAACTATTTTTGTAATTAGCAAAGGTTTAGGCGGAAAATTTGCAGATTGGAGGGAAGATAATCCTTGAGAAGGCGGTGAGAAGAATAGAAACAATAGAAGCAATAGATACTATAGATACTATAGATACTATAGAGGCTATAAAAGCTATAGAAGCTATAAAAGCTATTCCAACTAAAAAAAGGCTCCGGCGCAGAGCGTCGGAGCCTTTGTAATTATAAGTTATTGAGTGTGCTCAATTACTTGATAACCTTCTTACCGTTGATGATGTAGAGACCAGCGGGGAGGTTCTTAGCTGAGTTGAGGCGTACACCAGAGATAGTGTAAACACCACCCTTAGCTGCAGCTTCTACCTGAACACCTTCGATAGCGTTAACGATATCGAGAGATTCGAGGTCGAGAGCGTAACCTGTTGAGAGGTCAGATGCATCAACACCAGGATTTTCTTCGAGAACGGGAACTTCCTTACCATCTACGTAAGCCCAGAATGCACCTACACGGTAGGGGATAGTTTCACCGTTGCTGATAGAGTTTTCAGTAGGAGCGATAGACTTGAAGCCTGTGAGGTAACCGTAGTCAGCACCGATGTTCTTACCGAATACTGTACCAACGAGACCGTTAGCAGCCTTACCTTCGTAACCGAATGTGAGAGCATCGATAGAAGCGATATTATCTTCCTGGTAGAATGCGATAGAAGTAACTTCTTCGGGAGTTGCTACCAACATAGGAGTACCTGCTTCAATCAAAGTACCATCTTCTACAGGAGCGAAGTAGAGCTTCTTGTCTTCTGCGCAGTAACCTGCTACTGTGTAAGCATAAGCACCAGTGTTGATGTAGTATGCGTTAACAGGAAGAGTTACGAATGTTACTGCCTTTTCACCAACCTTAACTGCGTAAGCACCCTGTTCGTAAGTTGAGAGGTCAACAGTTTCGATAGAGAATGAAGAGTTGTCAGTACCAGCAGCTGAATGCCAACCGCAGAGGTAGTAAGAACCCATAGTGTTCATGAAGAGGTCCTTCTTAGATGTAGTGTCAACACCCATCTTGAAGTTGAAGTAACCACCACGCTTCAAACCGTCAGCCTGAACTTCGATCATAGCCTTTTCAGTGTTGAGCACTGCGTACTGGTTGTTAACAGGAGTAGTAGCCTGGAGGTAGAGACCAGTACCTACGTTGCGGAGCGCCATAGTGTTGTCCTTCACTTCTTCTACGAACCATACAGAAGAGATAGAACCAGCGATGTCAGCATCGTCAGTGTAGCCTTCTTCTGCGTTACCAGAGCGAACTGCGAAACCAGGAACGATACCGCGCTTGTCGTCACCACCGCGAGCGTAGAGAATACCATCTACGAATGTAGCGTTAGAAGAAGCAGAACGTACGCGAATGTATGAACCAACTTCGGGCATAGCGAGTGTCTTAACGAGAGCAGCCTTAGCAGCATCGAGCTTAGCGATAGCAGCGTTGATGTCTTCGAGAGGCATTACTTCCTTCACACCAGCTTCTACTTCAGCGATAACAGCTACGTAAGCTTCAGCAGCAGCGAGAGGATAGTAACCAGCACCCTTGATGCCTGTTGTGTCAACAGCACCAGCGATGTTATTAACTACGTTCTTAGCAGTAGCGAGAGCGTCTGTCAAACGAGTAGGATCGGGGAATGCAGCGAGGTAAGCATCGTAAGCAGCCTTGAGAGTTACGATCTGAGCTTCAGTACCCTTGCCAGCAGCGAGTTCTGCTTCAGCCTTAGCAAGTTCTGCGAGGAGAGCTTCCTTCAATTCAGCGGGAACAACTTCGTTGAGTGACTTATCCTTGCTGTAAGCAGCACCAGCAAAGAGTGCCAATTCAGCAGCTGAGAAGTAAGTATTTTCGCGAGTACCACCACTTACAGTAGAGAGAGTCTTGTAGTGCTGGATGCAGATGTAACGATACTTAGCGCCGAGAGGAGCAGCACCGATACCAACGTAGTTTTCACCATTGTCGCTAGCCCAAGTCATCAACGTAGGATTGCCCAAAGAGTCAGTTACGAGTGAACCATCTTCGTTGTGCTGATAGAGGTTGATGTTGTAAGTCATAGGCAAGATAGCAGCTTCTGTCCATTCTTCTTCGAGGCTGTTACGTCCCCAGATCTTAGCTTCACCGAAACCGAAGCTTGCGTTGTGTTCAGAAGTACCTGTACGACGCATCATCTTCATTGTGATAGCATCGAGTTCGTTGCCTTCACCGAGGTCAACATAGAAGTAGTGGGGGAATGCAGTACCATCCCAGTAAGTGTGGCAGAATGTACCTGCATTACCGTCGAGCAAACCAGCGAGACCCTGACCGTCACCAGGATGAACAGCGTCGTTACCGTTCTGATCCTTAATTACCAAGTTAGTGTTAACCTGAGCCTGCATAACGATTTCGCCAGTAGCTTCGTCTTCAACTTCTACAGAGTCAACGTTGTAGTAAAGGAGACCGTGAGTAGAGAAGTCGTCGTCGCGTGTGCATTCAGCAGCGGGTTCGTAAGTGATACCGCGGTTGTAGCTTTCGTTTGCAGAAGCAACGAGAGTGCTGAGACGTTCGTTGATGTCGTACTGAACAACCTGATCGCGGATAGCGTCAACTTCTTCCTGAGTTACAGGATAGAGGAACATCATGTTACCTTCGTCCCAACGAGCATTCCACTTCAAGATGTAGTGCTTACCGTGGTTCTGGAGGTTCCAAGCAGCACAATAAGGACACTGGTCAGCATAGCTATTATCCTTACCGTTACATTCACCCTTAGACTGGTGAGTATAGATATAAACTGTACCGGGGATTACTGAGAGGTATTCGAATACGTAAACAGCAGCCTTTTCAAAGTTAGTATCTGTTGTAAACGCCTGTTCGCTGTTACCTGTGAAAGCATTACTTACAACGCTAGTTGCCCAACGGCTTGTACCGTAGTTCTGGATGTAGTATGCATTTTCCTTATTTACAGCAAATGTATTGAGCACAGCTTCCTGACCTGCAGGCTTGAAGTACCAGATGTACTTAGAAGCTTCTACAGTAAGAGTTTCGGGACGAGCGAATTCCTGTGCACGGATAGCACCACCTTCGTCGAACACGAGACCTGCCTTACCAGATCCGGGAGGAACCTGACGGTTGGGCTGGATGTAGTAGTAACCTTCGCGCATTTCGTGAACCTTAACGTTCTTCATTGCAGCCTTGAGGTCTTCGAGGATTACGAGGGGATCTTCATCGCTTTCGCCGAGAGATACAGCTTCGTAACGAGCGAACACAGCCTTAACAACGTTTACAGATTCTTCGTCATACTGACCGGGGCAGTCACCAGTAACGTAGTTCACACCGTTAGGAAGGTTTTCGATAACGTAAGCTTCGAGGATTTCGAAAGCTGACATTTCTTCGGGTGTCCAGAGGAACCAAGAGTTTGAACCCCATTCTGCGAACATTACGTATCCATCCTTATATTCGAAGTAAGTAGGAGCATCGTTTTCCTTAGTAAGGTGAGCGTTCATGATAACGATAGCACCGTCGTAAACTTCCTTGTTCTGGATACCAGCTTCTACGTCTTCTTCAGAGTCAGTACCTGTACCAACGTTTGTCCAAACACGCCAGTTAGAAACGTAGTCTTCGTCTTCAACTGTTGACTTGTAACGAGTTTCAGCGAGGAGCACTGTCCACTTAGCAGCTTCAGTTACGTCAGTAGTAGTGAAGATGTAAGGCTTCTTGCCGAGGAGCATGGCAGAACCATCATAACCCTTAACGAGTGTCTGGTCCTTAACGTATTCGCCAGTAGCGACGAACTTCATGTAGTAAAGGTCGTAGCCTTCTTCTGTCTGTTCATCTGCAGACTCGAAAACAACCTTTGCGCTGTCGTTAGCAACAGCTGAGAGATAGTTCCATGAATCCTGAGTCAAGAATGTTGTACCCATGTCGTCCTTTGACAAGAGATACTCAACTCCTTCTTCAACTTCATAGTTCAAATCTCCGGCCTTGTACTGCTGAGCAACTGCTGTGCCAGCAAACAACACTGCCAATGAAAGTAAAAACTTTTTCATTTAGTAGAGAGTTTAAAGTGAATAAAAATAAAATTAAGGTATTTTCGTGGCAAATGTACGAAGTTTTTTTCAGCACAACAAAAAAAACATCTATTTTTTGCTGTATTGCGTTTGCAAACTGTGGATTTTGCTTTTTTATGGGGGAGGAAGTGGGGGTTAGGTTTTACGTTATAAGCAATAACGCATCACCCGAAATTATCACGAAAGAGGGCTACGACCTTGCGATTAAGGAAACGCGAGCGCTCTCGATAGCCCACACGGAGCAGTGCAGAATACAGATAAGGGTCTCTTGAAATCCAATAGTGCATCTTTGCTACCGCCTGGCGCGCATCGGGCGAAGGGAATAGTTCCATCGCGAGCTTTGATCGTAGCACCCATTGAGCAGGTAGTCGCTGTTGCTTATTATTATTTAATGAGTGGGTTGGTGTATTCATGGGGTATTTAATAGGGGTTAATTATTAATAGAGTACAGAGAACAGAGAATAGAGAACAACTTACAGAGTACAGAGTACAACTTACAGAGTACAGAGTACAACTTACAGAGTACAGACCACCTCCCCGCCATTCGGCGGTAACCCCCTTCGGTTCCCCCGTTATCGGGGGACGGAAACCTCCTAACTCAGGAGGAGAAGTTGGTTTGATTCGACTGACTTATACAACTACAACTTCGCTTGACTAATAATTCAAACTTGCAGCGAGGAGATATAACTAGATCAGGAGGAGAAATTAGATAGATTCGACAGACTAATAGCAGAGCCTTTACATTGCAAATAAATGACTTGACTTTGCAGCGAGAAGATGTAACTAGCTTCTCCTCCTGAGTTAGGAGGAGTACCCGAGGGTTTGCCCGAAGGGG
>JAZLDQ010000066.1:0-14019 GCA_045614785.1 Alloprevotella sp.
CGCTTGGGCCTCCGACTTAAACTAGGGCTACCCCTATTTTTCAAAACAAGTTACAAATAAATTACAATATTTCAACATCTATTGACAAACCTCATTAAATGTGCTATAATAGAAGCAGGGATAAATAGGGCGCACCACAAGCGTCCAGTCCCAGCACGCCTGTAGAGTCAGCTCTACCACCACAAGGATAGAGTCAACTCTAATCCCACCCACCATAAGCATGCTTTTCCATTTGGAAAAGAGTCAACTCTAAGGAGGTAATCAAAATGCCCGAACTCGAAACCGTAAACAATGGCAACACGCAAGTTGCAAGCACAAACTCAGAAACTCATGCAGCGGAAGGTTTTCTTAATGCCGTTGCAGCACAGGCAAAGGGCGAAAAGCCCATCGACTATCAGCAGTACGTTAACGTAATCCACGAAGCAGGCGACTGGACTTGGGGTCAGAAAGAGCAGTTTCTCGCAGAGCTTTCCGCACAGTACGCAGATACAATGTATACTGATGCTGCATGGACTGACAGGTACGGAGATCTTTTCTTCAAGAACTCAGATGAATTTGGCGCAATTGTCCAGATTATCAACACCGAGATGCCGGAAGTTCGCGAAAACAGAGCGTGGGACCAGATTCGTTCCGGAGTTACTCAGGTCGGTTCTAACGTAGTATATCTCCCTGTAGTTCATGAGCAGCTCACCGGCGGTACGGCATCTTGGGCTGTTCCGTATGCCCTCACCGGCACGCAGATGAATACTGCATTCAAGGACGTTGCTGGTCTGAAGCGTTTTGAGAGCTACGTTGTAATGGCTGCCGAGAATGCAGGTCGATACCACATCGCACGTATGTCTGCGGCAAACCGCAACAACTACATGCTTGAAAAGCTCGCCAAGGGTAATACCGCTTATTCCACTGGTGTTCAGCCCAAAATCAATGTAGTCAACTACGTCGAAGAATACTGCAAACTCCGCGGCATCACAACAGGTATGACAGCACAGCAGTTCCTCAACAACACAGATGGATGCCTGCGTTCAGTTGAGAGAGTATCCAAGAAGTACATGGCTCTGCTCAAGGACATGACAACTCTGTTTACGATGCAGACAGACTCCAAGGGTAAGTTCGTTCCTGAAAACAGATTCTCGTTCTCCATCCTTGCCGACTTTGTAGGTCATCTGGAGAGTGAACTCTATTCCACCACATGGCATAACGAGTTCGTTAAGCTCAAGGGATACAGAGAAGTTCCCAGTTGGCAGGGCATCGTCAACGACCTCGATGATTCGGCAGGAACTGGTGCTGTAATTCACTCTACCGCATCCATGCTTGACCTCGCAACACTCGTTGCAAAGCAGGACGGTTCTGTAATCAACTCCGAAGGTGCAGTTTACGATTCAAGAGTAGCAGGCGCAAGCTACAGCCCCGTGTATGTAATGGGTCTCATGTGTGATACTTGGGCAATTATCAACACCATTGTTCGTCATCGTACCGGTGTGCAGAGAGATGACATCAAGGACATCACCCTGTTCGAGCATCAGTACACCGACCGCTATATCAACAATCTCATGCTTCCCGGCATTGTGTTCGTTATTGCAGACGTCCCCGCTGCAAACCAGACGAAGTCCAAGAAGTAGAGCTAACTCTAAAGCCCCGGCGCATTTGTCGGGGCTTTATTACAAGGAGATGATATAATGATTAACCTTTATCGCGAAATGAAGAACAAGTACAAAATCCAGCATGACGACAACATGTATTCAAATTACATTGTTGATGTTGTGTCGGAGATGTTCAAATGGGACGAAAAGATTTACAGAGCAGAGCTGTTTGATAGAATGATACGTGACTGTGGTATGGCTGCTCTTATTAAGACAGATACTTCAGATTATACACCTGTATTCTTTAATCCCATCGACAACGGCAACGGGAGGTACGCAGATGGATGGTTTAGGGACTGCGTTTGCTTTGATTTCCGGGGCTATAAATATGATTTTTCTGATTGGGAAAATAACCCTGAAATTCTTGTATTCTTCAATACTCCACTTCGTAATCCGGATATTTTCGTAGAAAAGTACGCAAAAGAACTTTCAGACATTGATTATTCAATCATGAATAATGTGTATTTTTCTCGAATGCATCCGTTTCCGATTGCGAGGGATAAGAAGACCAAAACCAGAATAGACGAATGCTTAAAGACGGTGAATAACGGAGAGTTCACTACAGTTGTTATGGAGAATAGTCTTTCTGACATTATTGATGGCGATTCCGTTGAGGTAATAAACATTACTGACGTAGAGAAGTCTCAATACATTCAGTATCTGTCCCATCTGCATGATAAATATATCGGCAGGCTGTTCTTCATGATTGGTCTTGGAGCTACAGAAGCTGAAAAGAAAGCACAGATTTCTATACCTGAATTGGAGAAGAACGATGATGCTTCAATCGGCATGGTGCTTGCATGGTATAAAGCACGCAAAGACGCCATTGATGCAGCACGGGAAAAAGGTCACGAGCTTTCTTTTGATTTCTCAGACGTATGGAAGCGCAGATATGAAGCAATCGTTAAACCTCCGGAAGTAGAGTCAACTACAGAGGAGGAAGATAATTCCGATGAAGAGGAGGTTGAAGAAAATGAAGATTCAGGAGATTCTGACGAGTAGTTTCTTTTATCGTTTTGCTCAGTGGTACGATGAAGAATACGAAGATGTAAAAGACTATTTTGAGACATTCCAGACACAGTTCTATCACCATGTTGTTCTAAATTATGACGGCTTACAGTGCTGGGATTATCTCGATAACATGTCAACCAATGAAATTTCAGAATATGCGTTTTCCCTTCTTGGTGAAAATATCGCACGAATCTATAATGCCCTTGTAGTCAACTACAATCCTCTTGAAAACTATTTTACAGACAGAACCATGAACACTGATAAGTCCAATACTCAGACTAAAACTGGCAATAAGGACGTTCAGAAAATGGGCAGGGTATCTACCACAAGTAGCGGTACTAAAGAAAGAACATACACAAACCATTCAAATACAGGAGCAGCAACAACGTTTGAAGATCCCGATACGTTCAGAGATGTTTCAAAAGACACTATGACAGGTTCGATAAGAGACGGATATGTAGGATACGGAACAGATACCGTTTATGGCGCAGCGGGAAATCCCTTATCCGAAAAGACAGTGTACGACACTTCCGTAGACGATTCAGGCAGCGAGGATATTACAGAGAATCGTTCCGGTAACTCCGGCATCTTCTCCAAACAAGACCTCACACAGAGAGAGTTGACTCTACGGCAAACTAACCTGTTTATGAAAACAGCAGTCAGAATGTTTGTCGATGCTTTCAATACGGGGGTGTGGGAATGATTTTAGCATTTTATAAAGTCGATGATGACCCCAGAAAAGCTATAAAGAAGCTTGATACCATGATACACTCAACAGAAACAGCAGCGATTTATAGAGAATGTTCTATTATGACGCCAGAATTTTTGGTCGATTATGGTTCATATATTTGGGAATCAAATTATTTAGCCGTTGGTGTTATCAATGGTGAGGAAAGAAATAAAGCTTATTATTTTATAACAGATAGAATTCTTCTTCCCGGCGGAAGAGCTGTTGTTATATGTAAAAGAGATGTTCTGACAACATGGTGGTCATATATAAGGGAAAGAAAAGCCAATGTAATAAGACAAGAAAGTGAAGCTCATTTTAAGAAGTCATCCAGATTCATATTCGATGATAAAATGGTTGGTAAAGCTAATACTAATTTCAACCACGTTCCATTTCCTAATTCAAATACCATGTTCAAAATTCCTTGGGAGGGTAATGAGTATTCATACGTATTGACTGTTCTCGGAGGAATTAACAACCCTCCTCCGGAGTCAACTACAAAGGCAGGTGACGATAATGATTAAAACACGTATTTACACAGTTAATCAGAAAGAATCTTCAAGCACCGATTTAATAGAGTCAACTATAGTAACGGATTCTGAAATTGTTCCATATATGGGCGATTTGATGTATCCCTACTATATGGGCTATGTTCTTGACGAAGATATGCCGCTATGTACTATGGCAAATGAAATTACAATGCAAGACGGCTATTTAATCGTAAATAAGTTACATCAGAACCACAGCTGGGGTTTTTGTACAGTCACACCAAACGGATTAAACGATTACATGAAAATGGTATTTATCTATGCGGATTCCAATGGAGATTTTCATATTGAAGCTCCTTATTCAACAACACCTGAAATAAGATTCTTAAATAAAATAGAAATGTGCAAGTTAAATTCACAGAAAATTTTCAGAATCGGTATTCGTTATGTTGTTGTTAGAACACAAGACCTTGGCAACAACGATACATTTATAGATATAACAAACAGTGCAAAATCAAATATAAACAGTGTATTTACAGAGTCAAAAGATACCGACTTGCTTACTTGGCAAAATTTTATCTCAGGCAATGCCACATATTCAACAAACTCTAAAAACTACGGTGCAACTGGTTCTGAGAACTATCCGAGAGTCAACTCTAAGGTTATTGATATTAACTATGAAGGCTTTGACGAGACAGGCACATTTAGAACCACTTTCGGTCCAGAAGGAAATGAAGATTTCTATACTATGTTTTTGCAAATATCAACAATTCGCCCTTATTTAGTTTCAAAATACGGAGAAACTTTACACAACGAATACGTTGGAGTTAGCCCGTTTTTCGAGTACGAAACACCGGAATGCCCGCAAGAAGGTATACCTGCTCAGCGTGCAATGATTCTTCCGTTCAGAGACGAACACACGGAGGTAACAATACGATTTGTTGCATCAACTGGAGGCGAAGCTGGTTATTTCGTGCAAATCGACAAAGGAACTGGAATAAACGATACATGGTTCGGCAACGTTAGATTCTTAAATATAAACATCCCGAATAATTTAACATATGAAGATAGCGGTTTATCATTAGTTAGCGATTTAGGTATTTCGTATGGCGGTATTTTAAGAGGAAATACAATCGTAAAGAAAAACACCCATAATACATCTCTTGGAGTTGACTCTGCGGATTTTTACGGATGCTCTCACCCCGATGATGTTCTTAAAATATTAGCTTTCTTCCATAAAATAGACACACAGGCGACCGGATATACCGACATTGAAACGTCTACAACATACACACCTCGTTTTTCAACTTCTCTGTTCGATGAAAACGATGTTCCGCTTTATGAGAGAAAACAAGAAGCACTATCAAGCATTCTAAGCGAACTCAGACCTTGGCAGATTCCGGGAAACGATATTACAGATGATGAATTTGATTTTATTGATATGCCAGAATATATTCCGGATGAAAAAGAAGATGAGGACAGAATGTCAGGCGTGGATTGGCTGCTTAATAATACTTTTCCATATGGGTCTACAGCTGGTTTTGTCACGCCTTATGTTCTTACAGGTAGTCAACTACAAGAGTTCTCCGGCGTATTGTGGGCTACATTCAATGACCCCGATTTTTGGAAATCTATAGGTACTGTATTGACAACATCTTTGAGCTTAAACCCTGCAGATATACTTGACTATATTGTTTCCCTTAGAGCATATCCAATGGCGATTCCCGGAGATGATGTAACAAGCGGAAATATTTATTTCGGTAGAGGATTTGTACCTATTCACGTTGCCGGAACAATCAAAAGACTTGGAGTATATAATATTTCTGTAAATTCTGGATGGGCATATGTTCCTGAAACTTTCGGTGATTTTAGGGACTATGAGCCGTGTACAAGAGTATCCGTTTTTCTTCCGTTCTGCGGAATTATAGAGTTGACTCCAAGCCAAGTTGTTGGAAATGAAATACGTCTCACATATTCTATAGATTTGTCCAATGGTGCATGTGTCGCTGCGATTGAAGTTAGAGGCAACAAGCAGTATGTAATATGCACAGCAGAAGGAAATATTGGGGCGCAGGTTCAAATGAGCGCAAGCAATCTCGGTCAGATTATACAGAAAGGCGTTGGTGCGGTTCAATCAGTAGCAACAGGAGCAGCTCTTGTTGTGGTTGGAACAGATTTGGCAGCAGGAACAGCGGAAGCAGAACTTGCGAGTGCTAAAAGTACTGTCGAAATGAATGAAATTATGACACGATATGGTAATACCCAGAAAGCACTCACTGAACAAGCTAATGTAAGCGCTGCTCGTTCTATCGGTTCAATGAGTAGTATACATAATGTTCCATATGCCCGTTTCGGACAATCCAGCGGTTTTTCAAACTTCCTTAATACCGTACCAATGATTAGAATTGAAACTCACTATTACGACATTCCTGATAATTATGCGCATGTGTATGGTTATGCGTGCAATAAAACAGTTACATTGAAAGAACTTGAAGGAAAGGGATTTACAGTATGTAATAATATAGATTTGTCCGGCGTTCCTGCTACTGTTGAAGAATTGTCAGCTATCGAGAATCTTCTTCAAACAGGCGTATATCTATAAAAGAAAAAACCCTCTGGAGCTAACTCCAGAGGGTATTTTTTTAATTTTCAGTACCATATTTTCTAAGCCCGCAAGCGCTTCTCAATATGGAAAATGTAACCGGGTACTGCTCTCTAAGAAAGCTTGCGTTCACATGTTTGTATCTGGTTTCATACGGCTTCTTCATAAAGTATCTGGTGTGCCATGCATACTGATAGGCGACAAGAGATACTCTCGCCGTATCGAGGATGTATTTTTTCCCCTTTTCAGTTTTTTCCAATACTACATCTGCCGTCATTTACAACACCTTCCCCATGGCTTCATAGATATACTTCTGGAATAGGTCGCCTGTCTCGTTATCGGCAAACACTATTCTTTTAGAAGCAATCATGTTAAGAATCTTCTTTGAAAGCTTGTCGTGTCCGAATAACAGTTGATTCTCCTCAACTGGAAAATTGAGTGTGAAAAGAACATCACCTTCCCTTGCAGTTGACTCTAAAGTGGGATGCACGAGAAAATACGTGCCTGCTATGGATGTTATGAATTCGCCTTCAAGATACAAGTCATCGTGATAAG
Organism: Alloprevotella sp.; assembly: GCA_045614785.1. Lineage (GTDB taxonomy): Bacteria > Bacteroidota > Bacteroidia > Bacteroidales > Bacteroidaceae > Alloprevotella. The sequence goes on from JAZLDQ010000066.1 coordinate 7,024, forward strand.
AAAAGAATACTCCCCTTGCAATAGTTTCACGCTCTCTAAGTTCGCATGCTTGCGGATACATTTTAACATTCCAATTTCCATTTCCGGTGATTGCGTTAAGTTCAGGGTTATTGAATCCAAAATGCGCTTTATTGAATAGTCTTCTTTTTTCAGGAAGTCTGTTCTCCATGAATGCCACGAATATAGGCATCCCTTCAGGAGTATAGCAAATTCGAGTCTGCCCCTTATGCATCTTTCTGATTTCGTTATGAATCATTAGCTGTCTATACCAAATATTATTTATGTCGAGATTATTTCCTGATACAATAATTTTGTCTGACATTCTATCTCTGACAATTGTCTTGAGAAGATGGCAGAAGTGGACGAATTCGTCTGCTTTATTAGTTTCGTTAAAGCATTCGTCGAGTAGAATCCAATCCCCTCTTGGTGCTTCATAGAATGAGCAGAGATTATAGCATTCATCGGCGGCAAGTGAAACACAAAAGGGTTCATCTGCTCTGGTGTACTTTCCTGTCTTTTCCCTGCGCTGGTAGTAGAAAGACTTCCAGTGGTACTTGACTGAATCGAATTCATCATTTGTCAACCTCCTGATGTATTGCCCGTTTTTGTAGTTGACTATAGTGTTAAACAGAGTTTCATAATAGGATGCTTTATCAATGTGGTGTCTAATCAACTGTGTAACTGTTCCATATAGCCCATACATGACCATTCCTATAAGAAGAACGTTGGTGGTTTTACCCACCGAACGTTCTGAGTTTACGATGTACCATTTAAGCGCATCGTTTCCCAATGGAAGCAACTCCGTTAAATCATATTCAGGAGGTACTCCAAGCTTTCTGTACTCTTTTGCAATGAGTTCCCAATCATAGTCTATACCGAGATTGGGGTCATTGTTAATGTACTTTATTTTTTTAACTCTTTCCAAATCTCATATACCTTCTTTCTTGAATTTCTGCTATTATGCAGAAAACGCTCTACCGCAAGCATCAGTTCCTTATGCGTTTTGCCCATTTTCATTCTGAATTCAATAGGTTCGAGAACAATAGCAGCGGGACAGAATACTCTTTGAACATTTCCTTGATAATCAATAGAGTCAACTTCAATGGATTCATCAACATATTTACTGCATAATTTATTGCTGTGTTCTTTGTCGATTACCATTTTATCTGTAAAGAAATCGAAATAATCTATATCAGTTCCGTTCTGTTCGTTATTGTAATCACACTGGTCGAGTAGCGTAGGTCTTCCTTTTTTATTCTTTCTGTGTCCTGCTATTACCACTTTAATTTTTCCATTATCATATTCGTACATATATCTTTTTGCCCCAAGCGCCTTGAATCTTTTGAAAACTGGAGTGAAGTCCCATGTACCTATGGACATTAGTCTCGGATTACTTAGGAATCTAATGTCATTTGATGCTCTCATACTGCGATTTCTTTTCATCAAATATTCTTCCAATAGAGTTGACTCTGGTTCGCTTGTATCATAGTATACAGAGTCTGTATCGTATTGAATTATGCACTTGTGAAATTTTGTTATTACATCAATAAGCATTTCTCTTGCATATGACGTTATCCAAAATCCCCAATAGGGGGATAAGAATAAATAGTCACACGCTTCATCGTATGTCTTAAATATAGGATTTCCGTCTTCGTCAGTTGGTATGTCTATAGCTATTTTTTCTCTAATGAATTGAAAATCTTCCATGTATAAAGCGGTACACATCATTCCAAATATAGAATTGACGAATGCTTTTGCTTGCTTGTACTCTTTGGAAATTTCCTTAAATTCTTCTGAATCAGGTGCATCGTGTTCGAGTCTGTTATAGTCTTCTTTTAAACGTTCTTTCTTTAAATACCATTCTATTGCCGTTTTTCTCACATACTGCGGAATCAATTTATATCCTTCCTCGAATACCCAGCACTTTGTTACTATTGCATCATCCCATGTATATGCTGCTTTTAATGACCTATACTCAACATCGTTTAGAATTAACTCTACTACTTCTCCGAATTGTATTCTATTATTGTCCAATACGGTACTTTCCATCTTTATCAATGTTTTAGAGTTTAGGGCTTTGTGTGATGACATTAGTGCATGCTCTGATAAAGAACGAAAATTTATGAACTTTATTGCCGCTATATATGGTTTTTCATCTTTCATGAATCTTGAATTTTCACAGACTGTTGCTTTTCCATAAGGGTATTTTTTGGTCAACATTTGATATGGATAGTCTGATGTTATATCCGCACCTTTTATGCAATTAGAGTAGACTCTATTCATTTTCCTGATGTTGGAACCGGATATTCCTCCTTTAAATAGATATAACCTAAATAATTCATATTCAGATTCACATGGCATCCATGCTTTGTATAATTTTTGCAGATTCTTTAAGTCTTTATCAGCTGCTTTCTTAACGGCTGAGCGAACTATTGAAGTCTTGGTTAATGGTATTTTTTCATTGTGACCCATATAGTTCACGTAAATATATGCTGTAGCTAACTCTACCAGAATTTCTACGTCTCTAACGCAGTAGTTTATTTCCTCTGGAGTCAACTCTGTCAATGAATTACGTGGCTTTTCGTGGTCAAGGTCACCTACTAATTTTTCCATATGTGTGTGTGTTACCGCTATATCTGCCAAAGAAGAACCGAATAATCCTAAAACCTCCATCATCAATATTGATTCTTCAAATTCTATTCTAAGCGGTTTTCTTTTTTCTTTAGCGAATAGTTTTGTTACTGTGAAATCTTTCCAATAGTACTTGCAGAATTGCCATTCGTATCCGAAATTGGCATCGAGTACTATTAGCCTTCTGTTAGGTTTGTTCTTCTTTATTGTGCTTATTAGAAATTCATAGAATTCCTTCATGGTGTCGAGTGACCTTCCCATTATGGCTATATTTCCTAATCCAAATTGCCAGTGATAACAATATGCGGTAGAGTCAACTCCAAATAAGTTTTCGTCAAGTTTTATTCTTGATGTTTCAATGTCGAAACCTGCTCCTATTTTAAGGAATTTTGTTTTAGTTGCTTGGTCATATATTTCTATAGAGTTAGCTACAATTGATTCAACGATTAGCTCTATTTCTATCAAATTCTTTTCCATATAGAAGTAGGTCATTTAATCACACCCTTTTGTGCATGGCTAAGTTATCGTTTCCGCCTAAGCTGTATTCTTCAGATTCTCCGTATAGCACTTGTTCTTTAATCCATTCTTGATGTTGCGCTCTTGCTTCTTGAAAACGTTGCATTGCGTCTTCATACCTGTTTGGGTTTTCTTCGTTTGACTGATGGAAGTAACTCCAAATGTCCTTCAACGCTTCGATGTAATCGGGGTCTTCAATTTCACCCTGTTCGACTGCTTCGATTTCATCTTCCATGTTTTCATAAAAGTCATCGTCAAAATAACTTCCAATATAGTTCATGTAGGAAATCTTTTGAGCATATTCAACCGCTTTTACTTTGTATTCTTGTACTCCTTCTTTTTTAAGTTCTTCCTCGTATTTTTTCATGTGCTGTGATATAGAACCCCATGACTTGAATGCGTCCCATACATCACGTAGAGTCAACTCTATTCCTGCATTTTCTTCAAAAAAATTGACGGTTGCAGCCGACCGTGATAACTGTATAGGTTTTCCCTCTTTTGTAGCTCTCAATATATCCTTAACTACATCTCCATATCCATAAGCTTGAAATGACGTGAATAATAGAGATTTGAACTCCATATATTCAACAGACTTTCCTCCGAATTTGCCGTGTACGTCGGATAATCTTCTGTTAATCTGTCTCAAAACAGATTCTATCTTTGCCATTTAAACACCTCCTTATACAGAAAAAGGGAGCCGAAGCTCCCTAACTCTGTAGTTGACTCTATTACTTGATTTCAAACTTGAAGGTTCTTCCCTTCGGGGTCTCAATCTGGCGCACGATTACAGCGATGATTTCGCCGTCCCACTGGTCGGGTGTTCCGAAAATCTGGAAAATACCGTAGAGGGACTTTGCGATGCCGTTGGACGTGCATGCGATGCCCTGTCCGTCAGGGGTGATAATGATGGAACGTACTGCCTTGTACGGCTCTCCTGTTGCCGAGTCGTTAAGCTCCACCTGCTCCATATACACGTTCTGGATAAGCAGCTCCTGATTGATATAGTCGGAAATTTTGCCGGATGTGTTGTTGAGGGCGTTGTAGAGAACCTTCTTCTCCTCGGTGGTGGTGGGAATCAGAGAGCAAAATACCTGATTCTCGTCGTTGATTCTGATGATGTCGTTCATAATGAACCTTCCTTTCTGGAGTTAACTCCAATGTGAATTTATTTGATTAACCGCTATACAGTTCTGTAAGAGCAGATGCGGCTTCATCCATGAGTTCTTCTGTCATACCTACATAGGCATCGTTCTGCTGGATCGCATCTTTCATGGCGAAATAGAACTTTTTGCCGGTGTCGGTTGCTAACAGTTCGGGCTTGTTTCTCTTGAGAAGCGCCCTCATTTTGGTGTTGTTGACGATAGTCAACTCCCATGCTTCTGCTAAATCTAAATAGATTTTCTGCATGTCTTCTTTACATGTTTTGGTCATTACGTGCCTCCTCATAAATCTCCGAGATTAGTGCCTGAAGCTTATACAACGGCATATGCATTTCAATTGCAGATTGTACCACTATACATACGGACGATGTAAGCATAGACTTTGTAGTTGACTCTGCGATTACTCTGGCAGAATGTCCGTCAATGATTGTTACGACGAATTCATTGTTATCATCTTTTGCCTTGAGAATTGCCTGAAGTGCTTTTCTTGTGTTGTCAGTGTTCATAATAAAAAAACCTCGCTTTCAAAATTTCCATAATGGGTGTTTCCAGAATTTTTTTTCGGATGGAGTTGGCTCTATAGAGCTGAGCTTTTATATTATAATGTATTTATACATATGATATAAAAAAATAAATTAAAAAAAAGTAACAAAAATTCAACATTTCAACAGTTGAAAAAAATTTTCCACATGTTGAAAAGTTGAAAAGTTGAAAACTTTAGTGGGGTAAAGCGGTAGAGCTGACTCTACCGCTTGTATACCCCTTGCATTAGTTTACTTTTTGTTATTTTCAGCGGGCTTGCATACCTCTTTAAGTATGCCGACTGTAGTGCTAAATGCGTCAGGCACTTTGTCGGCTTCAATGGTAGAGATATATGCAACCATAGCGTCAAGTGCATTCTTTGCGGCTTTGCCCGGTGCTTCTTTTGCCTCCTTTTCTGCCTTTTCTGCTTCTGCCTTCTGTGCCTTTTCTGTTTCTTCTGCTGTCAAGTTGTCGGCAATGAACTGTTGTACTTTCTCTTTTACTGCATTGTCGTTCATTGTCCTAATTGACTCATACCCCATGAGGACGATAGTATCAAAGTAATCTTCTTTCTCTTTCTCTGTTGCTTTTTTAGGAAGATCAACAGGCTTTGCGGGCGAGGGAGTTAGTTGTTTCCTTGCTTTATCAGCAAGCTTCTTCTTTCCTTCTGCTTCAAAATCTGCGATATCCTGTAAAGTTTCAGCGTTGGACTTTTCCCACTCTGTATAGGGCTTTTTTACTTGCTGGTTTTTCCACTCGCCCACATAGTACATGAATGCCGGGATGCTTCTTTTTGCTTCTTTGTGCTTCTTACCCTCCAACGGTGAAAGAATGATGAGTTTTCCGACAGGGTAGTTTTCCCACATATCATGCAGTAAGCCTGTTTCCGGTACACCGAAAACTCCATATACTGTTGCATACTTCATAGCAGTAGAAGAAGTGAGACGTTTGCCAAATTTCATTTGCATGAAATCAGCCCACTTTTCACCGTTCACCTTGCCTTCTGTTGCGTTTTCTCTCACTGTATAGCATGCTTTGCAATCAGCATGTGCTGAACGTTCACCCTTGACTAAATTCAATGCAATTTCAGTCATAGCGTTGTTGATAGCTTCATTCTTTACGCCAAAATCGAATTTCTTTTCGGTTGTCATAATGTTAAACATAACAAAACCTTCCTTTCTATTATTAGAAAATGTTTACATTACTTAAGCAATATTTAATATTGCTATAATTAAAGTACTTGTTACTGTTTGCATTTGTATTATAATACTTTTCGACTTCTTCTTTATTTCCGAAAATCACGTCAATGTGCTTTGCAATGTCGATGTACTTTCTACAGTTCATAGAATCACCTTCTTTCTGTGTTGAATCCGTTTTTGTCGGTGCATAAGCAAGTATTTAGCCGCTTGCTATCGCTGTTTTTTGTAGTTGAACTCTATTGCCGTTTGTTTTTTTAGCTATGGGAAAATAGGCACATTCACGGCAATACGAATAGAACATACGTTCTGTGTCTATCTACCTATTCAGTTTTCAATGTGCATCCCGGTGCAAGCTGTCACCCTGCTGTGAGCCTGTCACCCTCACCCGGTAGTTACATTATAGCAGATTTTCTTATAGAATTATATAGTGAGTTCCTACAAATAATCATGTATTTTTTTAATGCCTATTTGTGCATATTATACAATTACTTTGTGCATACTGCATATAGTTGTATTGTTTTATTTGTGCATTATTTTTCAATTACAGAATGTATTTGGTTAACATATTTAACTTGCCTATTCTACGTGCTTATTATTACATCTTGTAATATTTGTATTGTTAACATATTTAACTAATTGAATTTGTATGTACATCTTGTATTGCTTGCTTTGTCGTATGTGATATATATGCAGTTACTGTATAGCATGCTCATTTTGCCCTATTTCAAACGTTTAACATGGGGTTGCATGGTATCAGTAGTATACTTATACCCCTATTTTGCACCCCTCTTAAATCGCCGAAAATGACGGTATTTGACGATGTAGAACGAATGTTCTATAGAGTCAACTACATTTACCAGAATGTATGTTCTGTAAATTTCATTTACCCTATAGAGTTTACTCTATAGGTGCATAGGGTGCATTTGTTGGGTAGTTTTCCACACATTTTGAAGTATAAAAAAATATTG
>JAZLDQ010000067.1:0-23991 GCA_045614785.1 Alloprevotella sp.
TTTTTGAGTGCCATTTTAAATCTCTTGAGCAGAAATTATTAAGGCAAACAATGAAAAAGGTTGTATTCGTACAACCATATTGAAAATATTTTGTATATTTGCACTGTGAGATACTAAATAAGGTACTGTATGAAATATCTTAATATTAAGAAGGCTTTGACTGCATGGCAAGAGTTACAGCCACTATCTGAGAAGGACAAGGATAGGCTTAGCCGTCGTTTTACTGTTGACTTCAACTATAATAGTAACCATATAGAAGGTAATACGCTGACTTATGGTCAGACAGAAATCTTGTTGTTATTCGGCAAGGTGATTGGAGAGGCAAGCGTGCGCGATGTTCAAGAAATGACAGCGAGTAATGTCGGTTTACGAATGATGACAGAAGAGGCGAAGGTAAAAGAGACTCCATTGACGCAAAACTTTATTAGAACACTGCACCAGACATTACTTCGTGAGGATTATACGGTATATCGTAATTTGCCTGGTGGAGTTCAGACTAGCTATGTGATACATGCCGGGCAGTATAAAACTCGTCCTAATAGTGTGATTACACGATATGGTGACAGATTTGAATATGCTTCACCAGAGGAGACACCTAGCCTAATGGCAGATTTGGTGGATTGGTATAACAAGGCGGAGCTAGAAGGCAAACTTTCCCCAGTAGAGTTGGCAGCTTTATTCCACTATCGTTATATCCGTATCCACCCATTTGAAGATGGTAACGGTCGTATAGCCCGACTGATGGTAAACTTTATCCTTACTCGCCACAATTATCCAATGGTTGTAGTCCGTAGTCGTAAGAAGAGTGAATATCTTGAGGCTCTGCATCAGACGGATATTGAAGTCGGTCCTACACCGAGCGATGGTGCTCACGCTGAAATTAAAGATATTCGCCCATTCTTGAAGTATTTCAATGAGTTGATCGCTACGGAGGTGTATAATGATGTGCTGTTCGTGAGCGAGAAAAATGAGAATGTGTGGTGGTACGATGGTGAGCGTATTGCATTCCGCACTCCAAACTATACAAAGATTCTCAACGCTATGCGAACTGAACCCACACTGACATTGGCTGATATGCGTGAGATTACGGGTATCAGCATTGCAGCTATCCAAAAACTACTCGACCAACTTATTCAAAAGAAATATGTTGAGCGTGGTGAAAAAGATGGCAGTTGGAGAGTGTTTGTGACACAGTAAAGAATGACTTTAATACTTTATCCTAAGGTAGTGCTAGTACTCTCCCTCTCTTTTTCATTTTCTTGTTGAGAAGATTTGTTGTTGTAATAGATACTATAGGCATATACATTGTAGAACACATATGAAGATTTACAAGATTCAAATTGAAAACTTCCGACTATTGAAAAATTTTTCAATAGATATTGAGGATGAATTATCCTTGATAATTGGTAAAAATAATTCAGGTAAGACCTCTATTTTGTCTGCTCTCGATAAGTTTCTAAATCGTTCAGAAAGCAATAAATTTCATTTCGATGATTTTAATATTGATTTTAAAGAAGAATTGTCGGGGCTAATAAATAGTGAAGTTATAGACCCCGAACACTATACAGAAGTCGGAATTAAATTAAAAATTTTTATCGAATACACTGAAACTTGTAATCTAGAAAATTTGAGTAGGGTTATGATGGATTTGGATCCTGATAATAACCTGATAGTTTTGGGGTTTGAATATATATTATCATATGACAAATACGTTGATCTAAAAAAAGATTGGGTAGAGTTTAAGATTAAAGAAGAACATAAACACGAATTAAATAATCAATATAAAGCCAAGAAACTCTATGATTTTCTTTCAGATATGTCTTCTAATTATTTTCATTTTAAAAGGAAATCTATTGAGATAAATAAAGATACACGAAATCCAAATGAGAATAATTATATTGACTTAGATAAAGAGTTGATAAGTACAAAAGATATAATAAACTTCAAATATATTAGTGCTCGTAGAGATGTCGCAAATAAGGATGTAGATAAAACATTATCGACTCAAACCTCAATAATATATGAAAGGACAGAGGCTAAGCAAAAGCAAAGTGAAGCAGTCGAAGGCTTTAAAGATAAACTTAGTGAAACAGACGATCAATTAAGTAAGATATATGTAGATCTATTCAAGGATATAATAGCTAAGGTCGGAGATTTTGGAGGGCTAAAACCTAATGAATCAGAAATAGAAATCATATCCAATTTACAACATCGAGAATTGCTTAAGGGCAATACGACAGTTGTATATAAGCATGATGACAATAATAAACTACCTGAACATTATAATGGGTTAGGTTATATGAACCTAATCTGTATGATATTTGAGATAGAGATCCTTATTCAAGAGTTTAAAAGAGAAAAGGAGAGAACCCCTGCTGATATAAACTTACTCTTTATAGAAGAACCAGAAGCACACACTCATCCACAAATGCAATATGTGTTCATTAAGAATATCAAGAATCTGTTGAGAGAAGGAATAAAACGCGAAGACGGAGAACGCCGAAAGCTACAATACATAATAACAACACATTCTTCTCATATCGTGGCAGATAGTGACTTTGATGATGTTAAGTATCTCAAGAAGAGTGGGGACAATAGTGTTGTTGCTAAGAATTTGAAAGATCTCAAAAAGGAATATGATGAGGAAAGCAAGGAATATCATTTTTTAACTCAGTATCTTACAATTAGTAGGGCCGAAATATTTTTTGCAGAAAAAGCTATACTGATTGAAGGTGATACAGAGCGAATGCTTATTCCAACAATGATGAAGAAAATAGATATAGAAGAAGCTGAGACATTCAAAAATAATGCAGAGAAAGACCCATATTTACCATTGTTATCGCAAAACATATCTATTATCGAAGTTGGAGCATATTCTCAAATATTCGATAAATTTATAGCATTCTTAGGAATTAAAACTTTGATTATAACAGATATAGACACGATTGATGTTAAGGGAGAGAAATGTAGAGTGGCAGAAGGTGTATCTTATTCTAATTCTGCGATATCACATTACTTTGGCAGTGTAACATTAGATGATTTAAAGAGTTACACACTAAATGATAAAATATTCGATAAAGTCAATAATGCTTGGGTTGTACAGAATAATGGCAAATTGTGTATAGCCTATCAAACGAAGGAAAATGAATATAATGCCAGAAGTTTTGAAGACGCCTTTATTCATATAAATCGAAACTTTGTTAATACAAACAGAAATGAATTTATGGGGCTTAAAAATAGAGAGTCATTTGACGTTGCAAACACTGATGCATATGATTTAGCTGCTAATTGTGTGAAAAAGAAAACCTACTTTGCAATGGATATTCTATTCCATACAAATGACAAATATGATAATTGGCAAATACCATCATATATAAGAGAAGGATTATTATGGCTGAAGAAAGACTAATTAATGAATTTCAAAAAGATGAGTTTCTGCAAATTATGGAACTCATTAATAGCAATGAGAACTTTCTGCTCAGTGGTGGAGCAGGAAGCGGTAAAACATATTCTTTAGTACAAGTAATCAAACAAGTATTAACAAGTAACCCAACAGTCAAAGTCGCTTGTATAACATATACTAATGCTGCGGTAAAGGAGATTGAGGAACGTGTAAATCATCAGAACTTAAACGTGTCCACCATCCACGATTTTTTATGGGATAATATTAAACATTTTCAAAAGGAACTTAAAGAGTCGCTGATAGCACTATTTAATGATGAAGATGTAAAACAGTTAAAAATTGATGACTTAACAAGTGTCCCATCGGATTATTATGAAAACAGAGAAGAACCAGTAAGTATTCAGTACAAAGAATATTTAAAACTTAGAGATGGAATTATTTCCCATGATGAATTATTGATACTTTCCGAGTATATGTTCCGTAAATACTGGAAATTATGCGATATTGTAAAAGATAAGTATAAGTTTATTTTTATAGATGAATACCAAGACACTCATGAAGAGGTTGTAAAAATATTATTAGAGTATTTTCCGAGAACTACTAAGAAATGTATTATTGGTTTCTTTGGTGATGCAATGCAAGCTATATATGATACCGGTATCGGCGATATTGATGCATATAAAGGAGATGGTAAAGGACAAGTTAAAGAGGTAAAGAAGGTTCAAAATCGAAGAAATCCACGAGCTGTCATCACGCTTGCAAATAGACTAAGAACAGACGGCATCATTCAAGAATCATCTGGCGATATCACTGCTCCAAACATGGTCGAAGGAACATTAAAAGATGGTAGTGTTTTATTCCTGTATTCAGATAATGACGATATTAGCAATGTTGAGCATTTTTTATCGGAGAATTATGGTTGGGATTTTAGTTGTGCTAATAAAACTAAAGAATTAAACTTAACACATAATCTCATCGCTGACAAAGCTGGTTTTAGAACATTAATGGATGTATATGATAAAGATTTAATTCTTGCATTCAAGAAAAGAATCAAAGATTATATTAAAGATAATAATATAATGGAGGATTTTTCAGATAAGACATTTGGAGAGGTTGTTGAATTTTTGCAACGGGGAAAAAGCGGTAAAGAATTAAAGAAAGTACAGCCGACTCCTAGTATGCAACAATTTATAGATACCAATGAAGATCTTTATTCCTATGCATTAAATTATGATTATAGTCTGTTGTCAAAGATACATATTGATAAAGATCAATTGCTGGATGATAAGAAACAAAGCGATGACGATGATAAGAAGAAAGGATCTAAACGAGATAATCTTATTAGACATTTATTCAAAATCCAAAGAAATATTGAGTTATATAACGATAAACAATTTAATGAGTTTCTACGCAAAACAGACTATCCTCAAATAAGAACCATATCAGACAAAAGAACATTAAAAAACAATATAGAAAATCTTATTAATGTTGGGAATAAAACAATTGAAGAAGTAATTAATGATGCACATGAAATGCATATTTGTTTAATTGACGAGAAATTAGAAAGATTTAAATTAGAAAAGGGTTATGTTTACGATAGAGTTAAAGCCCTAAAATATTCTGAATTTCAAAAGCTGTATGAATATTTAGAAGGTAAGACTCCCTTCTCTACACAACATAAAACCAAAGGTGCGGAATTTGATAATGTGTTAGTTGTTTTAGACAATGGAGGATGGAACAACTATAATTTTGAAAGTGTATTCGTTGATAATAGAAAGAGTGAAACTGTAAAATCACGTAGCCTAAAGATATTCTATGTTTGCTGTACGCGAACTAAAGAAAATTTGGCAGTATTTTATCACATGCCAAGTGTAAATGTTATTGCTAAAGCTAAAGAATGGTTTGGTGAAGATAATGTAATTAAGTTATAATCCAGATGCTATAAAGTCATATTTTATGATAAACGAGGATTATTGCTTTGAATATACATAATTTTGTTAATTTCTTATATGCAATTTTGTTATGTCAATCACTATAAATAATTAATAGATACTAATAAATTTATAAAAATGTTATACATTATAAAAACTACAGATGAAATTACACGAACCTCTTTTTTCTCTATTTTAAGAAGAGGTATTGAATCGTCTGATATAAGAACATGGTTATATCATCCCGGTAGCAATAGATTTATTTTTAGAGCTGTCTCGTGGAGGGATTATGGGTCTATTAGTATAGAACCATACGGAAAAGATATTCATAAAATGAAAATGGTATTTTATCCAAATAATGTTGCTAATTTTACGCAAGAGGATTTAGAATATGCAAGAGCTGTTTTCTTTGCTGATTTTACACAAATGTTATTAGTACACTTTTCAGATAAGATATCCCGTCTCTCAATATATCCTTAATATGGCTCATTCTTACAATCGTTGGAAACCTTGTAGACCCTTGAGTTGGCCTTGTAAAGTCTACATTAGACATAGAGAAGAGCATAGACGAATGATTTGGTCTTTGCATTGTGCCTCAAAATATACATTTAAGATGTTAGGACAAACTGGAGCTTTGCGAACCGATTTAGCCCAAAATCATTTTGCAACTACTAGTAGGTATGTAACTGTACAACAGTGGCAGGATGACTTTAAACAATTCTCAAATTGGACAAATCTTAATCAATTGTTAGCACAATCCGCATGCTTTGAGACCTATATCGCATCAATTCTTAAGTTAGTATTTGATTCTGACCCAGGATTGATTGTCGGAGCTTCACACCATATAGATGGAGTAAGGCAACTAAAACTTGGTACTAATATTGATAACAAAATAACAGATATGCATTTAACTAATTGCACAAAAGGCACATGGCAATCTCGTATATCTGCTATAACGAGTTTGTTTGGTCACACCTTTAATTCCTTGTCAAATTATTGTGGAGACTTGGAAAAATTGCGTGAAATTAGAAATAATGTAGGCCACGCATTTGGTCGTTCTATAAATTTAAGTCAAAATTATGGTTCACCAACAATGCAGCCAATGACCCGAGTTTCTGAAAGGACTGTAACAAAATATTTTAAAATTATTAATGAAATAGTTAGGGAATTGGATTTATACTTAATGCTAAATCATGTTGGTAATTTTCAGGAATTTCATTATTTACATAATAAATTTGCGAGTTTAGCTTTGCCTAATGAGAGTGTATTTAAATCAGACCTAACTGCTCATGCACAAGAAGTATATTCTCTCCAATTTTGTAAATGGGTAATTACATATTATAAAAATTTATAAACTATAAATAGAAACTTTCAATTTATAAAATAACTCAAAATAACAGAAATAAAGTTTACTATAATAAATGAGATAGGCAAAAATATAGGTTAAATGACAGGGATGTTTTATTTATTTTCTATGGAATTATTAAGTTCAAGATAAATTATTAATTTTGCATCAAAATAACAACGCGTTCTTTTCAATAATGCAGAATAAAACAGATAAGGGAACTTCGCTCGTTTCTAAATCGTTACCTGTCGTAAATTCTAATTCTGTAAATCGCTCGTTCTCAGCGTGAAAGAAGAAATGCTATGACTCAAGCAGTGGAAAGTTATTTTCTTCTTTATCCCAGCATCGGCAATCCACTTTTTTAATGGGTGGTGTGTCATTGCGCGAGTGAGTCCTTTGAACACCAATCCTTTGCCCCATTCGCCGCATAGTTCCAACGCTTCGTGGCTGATGGGAGTGTTGCTTCGGTCTCGTTTTCTCGGTACAGATGCGGATATAGTAGCCTTGATCTAGTTCCATTTAAAAGTCGCACCATTTTAATTGCAGGATGTCGCTGATGCGCAATCCCGTAATACAGGCGAAGAGCGATGCTTGCTTCAATACTGGAATACGGCAAGGAGTAGCCGCCAGTTGCTTTACCTCGTCAAGTGTCAGATACTCTTTCTTGACCTTTTTCCACTTAATCTTGTCGAGAAAATCAATGAGGTGTTCGCGGAGCATCTTCTCTTTGTATGCAATTTTCAGCAAGGCTCGGAATGTTGAGTAGTAGACAGCTGCCAAATTTCGAGTGATATATGAGTTAGGGTGATGTATCTGTTACACTTGATGAAGTGGTTCTACTTTCTTTTATTCAACAATTAAACTTCGAATGAAATTCTTTACACTATCTGGTTCTTGCGGATAAGTACCTGGAAAAGAAACGAACCTATCGTATGCGGGCTTAGCTTTTTCTAATGTAGGAACAGGCAATTCCATCGCTTCGAAATATATCTTAATTCTACGCATAAACTCTTCTTCAAAGTCTTCGCTTATGATTCCCGGAATGCCTATTGTCAGCACCGTCTCATAGAATGGCTTGTAATAGATAATACCATCGGCAACATCTTCCCATTTCAAGTTATTGTAAGTAGGATCTTTATATGGAGTCTCACCAAACGGTGTTCCTTTGATATCTATGCCGAAAGGCTGACAATTTACTTCCTCGAAAGCTGCATCCCATAAACCTCCTGCAATTAAAGGCGTCTTCTTACCATCAAAGAAATGATATTCTGCACAATTGAGGATAACTATTTTTACATTATCCTTTCCGTAGAGTTCTTTGAGCCATTTACCTTGGCGATGGTAGTCCACTCCATCAAAAGAGGCGTTTAGGGCATGAGGATGATTGGTAATTATCAATGCTTTACGCTTGCCATTCTTGGGTTTCTGTTTGGCATACATCTTAGCAAAGTGAAAACACATCGTTGAGTCACGGTATGCACAAGCAGGAGAGTCATCAAAATTTATGTATTCTTCAGCAGTCTTGATTCTCTTCCACGAAAATTTGCAATCCGTCAGTCCTACGTAAATTTTATGCTCGCTATTTCTATTGATATCATAAAGTCCACGCAAAAACATAACACGATTGTACTTATCCCACAAAGGGTTGAAATCTTCGTTGCGTAAATATGCGTAGAGAGCATCGTTGAAAGTTTTGTCGCTTTTGTACTTTCCACAGAGTAATTTGTTTACATCCTTTGTCCTGTTTACACAACCGACCTCGGTATATACATAGCCTATCTCCTTGGCAAAACGAGGATCTTTCAGAATATCTAAAATTAACTCGTATTGGACTGTGTCTCGGTGGTCACGTTCGCCAATTACGACAATGTCGGATTGCTCAAATAGTTTAAATATATATTCAATAGGCGTAGAACTATGGTTGTTAACATACTGAACATAATCTTTCAATGTTTGATTCTGAGCATTAACAGATATAGTAACGCCAATAATATATAACAGAATTATGAGCTTTTTCATTATAGAGTTTGTTTATATTGAGATTTCTGCAAAGTTACGGAAATTTACCTAAAATCATCTCTGAATGCCTTAAAAAGTAGGATTTGAACTCATTGTGTACAACTTCATTATATAAATGTAGGAAACATATCGGACAACATTTTCAGAATATTTTGTCGGGGGACAAAGAATCTAACAAGAAAACATATATCAAATACAAATACATTGGATTTTGAGCGAGCTTTTTTGTTAATTCATATTTGCAGATGTTTGTATTTCATCATTTTTTACCTCAAAAATGGCTGTTTTTGTCCCCCGAAGTGCCCGAGGAACACAAAAGGGACAAAAAAATAAGCCCCTCGAGTGTCTGGGGGACAAACGGGGGACAAAATTGATTTTTATAAAATTTCTAGTAGAGAATTGTAATACTTTATAACGCAGATAATCAGTGTGTTATGTTTGTTTTGGTGTGATATTTAAAGAAATACTTCAAAATTTATTAAAGCATTGATAATCAATAATATAAATATTTATTATTTCCCGATGCAGAAGTTCTTGAAGATGTTTTGAAGCACGGAGTCGGTGGAGACTTCGCCCACGATGTCGGAGAGGTGGTAGATGCACTCGCGGAGGTCTTGGGAGATGAAGTCGCCTGAGAGTTGTGTGTTGAGTCCGTCTTGTACGCGGTGGATGGCGGCGAGGGCTTGACTGAGGGCTACGAAGTGGCGTGTGTTGGTGACGATGGTGTTGTCTCCTGTGCATTGGGGGATGCAGGGTGAAGCTGCGAGGCTGTCTTTTAGGGTGTTGATGCCTTTATTGTGCTTGGCGCTGAGGAGCGCTGTTTCTATCTTTGAACATGAAGCGATGCTTTCGGTGTTCGTGGATAGGAATTGAGATATTTCTGCTTCAATTGTGGTGGTGGTTTGCTGAGTTGTTTTGTCTATCTTGTTGATTGCGATGATTAGGTGTTTGTTGTGCGCTGCGGAAAGTATGTCTGTGGCGAGGTCTTTGAGTGTTTCTGAGATGTGGTGGAGGTCGATCATCCAAATTATGATGTCGGCTTGCTGTAGTTTTTCGTATGAGCGCTGTATGCCGATACTTTCGATGGCGTCTGCTGTTTCGCGAATTCCTGCTGTGTCGATAAAGCGAAAGGTTGTTCCGTTGATAATCATAGTGTCTTCAATCACATCGCGCGTAGTGCCGTGAATTTCCGAAACGATAGCTCGTTCTTCTCCCAATAATGCGTTAAGAAGGGTAGACTTTCCAGCATTGGTTTGGCCCACAATTGCAACGGGAAAACCTTTCTTGATAGCATTGCCAACTCTGAATGATTGTACGAGTTGGCTAAGTTTGTTTTCAATAATTGTTGCTAAATCAAGTAGTTCTGTGCGGTCGGCAAATTCAAGTTCTTCATGGTCGGAGAAATCTAATTCGAGTTCCATCAAAGAAGTGAGTGTCAGTAGTTTATCTCTTAGTGCACTCAATTCCTTGCTAAAACCTCCACGCATTTGGTTCATCGCCACTCTATGACTTGCTGCTGAATCAGATGCAATAAGGTCTGCCACAGCTTCTGCTTGACTGAGGTCCATTTTGCCATTCATAAAAGCTCGCTTCGTAAATTCGCCAGGCTCAGCCAATCGGCAGCCATTGGCGATGAGCAGGTGGAGCACTTCCCTCAGTATGTATTCAGAACCGTGGCATGAGATTTCTGTGCTGTTTTCTCCTGTGTAAGAGTGGGGAGCATGGTAGCAACTTACAAGAACTTCGTCGATTATTTCATTGTTCTCATTCACGATGTGTCCAAAACATTGTGAATATGCTTTTCGCTCAGCAAGCGGTTTCCCATTTACTGAGCGAAAAATTTTGTCTGTTATTTCTATGGCATTTGGGCCAGAGGTGCGAATGACTCCGATTGCTCCGCCTTGAGCCGTTGAGATAGCGCAGATTGTCATAGTGGTTGAGTCGGTAAGATTTGATTTCTCAGGGTGTTTTCTTCTCTTGATTTTATTGGGGAGAAAACATCATTGTGTTTGTATAAATTAAGTCGGAGTTAGTTGAAATTAAGTCGGACTCAATTTAAATTAAGTCCGAGATAATTTGGATTCTCTCGGACTTAATTTTAGCTATTGTCGGGAAGTTATTTGACGCATCCTATAATTTCATGAATGTCCTTTACGCCATGGTTGTCCATCCATTCGTTGATTCCATTCACAATCTTAACAGTTATGGCAGGGTCTATAAAGTTTGCAGTACCGATTTCGATAGCTGTAGCTCCTGCCATTAGGAATTCGATAGCATCTGTTGCGTTCATGATTCCACCCAATCCAACGATGGGGATGTTCACGGCTTTTGCCACTTGCATCACCATACGGAGCGCAACGGGCTTAACGCAAGGTCCGCTAAGGCCGCCTGTTCCGATGCTTAGCTTAGTGCAACGGCGTTCAATGTCGATTGCTGTTCCCATCAATGTGTTAATGAGCGAAACGCTGTCTGCACCTTCTGCTTCTACAGCCTTCGCAATGTCGGCAATGCTGGTTACGTTGGGCGAAAGTTTAACGATGAGTGTTTTGTTGTATGCCTGGCGCACAGCTTTTACTACTGTAGCGGCACCTTCTGGGGTAACACCAAATGCCATACCGCCATTTCTTACGTTGGGGCATGAAATGTTGAGTTCAATAGCAGGAATGTGTTCCAATGCGTCAATGCGTGCTGCACACTCTGCGTAATCCTCGGGTGTAGAACCGCTTACGTTTACAATGACGTTGGTGTCCAAGTCTTTCAACTCGGGGTAGATGTTTTTGCAGAAATAATCAACGCCCTTGTTTTGAAGCCCTACACAGTTGAGCATACCCGAGGGCGTTTCAGCCATACGAGGGTAGTCGTTGCCTTCGCGTGGATTGAGGGTTGTGCCCTTAACGATAAATCCACCGAGGTCTTCAAGGTTGATAAAGTCAGCAAATTCTATGCCATAACCAAATGTTCCCGATGCTGTCATTACGGGATTTTTAAGGCTGAGGTTGCCTATATTTACTTGTAGATTTGCCATACGATTACCAATTTAATTTCTTGCTATTGAATACAGGGCCTTCTTTGCATACGCACACGTTGTGTCCTTCGCCATCTTTTTCTACGCAACAAAGGCAAGCGCCAACGCCACAAGCCATCATATTTTCGAGCGACACTTCGCATTCGCAATTTGCGGTGCGTGCCCAAGCTGCTACCGCTTTCATCATAGGCTTTGGTCCGCAGGTAGCGATGAGGTCAAACTGCTCCATATTTAATACGGAGTGGTTCGTAACGAAGCCTTTTTCGCCCATTGTGGCATCTTCCGTAGTGGTATAAACGTTGCCGATAGCTTCGAAGAGGTCGAGCTGCATTAAGTCGCCAGCCGAGCGTCCGCCAAGGAGGAATACGGGTGTGTGCCCTGCTTCCTTGAGGCACTTGCCATGATAAAGTAGGGGTGCTGTGCCTACACCTCCGCCTACGAGCAACACTTTTTTGCCTTCGCCTTCGGGGATGGTAAATCCGTTGCCTAGGGGTAGGACGCAGTTTACTGTGTCGCCAATGTTGAGTTCGGACAATGATTTTGTGCCTTCGCCTACAACGTGGATGAGCAGCCAGAGGAGTCCTTTTTCTACCTCTATATAATTGATGGAGATGGGGCGACGCAGGAAGGTTTTCGAACTTCCTTCAATCAAGAGTTCTACAAATTGCCCTGACTTCATCTCGGGCAATGTTGCCTCTGTTGTTGCGAGCTTCAGTAGGACGTATCCTTCGCGTGGAAATTCCTTTGATGCGATACGAAGATCGAGTGCGTATTTTTTTAATTCCTTCATACAGTATAAAAAAGTGAAATATTATACTGCAAAAGTAGTTATTTTGCCTTGAATACTTGTCAAAACTATTGAAATATGTGCAAATATTAGGTGTTTTTTTTGCAAAATGAATATTTTTTGCAAAATCGCTTGCATGTTTCAAAATAACTTTATAATTTTGCATCGCTTTTGAGAAGAACGGGCGCTTAGCTCAGCTGGTTCAGAGCATCTGCCTTACAAGCAGAGGGTCGGCGGTTCGAATCCGTCAGCGCCCACAAATCATTTCATTCTTCTCAGTAAAAAGCAATTCCCTAATCGGGCGCTTAGCTCAGCTGGTTCAGAGCATCTGCCTTACAAGCAGAGGGTCGGCGGTTCGAATCCGTCAGCGCCCACACCGATTAAGTAAGTAAAAGTAATTTCTATAGGGCGCTTAGCTCAGCTGGTTCAGAGCATCTGCCTTACAAGCAGAGGGTCGGCGGTTCGAATCCGTCAGCGCCCACAATCCTAAAACGATTACTTGCAATTTATTTACTTTCGGGCGCTTAGCTCAGCTGGTTCAGAGCATCTGCCTTACAAGCAGAGGGTCGGCGGTTCGAATCCGTCAGCGCCCACACCGACAATCACAAGACTCACACACACGGGTTTTGTGATTTTTTTTGTGTCTCTTTTTTTATTGATTACAATGAATCCTGCTTAGGTGTAACATTTTGTTACGTCACCCTCCTCCTAGCAAAATATTGCGCGTTTGTACAGGGGTAATCAGATGTAATCAGTTATCAGTTATTTTATTTGGGGCTAAATCATCAATTCATTATCACGGTGCTCACCGACTGGCGACCTTCGGAGTGCAGTCATGGTTGAAGGAAAAAATCTCAAACACAAAAAAAGAGGGTGTGTCGAATCATGGGGGGGGGGATTCAAAACACAGCCTCCTTTAGTTTGAAAAAAAGATTGTTACTATGCAACGGTAAAAATGTTTTCAGCTGATAGAAATTCAAGAAGTCCTATCCAAAAGCCTTAAGCAAACCCTGATCTACTCCAGAGAAGCCCATGAAGGCCATAGCTAAAAGGCCCGCTGTAACGAGAGCGATAGCCATACCTTGCATGCCGCGTGGGATGTTCATCATCGATAGATGCTCGCGAAGACCTGCAAAGATTACCATAGCGAGAGCGAAACCAACGGCCGTTGCGATGGCGTAGACGACACCCGTGAGCAGATTGGCTTCAAGGCCCTGTGTGTTGTAAGTGCCTTGTGCTACGAGAATGGCTACACCGAGGATGCAGCAGTTTGTGGTAATCAGCGGAAGGAATACACCAAGTGCTTGATAGAGCGAAGGCGACACCTTTTTGAGTACAATCTCTACCATCTGCACCAAGGCGGCAATGATGAGAATGAAGACTATTGTCTGCAGGTACTCGAGGCCAAAAGGGTTGAGCACGCATGTCTGAATAAGATAGGTTACGATAGTAGCCAAGGTGAGCACAAAGGCTACAGCTGCGCCCATGCCAAGGGCTGTTTCTACCTTCTTACTCACACCTAGGAAGGGGCATATACCGAGGAACTGGCTCAGTACGATGTTGTTCACGAATATTGCCGTGATGAATATTAATATGTATGCCATAATAATTTAACGATTAGCGTTTAGCGATTAACGTTTACTTCTTCATCTTATTAACAATCGCTATCAAATAGCCTAAGGCAATGAAGGCTCCTGGCGCAAGCACAAAGACGAGGGCGCCGTAGCTATCGGGGAAGATGGTGAGGGAAAAGATCTTTCCTGTACCCAAGAACTCGCGTACTGCTCCGAGCAATGTCAAGCCCAGCGTGAAGCCCAATCCCATACCTATACCGTCGAATACGGAAGCGATAGGTCCATTCTTAGCGGCAAAGGCTTCGGCGCGTCCGAGGATGATACAGTTAACTACGATCAAGGGGATGAATAACCCTAAGGATGCGTCAATCTCGGGAGCATAGGCCTTGATGCACATCTGCAGGATGGTCACCAACGAGGCGATTACGACGATGAATGCGGGTATGCGCACCATGTCGGGCACGAGGTTCTTGATGAGCGAAATGATAAGGTTTGAGAAAATGAGTACGGCCATCGTAGCAAGTCCCATCGACATACCATTGAGCGCTGAGCTGGTAGTACCCAACGTGGGGCACATACCAAGAAGGAGAACAAAGGTAGGATTCTCCTTGATAATACCATTCCAAAGTACTTTCAAATGATTCATATTTTGTGTCCTCCTTTCTGATTAATTGTGTTGTGGTATTGCTGAGGTTTGAACGTCTGGCACGAGCTCAGGGGTGAGCACCTTTGCATACTCAACATAAGCATTATTAACAGCTCGCAAGAACGAACGTGTAGTGATAGTGCTGGCCGTAATAGCATCGATGTCGCCATTGTCCTTGGTTGTAGCCAAACGGCCCGCTTTCTTGCCGATGATGCAGCCTTTGCCTCCTTCCTGGAACCACTCTGTTGCCTTGGCTCCAAGGCCAGGAGTTTCGTTAGAGACTAACACCGTGTAGCCTTGAACGTGGAAGTCCTTATTGAGGCCCACCATGATGGTCAATCCTCCGGAGAAACTACCATTCTGTGGGTCGGTAGTCTTGACAGCAGCACCATTCTCTGTAAGATACACCACCACGCCATTTTCACCCATGATGGTATCTGTAATGATGGCATTCTCGTTACACAATACGTCCTTAATAGCCTGAGCCTCATTGCGCTGCTGAATTTCGGCAATAGGCCCTTTGGTCACTTCATTGACATACGCCAATGCTGCACCGGCAATCACGCTAATGAGCGTAAGGACGATGGCCATATTGAAGCATGTAGATTCTAACTTTTTCATTTTTGGGCCTCCTTTCTGATTACTTTACCAAAGCGGCGAGGCTTGCAATATGTGTTGATAAGAGGTGTGAAGGCATTCATAATGAGGATTGCAAACGACATTCCTTCGGGATAAGAACCCCAGTTGCGAATGATGATGGTGAGCAAACCGATGCTTACGCCGTAGATAATCTGCCCCTTGGGCACCATGGGCGAAGTGACATAATCAGTAGCCATGAAACATGCGCCAAGCATAAGGCCACCACTACATAGCACACTCATTGGGTCGGCATATACGTCGCTCACGCCATAGTGGAGCAATGCACTCACCAAAGCTATCGTGCCTAAAATGCTTACAGGGATATGCCACGTGATAATCTTGCGCCAAATCATAAAGATGCATCCTAACAGAAGTAGAACGGCCGATACCTCGCCCAGTGAGCCACCATGCTGACCAAGCACCATGCTCACAGCCGAAGGCATATCATTAAGCACTGATGCATCGCCCGACTGGATTGCCCACTTCATCAAAGCCAAGGGAGTTGCCCCTGTTTCAGCATCGACGTAACCTATGGAGCCACTTACAGGCCATGTAGTCATCTGAGCAGGGAAAGAAATCAACAGGAACACACGACCCACAAGGGCGGGATTAAAGGGATTCTGACCCAAACCACCAAAAGTCATTTTGCCAACACCTATGGCTACCAAAGCTCCCGAAACAACAATCCACACGGGTAGGTTGGAGGGTAAGTTAAAGCCTAACAATAAGCCTGTTAGCACAGCTGAACCATCAAGGATGCTCAACTTCTCGCGACCTAGGATGAACTTAGAAATAAGCCATTCAAACAATACGCAAGACACAACGCTAGCAACGAGTACGATGGCAGCTCCGAGGCCAAAAAAGTACAAACTAGCTATCAGCGCTGGCACTAAGGCCAAGCACACTCCGTACATGTTCTTCTGCACACTATCGCCCGAATGCACGTGAGGAGAAAGCGAAACTATTAATTTATTTGACATTATTACAATATGTATATACTTATTAATTTATTCTGAGTCGTGAGCCATCACTAATCTGTAATAGCTCAAGTCTCATCACTCTACTTCTTTGCTGCTCTCTCACGGATAATCCCCATCACAGTAGCCTTACCAAGGCGGATGTTGTCGAGCAAGGGGCGATTGCTAGGACAGGTGAATGCACACGAACCACACTCAATACATGAAACGATGCACTCGCGCTCAGCCTCTTCCCACATGTGTTGACCACTAATTTTAGACAACAAATAGGGCTCCAAACCCATGGGGCAAACGCTTACACACTTGGCACAACGAATGCAGGGCTCCACTTCAGCACGGCGTGCTTCCTTATCGTTCATGATTAGCAAACCACTTGAGCCTTTAGTCATAGGAATTTCCAAGGAAATCAAGGCCTTACCCATCATTGGACCACCACCGACAATCTTGCCAGTGTCAGAGGGCAACCCTCCACACTCTTCCATCAATTGTGAGAAGGGAGTGCCAAGACGAGCTAGCAGATTAGAAGGTTGTTTAACGCTCTTACCTGTGACGGTAATAACGCGCGAAATAAGGGGTTTGTTTTTCATCACAGCCTCGTAGATAGCAAAGGCAGTACCAACGTTTTGTACAACAGCTCCTACGCTGATGGGAATAGCAGGAGGAGCAGGCACCTGACGGCCTATTACAGCATCAATCAACTGCTTTTCTCCACCTTGAGGATACTGCACCTTCAAAGGTACAACCTCGATTTGTGGATAAGCCGAGGCCTTCTCCGTCATCAATTGAATGGCATCTGGCTTATTATTTTCAATACCGATGTAACCACGCTCAACGCCAACGGCCTTCATTATCAAGGCTACGCCTACGAGAATCTCGTCAGCCTTTTCGAGCATCAAGCTGTGGTCGGATGTCAAATATGGCTCACATTCAACGGCATTGATGATTACGCATTCGGCCTTCTCGCCTGGAGGGGGACACAACTTGACGTGTGTAGGGAAGGTTGCACCACCCATACCTACGATGCCAGCCTGTTTGATTTTCTCAACGATAGTCTTAGCATCAAGCTCAGGACGGTCCTCAAGACGTACAAGGTCTGCGCTACGATCAATACTATCTTCCCACTCATCACCCTCTACATCTACATACACAGCCATGCGGCGCGTGTCGCTAGCATCAAGAGCAACATCTACCTTGCTCACCTTACCACTCACACTCGAATAGATGGGAGCACTGACAAAACCTCCAGCTTCGCCCAAAAGGGTGCCTACTTTTACTACATCACCCTTCTTTACGACGGGCTTAGCAGGCGCACCAATGTGCTGAAACATGCTGAAAATCGCCTGCTTAGGCAGAGCAGCCTCACGGATAGGACTACCTGCGCTGAGTTTGTTCTCGGCGGGATGTACACCGCCTATTGAAAATGTCTTCATATTCCGTTTGGCTAATTATTAAGAGTTGTTTCTGTCTTTACTTCTTGCTCCGTTACAGGTTTAACAGGTTGTGAAGGAACAGGTGTCTCAACGGGAACCTCCACCTTAGGCTTGCGAGGTGGGAAGTTAAATGCCTTGATAGCACCACGTGGACACACCTCCTCACACTTACGACACATCTTACACTTATCCGGGTCGATATATGCTAAGTTAGTACCCAGGGTGATAGCCTCAAACTTTTCACAAACCTTGACACACTTGCCACAACCTATGCAACTAACCTTACATTCCTTAGTTGCCAAAGCTCCCTTATCCTTATTATTACATAGTACAACCACCTTGCGATTCTTGGGACCCTGAGGACGCATCTCGATAATGCCGCGAGGACAAGTTTTGGCACAAGCACCACAACCGGTACACTTGCTTTCATCAACCTCGGCAATACGTGTAGCAGGATTAACTGTGATAGCACCAAACAAGCAAACACTGGCACAATCACCCTCGCCCAAGCAACCATACTGACATTGGGTTTCTCCCATACCAGTCATATTTTGCACTCTGCACGAATGAGCACCATCATACTCTACTCCATGAGGACGTACATCGCAAGTACCTTGACAACGTACTACAGCCACCTTGGGAGCTGCTGCTGAAGTTTGCAAACCAAGGATTCCAGCAATCTGTTCCATCACAACTTGGCCACCAGGGGCACAATTCAAATCACTCAAGCTACCCGAATCAGCAAACTTGACACATGCCGAAGCGAAACCAGAACAGCCAGGATAACCACATCCGCCACAATTGGCACCGGGCAACACCTCTGACACTTGTTTAATGCGAGGATCTTCCCATACGGCAAACTTTTTGCTAGCTATAAACAGGACAGCTGCCGAAGCTAATCCTACAATACCCAGCAAACCTGCCGCAATCATAATTTCATTCATTTTATTTAAAATTTAATTAATTTATTTACAATTATTTAAGGTGATTTATTGGATTTTTATTACAATTTCAAAACCTACCTTAAAATCGCTTTATCCAATAACGAAGAACTAACTTTAGTAGTGTGTAATAGACGGTTAAAAATAATAAAATTGCAAATGCTGCCCATCCATCACTAATTCTGCCCTGAACTAAAGTTAACAGTGTGACAATTCCAATCATAGGAAGAATAAAAGCCAACGACACAGCCCACAGATTCACCCCACAAGGTTCATGTTCCTCCCCCTTCGCTTGAGAGCCACAAAGGGCAGAAAGCTTACACCCAACACACGCTTCTTTATGCTCTCTACTATCACTCATTTTTATTATCATATTCTACACACGATTAAAATCTGTCTTTTCAGTTTAAAGGCAATTTACAAGACAATTTTTATTAATTTTATCCAAGATGTTTTATTCAATTGGCAAAAGTAAACATTATTATTAATTCATGCAGATTCACAAAAACATTTTTTTGGGGATAATATCGAATTATTTATTGCAGATTAACAGCATGGTAGTTCAAAAGCCCTTCCAAAGGTGACTGAATGACATTTCCAAAGCGATAGCCTTCAATCTCAACCGCTTCTTTCAATTCTTGCTTAAACCACCATGCTATACTTCCTACAAAAGAAATTGGAAGCTCAGGACTATTATAATGTTCAATGTTACGTTTTACAAATCTTCGGAATTCAGCTATAATCAACTCTTTAACATTAACATCTGTACGATGCTGATGAAGGAAAGGAGCTAAACTTGCAAGAAATCTATTGGGGGCTGAACGTCTATATACCCTTTCAATAATAGAAGACTCATCTAGCCCCATTTCACTAAATAAATCGTCTCTAAGATACATCAATTTTCCCTTTAACACTTCGCCTACAAGCAAACGTCCAAGCGAAGCACCACTACCTTCATCGCCGAGTATAAAACCAAGAGGAGATACATTAGCGGTGATATTTTCACCATCGTAAAGACAAGAATTGCTCCCCGTGCCTAGAATACAGGCAATACCTCGTTGTGTACCTAATACAGAACGTGCAGCTCCTAACATATCGCTATAAATATTAATTTGAGCCGCAGGTATAACTTCTAGAAAGACTTGCCTAATTTTTTCTACAACTTCAGCTTTACAACCAGCTCCATAAAAATAAATAGCATCAACAGGATCATCCTTTAAGAGCGGTTTCATTTGCTCGTGAATTATTTTTCTCAATTCCTCTTTCGTCATCAAAGAAGGATTTATTCCACTTCCAGTAAATGTACGCTGCATTTCTCCATTCACCAATGTAGCCCAAGCTGTCTTTGTACTACCAGCATCTGTGATTATAAACTTCATAAAATATGCTTTATTAAAACTATCACACTAAAGCGATTTACATCATTGCGGCAAAAGTATATTAAATTAAGAGAATAAAAAAATCATTGTGAACCAAATTTACTAATTTTAGCTAAAAAACAATGTTTGATGTTGCAAAACATTTTCATAAATAGAGCAAAACCTTTGCAGTCTTGAAAAAATAATGTAATTTTGCCGAGAATATAAATTAATGTAGGCACTCCACGTTTGTAGTGCTAATAAAAAGCTTATTTAAAATGGCAAATTCTAAAGAACTCATGAATCGCGTAGCCGACAACATCAGAGTGTTGGCCGTATCAATGGTAGAAAAAGCAAAGTCCGGCCACCCTGGTGGTGCAATGGGCGGTGCTGATTTCGTAAACGTTCTTTATTCTGAATTCTTAACTTACGACCCCGAATGCCCCACATGGGAGTGTCGCGACCGTTTCTTCCTCGACCCTGGCCACATGTCTCCTATGCTCTATTCACAATTGGCACTTATTGGCAATTTCACAATTGACGAACTCAAGGAATTTCGCCAGTGGGGTTCTCCAACTCCTGGTCACCCTGAAAAGAACTTTAGCCGTGGCATTGAAAACACTAGTGGTCCCTTAGGACAAGGACACACATATGCCGTAGGTGCAGCTATTGCGGCAAAGGCTCTATACGCTCGCACAGGAAATCCTGGTTTTAAGAAAGAAAAGATTTACGCATACATTTCTGATGGTGGCATCCAAGAAGAAATCAGCCAAGGAGCAGGTCGCATAGCAGGTCATTTAGGGCTTGACAATCTCATCATGTTCTTCGATGCCAATGCAATCCAACTCTCAACTCCTACTGCAGACGTAATATCTGAAGATACAGGAGCTAAATATAAGGCTTGGAATTGGAACGTGCTCGAAATTGATGGTAACGACGTAGATCAAATTCGTGAAGCTCTCAAAGCAGCTAACGAAGAAACACAACGTCCCACACTCATCATCGGACATTGCGTAATGGGTAAGGGAGCTCGCAAGGCTGACAATAGCTCATACGAAGCAAATTGCGCAACTCATGGTGCTCCTCTCGGTGGCGATGCATATATCAATACTATTAAGAATTTAGGAGCAGATCCTGAAAATCCCTTTGTAATTTGGCCAGAAACTGCAGAACTTTATGCTCGTCGTAAGGAAGAACTCAAAGCCGTCGTTGCTGAGCGTAGAGCTGAAGAAAAAGCTTGGGCTGAAAACAATACAGAGAAAGCACAACTTCTTAAGGATTGGTTCGACAATAAATTGCCCGAACTTCCTTGGGGAGACATTAAGCAATCTGCAAATGCCCCAACGCGCAACGCTTCTGCAGCATGCTTATCTATGCTCTCTGAACATGTTAAGAACATGATTGTTTCGAGCGCTGACCTTTGCAACTCAGATAAGACAGATGGTTTCTTAAAGCATACAACTGTTATTACAAAGGACAACTTTGCAGGTGGATTCTTGCAAGCAGGTGTTTCTGAATTAACAATGGCTTGCGTATGTATCGGCATGTCGCTACATGGTGGTATTCTGACTGCGATGGGAACATTCTTTGTATTCTCCGACTACATGAAGCCAGCAATCCGCATGGCAGCCTTGATGGAATTGCCTGTTAAGTTTGTTTGGTCGCACGATGCATTCAGAGTTGGTGAAGATGGTCCTACACATGAGCCCGTGGAACAAGAAGCTCAAATTCGCCTGATGGAAAAGCTACGCAATCATAGTGGCAGAGATTCTGTTCGTGTATTCCGCCCCTGTGATGTACATGCTACAACAGAGTGCTGGAAGTACGCAATGAATAACATGGATACTCCCACTGCTTTGATTCTAAGCCGACAGAATGTAAATGACCTCCCCTCAACAACTGATTACACACAAGTTGAAAAGGGTGCATACAATGTTGTAGAAGCTGAAAATCCCGAAGTAATCCTTATTGGTAGCGGCTCTGAAGTATCTACACTAGCTGAAGCAGCTGAACTTTTAAAGGCTGACAATGTTGTAGCACGTGTTGTAAGCTGCCCTAGTGAAGGATTGTTCCGTCGTCAGTCAAAAGAATATCAAGAAGCTATACTTCCAAAGGGTTCAAAGATTTTTGCTCTTACAGCAGGTCTCCCCGTTATATTTGAAGGTTTGGTTGGTAGCCAAGGTAAGGTTTATGGCCTTGAAAGTTTTGGTTTCTCAGCCCCCTTTAAGGTATTGGATGAAAAACTTGGTTATACAGCTACAAATATCCGCAAGGAAATTTTAGCATACCTCGCTGAATAATTTACTGAATAATTAATAGAACATACTTTTAACACAATGAAGATTGGATTAGCAAGCGACCATGCTGGTTATGAACTTAAACAATTCGTAAAAAAATACCTTGAAGAGAAGGGAATAACTTTTTACGACTATGGAACTCATTCTGAAGCATCATGCGATTATCCAGATTTTGCACATGCTTTGGCTAATGGACTTAAGAATTGTGAAGTTAATGTTGGTATTGCCATCTGCGGAAGTGGAGAAGGTATTTCTATGACATTAAACAAACATCAGCATGTAAGAGCTGCGCTTGTTTGGATGCCTGAGATTGCTCGCATGACAAGACTTCACAATGATGCTAACGTTCTTGTGATGCCTGGAAGATACATCAGCCAAGAAGTTGCAGGAGCTATCATGGATGAATTCTTAAACACAGAATTTGAAGGCGGACGTCACACAAATCGCATTAATAAAATCCCCGTCATTCAATAATTGATAGCCCATATAGGCAAAAAATGCATACTTCGTTGAGAATTAAAAAAATAGTCGCAAAAAAATTTCTTCTAATCAAGTAAAAAGTATAATTTTGCTGTCGCTAAAAAAAAGAGCACAAATAAATATAGACTTTTCACAAATTACTAAAATTAGAGAACAATGACTAAAGCTGACATCGTAGCAGAGATCCAGCAACGCACTGGTATCGATAAAGCTACAATTCTCACAACAGTTGAGGCATTCATGAGCAGTGTAAAAGATTCACTTGCAAAGGAGGAAAATGTGTATCTTCGTGGGTTCGGTAGTTTCATCTTGAAGAAGCGTGCACAAAAAACGGCACGCAATATCTCTAAGAATGTTACAATGATCATTCCCGAACACAACATTCCAGCCTTCAAGCCTGCGAAAACTTTCATGGAAGAAATCAAATAAATATTTAATCTCATTTAATACATTACAACTATGCCTAACGGAAAGAAGAAAAAAAGACACAAAATGTCTACTCACAAGCGTAAAAAAAGATTACGCAAGAACAGACATAAGAGCAAGTAAACATTTGCTTGTCTAAGGATTTAAGAACAAACTTGATAATCTCTACAGGTGTTCAGGTTTGTTCTTATTTACATAAAAAAAAAGACACACAATGAAAAGCGAAGTTATTGTGGATGTCCAACCGAAAGAAATTTCCATCGCCCTTCTTGAAGACCAAAAACTTGTGGAATTCCAACAAGAGGGTCGCGAAGAGAATTTTGCCGTTGGTAACATCTACCTGGCAAAGGTTCGAAAAATAATGCCAGGACTCAATGCATGCTTCGTGAATGTGGGACACGAGAAAGACGCCTTTCTCCACTACCTCGACCTTGGAACACACTACCGAGCGCTTGAAAAATTTACAGACATCTTGCGCGCTGGGAAGCACAACCCTCAAATCTCACGCATCCAAGCAGGTCCTCTTCTTGAAAAGGAAGGTCAAATCCAAGACCACCTCAAGCAGGGACAAGAAATCTTGGTGCAAGTGGTCAAAGAACCCATCAACACAAAAGGACCTCGCCTCACGTGCGAACTTTCTTTTGCGGGACGCTACTTGGTGCTCATTCCCTTTGCCGACAAAATTAATGTCTCTACAAAAATCAAGAGCGATA
>JAZLDQ010000068.1:0-52492 GCA_045614785.1 Alloprevotella sp.
ATTATCTTTGCAATACGAAGGGGGAAACCATGTGGTTTTCCCCTTTTTTTGGCTCTAAAAATGGCAAAAATTACCTCAAAGGTCGTTTAAATTTCTTCAAACATCGGAGGAACGACATCAAAGATCTTTTCTCCTATCTTGCATGTTGTAAATTTTACTCGCGGTTTTGCTTTTGTAACGTCCATTTTCGAGCGAAAAACAACTTTTTTTTATTTTTTTTGATTTTCTAAAGCAGAAAAAAGAGCAACGAGATTTTTTGTAGAGTACAGTTTACAGAGTACAACTACCATCCGGATGGCTTCTGGTCAACTTGTTTACTCGTCAACTTGTTTTACTAATTCGTATAGAGTACAACTGCCATCCGGATGGCTTCTGGTCAACTCGTATTCTCGTTAACTTGTTTACTAAAATGTACAGAGTACAACTGCCATCCGGATGAAAACAGTATGTATTGGGGATAATGCATTGGCGTAGAGACGTCCCACTGGGGCGTCTCAAAATTGTGTGAATATTTCTCGTACATATATTATGTAGCAATGTATTAAGGAGACGCCCCACTGGGACGTCTCTACATCTGACATTTTTCCTGCGCAAACTAGAGCAGCGTAATCCTGTTGATTTAAATATCACTATTTTTACAGATCACCTCCCCACTGCTGCGCAGTGCTACTCCTCCTAACTCAGGAGGAGAAATTAGTCAGATTCGCCAATTTAAATACTAAGATTATTTACTTTTGAAACTTAAATAACCATTCCGATTGGTGCAAGGGGGAACGTTTTGCGTGGTGCGAGGGTTGTATCACGACGGGCCGACACGGAGATCGGCCCCTACAGCATCCGCAGTGACATTCCGCAATGCATTTATGTCAATTTGTGGTTTAGGTAGGTTCTATAATTAGCTTGACTAAATAATAAGTTGCATCACCAATTTTATGTTTTTTTGTGTTTGTTTTTCAAAATATTGGTATTTTTGCAAAAGATAATGATTTTTAACAATTTACAAATATAAACTCTTTGGGTATGAAAAAGTTTTTACTTTTATTGTTTGTATTATTCGCTAGTACTGCTGTTGGTAAGAGATCTTTAGTCGAAGAAATATCTTCTTACGAAATTCTCGAAGCTTACGTTTTCGAAATCCTTCCCAACGGTGTGGATTACGTAGTAGGTGTTTGCCCTGGTCAGTATGATGCTGAATCAGTAGCTGCAGTTGAAGCGGTATACGCTCGTTTTGAATCGCTGGCGTTGGGCGAAAGCAATGAAGACCCCTTAGTAGTCCTTGAAGATTTTAAGGCTGCCATGGAGAACCTTAAGATGAACGAAATGCGTGAAGGCTACTACTACATCCAGCCTCACCGTCAGATTCCTTCAGGATCTGGCAAGCATGGTCTTATCTTCGACGATGGTGGTGCTATTCGTGCAGAGGAATTTACACGCCCTGAGACTCTCACTGTAGAGGCGGCTAAGTACGTTTGGTATTTCAAGCCAGCTGCCGAAACTGACGTGCTTGACACATTTGAGGAACAGAAGGAGAATGCTTATTACATTCAGAACTACGGTACAGGTAAGTGGGCTACTAATGAGCTTGATTTAACATCGTCGAGTTTAGAAAGGTCATTCAAAACGGGTGATAAACCTGCTGCTTACGTTTTTGAGTACCTGTCGGTAATCCCTGGTACAGTCTATATCTACACGCACACGGTTAAAGGAAAGTGTACAGGTACAGACCAGTGTCCTTACTGCGCAGCTTGGAACCTCCAGAACCACGGTAAGCACTACATCTTGAAGTGGAATGCTCGTTGGGACGAAGGTAACATGATGTTCCTCTACCCCGTTGCTCAGGAAGAAGTTGACGCTATCCGCGATCAGGTTGTTCAGTACGACATCAACGAACGACTTAAGGAACTTATTGTTGCGGCAAAGGAAATCTACAATCGTGGTATTGCTTACGAGCCTGCAGCAGATTGTACTCGTGATGACGACTTCTCTAATCATGGGCTTCTTTACTATGATGAGAGTGACGCTACGTCCAATCTTACAATAGTTGATGCTAATGGAAATGATGCTGTGCATCCTGCTGATGGTGCAGGACTTGTAGGTTTGTTGGATAATAAGCCGGGAACATTTGCTCACACTTACTGGAGTGGCACAGCATTCCCACATTACTTCGATGTTGACCTTGGTGAGGGCAATGAGCTCGATGCTATCTCCTTGAAGATGATGCGCCGCACTGGCACTTCTGTGCACAATGCCAGCTTCGGATTTGGCGAAGCTAAGGTGTTCGTACGTAACACTCCCGATGAAGAGTGGATGGAGGCTGGCAACTTAGTGATGAATTACAACATCAACCTCTATCAACGTGCAGAGGATGGTTCAATCCTTACAGACGAAGTAACGGGCGAACCTAAGTTGATGACTTGGGCTCATGACAATGGTGAAAACTACGTGGGCATCGGTGCGATGGGACTTGGCGGTAAGTATCGCTATATCCGCATTCAGCATTATAAGACGCTCGATACTATAAGTGGAGGTGCTCGTGAAAATACTTACTTCTCCGCTGCAGAACTTGCACTCTTTGGGGCTACCTACAGTCATGAAAAATCGCTTAATAATATTATGCCACAGCATTTAGTGGAAAATATTATGAATGAGTTGGCTAAGGCTGAAGCAGAATTGGCTGCTGGTAAGGGTACGGAGGCTCAGTTGGCGGCTCTCAAGGCTGCATACGAGGCTTATATTGCAGAGTTCCCAGAATCAAGTCGTTTGATAGACGCTCTAGCGGCGGCTATGAGTGTTATTGCCAATATCGATGGTGCTGTTGATAAAACTGGCGATATGGGAGCTGGCTACTATCCTCTCGCAGCATACGAACGATATACAGCAGTAGTGGCTGAAGTGGCAGCTTCTGTGAAGGAAGTAATGACTTTCTCTGAAATAGAAAATGCTATTGCGAAGCTCAATGCAGCAAAAGTTGCGCTGATGAAGACGCTTGTGATGCCCGAAGTGGGCTCGTATCTCCAGATTCGCTCGGCTTCTTCAAATTCTTCGTTTACGGGCGGAATTGTTTATCCACGTAGCGGCAATGATAAGCGTGGGGTGACGTTAGGTTTCTCCACTCGTATTGGTTCTGACTATGATGGCTATGTTGACGATTTTGATATAGCAGGTTCTGTCTCTTCCGTATGGTATGTAGAAGAAGTGAAGGACAACACTATGGCGCTCCGCAACGTTGGTACAGGCCTATACCTCCAGGCTACAAATCCTGCGAACAACCAGTACGCAGTGCTCAACACTGAAAAGGCTATGATCGAAGTTCAGGCTGACGGTTTGAAGCGTGGTGGTTACTTCAACTTCAAGATGGGTGTTGACACTACATCTAAGAAGGACCTCTTCATGAACGCTATGGGGTCTAAATATCTTTGCGGTTGGCATTCAGCTGCTGGTGCTGACAATTCTTCATTCTCTATCGAAACTGTTGACCTCTCAACTTACGAACAGGGTGCTTACACTGTAAAGGTGGGCGAGAATACAGCGCAGTTTGTGACGTTGCCAATTGATGCTTACTACATTAATACGGGTGCTTATGCTTATGAGGTTGCTGGATATTATGCGGCCGAAAAGAAACTTTACTTCTTGCCCATAGACGATGGTACTTTTATTAAAGCGGGTACGCCAATGTTGGTTTATGCTCCCGAAGAGGTTTCGGCTGTGACATTCTATCAAGAAAATAATATTTATGCGATTGATGAGCTTACGTTTGGTTACGATGGAAAGACAGCGAAAGGTCTTGTAGGAACGGTATTAGGCCAGGCGATAGGCGAGGGTTATGGTTATCTTACAGGGTTTAATTCTATTGCGCCCACTAAGGACTTGGCTTCGAATGGTGGTTCCGTTTCCTACTTTGTTCCATCCTTTGGAGCATACGTTGATGGTTCTGGCATTCCCGTCCTTAAGGAAAATCCTGGGGTTGACCCAGAAGATCCTTGTACAGGCTTTGCGCTCGACCTCGAATCACTGGCTGCTGTTGCACCTGGCGGAGTAGCTCCCGATATACCTGAAGAAGTGTTTGTTACTTCTGTAAGTATTGAGGCACCAAAGACGAAGCTCGAAGTTGGAGAGGTGGTTACATTCAAGGCGAATGTTTATCCTGCTGATGCTACTAATCCGAAGGTGGTGTGGAAGAGCTCTAACGAAAGAGTGGTGAAGGTAAGCAATAGTGGTGTAGTGACTGGTGTTGGAGTCGGTACAGCAACGATTACCATTACTTCAACGGACGGTACAAACCTGAGTCATTCGAGTGTCGTGACAGTGGTGAAAGCCAGCGTTCCTGGTGGTGATAGCATGAATACAAATCCTGCTGACTATACAAATGTGATGTATGCAGAGAATTTGGAAGTGCGCAGTGGTTCGGAATTTGTGCTTCCCATCATAATGAGAAATACGGAAGACATTATTTCCTACCAACTCGACCTCTATTTGCCCGATGGCGTGACGGTGAAGACGGATGCTGACGGCGAATTGATGGTTGCCGAAAATGAAGACCGTATTAAGCGTTCGCATACGGTTACAGCAGACTTCCTTAAAGATGGTTCGCTCCGAATTGTGGGATATTCATCGAAGAATGATGCGTACCTCGGCACTGAGGGCATAATGTTGTATGTTACCTTAGTCGCTTCGGAAAATATGTCAGAGGGTGATTATGAAATTTCGTACAAGAATATCATCATGACAAAGTCCGACATCAACAGTTTCTTCGAGGTGGTGCATGTGAAGTCAACGTTGAGTGTGTACAACTATAAACTTGGCGACGTGAATAATGATGGTCGAATTAATGTGTCAGACGTGTCAAGTGTTGTGGCGATGCTTCTCCAAGGAGATGATATGGTTTATAATCCTGCGGCTGATATCAATGTAGACAGGCGAATCAACGTTTCTGACGTTTCGGGCGTTGTGGGCTTGCTCATGAGTGGCGCAATGACTAACAAACTTGATGTTCCTGCTGCGCTTCCCGTTATGGCTGCTTATAATGAGACAGCGACCACTTCTTCTGTATTCATCGAACCCTTCCAGATTAACCCTGGCGAAGAAAAGGAAATTCTCGTGAACCTGAATAATCCTGATTTGGATGTGATTAGCTTCCAGTTTGACCTCGTGTTGCCCGAAGGCATTGAAGTGGTTTATGACGAAGATTACTACCTTGTTGATGCAGGCTCTCGTTTGAGAAGATCGTACGTCGTTGAAAGCAACAAGCTTGCCAATGGCGCTTTCCGAGTGTTGGCTTACAGTACGAAGAATGAAACTATCAAGGGAACTTCGGGAGATATCGTGAAGATTACCGTAAAGGCTGCTGATACATTGGCAGATGGTATTTACACGCTCAACTTCTCTGAAACAACACTTACAAATCCTGACCAGCAGAGTGTTTACACGGAAGATACTTCGTGCGCAATCAGTGTAGGCAATGCAACAGGAGTTCAGAGTGTAGGAACAGCTGTTCAGCGTCAGACAATCTACGACCTCTACGGCCGACCCACAGATGCAAAGCAACGTGGTATTTATATAATGAACGGTAAGAAGATCTTCGTGAAGTAATATTTACGAATAAACAAAAAAGACAAGCGTGCTCTTAGTTGCATGCTTGTCTTTTTTATAAATGCTATGCGGGATTTCTTCACGGACGTTGTAGGGGGCGATCTTTGTGTCGGCCCGTGGTGATACAATGTAGAAATGATGAAAATTGGAGTATTGTTGCATTAGTATTTACAGGCCACCTCTCTGCCACAGAATACTGATTTGTGAAAAAGTTTTAAAGAATGATTTCGGAGTATAGAAAAAAGTGCTTAATTTTGAGGACGTAAAACAATAATTAAAAAAACTGAGATATTCTATGAACAAAGGATTTTTGCTTACGGCAGCATTTGCCCTCTGTAGTTTTGCTTCAACCTGGGCGCAGCACGTAGTGTGGTTCGACAAGCCCTCAACGCTTAGAGGCAAGCAGATTTGGACAGCCGATCAACGTTATCAAAACGGTGAAAAGCCCATCGCAGCAGGCGAGGGAGGTGCTCCCGACCAGGAATGGGAACGACGCTCGCTACCCTTGGGTAATGGCTCAATAGGTTGTAACGTGATGGGTTCGATTGAAGAAGAACGCTACACGCTGAACGAGAAAACCCTGTGGCGCGGTGGTCCTAACACAGCTAAGGGGGCAAAGCACTACTGGAATGTAAATAAAAAGTCGGCTCACCTTTTGCCCGAAATCCGCCAAGCCTTTGCCGATGGTGAAAATAGTAAGGCGGCGAATTTGACAGCGCAAAACTTTAATTCAGAAGTACCCTATGAGGCATGGCGCGAGCCTGAGTTTCGATTTGGTTCGTTCACAACAATGGGTGAACTTATTATAAAGACACCTTCGCGCACTAACTCTGTGAGAAACTATCGCCGTGCGCTCGATATTGACCGTGCAATCGCCACCGTTTCTTACGACGAGGGCAACGTTACTTACGTACGCAAGACGTTTGTTTCGTATCCCGACAACGTGATGGTGATGCAATTCTCTGCCAACCAAGAAGGCAAGCAAAACCTCGTACTTTCGTACACACCCAATCCTTGCTCTGAAGGTAAAATCAGAAAAGATGGCAACTCGGGTATCGCCTTCATGGGTAAGCTCGACAACAATGGCATGGAGTACGTAGTGCGCATTCAAGCCCTTACGGAGGGAGGTTATGTAGAAGTAAAAGATGATAAGATTCATATTGAAGAAGCCGATGTCGTTACATTCATACTTACAGCCGACACCGACTATCTGCCCAACTATGAACCTAGCTTTACTGATAACGAGGCTTACGTAGGAGTTTCGCCTAAAGTAACTACAGACATTTGGATGCTCAAAGCTATTGAGAAAGGTTATCATGAACTTATGCGTCGCCATTTGGTGGACTACACTAACTTGTTTAACCGCGTGAGCCTTGACCTCGGAGGCGAACCCTCTGAACTTCCCACCGACAAGCGCCTTGAAGCTTACCGCCAAGGAACGGCTGACCATAAACTCGAAGAACTCTATTTCCAGTATGGACGCTACTTGCTCATAGCCTCTTCGCGTCCTGGTAACTTGCCAGCCAACCTCCAAGGTATATGGCACAACAATGTTGATGGCCCATGGCGGGTGGACTACCACAACAACATCAACTTGCAGATGAACTATTGGCCAGCGTTGACTGCCAACCTTACAGAATGTGCCGAGCCGCTGACGGACTTTATCCGATTGCTTGAAAAGCCCGGACGCGTTACGGCAAAGAACTATTGGGGTGCTCGCGGATGGGCAGCAGGTATCTCTGCCAATATCTTTGGCTTCACAGCTCCCCTTGAAAGCGCTGACATGAGCTGGAACTACAATCCTGTAGCAGCATCGTGGTTGGCAACACACCTTTGGGAGTATTATGACTTCACACGCGACAAGAAATTCTTGAAGAAGACGGCCTATCCCCTTATCAAGGGTTGTGCTCTCTTCTGCCAGGATTTCCTTTGGAAGATGCCTAACGGCACTTACACAGCAGCACCATCAACTTCGCCCGAACATGGTCCTATAGACAAAGGTACAACCTTTACACACGCCGTGATTCGTGAAATTATGCAGCAGGCCATTAAGAGTGCAGAAATCTTGAAAAAGGATAAGAAGCTCGTAGCTCAGTGGAAGGAGGTGCTCGCAAATTTAGCGCCCTACCAGATAGGTCGTTATGGGCAATTAATGGAATGGAGCACAGACATCGACAATCCTAAGAGCAATCACCGTCATGTGAATCATCTCTTTGGGCTTCATCCCGGCTCAACCATCTCGCCCATTACTACTCCCGAGTTGGCTGAAGCTTCGAAAGTGGTGCTCAATCATCGAGGCGATGGTGCAACAGGTTGGTCAATGGGTTGGAAACTCAACCAGTGGGCTCGCCTTCACGACGGTAATCGTTCATATACACTCTTTGGCAACTTGCTCAAAAACGGTACAGCCGACAATCTTTGGGATATCCACCCACCTTTCCAAATTGATGGCAACTTTGGTGGAACTGCTGGAATTATCGAAATGTTGATGCAAAGTCACGCTGGATGTATCCACCTTCTTCCCTCGCTTCCCGATGCTTGGAGTAGCGGTAGCGTAAAGGGTCTTCGTGCGCGTGGAGGCTTTACCGTTGATATCGCATGGGAGAATGGCAAACTCAAAGAAGCTCTTATCACGGCTGACGAGAAGTCGGCAGTCACTGTGCGCTATGGCGATGAGACAATCAACCTTGTTATTAAGAAGGGGCATACGCATAGCATTACATACTAAGTAATATTATAGAACCTGCCTACATACCGAGGGCTGCGTCACTTTTTACTGACGCAGCCCTCGGTATGTTATATTCTAAGCGTTAATAAATTTCTTCGTCCCCTCGACAGCTTAAGGTAGGTTCTATAAATTAGTTATTTTAATTTCTTTCGGCAGATTCCCAGCTTGGCCGCTTTACTTATCTTTTTTGTCTTTTTCTCTTTAACTCCTTGAAG
This sequence comes from Alloprevotella sp., assembly GCA_045614785.1. Taxonomy (GTDB): domain Bacteria; phylum Bacteroidota; class Bacteroidia; order Bacteroidales; family Bacteroidaceae; genus Alloprevotella. The sequence continues at coordinate 8,533 of JAZLDQ010000068.1, forward strand.
CGTAGCCCGCTACGCTTCGTCGTTGTCAAAAAGAAAAATCTCAAAAAATCTTAAGTAAATTGCCTCGAGCTAATTTATAGAACCTACCTTAAATCATCCGCCAATTCGATAACTTCAAGGTCTTTAAAAGCACATCCATCGACTGTGAAGCGAATGAGCGTACGTACCTGTTGCCATCCTTGTCGGCCCGCAGCGCCAGGGTTGATGTGAAGCATGTGCAGGGTGGGGTCGTGTTGCACTTTGAGGATGTGGGAGTGGCCAGATACGAAAAGATGGGGTGGATTGCTAAAGAGTTGCTTCGCTATAGAGCGATCGTAGCGCCCAGGGTAGCCACCGATGTGCTTCATGAGAACATCAGCATCCTCGCATTTAAAACGCAGGGTTTCTGGATACATTCGTCGTAAAATGCCACCATCGATATTTCCGCAAACAGCACGCAGGGGCTTGAGCGCAGCAAGCTGTTCGGCAAGTTCTTGTGTGCCAATGTCGCCAGCATGCCAAATTTCATCGCATTCTTCAGCGTATTTGGCGTAGCGGTCGTCCCAAAGCCCGTGAGTGTCAGAGAGTAAAAGTATTCTGCGCATGAGATAGTTGGGGCTATCGTTGTTGGTTCGCTTTGATAAATTGCAAGATGAACTGTGCGGTTTGTTCCATTCCTAGCTTGCTGGTATTAACGCATAAGTGATAGTTGGAAGCTTCGCCCCACTTGCCAGTGGCGTAGTAGTTGTAGTAGGCCGCTCGGCGTTCGTCACCGCGTTGCATCATTTTGCGTGCTTCGTCGGCAGAAACCTGCTGGCGCTCAGCGATCAATGCTATGCGGTCTGCGCTATCAGCAGAAAGAAATATATTCAGGCAATTGGGATAATCGCGCAATACATAATCGGCACATCTGCCGATAAATACGCCCCCACGTCCCTGAGCTACTGCTTTGCGAATAGCGTCGGACTGAAGGCGAAAGAGGTTTTCGTCCGATACCTGGCTCTGATAAAAATCAGTGGCATGGCCGAATACGGGCATTACGTTTCCGAAGAATGATTGGAAAAAGCCTTTATGCTCATCGCTTCGCTCAAAAATCTCTGTACAAAAACCGCTTTCGTTGGCAGCAATATCAAGGATTTCTTTGTCGTAATAATCCATACCTAGCTCTTGAGCGAGCAGGCGACCTATTGTGCGTCCGCCGCTTCCGAGTTGTCGTCCTATGTTTATTACCAAAGGCGCCTTCTCCATGTCATCAAAATTAACATGAGTAATGGGGTGGCCGTCGTTATCAAAAAAGTTGTGCATATTTTTCAGATATTTAAGGTTTTTAAGAAAGAGAAGAAGATTTCATTCCAGAACGTAACTGCTTGATCTGTTTTGTTAAAAGATAAACGGAAACTAATGTTGCCATTGCATCAGAGAACGGGCCGGCATACCAAACACCATCGACCTTGTTGTCCATAAACTGAGGGATAATCAAAATGGCTGGCAATAGGAATATGAGCTGACGCGTGAGCGAAAGCAAGATGCTTTTTCCAGCATGTCCAATGCTTTGGAAAAACGCTGTCGAAACAATTTGAACGCCAATAACAGGGAAGAACATTACAAATATACGCAATCCGTGGGCTGCAGCATCAATAAGCTCGGGCGAATCCTTGGCAAATAATGTTACACATGGCACAGGGAAGAATGTACCGACGATGAAGCCGAAGGTTGTAATGCAAGTTGCCACTATCACCGAAAGCTTGAGTACACGCAAGATACGGTCGTATCGACGTGCTCCAAAGTTATAACCAGCAATAGGCTGCATGCCCTGATTTAAGCCAATCACCACCATCACGATGAAGATGACCAAGCGATTGACAATGCCAAAAGCTCCTACTGCAACGTCACCTCCATAGGTTGTCATTGAGCGAGTTACGAATATCGCCACCGTGCAGGCACAAAGGTTAATCAAGAAGTTTGGAGCGCCAATCAGCAATGATTCTTTCAATATGCTATATTGGAGGGGAAGGCGTTTTTTCTCCAAACGAATGGGTTCGCTAGGCTGTGTGAATAGTCGTAGTTCCCATATAAGCATGATGGTTTGTGCAAGGATGGTTGCAAAGGCAGCTCCACGAATGCCCCATTCAAAAATGAAGATGAAAATTGGGGCCAACACGCAATTGAGTGCTACTGTCCCAAACGTAGCATACATGGCTTGCCGGGGACGATTGGTAGAGCGCAATAAAGCATTAAGCCCTAAATAGAGATGTGTCACTACATTGCCTATAAGAATTACCGTCATAAAGTCGCGAGCCGGCCCAATAGTAATGTCACTTGCTCCAAAAAACCTCAAAATAGGGTCGAGCAGGCAAAGCAAAATTGCACCCAAAGAAAAGCCCATGATGAGATTCATTGTCACGACATTTCCTAGGATTGTGCGTGCTGTGTCGTAATCTTTCTGTCCTAGTTTTACAGACATTAGTGTAGAACCACCAACGCCAACCATGGCCCCGAAAGCCGCAGTGAGCGACATAAGCGGACCAGTGAGCGCAAGACCCATAATAGCCTCCTTGCCCACCCCCTGGCCGATAAAGATACCGTCAATGATATGGTAAAGCGAAGACGCCGTCATGGCAATAATGGCTGGAATGGCATATTGCATTAACAGACTGCCAACCGGCTTTTCGCCTAATTCATTAAATTTCTTAGTTTGCTCCATGTTAAAATTTCTTTCAAAAAAGTAAGTTTGAGACTGCAAATTTATAAACTATAAATTGGAAACGACGTACGTTGAGTTTTGAATTTAAAAGAATGCTAAAAAATATTAAGATTGTCGGGGTAAAATTGTTAGAAAAGCGCTAACTTTGAACTCCATAAATTTATTCTGTCAAATCACAAATCCGAACTCCCGTGACTGAACCCAAAATATTAGATTGCTACCACGTTCCAGTGCTGCTCGACGCATGTGTTGAAGCCATGAACATACACCCCGATGGGACGTATGTTGACGTGACTTTTGGTGGTGGAGGGCATAGCAAAGAAATCATCAAACACTTGTCGAAAAAAGGTCATCTTTTTGGATTCGATCAAGATGCCGATGCAGAGCAAAACATTCCTCAGGAAGAAGAGCGCTTCACCTTTGTCAGAAGTAACTTTCGCTATCTTGACAACTGGATGCGATATCATGATGTGGAAGGTATTGATGCCCTCTTGGCCGACTTGGGCGTTTCGAGCCATCATTTCGATGCTGAAGAACGCGGCTTCTCGTTTCGATTCGATGCAGCGCTGGATATGCGTATGAATGGTAGAGGAGGCATTACGGCAGCTGATGTACTTAATAAATACAGCGAAGAGCAACTTGCTAATATTTTCTACCTCTATGGTGAACTTAAAAACGCTCGTCGCATAGCAGCAGCCGTCGTTAAAACGCGAGCCACTCAAAGTTTTGTTCGTATCCAAGAATTACTCGATGTAGTAAAGCCATTGATGGGACGCGACCGTGAAAAGAAAGACTTGGCAAAGGTTTTTCAAGCATTACGTATTGAGGTGAATCACGAAATGGATGCTTTGCGTGATATGCTAAATGCTGCATTGAAGAATTTGAAGCCTGGTGGCAGACTCGTAGTGCTTACGTACCATTCGCTTGAAGACCGCATTGTGAAAAACTTCATGCGTTCGGGAAATTTTGAAGGCAAAGTGGAACAGGACTTTTTTGGCAATCGAAAAGCCCCCCTCAAGCCCATCAATAACAAAGTTATCATTCCTGACGACGAAGAGCAACAACGCAATCCACGAAGTCGAAGTGCCAAACTACGCATTGCCGAAAAAATATAATCGACCGCCATTCATGAGCATTAAAGATAAAAAAATCACTCCTCCAGCTGAGTTGAGCAAGGAAATGGAAGAGCTGGCAGAAAAGAAACAATTAGAATCCGATGTCAAGAAAGCTCGCAAAAAGGCAGACGGCTTGTATGAGGATTTTACGCAGAACGAAGACCTGTCGCTCGCTACGATCCTTGCCGGCGATGCATTGGCAGGGACTTGGATGAAAAAGAATTGGCTGTACTTGCTGTTTCTCGTGGTGCTCGTCATAGTCTATACTAGCAATCGTTATGCTTGCCAACAAGAACAGATTGAAACCAAACGTCTCAACGATGAGCTTATTGATATTCGCTACAAGGTATTGACGACTTCGAGCGAACTGCGTAAGCATTCTCGTGCCAGCATTATTGAGCAACACCTGCAAGACTCTACGCTACGCCCAGGACTTACCCCAAACTTCAAGATTATTCGAGATGAACTTCCCTAAGGACAAAATAAAAGGACGCATGAATTTGGTCAAGTGGCTCTTTGTGCTACTTGGCCTTGCCATCTTGGGAAAAACTCTCTACACCATGACCATTAAGCAAAGCTATTGGACAGAAGTAGCTAAGCAACGCGAACGTATCAACTTGGAGCTTAAACCAGCTCGAGGTAACATCTTGGCTTCGAATGGCGAAGTGTTGGCTGCATCAATCCCCGAATTTCTTATGTACATGGACTTTGGTACTTGGGAAAAAGATTCAGCCAGAGCTGCAAAAGACTTATACACTCGTGACTCGCTGTTTGCTCAAAGCCTTGACACCATTTGCAAAGGCATGGCAGACATTTTTCCCGACATTGATTCCGTTCGTTTAAAGACTCATCTCCTTGCTGGTCAAAAAAAGCGTTCGCACTCTTGGCCGCTTTACACCGCAGCAGTGTTAAAGCCCGAGGCCGCAGCATTGCGTAAGAACAAGCGTCGCAATGAGCGTGTTACTTATGTGCAGTTTCGCGACATGAAGAGCTTGCCTTTCATTAAAGAACCCATTGGCGTAAGCGGTTTCTTTGTGGATACCATCCCGATGAGAAAGAATCCTTATGGAAATCTTGCTCGCCGAACAGTTGGTAAGTTTGATAGCTGTGCTCGCTATGGGCTTGAACTTTCACTAGACTCTCTTCTAGCCGGGAAGTCGGGCATTTATCATACGCTAAAGATGCACAGCCACCGTGTCAAGGTTGTAGATGTTCCAGCTATCGATGGCTACGACGTGATGACTACCATTGATGTCGATATACAAGATATTTGCGAAAATGCTTTGAGCGAGCAGATAGCCTCGCTTGCTGCTGAAGAGGGCGTTTGCATCGTTCTTGATGTGAGAAATGGCGACATCAAAGCTATGACAAGCCTCTCAAGAAATCGCAACGGTACATATTCCGAAAATTCACCTTTGGCGGTGAGCAATATGTACGAGCCGGGCTCTGTATTCAAGCCCATCTCCTTCCTTGTTGCTATGAATGACGGACATCTAAACCTCAACAACAAGGTGGATGTTGGTAGAGGCGTTCGTGACATGTATAGGGCTAAGATGCGCGACCATAATTGGCGAAATGGAATTGGCTATGGAGTTATTTCGACAGCAGATATCATAAAATACTCCTCAAACATTGGGGTAAGTGTTATCATTGACGAAGCATATAAAGACAACCCCGCCCGCTTCGTTGAAGGGCTTTACAAAGTTGGGATTGCCGAAGATTTAAAAATTCCTATCGAGAATTATCACAAGCCCAATATCAGAAGGCCTAACAAACAAAACTGGTCGAAAACGGCACTTCCCTGGATGAGTATTGGCTATGAAACTCAGGTGCCACCTATTTCGACGGTTAATTTCTACGCTGGTGTCGCCAATAACGGCAAGCTTTTCCGTCCTCGCTTGGTAAAAGCACTCCTCCGTGATGGAGTCGTCGTTAAGGAATTCCCGACCGAAGTGCTACGCGAGCAGATGGCAAGTCCTGAAGCTATCAAGATGATTCAGCACTGTCTCTACGAGGTGGTGCATACGGGGCTGGGGCGCAAAGCTGGTTCGCCTATGTTTGACGTTTCGGGTAAGACCGGAACCGCTCAGATTTGGACGCGTGCAGGTAAGTCGCAAGAATATCTCATTTCGTTTGCGGGTTATTTCCCATCACAGCATCCTCAGTATGCTTGCATTGTTTGCATCCGTAAGAGTGGGGTTGCATCAGGAGGTGGAATGTGTGGACCCGTGTTTAAGCGTGTGGCAGAAAGCATCATGGCTAAAAACGTACAATCCGATTTTAGTTCAGCCGTTGACACCGTTAATTCCCACCTTCCTGTGGTGAAAGCAGGCGATCTCGCAGCAACCCGTCAAGTCCTCCACACGATGAATATATCGCACCGCGCAGACTTTGATGAAACAAAAGCGAGCACCGTTTGGGGTAGCATTGACCACCAACCTTCAAACATCATGCTCAAAGAGTATGTTGATACCGTTAAGGCGATCCCCAATGTTATCGGCTACGGGTTGCGTGATGCTGTTTATCGTTTAGAGAATGCCGGATTAAAAGTACAAGTAAATGGTTCAGGTAGTGTAAAGACGCAAAGTCTGAAACCTGGAACATCTTACAATATTGGTGATAAAATAGAAATAACGCTGAAAGAGTAGGGCGTTTTTTTACGTTTCTTTCAACTTACATACAAATAACAATCTTTATGCTTCTTAAAGATCTTCTTCAAAATATAGCAATTGAAAGCACCATCGGCTCGCTCGACGTTGAAATCACAGGTGTAAATATTGACAGCCGGCGCATTCAGGCAGGCCACCTCTTCATCGCAGTGCGAGGAACACAAACTGATGGTCATCAATACATCTCTAAAGCCATAGAGCTCGGAGCTGCAGCAATCCTTGTTTGCGACGAAAACGTCGAAACTAGCGAAGGGGTTACGTTTGTAAAAGTAGCAAACACAGAAGACGTTGTTGGCGCAGTAGCCACACAGTTTTATGGCAACCCTACGCAAAAACTAAAGCTAGTAGGTGTCACAGGAACAAACGGAAAGACCACGATAGCAACACTTCTCTACGAAATGTTCAGAGGTTTTGGATATAAGTGTGGACTTTGCTCAACGGTGTGCAACTACATCGACGGAACGCCTTATCCAACAGAATGCACAACTCCTGATGCCATCACGCTCAATCAGCTTTTGGCTGAGATGGTGTCACAAGGATGCGAGTATGCCTTTATGGAGTGCTCTTCTCATGCTATTCAGCAGAAGCGCATTGGCGGACTTACGTTTGCAGGCGGTATCTTCACGAACTTGACGCGCGACCATTTGGATTACCACAAAACGTTTGATGCTTATCGAGATGCGAAGAAGGCGTTCTTCGACAATCTTGGAAAAAAAGCATTTGCCATTACCAATGCTGACGACAAGAATGGTGCCATCATGGTTCAAAACTGTAAAGCCACCATCCGCAACTATTCTACACGTAGTGCCGCCGACTTCAAGGGACGCATACTTGAAGAATCCATTGAAGGAATGCTCATCGACATGAATGGCTGCGAAGTCAGCGTGAGCTTTGTCGGACATTTTAACGTAAGCAACCTTCTCGCCGTATATGGCGCAGCTATCATGTTGGGCAACGAACCACAGGAGGTGCTTCGCGTATTGTCAACTCTCAAGCCCGTCAACGGTCGGTTCGAATCCATACGTTCTCCCAAAGGTATTAGTGCCATTATCGATTATGCCCACACGCCCGATGCATTGGAGAATGTGTTGACTTCTATTCGCGAAATTGTGAGAAACAATGCCAAGGTCATCACCGTGTGTGGAGCCGGCGGTAACCGCGATAAAGGTAAGCGTCCCCTCATGGCGCAAGAAGCAGCAAAGTATTCCGATCGAGTAATCATCACAAGCGACAATCCACGTTTTGAAGAGCCACAAGCTATTATACAGGACATGCTTGCTGGGCTTGATGCTGAACAATTGAGCCGCACGCTTTCAATTACTGACCGCAGAGAAGCTATCCGCACAGCTGCCATGCTGGCACAGCCTGGCGACGTAATCCTTGTAGCAGGCAAGGGACACGAACCCTATCAGGATGTACAAGGTGTGAAGCATCACTTCGACGACCATGAAGAAGTACGTGCTGCCTTCGGTATGTAAGACTCTACCACAACAAACAGACTTTTTAAACTCTAAAAATGCTATATTATCTCTTTCAATATTTCAATGAAATAGGAGTGCCAGGTTCGGGAATGTGGTCATATACTTCATTCCGCGCACTCCTGGCCTTAATGTTTGCGCTCATCATCTCAGCATGGTTTGGTGGTCACTTCATTAAGTGGATGCGCCGCCATCATTTTAGTGAGACGCAACGCGATGCATCCATCGATCCCTTCGGAGTCAACAAAGTGGGAGTGCCCACAATGGGAGGCATTATCATCATCGTTGCAACGCTCGTGCCTTGCTTCCTGGTTGGTCGCCTGCTCAACACTTATCTCATCCTTATGATTGTCACCACTCTGTGGTTAGGTACAGTTGGCTTTCTCGACGACTGGATAAAGATGAAGCGTACGAAGGAAGGCTTGCCCGGAAAATACAAAGTGTTTGCTCAAGTATCGTTAGGCCTCATTGTTGGGCTCACGCTCTATCTGAGTCCTCACACCGTCATCCGCGAAAACATTACCAAGGAAGTAGCTCCTGACAACACTATCATTGTTCACAAAAGTGAGCCTGTAAAATCTACCGTCACCACTATTCCTTTCTTCAAAAACAACAATCTTGATTATGCTGAGATAGTTTCATTTTGTGGAAAATACAAGGAAGAAGCAGGTTGGATTTTGTTCGTTTTAATGACTGTATTCGTTATCACAGCTGTCTCAAACGGTGCAAACCTCAACGACGGCATGGATGGCATGGCCGCCGGGAACTCCGCCATAATCTGTGTGGCACTGGGCGTGCTGGCTTATGTGTCGAGCCACTTGGAAATGGCAAGTTATCTCAACATTATGTATCTTCCTAACACGGAAGAACTTGTCGTGTTTATCTGCGCCATGGTGGGAGCCCTCATTGGTTTCCTATGGTACAATGCATTTCCAGCACAAATCTTCATGGGCGACACAGGGTCGCTCACTATCGGTGGAATCATTGCGGTTTTAGCCGTGATTATTCATAAGGAGTTGTTGCTTCCTATCCTCTGCGGTGTATTCCTCTTCGAAAATCTCAGTGTGATTCTTCAAACGCAATATTACAAGCTCGGTAAGCGTAAGGGAGTGAAGCAGCGCGTTTTTAAGCGCACACCTATCCACGATGCTTTCCGCACACTGCCCGAGCAACTTGTTCCCGATTGTAAATACGTGTTCCGCAATTGGCCTAAAGGGGCATGGCACGAATCTAAAATCACCGTACGTTTTTGGATTACAACCATCCTTTTGGCTGCTGCTACTATCATCACCCTCAAAATTCGATAATCAATGAAACTTGCTATACTTGGCGCAGCTGAGAGCGGAGTGGGAGCTGCCATTCTGGCGCAGCAAAAGAATTATGAAGTGTTTGTGTCTGACATGGGGCAGATTAGCGAACGCTATAAGGCTCTCCTGAATCAATATAATATTGAGTGGGAAGAGGGCAGACACAGTGCCGAACGTATCCTGAGTGCTGACGAAGTAATTAAAAGCCCCGGGATACCCGACACCGCCCCAATGGTGGCTGCTATTATTCAGGCTGGTATTCCTGTCCTTTCCGAAATAGAGTTTGCCGCGCGCTACACTAATGCGAAGATGCTTTGTATCACAGGTTCAAACGGAAAAACTACTACGACTTCGCTCATCTACCACATTCTCTCAAAGGCAGGCTACAATGTAGGGCTTGCAGGCAATATTGGTCACAGCCTCGCACTCCAGGTGGCTCAAGAAGACAAGGAATGGTACGTAATCGAGCTTTCTTCATTCCAGCTTGACAATATGTACGACTTTCGCGCCAACATTGCCGTACTCCTCAATATCACGCCCGACCATCTCGACCGCTACAACTTTTGCATGCAAAATTATGTGGATTCGAAAATGAGAATTTTGCAAAATCAAACGGCTGACGACTCTTTCATTTACTGGACTGGCGACGACTATATCTCCGCAGAACTGAAGAAACTCCAACCATCGTCTCAGCTTCTTCCCTTCAATGAGCAGGCGTCTGAGGAAGTCCTTGCACATTGTTCGTCCGATACGTTCAAGATTATAGCCCCACGCCATTTTGAGATGCCTATAAGCGAACTTTCACTCCAGGGAAAGCATAATTTGCGCAATATGCTGGCGGCCGCACAAGCTGCACTGGCTGCAGGGGTTGAAGATGGTGTACTCCGCGAAGCCTTGTCCGACTTTCCAGGCGTCGAACACCGCCTTCAGAAAGTCTGTGTCAAGAATGGCGTTACCTATGTCAACGATTCTAAGGCCACCAATGTTGACGCCTGCTATTGCGCCCTTGATGCGATGACCACCCCCGTGGTTCTTATCATTGGCGGTCGCGATAAGGGCAACGACTACTCACAGCTTTTCCAGATTGTGAAAGAAAAGTGTCGTGCACTTGTGTATCTCGGTGCAGACAACGCCAAGCTCCACGAAAACTTCGATCCTCTCGGCATTGCTATTGCCGACACTCACTCAATGGCCGAATGTGTCGCAGCCTGCCAGCGTCTTGCGCAGTCTGGCGATACTGTTTTGCTCAGCCCTTGTTGTGCAAGTTTCGACCTCTTTAAGAACATGGAGGATCGAGGCGAGCAATTCATGGAGTTGGCAAAGTCATAACCTATCTATCTCCCTTTTAAAAACGTCCTTTAGTAATGGTGAAAAAATAAGTTCCTATGTTGGAATGTTGTATGTCAAAAACTTTCCTAAATTATTTTTTTATCATTACTCATTCCACACTATTCAACATCTTACGAATGAAATTTACTAATTTCTTTAAGGGCGACGCCACTATATGGGCTGTGTTTTTCTTGTTGAGTGGCATCTCTATTGTAGAGATTTTCTCATCAGCGAGTCAGCTCAGCTACAAAACAGGAGATTTCTATTACCCCCTAATCCGCCAATGCCAATTTGTGGCGGCAGGGCTTGCACTTATACTTATGATTTCGCGCATTCCATGCCGATTCTTCAAGATTGTGCCCATTCTGCTGCTACCAGGCTCATGGTTTCTCCTGCTCTTTGCCATGTTTTTCGTCAAGGCCACCAACGATGGTGCCCGATGGATTCCGCTCGGAGCCTTCTCCTTTCAACCCTCCGAATTGGCTAAATTTGGATTGATAATCTATACGGCACTTATCCTTTCAGCGCTGCAAAGAGAAGATGGCGTTGCGCCTCAAGCCTTTAAGTATATAATGATTCCTGCGGTCATTACCTGCGGGCTCATCTTCTTTGAGAACTTCTCCACGGCGGCCCTCCTCTTTGGTGTTGTGCTGCTTATGATGTTCGTGGGGCGCGTCCCGCTCAAGCGATTTGGGCAGCTCGCAGCTGTGGGTGTCGGCAGCATTCTTTTCTTGTTGGTCATGGTAAAGGTGCTCCCCAAGGGTTTTGTTGATGAAATTTCTCTTCTTCACCGTGCCGACACGTGGGTTTCGCGCATCGACAAATTCTCCGAAGAGTCGTCCGACGACCCTAAGGACTTTAATCTGATGGAAAACTCGCAAGTAGGCTCTGCCAACATCGCCATCGCAACCTCCAACATCATTGGGCTCGCACCAGGCAACTCCGTACAGCGCGACTTCCTATCGCAAGCTTTCTCTGACTTCATTTTTGCTATTATCATTGAAGAAATGGGCATTGAAGGCGCCTTTGCCGTCATCTTGCTTTATATAGTTTTGGTCTTCCGAGCCTGGAAAATTGCGACCAAATGCAAGGCCAATTTCCCTGCCTTCCTCGTTTTAGGGCTAGCATTTATGCTCGCTTGCCAGGCTGTGATTAATATGATGGTGGCCGTGGGCCTTTTCCCCGTCACGGGTCAGCCCCTTCCTCTCATCAGTCGAGGCGGTACTGCCTTCCTCATCTTCAGTTGCTACTTTGGCATGATGCTCAGCATTAGCATCTCTGCCAAGCGCGTTGAAGAAGAGGCCATCCCCGAGCAAGCTTAATCGTTCGAGTACTAATTGGTAAACAAGTTGACGAGCAAACAAGTTAGCGAGAGTACCATCCGCATGGCAGTTGTACTCTGTACATTTTAGTAAACAAGTTGACGAGATGACAAGTTAACGAGAAGCCATCCGGATGGCAGTTGTACTCTGTACTCTGTAAGTTGTACTCTAAAATAAAAACCACCTTCTATGGGTATCCTATATTTAGTTCCAACCCCAGTCGGAAACCTTGAGGATATGACAATGCGCGCCATACGCATCCTCAAAGAGGCCGACCTTATCCTTGCCGAAGACACGCGCACATCGGGCATGCTGCTCAAGCACTTCGACATAAAAAACAAGCTCTGTGCTCACCATAAGTTTAATGAGCACCAAACGGCTGCGGCTTTTGCCTCTCGCATAGCGGCGGGCGAAACGATTGCGCTCATATCAGACGCTGGTACACCAGCCATCTCCGACCCCGGTTTTATGCTCGTCAGAGCCTGTGTCGAACGCGGTGTTGAGGTGCAATGCTTGCCCGGTGCTACTGCCTTCGTTCCAGCCCTTGTGGCAAGCGGACTTCCCTGCGAACGCTTCACCTTCGAGGGCTTCCTGCCACAAAAGAAAGGCCGCCAAACGCGCCTTCAGTCGCTTGCCGCTGAAGAGCGCACCATGATTTTCTACGAATCGCCCCACCGCATCGTCAAGGCACTTCAGCAATTCGCCGAGACCTTCGGGCCAGAGCGCCGCATGTCGGCTTGCCGCGAAATCTCAAAGCTCTATGAGCAGAGCGTTCGCGGAACTATCGCCGAAGTCCTGGCGCACTTCGAAGCCAACGAACCACGTGGTGAATTTGTGCTCATCGTAGAAGGTGCTGAAACCGAAAAGGAAAAAAAGAAGAAACTCCGTCGCGAAGCCGAAGCCGACGAAGAATAACCCACCCCCAACGATTATGATTACCTACGATAGCATCAACCTCGACCTTCCCAATATCGACTGCGAGGTCATCACAAAGTGGGTCAAGGCCGTAGCTGCCGCTCATGGCAAGCGCTGTGGCAATATCGCCTATATCTTCGTCGATGACGAAAAGATTCTTGAAGTAAATCGAGAATTTCTGCAGCACGACTACTACACCGACATCATTACCTTTGACTATACTGAAGGCAACCGTATTAGTGGCGACCTCTTCATCTCGCTCGACACCGTCCGCACCAATGCCGAAGACGTCAGAGCTACTTACGACGATGAACTCCACCGCGTCATCATCCACGGCATACTCCACCTTTGTGGCATCAACGATAAAGGACCCGGAGAACGCGAAATAATGGAAGCCGAAGAAGACCGCGCCCTCGAAATGCTCAAAGGCATGGAACTTAAGCAAAGGTAAGCAGTTAGACAATAAAGCAGACAAATGCTGACGAAACATGAACGAAAGCAAATTTGGATTTCGTTCGAAAAAGTATTATCTTTGTACTACAAGGAGGAAACTACGCAGTTTCCTCCTTTTTTTGGGCCTGAAAATGGCAAAAAGACCTCAAAGGTCATTTAAATTTCTTCAAACATCGGAGGAAAGATCTTTGATGTCGTTTCTCCTATCTCGCTTGTCATTATTTTTATCCTCGATTTTGCTCTCAAAACCTCCAAATTCGGAGCAAAAACAACTTTTTTGAAAAAAAATCACCTTTCTAAAGCAGACTAAAGAGCAACTGTTTTTTAGAGTACAATTTACAGAGTACAGAGTACAACTTTTCTAGAGTACAACTTACAGAGTACAGAGTACAGCTGCCATCCGGATGTCTTCCAACGAGTGAATCAAACTAAATTCTCCTCCTGAGTTAGGAGGAGTACCCGAGGGTTTACCCGAAGGGGGAGGTGGTCTGCCAAATATTAGTCATTAAATCTTGAAATATTAGACAGATTACTGAGTTTTTATATTGATACAACAGACCACCTCCCCACTGCTGCGCAGTGGTACTCCTCCTAACTCAGGAGGAGAAATTTAATTACATTTGACGGCTGGATTACACGTTGGAATATTCAAGCGAATAAGTCAAAACAATTAGTTACTTTTACTTACTAAAGTAAAGTAAGTTTTTAAAGCAACACAAAATAAATGTATAGAAAAACTCGGTTGTGACGAAAGGTGTTTCGTTACAACCGAGTTAGATTTGGTTCTATAAATTTGCCACAAGGCGATTAGCACAAGATTAGGCAAATCCTGCCTTAATCAAACAGGCTCGGTTGCGAGCTTGGCGCTGCGAGCGGATTGCGGCCGAGATGTTGATAAGCGAGGGGTGTTGCTTCGCGTCCGCGGGGGGTGCGGTTGATGAAGCCTTCTTTGATGAGGAAGGGTTCGTACACTTCTTCCACGGTGCCAGCATCTTCGCCGATGGCAGTGGCGATGGTAGAGATGCCGACAGGACCTCCCTTAAACTTGTCGATGATGGTGGTGAGAATCTTATTGTCAATTTGGTCGAGCCCATGCTTATCGATATTGAGGGCTTCGAGGGCATAGCGTGCGATGGCGAGGTCGATGGCTCCGTTGCCCTTTACTTGTGCGAAGTCACGCACGCGGCGAAGAAGGGAGTTGGCAATACGTGGTGTGCCGCGGCAGCGACCTGCAATTTCGGCTGCAGCCCTCTTATCGAGCGACACGTTGAGTAGTCGAGCCGAGCGATGAAGGATGGCTTGAAGGGTCTCCGCATCGTAGTATTCGAGGTGGAGATTTATGCCAAAGCGTGCGCGCAAGGGAGCCGTGAGCAAACCGCTTCGGGTGGTGGCACCTACGAGTGTGAAGGGATTAAGGTCAATCTGGATGGAGCGCGCAGCGGGTCCGCGGTCAATCATGATGTCGATGCGGTAGTCCTCCATGGCTGAGTAGAGATATTCCTCAACAACGGGCGAGAGACGGTGGATTTCGTCAATGAAAAGCACATCGTTCTTTTCGAGCGAGGTGAGCAGACCTGCAAGGTCGCCCGGCTTATCGAGCACGGGGCCTGAGGTCACCTTAAAGCCTACTCCCAGTTCGTTAGCAATGATGTTGGATAGCGTAGTCTTTCCCAATCCGGGAGGGCCATGCAGGAGGGTGTGGTCGAGTGGTTCGCCACGATATTTCGCGGCTTCCACAAAGACGCGCAGATTCTCCACCACCTGTTGCTGACCCGTAAAGTCGTCGAAGGTGAGTGGGCGAAGGGCGCGTTCAAACTCCTTTTCAGCGTTTGAAGGAGCGTGTTGTTCGCAGCGTATGTCAAAGGTATCTTCCATTATTTCTGATGTTGAGAGTTTAGGAGACGGGGACCGACTCCTTGATGATGTAGCGTTTATAGTAAGAGAGAATTAGCGTGGTAAGGGGGAGTGCCACGATAAGGCCAATGAAGCCTAGTATGTAGCCCCACACGGAGAGCGACAGCAATATCATAGCAGGAGAGAGGCCCATGATTTTTCCCATCACCTTGGGCACAATGTAAAGGTCCTGGATGATTTGCACAGCAATATAGACGATGGCTACGAGCAGCAATGTCAGCCAGAAGTTTGACCCTGTTTCGGCGGCCTTAAGCAATGCCAGCAATATGGCGAGCGGAATGGAAAGAGTTTGCAGATAAGGCACAAGGTTGAGAGCTCCCACGAAGATGCCAAAGCCGATGGCCAGCGGCAGGTCAATGATAGAAAAGCCGATGGCAAACAGTATGCCCACGGTGAGCGCCACGATGCTTTGTCCGCGGAAGTAGGCACTCATGCCGCTTGCTACGTCGTCGGCCAACGTCTGCGCACTCTCGCGGAGGCGATGGGGCACGTAGTGAATCCAGCCTTTTGAAATGCGTTCGAAGTCGAGAAGCAGGAAGATAAGATAGAGCAACGTGATGCCCCACGTGAGGAGGCCGAAGAGCATGTTGGCGGTGTGCCACAGGATACCTCCGATGCGAGAAGCTGTGCGTTGCAAGAAGTCGATTACGCTTTCAGAATTTAGGAAGTTCTTCACTTCCTCGCCTTGCAGATATTCTGTCAGTAGCTCTTTAGCCTGCTGCGGAATGGTGGCATTGCCTGTGCCATGGCGCAGATAGTCGGCAATAAGATTTTTCAACTGTACGGCTTCGCTTATGGCAGAAGGAACCACCAACATTGCACACCCTCCGATTACGACAGCAAGCAACGTTAGCGTAGCCAGTACGCTAAGCCACCGAAAATGCAGGCGCCCCTTTGTCTGCAAAAAGCTTGTTATAGGATTGAGCATGTATGCCAGCACCCATGCAATAAAGAAGGGGAGCAACACATCACTCAGCTGCCCCACAATCCACACGATTGCTGCAAGTACTGACAAGAAAATCACCCCACGCACGAAGCGGTCAAAGTTGATTTCTTTATGAAGAATGTTCATAATTGTGACAATAGAAATTCTGCCCACAAAATTAAGAAAAAAACGGCAGAGAGCGAAATATGGTGAGGTTTTAGAAATCAACCTACAAACTGAACATACTTAAGGAAGGCCCTATTAATCTAGCTGAAACGGAAGAAAAAAGGCACCATCCTCAGCAACATCATGACAAGCAACATCCAGACTATCGGCTGCACGCTGATAGTCGTTTCGACGTTGCCTAGAAAGCGAGGCGTCCAACACTAACTTTTTAGTGGAATAATAGTTCAACATTTCTGTGAGAGGGTGGGTCGCACCACGCTGCACTATTAATACATCCACTGGTAAAGGTCGTTCGGGTTGCAGATTAGGCAGCGGAGCTACTTTGTAGTAGCCTACCCTTGCAATACGACGTTCGCCTACCTGCATCACCTGCCCAAGAAATGCCCCCTCGCCAACGATTGTATCTCTCATTATATATATAGGGAGCTTCAGTCCTGCTTTGTTCCAAAAATGATTTCGCACATGGCGTAAGGCTGTATCTGCTCGCGAAGCATTGTCGGTCCAAACATAACTTTGCTCAGGCGAACACACGGCATGAACAGCCATTGCCTTTCGCTCATTGTAAATATAGACTCCTGGCTCTATGGACGGAACATTCGACTGTGCGAACGTTGCCGCCAGCAGCACTCCGCTCACGCCACCAAGCAGCCAGGCACTCCGTGTGTTTTTCTTTGCCATCAAGCGCCACACCGCAGCGACTATTACTCCATAGCATGCAACAACGGTGATAAGCGTTGGGCACCATGCTATTGTCGACATTTTCCATGCCCCTATCCACTCTAGCCCGTTACATAATGCTGCGACAACCATATTCAATGCAGCCCCCGCTATAGATTGAAGAAAAGGAAGAGCAAAAAACAATACTGCCAATAGGAGCAGCACATACGCCATTGGGATTACCAAAAAGTTTGCCAACAGGCCGTACATAGGCACTTGATGAAAATAATAGGCCACCAACGGAAGTGTTGCCAGTTGTGCAGCTATGCTTACCAATGCCCAATCCTTTAAGACCTCCGTAAACCTTTGCCACCACTTGCGCTCTACGAATATGGAGGGAATAGATTGCGCTCTCATCTGCTGCCGAACTTTTACCATCCACAATATCCCCATCACTGCCGAAAACGAGAGTTGAAACCCGAGGTCAAACAATGCTTGCGGAGAGACCAACAATATCAACATTGCAGCTAAAGCTAAATTATTAAGAGAGCTACTCGTCCGCTGACACATACTACAAAGTTGCATCACAGTAAGCATCAACCCCGCACGCACCAACGATATTGGAGCTCCCGCCACTCCGACAAACAGCCATATAGCCCCCAAACTCAGCAACATCAACATGCGATAAACATTACTCGCACGATTGATTAACCTACCGAGCAAGAGCATTAAAAAGCCAGTAAGAATACTGAGGTGTAGGCCAGAAAGCGCAAGGATATGGCTCGTTCCCGTTTCAGAGAAAAGATTTCTCACATCCGCCCCTAAATACGACTTATCGCCGAGTGCCATTGCGGCCATAATGCCAAGTGCATAGTTCGACAAGTGTGTAGCCAACTGCGCCACTGCTTCTTCGCGCCATTTAAGAAGGCGCACATCGAATGGCAATGTTCGAACATTCGCCATTTGTGTCTGCCAAGTTCCAGCCTCGCAATAGCCCGTAGCTACAATACCCTGCCTGCGCTTAAACCCTGCATAGTCGAACTCTCCAGGATTCCCCGCACTGCGAGGTGCATGCAACCAAGTCCTTACGAGCAAAGCATCACCCACACCTGGTGCAACATCCATACTATCGCGTGCAAGTACCAACTCGACTTTGTGGTCACCGAGTGTTCCCACCACCCTATAGTTTCGTGCGTTGACATCGACGCTTCTTAAGTGTTCAACAACGTAGGTTCTTTCTTCTTCTGAATTAAAAGGGCATTCCAACCTGCTTCGCTCTGCCACCATCATTGCTCCACCACAAAATATCATCATCACCGCCAAGCAAGCCACGAAACCACGCTCCCTATTCCAACGATGAAATCCGTAAGCTACCATTCCCAAGAGCAAGGCAACTATCCATAGCGCCTGCCCACTATTCTGCAAGTCGGCATACGCACCATCGGCAAGTAACAAGCCTGCTATGTAGGGCAATAATAAATAGTGAATCATTCGAACTAAGGAAGGTTCTTTTTTCAAATTTTAAAGTACAGACGCAAGCGCTCCACATCCTTCTGCGTAAACTCATCATACATCAGCAATTCACCCCACGTAGTGAAGGGACCGAATTTGCGAATATGAGTTACAACGACTTTTGCTTGTTCTCTGTTAATATAAGGGTGGCGCACAAGCGTGCGATAATCAGCTTCATTGAGCAAGATGGGAGTCGGGACGTAATCATCTTCCACTTGAAACCATTGTTTCACTTTGGGCGACAATCTCGTAAATTCGTCCAACTGGTTTACAGAAACATAGCCGCCCAATCGCTCACGCAGCTCAACGATAGCCTTTGCGTAATAGCTACCGATTCCTGGCACTTTTCGTAATTCGGCAGTGTCAACTTTATTAAGATTGAGTACCACTAAACTATCGAATTTCTCAGACTTTCTCTGGTTTATGCTGTCAAGTTTCTGGCTTATCACATTGCGTTCCCTAGGTTGTGTTATTCGAATGTAGGGGCGTAATCGTAGAAAACGCTCTTCGCTCATTCCATACAATTTGCGAAAGTTGTCAGCATTCTTCCAGCGCCCACCTGCACGACGGTATTTCAGCACATTGCTCGCCATCCATGGAGGAAGTCCTAAGCGTAGCAGCATTGCAGAGTCAGCCGTATTAGGGTCGAAGTAAAACAATTCATCCTCCTTAACCTCTACACCCCCCTTTGCTGCCTCACTACGCTTATTCACCAAACTATCAAAACGTCGAACTTCTTCAAGGCGCTCTTCGCTCACCACAATAGTATCTGCAGCATCCGAACTACGTAAAAGCACATTGCGGCCCACCGCTATCAGCATAATAATAATTGCTAATAGCAGAAGGCCGCAACGTTCATTCTTATTTAGAGGTTGGCGCATAACTTTCACATCCTTGCTTACATTATTTCGTCTTACTATACCCCTCACGCTTAAGCAATTCAAGCACGCGTGAACGACAATCGCCCTGCAAAATGATTTCGCCATCTTTCTCCGACCCACCAATAGAGAGCTTCGTACGCAACATTTTTGCCAGCGCAGCAAGGTCAGCCTCCTTACCTACAAAGCCCGTAACGAGCGTCACAACCTTCCCTTTCCGATGTGCTGTAGAAAGTTGCAACCTCAAACGTTGTTCTGCTGGCGGCAACGTTTCAACCACTTCATCCTCCAAAGACTCTTCCGTCGTATAAGCAAAATCGGGATTTGTGGAATAAACCACTCCCAAGCGAGATTTCCAATCAGACATATTAACAAAAAAATAAAATTACACTTTCAAGAACACATTGTGCTTAAGCATTAATCGCAGAATAAGATATACAAAAGCTACTTGCGTAAATGTGAGCAACACACTATAATATGCGCCGAGCCATTGTTCGAGTCCAAAACATACAGAATGGGCAACCCCGCGGAAGTTTACGACTTGTGAAACTACGTAAGCCACAATGGAATTCATGCCGTAAATTTTAAAGAATTCGAGCCCAAACTTTAGTTGGAGTACGTCATACAACAGATAGAACAATCCCATCAACGCAAAGCACCAACCGCTGCTGAAGAGCACCATGGAGCTCGTCCAAATGGTTTTGATAATAGGCATCTGGCTACTCCAAAGCCAACCTGCTCCAATCATCGCAATGGCGAGGACGAAATAAGTGAGCACCTTGCGAACACCGCTCCATCCAGTGCGTGCTATCATCCCTGCGAAAACACCCGTTAGCGTTGTCGCTCCAAAACCTAGTGTAGAGATGATCCATGTGTAATGATACCACGAGGCAAACGTCACACTGCCATCGGCACCCATCGAAGCTCCATCGCGAAAACGCCCTAACACCGTGCGATCCACCCATTCGGCAAGGTTCCCATCAGGGGTGTAGTTACCATTTCCGTAACCATCAACACCGATAAATTCCATCACTCCCCAATAGCCAGCAAGCAGCGCGACCGTAAGCACCACCTGCCACTGCAGACGCATCGACGTGAATACCAATGCCGCAATCAGATAACCAGCTGCGATGGCCTGGAGTGTGTTGGAATAAAGGTAAATTCTCGACATATCGAAAGCCAACAGATTGCCTTGCACAACCATGCCGAGCAACCACAATAGCACCACGCGCTTTAAGAGTCTGCCAAGGAATGCACCACGATGAGCCCCACCTACATAGCGCGACAATGCAAAGGGAATGCTCGCCCCTGCCATAAAGAGGAACAATGGCATCACCAGGTCCCAAGGCGCAAAGCCTTCCCAAGCGACATGTGTGAATATCCAACTCAGGCCCTCAAGGTGGGACGACTGAGCAGCATGTGTAAGCGATGACACCAAAGGACCAAGAGCTACTAAAACGAAGAGGTCAAAACCTCGCAAAGCATCCAGCGATGCCAATCGTTGAGAGGAAGGAGCCATGAAAAAACTTATTGATGTTTGTATCGATTTATGGAAAAGAATGTTTATTCCTTGTCTTCTACAGGCAAGACATAGGCACGCTTGATGCGAATATCCTGCAACGGTCGTTGATTGGCATCGGTTTCGGCAAACTGCATCTCTTCGACGACTTCGAGTCCGCTCACCACCTCGCCAAACACGGTGTACTGACCATCGAGCGTAGGTGTGCCGCAACGTTCCCAATAGAGCGAATCGTAGATTTCGGGAATGACGATAGTAGAATCCGTACGCTCAGCTACAATCTGGCGCACTCGCTCCATCGCTCCTTTGCCAAAACGTTTGCCCCACACGATGTAAAACTGCGAAGCACAACTTTTGCGCTCAGGATTCTTTAGGTCGTCCTCGCGAGCTGCACCAACAGCTCCACGAAAATGAGCGCGACGGGGATAATTAATCTCCGCATCAATCTCATAGTCAGGGCCGCCATCACCAAGTTTTTGACCTGATGCAGCAGTACGCGAATTGGGGTCGCCCGCCTGCACTACGAAGTCTGCCACCGTACGATGAAACAGCAAACTATCATAGAAGTGTTCGCCGACAAGGCGCAACATATTGTCGCGATGCAGGGGGGTGTCGTCGTAAAGTGCAATGACAAACGTGCCATGCGACGTTTCGAAGCATACACGCTGACGAGTATCTACCGAATCTTTTACTACCTCCTGAGCACAAATGGGCAGGCACATCCAAAGCACCAAAAACAAAGATGTTATAATATGTTTCATTGTGATATTTGATTAATAATTTTACAAAAGTACAATAATTCTGCAAATTTGTAACTAAAAAAGGCAAGGCATTTTATCATCCCTACTCCTAAACTCAGAAGGGGGAAATTGTTTTGACTCATTCGTGGAATATTTCCGTATGGCAGTTGTACTCTGTATATTTTAGTAAACAAGTTGACGAGTAAACAAGTTGACGAGAAGCCATCCGGATGGTAGTTGTACTCTGGACTCTGTAAGTTGTACTCTACAAAAATCTCGTTGCTCTTTATTCTGCTTTAGGAAAGTGATTTTTTCAAAAAAAATTGTTTTTTCTTCGAATTTGGAGGTTTTGAGAGCAAAATTGTGGGTAAAAATAATGACAAGCTAGATAGGAAAAACGACATCAAAGATCTTTCCTCCGATGTTTGAAGAATTTTTAATGACCTTTGAGGTCATTTTTGCTATTTTTGAGCCAAAAAAAGGAGGAAACTGCGTAGTTTCCTCCTTGTAGTACAAAGATAATACATTTTCGCACGAAATCCAAATTTGCTTTCGTTCATGTTTAATCAGCATTTATCTGCTTTACTGTCAGAATTTCTTACCTATCTGAAGTTTCGCAAATACTCTACTTCTGAGGTTTTAAGGTTGAAGGTTATAAGGTTTTAAGGAAATCATCGGAGCATCATCTACAGTATTAACACACTGAATGTTGCGCAGAAGTCCTTCTAGCTTTGTGCGCTTCACAGCACTGTGCGAGAAGATTCGACTGAACTGCTCTTGCGTGAGCGATTGCCACTCTGCAGCTGTCATCCTTATGAGTTCGGGACGTGGAAAGAAATCTGAGACTGAAGTAATTGGCGCTTTATGATTGTGCGGACAGGCGGCTATGCAACGGTCGCATCCATAGATGCAGTTGCCCAAAGGAGGAGCAGGCAGTTCGGAAGGGAAAGGTCCGCGATGCTCTATCGTAAGATAAGAAAGGCAACGGCGGGCATCGAGGCCATCGTCGGCACTTAAGGCACCTGTGGGGCAAGCATTGATACAGCGCTGACACTGACCACAATGGGAAGTTTGAGGCACGTCGTAGGCATCACAAGCTGCTGTAAGTATCAACTCTCCCAAGAAGAAATGACTTCCCGCATGAGGAACGATGAGCTGCGTGTTGCGACCGAGCCACCCAAGTCCGCATCGCCAGGCCCAATAGTGTTCATCGACAGGGGCTGTGTCACAAAAGGCACGTCCTTCTACCTGATTGCCCGACATTTCCTTTATATAATTGAGCAATGCCAGCAGACGTTCCTTCACAACTTCGTGGTAATCGCGCCCTACTGCATAGCGCGCAAACTCATAGCTGCCAAAAGTGCATGCATCACCTTGATAATAATTGAGTGCAAGGCTTACCACCGTTTTTGCGCCATCCACCAACAATCGGGGGTCAAGACGCTTGTCGAGATGATTCTCCAGATAGTCCATACCTGCATGATGCCCATGTGCCAGATAGTGCTCCCACTGACGACGACGCCACTCCTCCACCGGCGCTGCGGGCGCACACCCACAAACAGAAAAGCCGAGGCGCTGAGCTTCGGCTTTCAAGTCTTTATGGCTGAGGAGATAAGACATATACGAGTATCTATAGAATTTATAGGAACTATAGATACCATAGGAACTATAGCATCTATAAAGAATCTCAACTAATCAAACACCTTAAACGCATAGCCCTGCGACTGCAACCACTCTATGGCGCGCGGAAGGGCGTAGAGGATTTTGTCGTGGCTCTTAAGGGAGTCGTGAAACGTGATGATAGAGCCGGGACGTGCGTAGCGGCGCACGTTGAGCAGCACATCGCGCCCGTTAAGGCGAGTGGAGTAGTCACGCGTCACGAGATCCCACATCACAACGCGGTAGCCACGACGCTTGACGAGTACATAATGATTGTGGAGCATCCACCCGTGGGGCGGACGAAAGAGGTCTGTCTGAAGCAGCACGTTGGCCTTATCCACATTAGCGATGAATCGCTCTGAAGAGTGGCGCACCCCTCCCCAATGGTTGAAAGTGTGGTTACCGATGCGATGACCACGATCCTTTACCATCTGGAAAATCTCAGGATGTTTTCGCACATTTTCGCCCACCATGAAGAAGGTGGCCTTCACGCCATATTTGTCGAGCACATCGAGCACCCAGGGTGTCACTTCGGGGATGGGACCATCGTCGAAGGTGAGATAGACGCACTTTTCCTTGTCCTTCATCCTCCACAGTGCGTGGGGATAAAGCCAACGTAGCCAGCGTGCGGGTTGTTCTATAAACATATTTTTAGGTTGAAGGTTATAGGTTATGAGGTTTACCATTCGGTTCGTTTACTTTAAAAACAGCCAGAATAGTTTAAACGACCTAACAACCTTATAACCAACTCAACTGTAGCTCGAGCTACAATTGAGTTAATAACATTTACTGAAACTTACTATAGCCAATACGTGCAGCTCGCGTGCCGAGTACGCCATCTACGAGAGCAGACTGCTCAGCAGTAAGCGTCTCCATAGAATCGAGCATCTGGTAAGTGGCCAAAAGCGTACGCATACCATTCACGCATGCGCCACTGTAGTTGACGAGGCGAGCATCAGAAAGCGAATCGAGCCACTTAATCTGCGCCACTGCCTGCGTAAGCAAGTCGCTGGCTACGCGCGTAGCCTCAGCTTTGTTGCCACACTCTTCCCAAAGCATTGCGATGTCAACATCGTCCTCTAAGTCGTAGGGCACGATGTCGGAAGGGAACTTTTCCTTAGCAAGATTCAAAACGTTGGTAGCGCGCACCACATCGCCACGCTGCTTGAGCTGGTGAGCAAGCGTGAGGAGCATGCGACGGTGAGTCATACACATACGCGAAACCGTTTCGTCAAGATATATGCCAGGCGTATTGACATTGCCGTAAGCAAAGCGGTTCATCATATTGTCGTACATCACATCGACATCTATCGTGCCCATACGGCCGAAGTTGAAAGGAGTGAGGCGATAAGCCAGACCTTCGAGAATGCAGTAGTTTTCGAGGCCTGCATAGTTGCTTTGGCCGAGCGTTACCGACATGTACATAGGGCGCTTCCAGTCGTTGCGACCCAACATTTCGTAAATCATCATCTCACTCTTAGTGAGCGATTCTGCCTTCAACTTCACCGTCATGTATTCGGGGAAGTCTGCATAGCCTGCGGGGAGCTTCATGCCCTGTGCCAAGCAGTTTTCTTTGTTGACCTTCACAACGAAACTATCGGTAGGCAAGTAGCCCTTCGTACGAACATAGTTGTCGATGAGATATGAGAGTTCGTAGGGGTTTACGTCGGGATTCTTCTGCTTCAAGATTTCGAGTTCGCCCTTGCGTTCCTTCTGAACATAGAAGAAGTCGTGGCCCATGTTATCGACATACTCATAACGATTCCAAGCGATAGGAAGCCCTGGAGATTCCCATGCTGTGCGACGCATCTGGTCGGTGTACCAGTCGGTCTGCAGATAAGAAAGGTTGCACACGCGAGCGTCCGTGCGGAGGCCTTCAGAGTCCTGTGCGTACCAAAGGGGGAACGTGTCGTTATCACCATTGGTAAAGATGATGGGATAGCCCTTTTCGGGAAGCGTGTTGAGGTAGTTCATACCGAAATCGCGACAAGCGAAGCGGTCGGAACGGTCGTGGTCATCCCATGTTTGGCTCACCATCTGAAGCGGTACGAGCACGCCCACCGTGCAGGCGATAGCCGTAGCTGCTTTAGCATTAACCTTCTTGCAGAGAAGCTCTGCCAACGCTGCAACTCCAAGGCCAATCCAGATTGCAAAAGCATAGAACGAACCCGCATAAGCGTAGTCGCGCTCACGGGGCTGCATGGGCGTCTGGTTAAGGTAGAGCACGATAGCAAGACCTGTCATGAAGAACAGGAAGAACACCACCCAGAACTGGCGGATACCCTTTTCACCACGATAAGCCTGCCAGAACATACCGAGCAAGCCGAGGATAAGGGGAAGGCAGAAGAAGACGTTACGTCCCTTGTTGTTCTTCAAGGGATCGGGCATAAGGCTTTGATCGCCATAGAGCATATTGTCGATAAAGGAGATACCCGTAATCCAGTTGCCATGCTCCAACTCTCCATGACCTTGAAGGTCGTTCTGACGTCCGGCAAAGTTCCACATAAAGTAGCGCCAATACATGAAGTTCACCTGGTAAGAAAGGAAGAAGCGGATGTTGTCCACCTGCGAAGGCTTTTCGTAAGGATAAGTGTAGCCGTTGTAAGTGAAAGTAGAGTACTTCTTATCCACACCTCCGAGCCAATCTTCGTAGAGATGAGCATGCTTTGATGAATGCATGCGGGGGAAAAGCATCTTCGTTTCAGAAGGATAAACGTAGCTGTCGTTAATTTCAACTTCGTCGTAACGATCGGGTTCATTAGCATTTACCTTTTCGTGGCGCTGCACATGATTCTTCTTGCTCAACTCTACAGGACGCGCAGTATAGGGTGCACCCAAGAAGATGGGGTGAGAGCCATACTGCTCGCGGTTCAGATAACTGCCGAGCGTAAAGATATCTTCGGGTGAAGACTGGTCCATCGGTGTGTTCTGCGTAGATCGGATAACGATAACGGCATAAGATGAGTAGCCAATCATCATCATCAACATACAGAGCAACGACGTATTGAGCAAGCGCTTACGCATCAGGTAATTGCCATCCTGCGTCTTGAACTTCAACAAGAAAGCAAGTGCACCAAGCAATACGATACCGAGGATGATGGAGAGAGCACCGCTTCCGATGAAGGGAATACCCAACAGACCTACAGAGAGGAGATAGAGCACGTTGATACAAGTGCGATTGTTCTTCGTAGTGCTCCAAATTGCAGCAAGCACAACACCTATGAGCAACAAGATATAAAACACAAGCCCTGAATTAAAGCCCATGCCCAATGTGTTGACACAGAAGAGTTCGAACCAACCGCCAACCTTCACAATACCAGGCACCAAGCCATAAAGCACAAGCGCCACCAACACCATACTCACGCTGAGTGCAAGCAACGACTGCTTAGCATTTGCATTGGGCTTTTTCTTGAAGAAATATACAAGCACAATAGCGGGCAAGCAAAGCAAGTTGAGCAAGTGGACACCAATAGAAAGACCTGTCAGATAGAAGATAAGCACTATCCAGCGGTCGCTACCAGGTTCGTCAGCATGTTCTTCCCATTTGAGAATCAACCAAAAAACAAGGGCTGTCAGGAAAGAAGAGTAAGCATACACTTCGCCCTCAACGGCAGAGAACCAGAACGTGTCGCTCCAGGTGTAAGCCAAGGCTCCACACACACCAGCACCCATGATAATAGCCGTTTGCATGGCGTTACCCACAATGCCTTCAGTGCAAATAAGTTTGCGCGTAAGATGCGTGATACTCCAAAACAAAAACAGGATACAGAACGCTGAGAGCAACGCTGACATGATGTTCACACAGAGCGCCACCTGCGAAGGGTCGGACGCAAACTGCGAGAAGAAATTACCCGTAAGCATGAAGAATGGTGCTCCAGGGGGGTGGCCCACTTCCAATTTGTAAGCCGTAGTGATAAACTCTGGGCAGTCCCAGAAACTTGCGGTGGGTTCGACCGTTGAGCAATACGTAAATGCTGCAATAGCAAACACCAGCCAGCCCATCACGTTGTTGACGAGTTTGAACTGTTTCATAAAAAAGTATGATATTAATTTATTTTTCGTCGAGGAAGAACATCTGTGCAGCTATATGAGCAGAATATTCGGAAAAATCAGCTCAAAATTCCACGGCACACTTGTTCAACATGCAAAGTTAAGAATTTCAATTCGCCTAATCGGCTGTAAAACAAAATATATTCTCCTAGAATATTATTTTTTAACCAAGCAACACCCCTACAACCACCCTACTCTTTATTTCATAACCCTCAAATACAAAATAGTCGCAGACCATCTTTCGACAATCTGCGACTATTTTTGTGCTCGAAGCAAGACTCTAAAGAACCCACTCTTAGTCTTCCCACTACTCTTTCAAATAATCAATCGGATTCAAGTAAAACATCTTTTGCCAACCTATTGGTGCGACATCAATGCGCCAAGGATAAGGAATCATTGTCACGATGCTGTAATGCAGGTGAGCAGGAGTTGTCTTTGCATTTCCTGTATTCCCCACTGTGCCAATCACTGTATTCTGCGTCACAAAAGAAAACCTTGAAGTGTGAATCTCATCAAGGTGAGCATAATAATGGAGGCGCCATTTAGGTCCGAGAACAAGCACAAACTTACCTCCTTTACCTCCTTCCCCCGTAGCAAGTACCAATCCCAAAGTGGAAGATTTTATCGGTGTCCCCTTTTTCGCAAAAATATCAACACCTTTATGTACGATGGAAGAACCCCAACCTTCGTACCAAAATGTTTTATGATTATAACTGTGTTGCCCCGCACCAACTACAGGCATCTTTAAGTTTTGAGGGATAAGGAATCCCAAGATGATAATAGCCACACCTACTATCATCGTTGACTTAATATACTTCTTCATTGATTTGTTAATAAATAATCTGCACCCACAAAGTTAGTCAAACCTTTTGAGTGCAGATTAATAGTTTTAGTTAATAAGAACGTGAGAACCAAATATTTAGTACTAAATTAACCAAACAAGCACATCATCTGGGTCTAGTTTATTCATTAAATCTGGTCGATAATCTTCTCCGTATGTGACCGACGCATATAGGAATCCATAAACCATGCCACAATTTTTAACACTTTCTATATATTCTTTGCTTGCTTTTTCGATAAGAATAGCCACAAGCGAATTAGAACCCGAATAAAGGAAGGTTATATTGCCATGTCCTAATGAGTTTCCTTTTTCTAGGTAGAAGACTTGCTTAGATGTAGCAACAGGGAATTTTCTATAGCTATTATCGCTTTTTTGAATTTCAGACCATTTGAATTGTATGCGTAACTCTTTACATAGTTTTTCAAGACTAGCTTTTATATCACCAAACTTAACATTTCTGAATGGTATGGGATTATCAACCTTATTATAGTTCTTCTTATTGGTGCTTATTGGACTGTAAACAGGTCTCACGCATTGACGAACATTAACATTGTTGTACCCCCAAACCAATTGTTCTTCTGAGATTCGTAATTGATATGCAGAATCATTATCTTCTTTCGCCTTTGTTGAACTCCAATAGAATCCACCTTGAGCAACATTTCCATGCCAATCCTCATTTCCTGCTAAAGGAAGATGTATGCTATTCCCATTCGGTCCTGTTGCTTTAAGGAGTTTGCTAGCAGAAAACAACTCAAATTCACAATTCTGCATGAATTCTATTATTTGTTCAATTGTTGGCACATGCCAACCATGTCCGTAAGTTCGTTCAGCTATATCACTTTTCATCGAATCTGGAATAGCAACAGGAGCACGTAATGCAGTTAGTCTATCTACTTCTGGAACTATTTCTTTCCAAGTATATAAAGCCCCCTTCTCATAGCATTCAATTGCTCCCATATTGCAGTCACCCCACATTACGGACAATCCTAAATTAACGGCTTTCATTACAATTAACAAATGTATGTGATAATTAAAAATTCCAAAGTTCTTTTATGGTTCTTCCAAATGTGGAATCAAATTTTAAGTACGAATCTCTATTTATAAAATAGATAAAAACTCTTTTTACTTCATCAAACCTTTGCATCGTGAAAATAGGCAATCCAAATAAGCATTTATTTTCCCAACCTTCTTCAATCAATTGCTCTGTATATTTTCCATATGTAGGAAGTATAATCCCATAAACAGATGGTTCGTTATTGAATTGAACAAGAACAGAAATAGATTGTTCTTCATTTCTATAGATTACGTTCTCAAATCCAGCAATGCCATCACCCTCTAACTCTTCAAATTCTTTTCCTATGTTCTTAAAGAACGTTTCTATTTTCTTATAAAACAATTCATTTGCGTCTTGTTGAGTTTTGATATTTTTGTAGATATCAGCTGCAACTTCAATAGAATAACTAAAAGTCTCGTTTTCGTTAAACATAACGTTATATATTAAGTACAATATTAGTTTAATGCCTTTGATATGAAGTGTATATTATTATTACTTGGACTAACAACCTAAGTACTGATGAGTTAAATTTAGAGCATCTGCAAAAGAAATATTCATAGGTATATTACATTGTTCAGAAAAGTCAAAATAACGTTCCCATTGAGGTTTTCCCATTCGTGTATCACCATCAGCCATTGCCGCAGATTGAAACAAGCAACTTGCCAAATTCTTTTTGTTGCTATCCATAGACTTTATCGTTGTAATGGCTTGTTGACTATTCATCGTAATCGCTTCACCAGTTTCTACTTTTGAAAAACCAAAACGAAGACCAATTGCATTAAGTAGTCTTTGTTCATTTTCTTTCCAACCATCATTAAATGCTATCTGAGCTGTTAAATGAAGTATAGCTTTTTGTTCTGATTTAGAGTAAGAAGGAAATATCATAAAACTTCATCTATGCCACCCAATTCCCAGAAGTCAGCGGTTAATATGGATAAAAAAATAAGGTGTGGGAACTTACTGCTTTATCCTATTAGTGAGGCTTCTCGCATTTGCCTTTGGAACGGATAAAACAATAGCCCACACCAAAGGTTATGTAAGTAGCCAATAAAGGCTGTACAAACCAATGATGTGGTGCTATTGCAACCATCTTCGTTCCAAGTCAAATTTTGCGAGAATTTCACTAATGAAGATAATTTCAATAACACCTTTTTCGTTATGTTCTTCTTTACCACTCACGTGGTGCAAGAATTACTGCAAATGTAACGAAAAAATGTAATATTCAAGTCTTCAAGATTAGTTTTTCATAGAAATAAAATCTTTAAGTCTCTTATTTGAAATCAAAGCAATGAGATTTTAAGAATTTGAACAAAGAAGTTCTGGCTGACTAAATCTGAAACATCCCTTATAAATGATTATTCCCAGAAAAAAGTCACCCTATAAACACAGAAACTCAACACGTCATAAGTTTCTAAAATCTCCTCTTGTCTTAAACCTAAGTATCGCTTAGTAATCGCTATTGAACTATGATTGAAAAGTTCCATGAGTTTGACTAATGCCAACTCCGAGTTTTCACTGTTCATGTTGTAAACCTGTCTGCCAAAGGTTTTGCGGAGTGAGTGACAACTAAAGTTCTTCACTTTTAAGCGATATTTTTTCTTAATCTCATTCAAGATTACATTAATTCGCTGAACCATTGAACTCACAAAAGCATTAGAGTGTTAAAAAGAAAAACTCTCGTAAGTTATTCACCCACAAGAGTTTAATTCGTGCTCGAAGCGGGACTCGAACCCGCACAGGCGTTTCTGCCCAAGGGATTTTAAGTCCCTCGTGTCTACCATTCCACCATTCGAGCGAACCATAGACTTATAAAAAAATCAAGCAGAGCAAATAAGTGTTGCTCTGCTTGGATTATTTGAGCGGAAAACGAGACTCGAACTCGCGACCCCAACCTTGGCAAGGTTGTGCTCTACCAACTGAGCTATTTCCGCAATCTGTGGAAATCTCCTTTTCAGTAAGTTTCCTTTTGCTGAGTGAAGAGGAGGAGACTCGAACTCCCACGTCGCAATTGACACTACCCCCTCAAAGTAGCGCGTCTACCAATTCCGCCACCTCTCCGTCTTAGCGAGTGCAAAGTTAGGATATTCTTCTGAGACCACAAAGAGTCTTAAAGAAAAATTACAGCAAACTTACATTTTTTGATATTTATCATTATTCAATAATTGAATTTAAAATTATAACAACCAAAACAAATAAAGTTATCGCAACATAGAGCCAATCTTTCTGTTTTATAAAATCAAAGAGCGAAAGCACCACACGCATGACAGGCGTCAGGATCAGCGCTATGACACCCAACTGAATAAAACTCTCAGAATTAGCAGCAAGTACACCACTTAAAATTCCATCCAATGTTGTTGTCGCCACATTTTGCTGCGCTGCATAGGAAAAGAAAGCATACTTCTCCATATCCAGAGCTTCGCCCCCGTGTTGCAACAGATAGATCACTCCACCAACAAGCGTTGTCAATCCCGCTATCATCACGCCCCAACGCAGGGTGCGACTTATTAAGATTTGCATATACTATATTATATATATTGAGTAAGGAACTATTTAACACGCATTTGAACCCCAACAATTAGAAATTGCCGCTTATGCCTTGCCAAATCATATTGAACGCCACAAGCAACACCACGAAACTGAAAACGCGCCTCAACAAGCGCACGTCAAGGCGCTTGAGCAACCTCGCCCCTGTCAATGCTCCAGCCAACACACCTATCATTACGGGGAAAGCAATACCAGGATCGATATTACCGCGCTGAAGATACACAACAGCTGAAGCACAAGCTGTCACGCCCATCATAAAATTAGATGTCGTAGTGCTCACTTTGAAGGGAACCTTCATCATATTGTCCATCGCTATAACTTTGAGCACACCACTACCGATACCTAAAATTCCCGACAAAGCGCCCGCAATCGTCATCACGCCAAAACCGCCAGCCACATTGCGAAGTTCATAGCTTTTAAAACTTCCATCCTTTTGAGGCCATGTACCAAAAAGCTTTAGGCGGCGAGCAGTTTCAGACCCCTTAACTCCTTCGTGGTTTTGCTTCTTTACAAGTTGCATCACAGCTGTCAGAATCAACGTACATCCAAAAATCACTGCTATCACATTGCTATTTAGATAATACGCCACGTATGCACCTATCACCGCACCTATAACAGTTGCGACTTCCAGAAACATTCCCAAGCGTATATTTGTAATTCCTTCTTTGACGTATGCGCTTCCTGAGCCAGAGCTTGTTGCAATGGAAGCCACCAAAGCCACCCCTACCGCATAGTGAAAGTCGATGCCCAAAGCCATGGTAAGCAAAGGAATAATTACAACACCTCCGCCTAAGCCCGTGAGCGAACCCAAAAGTCCAGCACAATAGGCTCCCACAATAAGTATTAATGTAAAAGTAAGAATTGTCATGTTTCGCTATTCAAGAACATAGGGTCATCGAGCAATGATTGCTGCGTAGCCCCAAGCAAGTTAAACGATTTACGATGTTCGGGCGAAATACCATACCTTCGGATACCATCACGATGTGCCTTAGTAGGATAACCCGCATTGCGATCCCATCCATAATAAGGATACTTTTCGTGTAACGCCTCCATATAGTCATCACGATAGGTCTTTGCCAGGATACTGGCAGCTGCTATCGAAAGATATTTGCCATCGCCCTTCACAATCGTTGTGTGGGGCACATCCTTATAAGGCTTGAAGCGATTGCCATCGACAATAACATACTTAGGACGAACCGCCAACTGATCCAAAGCTCGATGCATTGCAAGAATAGATGCATTCAAGATGTTAATCTCATCAATCTCCATAGCCGTCACAATGCCCACAGCCCACGCTACTGCATCACGCTCTATCTGCTCACGAAGCTTGCGACGCTTGGCTGCCGTCAACTGCTTTGAATCGTTGAGCAACTCATTCTGATAGCCCTCAGGAAGAATCACTGCCGCAGCATATACACTACCCGCCAAACAGCCACGACCAGCTTCATCGCATCCCGCTTCAATGAGTCCGTCCTTATTATATATTGATTCGAGCATATTCTTTCAAAATGCGTAAAACAACACTAAAACATCTTCCTCACCCTGTCGAGCGCTGCAACAAAGACGTCAATTTCTTCCTTCGTATTATAGAGCGCAAACGAAGCACGCGCCATACTCTCCACACCATAACGCTGCATCAAGGGCTGAGCGCAATGATGCCCCGTGCGAATAGCTATACCTAAACGATCGAGCAACGTGCCTAAATCAAGCGGATGAATATCTGCTATGTTAAACGCTACAACAGCATCTTTTTCGGCGGATTCACCGAAGAATTTCACCCCAGGCAAGGCGCGCATCTGCTCCATGGCATAAGCCGTCAGACTGCGCTCATGCGCTGAAATCACATCCATACCAAGTGCCGAAACATAATCAAGAGCTGTGGCAAGCGCATGCGTTCCGACATAATTGGGTGTACCAGCCTCAAACTTGAAAGGCAAGCGTTCGTAGGTTGTCTTCTCAAACGTAACACGCGCAATCATCTCGCCACCTCCATGATAAGGGGGCATACTGTCGAGCAATGCCTCCTTGCCATAAAGCACACCAATACCCGTAGGTCCATACACCTTATGACCGCTAAACGCAAAGAAATCGCAATCTAAATCCTGCACATCAACGCCAAAATGCGGTGTACTCTGCGCTCCATCCACCAAAATCTTCGCACCATGAGCATGAGCTATCTCTGCCATGCGCTTCACGGGATTAATAGTGCCGAGCACATTGCTGACGTGCGCCACGCTCACCAACTTCGTACGCTCCGTAAAGAGCGACTCATAGGCCTCCATATCCAAATTGCCCACTTCGTCAATAGGAATCACCTTTAACACGATGCCTTTGCGGTCGCGCAACAGTTGCCAGGGCACAATGTTAGAGTGGTGCTCCATCGTGCTAACAATCACCTCATCGCCTTCATTCAGAAATGCTTCTCCAAAGCTCGATGCTACGAGATTTATGCTCTCCGTTGTGCCACGCGTAAAGACGATCTCCGCAACCGAACGCGCATTGATAAAACGGCACACTCGCTCACGCGCTGCCTCATGAAGGTCGGTAGCACGTTGTGAAAGAAAGTGCACACCACGATGCACATTAGCGTTCAGCGTGTTGTACATCTCGCTAATGGCATTCGTCACGCACAAAGGCTTCTGCGTTGTTGCAGCATTGTCGAGATACACCAAAGGCTTATTATAAACCGTGCGCTGAAGTATGGGAAAATCCTTGCGTATGTCGTCTATGTTATACATCTTTTCGAAAAAAGTTTTTAAGCAAAACCTTACTTACACATCTTGCAGCCCGCACACTTGCTCAACTCCCCACGGAAACGCAACTCCACGAGGTGTGCAAGGCGGTCACGCAGATGTTCGAGTTCGACGCGCTGAAGCACCTCATTGACAAAGGCATGCTGCAAGAGCAAGCGCGCCTCGGCTTCGGGAATGCCGCGCTGTCGCATGTAAAAAAGTGCGGTTTCATCGAGTTTTCCGACCGTCGAACCGTGATTACACTTCACGTCGTCGGCATAAATCTCGAGCATTGGCTGCGCAAAGGCACGAGCCGTTGGTGTCACGCAAAGATTTGCATTCGTCTGTTGCGAAGTAGTGTGCTGAGCACCTTCCTTGACAAGTACCTTTCCAGCAAAAGCACCCACGCTTTCATCATCAAGCACATACTTATAGAGCATTTCGCTATTACAATCTTCAGCGGCATGCTCCACGACTATATTGTAATCCACCAACTCACGGTCGCCTGCAATAACTGCAGCTGCCGTGAAATGGTCGGCTTTCTTGCCAAGAAGTTGCACATTAATATGATTATGCGTCTGCCCAGCATGAAGCGTTACGCCATTCATCGCCACACGACTCTCAGCCTGCTGCTGAATATAATAGAGTGCCAACTTATTCACATTGTCCGCATTTTCCTCAATGGTATAGAAGTCCACCTTTGCCTTTTCCTTCACAAAGACCTCAGCCACTTGCGTAGTAAGATAAGCTTCCTTTCCTGCCACATGGTCGCACAGCAAGAACTGCACCTCAGCACCTTCTTCCACCACGATGAGCAAGCGACGGTTCGACATCACCGGCATAGCAGCATCACAAATATTCACCAGCTGAATAGGATGCTTCACCTTCGTGTGAGCAGCCACATGTACCACAATACCATCCTGCGCGAGCATCGTGTTGAGCGCAGCTACCGTGTCGGCATCAGTCACTGCCTTGTTGTAATACTCCTGAAGCAACGCTCCACCATCGCGCATTGCGCAGATTGTCACGCCCTCTGTGGGCTGATGCTGAGCGCAGTGAAGCATAGGCGTATCGTTCAACACAAAGTAAAGTTGCGTACTCAGGTTAGGCACATTGCAACGATAAGTAGCATAGGGATCAACAGCAGGCACCGTACGAAGCAAGTTCACCCCGAAATCGGGCGCAAAAGCCTCCTGCACATTGAAGTAGCGATAGCGCTCATTGCGGCGCGCGGGCAGCTTCTTCTCTGCAAGAAGTCGGGCAGCCTCAGCTCGCTCTGCATTCATGATGGAACAGCTGTTCTGCTCCAACAATGCGCGCTGCTCCTGATAGAGCTGAATATATTGTTGAGAACTCGACATAAGCTGTGCCTTAAATATTATTGACCTCGTCCTTAATCCAGTCGAAACCACGCTCTTCAATCTCGTAGCCCAATGCGGCCGTACCTTCCTTCACAATGCGACCATTCACAAGAACGTGCACAAAGTCGGGCTTCAAGTAATCGAGCATCTTCTGATAGTGCGTAATAACCATCGCACTGGTTTTCTCCGTGCGAAGCATGTTAAAGCCATCGGCCACAATGCGCAAAGCATCGACATCAAGCCCAGAGTCCGTTTCATCAAGGATAGAGAACAGCGGTTCCAATACCGCCATCTGGAAAATTTCATTGCGCTTGCGCTCGCCACCCGAGAAGCCTTCGTTCACCCCACGACTCATGAAGTGAGCATCAAGGCCAACGAGTTTACGCTTCTCCTTGAGCATTTTCAAAAATTCAGCAGCAGGAATCTGCTCCTGACCGAAATAAGCACGCTTAGCATTGATAGCAGCGCGCATAAAGTTAGTCATCGAAACGCCAGGAATTTCCGTAGGCGCCTGAAACGACATGAAGATACCTTCGTGAGCACGATCTTCGGGCGAGAGTTCGAGCAAATTCTTACCATTAAAGACGATACTACCCTCTGTCACTTCGTACTTTGGATTGCCCACAAGCACATGGCTCAACGTACTCTTGCCGGAACCATTAGGCCCCATCAACACATGTACTTCGCCATCGCCAATAGTTAGGTTAACTCCTTTGAGAATTTCTTTTCCCTCAACGCGGGCGTGGAGATTTTTTATTTCAAGCATAAGTTATTTTTGTTTCTTTCAAATTTAATGGGCAAAAATACTCATTTTTTAGCAATAACACGGACGTATTCCCGCAAAGTTGTAAAATTAATGGTGTTAAAAGGACACTTTTCTATTACTGAGCGAAGCAGGTATTCTACAATGTTAATTTTATTTTGATATATAAGCTTCACAAATTAATATTCAATATTTTCCGCTTTTGCCCTTACCGCCCCAGTGGGACGTCTCTACGTCAAATGCTCCTATAAAAATTGCGAAATATTTTTACAAAATATCAATATATACTTCAGTACAAAACCGGCCATTCCGGGGCACTTTGATTACAAAACAAAGGGTTAATCGCTCGTATCTGTGGATAACTCCGAAAAACGCAATTTGGATTTTGCTCAATTCTGTTGTATCTTTGTAGTACAAACGGGGAGGCCTAGCGGTCTCCCCTATTTTTTGTCCAAAAAATTGCAAAAACGACCTCAAATGTAAGAAAAATTACCTTTGAAGTAGGAAATTTTACATCAAAGATCGTTTTTCGCACCTCCGACTTTGTTGTTTTTTCATCACTTTTCGCTCTAACAAACCGCTACATCATCATCACGAGGTCAACTTTTTACAGCTACAAAAAGATTTTTACTTTTTGAACGTAAAATTCTCGAATAAGAGACACAGATTTGCGAAAAATTTTGACAAAATAACGCAATTCTATATCGTTCCTACCCGAAAACGAGGAGGGCGGATATTTCCTCGCTTCCCAAACTTTGGCGGCAGCAATTTCGCATTCCTCACTAAAGTTTTTGCTATATATAATGTGTAGGATATTTTTTTTTTCTACTTTTGCGCCAAAATAACCAATATCATGTTAAAAAATCTCGTAATAGTAGAGTCGCCCGCGAAAGCTAAGACAATAGAAAAGTTTTTGGGCTCCGACTATAAAGTACTTTCAAGTTTCGGCCATATCCGCGACTTGAAAAAGAAGGATTTCGGCGTAAACCTCGATACCTTCACCCCCGAATATGAAATCTCGAGCGACAAGCAACAAGTCGTGAGCGACCTACGCAAGGCTGCCAAAGAAGCCGAATGCGTGTGGCTCGCATCCGATGAGGACCGCGAAGGAGAAGCTATCTCATGGCACCTTGCCGAAGTACTCAACATCGACCCCTTGAAGGCTAACCGCATCGTGTTTCATGAAATCACAAAAACTGCGATTACTGAAGCTATAGCCAATCCTCGCCACATTGATATCAACCTCGTTGATGCTCAGCAGGCACGCCGCGTGCTCGACCGCTTGGTCGGATTTAAGCTTTCGCCCGTGCTCTGGCGCCGAGTGCGCCCCAGCCTTTCGGCAGGTCGTGTGCAGAGTGTGGCGGTGCGCCTCATCGTTGAGCGCGAACGCGAAATCAAGGATTTTACGCCCGAAGCCAACTTCCGCATCACAGCCATCTTCAGCACCATGCAGGACGATGGCAGCCAGGCTCAGTTTAAGGCTGAATATGCGCAGCGCTTTTCTACACGCCAGGAGGCTGAAGCATTTCTTGAATCATGCAAGGACGCCAACTTCCAGATTACACAAATCAACAAGCGCCCCATCAAGCGCATGCCTGCACCTCCCTTCACGACTTCAACATTGCAACAGGAGGCAGCACGCAAATTAGGCTACCCAGTAGCGCTCACTATGCGCATTGCGCAAACGCTCTATGAAAGCGGACACATCACGTACATGCGTACCGACTCAATGAACCTCTCGCAACTCTGCCTCAACAGCAGCAAGCAAGTCATCGTTGAGCAAATGGGCAAAGACTACCACAAGCTACGCACCTACCATACAAAAGCCAAAGGCGCACAGGAAGCTCACGAAGCCATCCGCCCAACATACATGGAGAAATCCACAATCAGTGGCACCTCGCAAGAACGCCGTCTCTACGAACTTATCTGGAAACGCACCATCGCTTGCCAAATGGCGGACGCACAATTGGAAAAGACCACCATCAACATCGACATCACAGACGCTGCTGGCAAGACATTCAACGCAGGCTTCATTGCTGTGGGCGAAGTCGTAACGTTCGATGGTTTCCTTAAAGTGTATAGCGAGAGCAACGACAATGAGGCAGAACAAACAACAGGCGAAGGCACGCTCCTCCCTCCCTTGACTGAAGGCGGCATGCTTAAGCAAGAGGAGATAACAGCCACAGAGCGATTTACGCAGGCACCTCCTCGCTACACAGAAGCCTCGCTCGTGCATAAACTTGAGGAACTTGGCATCGGCCGACCCTCAACTTATGCTCCCACCATCTCGACCATTCAACAACGCGAGTATGTGGCGAAAGGTGAAAACGAAGGTGGCAAGCGCGAATACGAAGTCATCACACTGAAAAAGGGAAAAATAAAAGCTACCACGAAATCCGAAAAGATTGGTTCGGAAAAAGGTAAGCTCGTCCCAACGGATATAGGTACGATTGTCAACGATTTCCTGTTCCACAACTTCCCCAACATCATGGACTACAACTTCACCGCACAGGTGGAACAAGAGTTCGATGCGGTGGCTGAAGGCAAGAAGAACTGGCAAAACCTCATTAAGTCCTTCTACTCCGACTTCGACCCACAGGTAGAACAGGTGTTGCAGGAACGCTCAGAAAAGAAAGTAGGCGAACGACTCTTAGGCACTGACCCCACCACGGGCAAACCCGTAATGGTGAAAATCGGTCGCTTCGGCCCCATGGTGCAAGTAGGCATAACGGGAGAAACCGAAAAGCCCATGTTCGCCTCACTCGGCAAGAACCACAGCATCAGCACCATCACACTCGAAGAAGCGCTCGAGCTATTTAAGCTTCCACGCACACTCGGTGACTTTGAGGATGCAAACGTGGTGGTCAACACAGGCCGCTTCGGCCCTTACATTCTTCACAACAAGAAGTTCGTGTCGCTCCCCAAGGACGAAGACCCCATGCAGATTACGCTCGAACGCGCTATCGAACTGATAGAAGAGAAACGCAATGCAGAAGAAAAGTCGCGCCTCAAGACGTTCAGCGAAGACCCCGAAATGGAGATTCGCAACGGCCGCTTCGGTCCTTACGTAGCCTACAAGGGGGTAAACTACCGTCTGTCGAAGACACAGGCAGCAAACGTTGAAACCATGACCTACGAAGACTGCTTGAAGCACATAGAAGCCGAGGCTGACAAGAAAAAGAAGAAAAAATAACGACTCAACTTTCGCTAAGCTACAGTTGAGTAAGGTTATGAGGTTAGAGGTCGTGAGGTTATTAGGCCATGCGAACTGGATAGCCTTAAACCATAAAACCTTATAACCTTAAAACCTCAAAAAGCAAAACTTCAGTAAAGAATAAAGATGAAAGCTATTATCCTCATTGGCTACATGTGTGTAGGCAAAACAACCGTTGGCCGACATATAGCAAAACACTTGGGGTGCCATTTCTACGACCTCGATTGGTACATTGAGGAGCGTTTTCGAAAAAAGATTCCGGAAATATTTGCAGAGTCGGGCGAAGAGAAGTTTCGCGACCTCGAACGACGCATGCTCCACGAAGTAGCTGAATTTGAGAATGTCGTAGTCTCATGCGGTGGCGGCACGCCATGCTTCTTCGACAACATGGACTATATGAACGAAGTAAGCACCACCGTCTATATGCAAGCCACGGCGGACGTCATCCTGGAGCACTTCAAACTGAGCAAGAGCGAACGCCCTTTGCTGAAAGGCAAGAGTGCCGACGAACTCCGCGAGTTTGTGGAAACGCAGCTCGAAGCCCGAGCACCTTTCTACGAGAAAGCACAACATCGCGTGCAGGTCGATGTGTTGCACGACGCAAAACTCGTGAACGACCTCGCACTCCAAATCATTGAGCAACTACAACGTGAGCCGGCTGCTCAGCAGTAATCAAGGACATCTGCATCACTGCTCACAACAATCCAGCATTATCAATCACCAATTTTATACAATCTTACTAACATGCGTAAATGGCGAATTGAAGATTCCGAAGAACTCTACAACATCAAAGGTTGGGGAGTAAATTATTTCGGTATCAATGAAAAGGGAAACGTTTATGTCACACCTCGCAAGAATGGTGTGCAAGTAGAACTTAAGGAAGTGGTGGACGAATTGTCAACTCGTCACATCCAAGCTCCGGTACTACTACGATTCCCCGACATCTTGGACAATCGCATCGAAAAGACCGATGCTTGCTTCAAGAAAGCTGCCAAGGAATACAACTTCCAGGGCGACCACTTTATCATCTTCCCTATCAAGGTGAACCAAATGCGCCCCGTTGTTGAGGAAATCATCTCGCACGGTAAGAAATACAACCTCGGACTCGAAGCAGGTTCAAAGCCCGAGCTTCATGCCGTATTGGCTACCAACATGGACTCCGACTCACTCATCATCTGCAACGGCCACAAGGACCAGAACTTCATCGAAATGGCACTCTTGGCTCAGAAGATGGGTAAGCGCGTGTTCCTCGTGATTGAAAAGTTACCTGAACTCAAAATCATCGCTGAAGCAGCAGAGAAATTGGGTGTACGCCCCAACCTCGGCGTGCGCATCAAACTGGCATCAAGCGGTTCGGGCAAATGGCAGGAAAGTGGCGGCGATGCTTCAAAATTCGGGCTCAACTCTTCCGAACTTCTCGAAGCACTCGAACAACTCGACAAGCTCGGCATGCGCGAATGCCTGCAGCTCATGCACTTCCACATCGGCTCGCAGATTACAAAAATCCGCCGTATCTCAACAGCGCTCCGCGAAGCTGCTCAATTCTACGTACAGCTCAACGCCATGGGCTTCAATATCAAGTTTGTGGACTGCGGTGGTGGTCTGGGAGTTGACTACGACGGCACACGCTCCAGCAACTCAGAAAGCTCTGTCAACTATAGCATTCAGGAATACGTTAACGACTGCATCTACACCTTCGTTGAAGCGTCAAACAAGAACAACATCCCTCACCCCAACATCATTTCGGAGGGCGGACGCTCATTGGCAGCGCACCACGCCGTACTCGTACTCGATGTGCTCGAAAGTGTATGCCTTCCCCAAATGCCCGAGGATTTCCATCCCAGCGAAAACGACCACAAGTTGGTGCACGACCTTACGGAAGTGTGGGACAACCTCTCAACACGCTCAATGCTCGAAGACTGGCACGATGCTGAAGACATCCGCGAAGAAGCGCTCGACCTCTTCCGCCATGGCATTATCGACTTGAAGACTCGCGCACAGATTGAAAGCTTGTATTGGAGCATCTCGCGCGAAGTGGCAGAACTCGTACATCACCAGAAGCACGCTCCCGAAGAGTTGCGCAAGCTCGACAAACAGATGTCGGACAAGTACTTCTGCAACTTCTCACTCTTCCAGTCGCTCCCCGACTCGTGGGCACTCGACCAGCTATTCCCCGTAATGCCCATCGCACGCCTCAACGAACGCCCAACGCGCTCGGCCACCATTCAGGACATCACTTGCGACTCCGACGGTAAGATTGTGACTTACGTCAACCAGAATCAGCAAACCAACTACATACCCCTCCACACAATTAAGCAGGGCGAGCACTACTACATCGCAGTGTTCCTCGTAGGGGCTTATCAGGAAATCCTGGGTAATATGCACAACCTCTTTGGCGACACAAACGCTGTGCACATCAACGTGAAGGATGATGGTTACGAAATCGAGAAGACCATTGATGGCGAAACCGTTGCCGACGTTTTGGAATACGTTCAGTACGACCCCAAGAAATTAGTGCGTCGTCTTGAAATCTGGGTAAGTAAGGCAGTAAAAGAAGGCAAGATTACGGAAAACGAAGGTAAGGAATTTATCTCCAATTACCGTGCTGGCCTCTACGGATATACATACTTGGAATAATGAAAGAAAAACTTACAATTATAAAAGTGGGTGGCAAGATTGTTGAGGACAAAGACAGTCTTGCCGCCCTCCTCGTGCAATTTGCAAACATCAAAGGCCACAAGCTTTTAGTGCACGGAGGAGGTCGCACAGCCACAGATATTGCAGCCCGCCTTGGCGTTGAAACCACCATGGTCAACGGTCGCCGCATCACAGATGCTGCAATGCTCGATGTTGTTACGATGGTCTATGCTGGACTTGTGAACAAGAATGTTGTAGCAAGCCTTCAGGCAGCAGGCATCAATGCACTCGGACTTAGCGGAGCCGACATGAACGTGATGCGCTCGGACAAGCGCCCCGTGAAAGACGTAGACTATGGATTTGTAGGCGATGTTAAAGAAGTAGATGCCGACCGTCTGGCACAACTCATCACTTCGGGCATCACGCCCGTAATGGCTCCTCTGACGCACGACGGCAAAGGCTCTATGCTCAACACCAACGCTGATACTATTGCTGGCGAAACAGCCAAAGCCTGCGCCAAGCACTTCGACACAACGCTTGTATATTGCTTCGAATTCCCTGGCGTTTTGAGCAACCCTGAAGATATTAATTCAGTCATTCCCGTCATCACACCTTCATCCTTCGAAACACTTAAAGCCAAAGGCGTCATTACGGGTGGCATGATTCCTAAAATAGAAAATGCTTTGGCAGCTGTCAATGCAGGCGTTTCCAAGGTTGTTATCACAAAAGCAGACGCCCTGCAATCGGGTGGCACCACTATTCAAGCTTAAGACTATGAACAATTACGAAATAATGGCACCGGTAGGTTCGCGCGAATCGCTTGCAGCAGCACTTCAAGCGGGAGCTGACTCTATCTACTTCGGGATAGAAAGCCTCAACATGCGCGCTCACTCTGCCTCAAAATTTACAATCACCGACCTTCGCGACATTGCAGCACAATGCAAAGAGCATGGAGTAAAGTCTTATCTAACGGTCAACACGATTATCTATGATGAAGACATCCCTCTGATGCATAAAATCTGTGACGCTGCGAAAGAAGCAGGCATTTCGGCGATCATTGCAAGCGACATAGCGGTGCTCACCTATTGTCATGAAATTGGGCAAGAAATTCACCTCTCTACGCAGCTCAACATTTCGAATGCTGAAGCACTGAAGTTTTATGCCCACTATGCTGACGTTGTCGTCCTCGCTCGCGAACTCAACATGAACCAGGTGCGTGGCATCTACGACGAAATTAACCGTCAGAACATCTGCGGCCCAAGCGGCGAACAAGTTCGTATCGAAATGTTCTGCCATGGTGCACTCTGCATGGCAGTAAGTGGCAAGTGCTACCTCTCGCTCGACAACATGGGACGTTCGGCCAATCGCGGAGAATGTATGCAGATTTGCCGCCGTGCCTACGTAGTGACCGATCGCGACACAGGCATAGAGCTCGAAGTGGACAACAAATATATAATGAGTCCCAAGGACCTCAAGACAATCGGCTTCATCGACAAAATGATG
>JAZLDQ010000069.1:0-14584 GCA_045614785.1 Alloprevotella sp.
GATTTGAAGGAATATATTGAATGGTATAACAATAAAAGAATAAAAATGAGGTTAAAAGGAATGAGCCCGGTGCAATACCGAGCTCAATTCTTTAAAAATAAATAACGTGTT
Source organism: Alloprevotella sp. (assembly GCA_045614785.1). Taxonomy (GTDB): domain Bacteria; phylum Bacteroidota; class Bacteroidia; order Bacteroidales; family Bacteroidaceae; genus Alloprevotella. The sequence continues at coordinate 112 of JAZLDQ010000069.1, forward strand.
TAACGTCTAACTTTTGGGGGGCACTTCAAACTGGCACACCCTCCTTCTTTATTCGGGCGGCCTGAAGGGCCAATCAGCTACCAGCCCAGGATGGAGCTCCTTCGTTGCTCTGCCTTGGGCCAACTAACTATCTGAAAAAAAAGGCCGACTTGCAGAATAGTGCAAGTCGGCTTTTTTTACTTAATGTGTGTGTTTATTCGTTGAATGCAGCTAAAATCTTGGCTGCGATCTCTGTCATTTCTTCGGGCGTCAGTTTAAGCTTTTCGCGGCGGAAGTCCATGTCGCCCTCTGACTGGAGGGGGATGAGGTGAACGTGAGCGTGAGCCACTTCGAGACCAAGCACTGCCATGCCTACCTTTTTGCAGGGGAAGGCTTTCTTGATGGCTACAGCTACTTGCTTTGCGAAGAGCATGAGCTCAGCGAAGTTTTCGTCGTCGATGTCGAAGATATAGTCAGTTTCCTCGCGTGGAATAACGAGGGTGTGGGCTATCCCAACGGGGTTGATGTCGAGGAAAGCGTAAAATTTGTCGTTCTCGGCACACTTATAAGATGGGATTTCGCCTGCAGCGATTTTTGAGAATATGGACATGGGGATTAAGGTTTTGAGGTTATGAGGCTGTGAGGTTGTGAGGATCGTGCTGCGCAAACTGCGTTCGATTCTAACCATCTCGTCAACTCGTCAACTAAAATAATTTTACGCTGTAATCGAAAGAATTTCGAGCTTGATTTTTCCGTTGGGGATTGTAGCTTCTACGATGTCGCCGGGCTTCTTGCCAAGGAGGGCTTGAGCGATGGGTGTAGTAGATGAAATCTTGCCAGCGCGGAGGTCAGCTTCGCTTTCGCTTACGATGGTGTACTTCATGACGAAGCCGTTGGCAACGTTCTTCATCTCTACAGTAGAGAGAATCTGGACAACGTCGGTGCGGATGCGTGAAGCGTCGATGATTTTAGCTTCAGCGATGGTTACTTTGAGCTGTGCGATTTTAGCTTCGAGGTTAGCCTGTGCTTCCTTTGCAGCATCGTATTCTGCGTTTTCAGAGAGGTCGCCTTTGTCGCGTGCTTCAGCGATTGCTGCTGATGCTGCGGGGCGGTCCACTGTTTCCCATTCGTGGAGTTGAGCTACGAGTTTGTCGTAGCCTTCTTGTGACATGTATGCCATGATTAAATAAAGTAGTTTTTTAGCGCTGAGCTGTGCTCGGCGTGTTTGTTTATTATTTGTTTGATATATTCAATAGCTAAATGCTAAGGGCAAGAAAAAGAGACGCTGTGGCGCGCCTCGTCTGCTCACTTTGCAATAAAATTGAAAGAATCCCAACAGGTTGGTCTGTCGGAATCCTTTCGCTTTTTCCTTAATTGCAAAGCAAAGTTAATGCTTATTTTTGAGTGGGCAAAATATTTTGTTAAAATCTCGTAAAATATAGTTGCAGACAGTTGTTTGATAGCGATTTTCTTTGCTGTATCCTGCGAAACATTTGTTTAGAATGTTACTACAAAGCGTGCGCGTATGCCCCAGCGGTCGGTGTTAGGGTCGTCAAGATAGGTAAGTCGGCGTACGTATTCTACGTTGAAGAACTTCAGAATGTTGTAGAGTCCGAAGTAGGCTTCGACGTAGGGCTTTGTCTTATCCATTGTAGAGGTGATGGATGTGAAGGTGCCGTCAGCTTCAAATTGCCCTGGGAAGTAGTAGAGGCGAGCATCTCCCCGATTCTTGGCAAGAAGGGGATTGTTTTTGCTCGTAAGGTGTCCCCACAGAGCGCTGACACCGAAGTATTCGCGCAGTTTGAGGTGGCGAATGAGGGGGAGGCGGTTGAATATCTTGCCGTTGAGGTCCCACGAAGCAAAGAGTGCTGCGTAGCGGTCGTTGAGAAACTCCATGTTGCGCAGCAGGCTGAAGGTGTTGTCGTCCTTGATGTAGGAGAGGTTAGCCGCTGGCACGATGAGGTAGGGGAAGGGCACGCGGTTCCATTGTGCTCCCGCTTTTAGATAAGTGTCGATGCGGCCCCACGAGGGTGTCCAGAAACGTTTGTAGATTTCGATCTCCGTAAAGTTGTAATTGTGGTCGCTGCCGAGCAGGCCTTTCATTCCGAAGTTGTGTTGGAGCGAGAATTTGGGTGCATCGTGGTTGGTGCAGATGCGTCGTTGCTTGGTGTTGACCCATGTGACGCCCGGCTGATAGGTGATACCAACGCTAAGCTCAGAGGCATGGAGCGCATGGATGTTGTGGCTCGCATCGGAGTTGGGGCTGGAAGTCGTACTTAATGGTTGGTAGAAAAGTTTGGCAGTGGGGACGTCGCGCTGAATTTTTGCTCCGAGCGTGTAGGAGAGTCCGTTCTCCCATTCGCGGAAGAGGCTGATGCGAGCATAGCGCGTGTAGAGCATATGGTGGACATCGGTCCATTTGAAGGAAGTGAAGACGTTGTCCTTGTCGGTAGAGACGAATTTGTCGGAGGGCGACACGACATCGTTGTAGAGCGTAAGCGACAGTTTGCTACCAGGAAACTCGTGGGGAAGATATTGTTTAGGCTCGAAGGTGTAGGTAAAGTCAGCACTGCCTTTCCAGCAATGATCGTCGATACCATAAGCGGCATAGCCTTTAAAAAAGAGTTGTGGGTGGAGATTCGCGGTCGTCTGGAAGGAACCGCGGATGCGATAGCCCTCTACAAAGTTTTGCGAAAAGATGGTGTTGATAGGTCCGATGTCGAGCTTGGAAGGACGCTTAGGATCGGTGCTGGTTTCTACAAAGTTTTCGACGAAGGCTTTCATCACCCACATTGCCGCGCGGTAGCCCTTGATTTGTTGCATCTTTACGACAAAGTTTTGCATGTTTTCTTCCGAGTCGGTGAGTTCGGAGGGGCGATGGGCTTGCCAAAACTCATTATTGCGGATGCTGGCATTGCGGTCGGTGAGGGTGGTGCCTTTGAAGTCGAACTCTTTGTCGGCTATGGGAGAAAAGGAATAGTCGGTAAAGTTGGACGTGCGCTTTACCTGCATGCTGGGAGTTCCTTCGATGAGGCTGAGCTCGAGTATCATTTGGTTTTCGCCAAGCACCTGCTCACCGCTGGCCAGTTCTTCGAAACGCTGAATGATGCGCATGCTTTCGACGAAGTTGATGTCTGAGCGATGAGGAATGGTGATATCGGCACGATGCACACGGTAGGTGGAGTCTGCCATGACATAAAGATGCCCCGAGAAACCGAAGTCTTGCGGATTGTTGGGCGTGAAGGTCACGTCAATGCACTTTCGGCCTTCCACCATGATGGTGTCTTGCAGAAAGTAGCGATAGAAGCCTATGGCATAGTTGGTGGAGAGGGGGCTGATAAAGGGGTATTGCAGGAGGTGCACCTTGTCGTCGTTGATGTTGACCGTGGTGAAGCATTCCTGCAGGAGGGTGTTGAGAATGTCGCCAGTGGCAAAAACGTCGTTGATGCCGTTGGACTTTTTGCCTAAGAGGTGAAGCTTTTGGGTGTCAGTGGAGCGGCGGTAGATTTCGCGCTCTACGGTTTCTTCCACCGAAATGGGGAGGATGCGTTTGCCAGTGAAATTACAGGTTTCAACGTGTTCGTAGAGGAAGGGGTTTTTCTTAGCAAAACTCCAATTCTGCACAGAGTCGCTTACGTTGTTGATGGAAAGCACCAGCTTGTTGTAGCGATTGAAGGAGTAGAAGTCGTGGTTTTTGAGTTGTCCGAGGTTTTTGCGGGCGATGACTTTCTTCATCAGTTCCACGGCGGGGTTATTCTTTCGGCTGTATTTTTTTCGTTGGGCCGTAATGGTTGCTGTGGCGAGCTCCGTTTCTGTTTGTTCCAGCATGACGTTGAATTCGCGAGCACGCTTTGGTGTGAAACGTTTCGTGGTGTAGCCCACACAGGAGAAGTAGAGTTCTGTGGGGTGATAGGTGATAGCGTATTCCCCCTGTTCGTTGGATTGCACGCCGATGCGTCCACCTTTGTAGTACACGTTAACGTATGGCAACGGTTCGCCCGTCTGCGAGTCGGTGATGACCCCAGTGATTTTTTGTGCCAACGTTGTTAGTGTCAGCGCAAAAAGCAGTGTGATGAAAAACAGGCGTTGCATAGTTTAGTTGATGGTCGTGTGTAGAGAAATTGAATGAGGCTGAGTCAAGAATATTGTCGTTGACGCAGCCTCCAAGAAATATGAGAAAATGAGGAGTTGATGAGTTTTAGTCCAATTCTTCGTCCGCCTCGTAGCCGCCCATCGTGCGGATGGCATTTTTCAGCATGATGTACTGCTGGAAAAGGTCGTGGATGGGCTCTTCCTGTTCCACGTAGTTGTGCATAGGGCTTTTGAGGTAGAAGCTCATCCATGTTTGGATGCCGCTCCAGCCTGCACGCAGTGCGAGGTCGGCACAGAGCACGAGGTCGAGCATCAAGGGGGCAGCGAGGATACTGTCGCGACAGAGGAAATCGACCTTGATTTGCATGCCATAATCTTTGCCCATCCAGCCGAAAATGTCGAGGTTGTCCCATCCTTCTTTGGCATCGCCACGGGGTGGATAGTAGTTGATGCGCACTTTGTGGAAGATGTCGCCGTAGAGTTCGGGCTGTTCGTCAGCCTTAAGAATGGTGTCGATAACGCCGAGTTTTGAAACCTCCTTCGTCTTGAAGTTTTCGGGCGCATCGAGCACTTCGCCGTCGCGATTGCCCAAGATATTTGTGGAGAACCAGCCCGCAAGTCCCAGGCAACGTGTGCGGAGCATGGGGGAGAGCACAGTCTTCATGAGAGTTTGGCCAGTCTTGAAGTCTTTGCCAGCGATGGGTACGTTCATCTGCTTTGCAAAGTTCCACATGGCCGGGATGTCAATGCAGAGGTTGGGGGCTCCCATCACGAATGGTGCGCCTTCAGCAATGGCTGCGTAGGCGTAGCACATTGAGGGCGAGATGTTTTCGCAATCGTCAGCTTTCATTGCGGCTTCAAAGTCTACGAGGTTGCGATGTACGGCTTCGTTGTAGGGGATGTATTTCTCTGTCGAAGCGGCCCAGATAACTACGGCGCGGTCGCAGCCTTGTTCGGCTTTGAAGCTACGGATGTCGGCGCGGAGTTGTTCAACCAGTTCCCAACGAGTGCCCTGTTTCACGTTGTCGCCCTGCAGACGGCTCACAAAACGCTTGTCGAAAGCTGCGGTCATGGGTTTGATTGCTTCCAGCTCTTCGCGTACGGGGTCAATGTCGCGCTGTTTCAGTACGTCGGCATGGAGGGCTGCCTGATAAGCGTCTTCTTCGAAAATGTCCCAAGCAGCAAATGCCAAACTATCCATGGGGGCAACGGGTACAATCTCGTTGATTTTCTTATATTGCTTAGCTTCGCCTCTTCCGACGCGAATTTTTGCCATCTCTATCACCGAACCACCTGGAACACTTAATCCCTTGCGATACATGAGTGTGCCTGTTATGAAAGTAGTGGTCACGGCACCGAGCCCAACGCTCATGACTGCTAATTTACCATTTGCTGCTTGCATAGCTATAAATTGTTCAAAAACTTGGATAATTATATATTGTATTGCAAAATTAGGAAACTTAATTGAAGAAAACCGTTTTCTAACAATAATTAACTTCTTGCACCGAATTTTAGGTCAAATTAAGAGTAATTATTGCCAATTTTCATCAATGCGATGCCTAAGATGGTGCATACTAATTCGCGTAGACGAATGAGCAGACCTACCGAAATACCGATACCCGAGCCGATGGCAAGTCCTGTTGCTGCCATGGCAAAACCACCTTCGCGTGCACCGAGTTGCATGGGCAGGAAGAATAAGGCATTGGCAAAGAGTGAAGTGAATCCTAACATCAAGATGCCGTCAGCGAGCGACGCTTCGATACCAAAGATATGAAGAAAAATAACGAGCTCGAAGCTTGAGAGGATACGTGCTGCGAGTTCGCACGACAAGGCGAGGTAGAAGGTGCTGCGTCGTGCGCGGTGAAGCTGAGAAATCTGTTGGTCGATGTTTTGAAGCGTAGCGTGCTTTTCTTCGCTGAAACGTTGTGCCCACTTCTTAAGGAAAGGCAATCGTGCGAGCAGTTGTATGGCGGAGAATGTAAAGCCAGAGCGATAGCCTCGTACAAAGAAAAAGATGCCTGCACTACATACTGCCGATGCTGTAGTCAGAAGCATTGCCATAGGCAGCGTGAGCTCTTGGAAATAGTAGATGAGATAGATTATTACCGAGAGGAGCCAGTACCAAAAGTGGGAGAAAATGTGCATCATGACATAGAGTAGTGTGCTCGAAGTGGCTCTTTCGATGCCAACAAAGGGCTTCAGTTCCATGATGCGGTAGGGTTCGCCTCCCATGAGGCCCACGGGGGTTACGGTGTTAAGCGCAAAACCAGTGACGGTGTATTTCAACACTCGCCAAAAGGGGACGCGTTGAGTGGTAGAGCTGTCGTGGATGATGATGTACCAGCTGGTGGCGTTGATGGTATAAACCAATCCCCAAAGTGCGCAAGCGATGAGAAACCAACGCCCTGCGCGAGCAATATTGTCTGTGATAGCAGCGAGCGAAAGGTCGAAGCTTACCACCATCACTACAACGCAGGCAATGCCAACGAAGAAGAATATGTTTCGTATGCGTGTTGACATATGTTATTGGATTTTCATAAATCGCAATGTTGTGCAAACTCAAACTATCTTGTTTACTTGTTAACTTGTACCTCGTCAACTCTTTACGTCGTCTTATACATTGAACGCCTCGCACACCAACCACATGATGAGGTAGTAGCGAATGCTTTTGCCTAACGAGATGGTGAGGAGCGAAGCCCAAAAGTTGACTCTGAGGAAGCCAAGAGCAACTGTGATTACAGACCCCAGGAGCGGAATCCAGGAGAGCAGTCCCGCCCATGCACCATAGCGGTGGACGTAGTGCATGCCCTTCTTCAACTTCTTAGGCGGTACTTTTGCCCACTTCTGAATCCACTCTTCCTTGCCCATTGAGCCTACGAAGTAGTTGAACATACCTCCAAGAATATTGCCGACGGAGGCCCATACGAATAGTCCCCAAGGGTCAGTGCCAGCTCCAAGAAGGGTGAGCATTACGGCTTCGGAAGAAAAAGGAATGAAGCTACCAGCCAGAAAAGCTGCGATAAACATTCCGAGAACTCCCCATTCTATGAGAAAATTAACGATAAAATCCATCGGGTGTTGTAATTAAAAATGATGAGGCTTATAAAAGTGAGTATGCATAGCGCGAAGGTGAGGTTGCCCATCCATCCGCGCGATAGCGTGAAGTAGTGTGCGATGAAGGGAGCACAGTTGACGGATAGTAGGAACAATAATGCTTCACGTTGCTGGGGGTATAGAAGTAATATCACCCATAAAGCAACTTCCGTTAGGAATAGCATGTTGTAGAAGGTGCGAACGCGTAGTTTGTCCTTAAGTGCGGTGTAGAGGAAGTGGGTTGTGCTGACGATACTGATGCTGAGCAGGCAAAGAGCGGTAGCGACAAATTGCCAGTTGTGGACAGACCAATTGGAAGGCTGCGAGTTGAGCAAGTCTTTCCAGTAAGTGTAATCGGGGTGTATGCACTCCGAAAGGTGTTCTGAAATAAACTGTAGAAAATCGCTTCGTCCTGCAATGCCAATGTGGTAAAGACTTAGCATTACTATCGGTGTAAGCATGCCCAGCAACATTGCAGCAAGGCTGCGCGGCGTGAGCGAGCCTATGTGTGTGGCCTGGCTCCATATTAAGGCGGGTATGAGCCACAATATTTGCGGAAGTGCAAACGAGGCGCAAATTAGTAGAAAGTAGCTATAGTAGGCATAGCCTTCGGGATGAGTTGATTGTAGCGTCTTTATCATGCAGTAGTAGCTACAAAGCAGGAGGGGTGGGGCGAGTATGTTCCAATCTGCGCAATGCCAGTGAGGATAGACTGCCAATAGTGCAAAGGCGGTGGTGCTTATCATCTGCGAACGTTTTCGAAGCAGACTCTCCTGATTGTTGAACTCTGCATAGAGAAGAGTTGTGATGATGCCCACAAACCAACCTCCCCAAAGCAGGATGTTACCTACTTCGGGGAGCAACCATAGTGCGCTTCCGATGACGAGGCATAGCGGAAGTGTAAACGTATGTGTGGTGATTGTTTGTCGCAAAGCTGTTGACGCTGTTTCTTTTTACGGGGGTAAGAACGAGGGAGAACTTTGTTTTTTAGAAATGTCTAAGAAAACCTATAAAGTCCCCTCTCTGCTCTCTGTACTCTGCACTCTATATTAAAGGTCCTGTCCGATGTCGCGACGATAGTATTTGCCTTCGTAAGCGATTTGTTCGGCGCCCTTCATTGACTTGGCGAGTGCTTCCGCCTTGTCCTTACCGTAAGAGCTTACAGCGATGACACGACCACCTGCTGTGACGAGTTTGCCGTCCTTCATGGCTGTACCGGCATGGAACACTACGCTGCCTTCAACGTCTGCACCTGTGATTTCAAAGCCCTTTGCATAGTCTTGAGGATAGCCACCGCTTACGCACATTACGCATACTGCGGCACGTTCGTCAAACTCAATAGTCTTTTCGTCGAGGTTGCCTTCTGCAACGCCTTCGAGCAAGTCAACGAGGTCGCTCTTGATGCGGAGCATGACGCTTTCGGTTTCGGGGTCACCCATGCGGCAGTTGTATTCAATCACCTTGGGTTGACCGTCGCAATTGATAAGGCCGAAGAAGATGAAGCCTTTGTAAACGATGCCTTCTGTAGCCAAACCGTTGACAGTGGGGCGGATGATTTGTTCGTCCACAATCTGCATCCACTCCTTGGTGGCAAAAGGTACAGGAGTTACTGAGCCCATACCGCCTGTGTTGAGGCCTGTGTCGCCTTCGCCAATGCGCTTGTAGTCCTTAGCTTCGGGCAGAATCTTATAGTTCTTTCCATCAGTGAGTACGAATACGGAGCATTCGATGCCTGAGAGGAACTCTTCAATCACGACACGCGAAGAAGCGTTGCCAAACATGCCGCCGAGCATGTCGCGAAGTTCCTGCTTAGCCTGTTCCAACGTGGAAACGATGAGCACACCCTTGCCTGCGCACAAACCGTCAGCCTTGAGCACATAGGGCGCCTTGAGCGTTTCGAGGAACTTGCAGCCTTCTTCCACTTGTGTGCCGTCGAACGTTGCGTAAGCCGCTGTGGGGATGTTGTGGCGCATCATGAAGGCCTTGGCAAAATCCTTAGAACCTTCGAGCACAGCGCCAGCCTTTGAGGGACCGATTACGGGTACGTGCTTCACAGCGTCGTTTTCAAGGAAGTAGTCGTAAATGCCCTTCACCAATGGGTCTTCAGGACCTACAACTACCATATTGATATTTTGAGCTACTACGAACTCTGCGATACCTGCGAAGTCGTCGGCCTTGAGTGTTGGCACGTTTTCGCCAACGCTTGAAGTACCAGCGTTGCCGGGAGCAATAAATAATTTTTCAACTTTGCTACTCTGAGCAATTTTCCATGCTAAAGCGTGTTCACGGCCGCCGCTACCGAGCAAAAGAATTTTCATATAGTGTGAGGTTGTGAGGTTGTAAGGTTTTAAGGTTGTGAGGTTGTAAGGTTTTGAGGAAGGGAGGGAGGTTATGAGGTCGTGGGGTTAGAGATTTTAAGGACCTTAAAACTTCATAACCTCACAACCTTATAACCTTAAAACCTAAAAATTTAGATTTGTGCCAATGCTTGTTCGATGTCGGCAATGATGTCGTCAGCATCTTCGATACCTACAGAGAGGCGGATAAGGTCGGGCGCAATGCCTGCTTCGCGGAGCTGTTCGTCGGAGAGCTGGCGGTGAGTGTGGCTTGCGGGGTGGAGTACGCAACTCTTGGCGTCGGCTACGTGTGTAACGATGCTGATGAGCTTGAGTGCGTCCATAAATTGGATGGCATCCTCGCGTGTGCCCTTAAGGCCGAGTGCCATTACGCCACATCCACCATTGGGAAGATACTTCTTTGCCAATTCGTGGTATTCGTTGTCTTCCAACCCCGAGAAGTTTACCCATGCCACCTTGGGATGTGCCTTGAGGTATTCAGCCACGCGCTGTGCATTCTCGCAATGACGAGGCATGCGCAGGTGGAGCGTTTCAAGACCGAGGTTGAGGAGGAATGCATTTTCGGGCGACTGGATAGAGCCGAGGTCGCGCATGAGCTGTGCCGTGGCCTTGGTGATGTATGCCATCTTGCCGAAAGCCTTGGTATATGTAAGCCCGTGGTAGCTTTCGTCGGGCGTGCAGAGTCCGGGGAACTTTTCAGCGCTGGCTTCCCAGTCGAAGTTTCCGCTATCCACGATGACGCCACCAACAGCAGCCGCATGGCCATCCATATACTTTGTTGTAGAGTGGGTTACGATGTCAGCGCCCCATTCAAAGGGACGGCAGTTGATGGGCGTTGCAAACGTGTTATCGACAATAAGGGGTACACCATTGGCATGTGCCAAGCGTGCGAAGCGTTCGATGTCGAGCACCGTGCAACCAGGGTTCGAGATGATTTCACCGAAGAAGCACTTTGTGTTGGGACGTACGTACTTCTGAATTTCTTCGTCGCTCCAGTTTTGATCTACGAAGGTACATTCAATACCGAGCTTCTTGAGCGTCACTCCGAAGAGGTTGTACGTACCGCCGTAGATGTTGTTCGTAGAGATGAGGTGGTCGCCCGCTTCGCAGATGTTGAAGATGGCATAGAAGCTTGCTGCCTGTCCTGACGATGTGAGCATGGCTGCTACGCCGCCTTCGAGCGCAGCAATCTTAGCCGCTACAGCATCGTTGGTGGGGTTTTGGAGACGTGTGTAGAAGTAGCCCGTGTCTTCAAGGTCGAAAAGGCGAGCCATCTGCTCGCTCGTGTCGTATTTGAAAGTGGTACTTTGATACACAGGCAACTGGCGGGGCTCACCCTTCTTGGGCGTCCAACCAGCATGGAGGCATAAAGTGCCGAGATTTAATTTCTTGTCCATAGTGTGTTGAATAAATTATGATTGGCAAAATTACGAATTTTTGTGGAATCATGCCCACCCTTTTTACGAATTAGTTGTTTTATATTTGTATTCGCCCCATAGTGAAGCGAAGTACGGGCGCTTTATGTCTGCCCGTATGCTGTGAAGTGTAATGTAGCTGTTAACAGATTAGCATGATTAAACGTGGCTGCTTTGGATTAGCTTGTAGCATGACGATTTTAGAATTATTCGTCTAACGATCTTACTCTCTGTAGCAGCTTTTCCATTCTGCTTATAAGTGTATCAAATGTCATTCTGTCTTCCTGATAATACAGGAACTGGTCTGCCATGGCTTCGTAATCTTTTCTCCATTCTTCAATCAAGTGGATAGGAGGTATGAAATTCAAAGTTGATGAAGCATGTATACTGTAATCGATGCCCTCTATCTTGTTGTATATGCTGCGGTGGGTTACAATCTCGTTGTATAATTCCCTGCTAGCAAGCGCTTCTCTTCCATATTGAGTATCCATGATTCTTTCCAAGTCATACAGATGTCGGGACATACGCTTGCTGCGAGGTTTTTCTTTCTGAAATTCCTCATGCAGCAGAAACATCTTCTCAAGAAAAGTCCTTGTTGGAATAACTGTCTTGAAGTTTACACTTATCTCATCAGCTTCTGGCCGGATTTCAGAAATAAATGAACGAATGGTTTTATCTTCTACTGGCTCATTCATTGAAAGGCAACTAATTTCAATCTTTACACGGGGAAGGAGATAATCCGAAGCCTCCGGCAATATAGACTTGTACTGCACAAATATAACCGATGGATGTGTGTCAGCACGCAATTCCATTTCTTTGTTCTCTCTGAATTTTGTTATTTCGGGTTCTACCGAAAAATCTCGGATGCCCATTTGATTGAGTATCACGGTCAGTTCGCCAGGCAATTCTCTTACGATGTAATGTCTGGCAGTTCTTCTTGCTTTTGCCAATTGAGAGTTCGAAGTTCCGCTTATGGCAAATCTGTCCTCTCTTCTAATCGCAATATCAGCATCCTCGCTGAAACGTTCTATAAGTCCCCATCCCTTAGAGAGGCTTGTTCCACCTTTGAAAGAGTATAAATCAGCATACTGAGTCATAGACATAGCCTTTAGCACTACGCAGACCCACCAATCTTTCTCTACGGCCAATCTTGGCAGCTTCATCTCAGCACTAGCAATGTCGAGCAATTGCATTCTCTCAATATCATCATATTGTTGCCAATGTATCATGCTATTTCTTATTGATTAGTGGTTTGATTATTGATTGGATCCATTGTGGCGCAAGCTGAATATCTTCAAGAAGCACATTCTTGTCTGTGGCCTTGGATAGATACTCTTTAATGCAGGACAATTCTGCTTCGCGAATATTTTCTTTTTCTATATCCTTGAATGCTTGTGTAATCAATGGAATGGTTGAACCTTTGAACGCAAAATTTCTTGGAGCTGCATGACGGAACTTAAGTGTTCTGTTTCCAACATTTATTGAACGTGAGGCACCAGTTGTGAGAAATGTCACAACCATAGGAATTTGTGTAGACAATCCTAATATATTGGCAGCTGTACTCCCTGTAGGCATTATCTGCACGTGATCTCTTATTGCTATTTCTCTTGCGATGTTTTCAAGTGGTATAGGAACTATTCCAAACCTTGAATTCATGGGTTTAACATATATACCATGCGCTATATGTTCCAACAGGTTTTGGCACACAGCTTCTTTTAGCGCTTTTCTTACTGTTTCTGCCGCTCCCAAATCAGTAAAGTCGCCAATAAAGAAAACACTATGTTCAGTGCTTTCAGCAACTTTTTTTAGTATTTGCTCTTTTATGCTTAGAGATGCGTTCATAAATACCGATTTATTTGCAATATTTCGGTACAAAAGTAATGATAATAAATTTAATCAAAAAATAAAATTAGAATAATCTTCTATGTTGCTTATTATCAGTTTGATGTTTAATTTATGTTATCTCGGATTTTATATTAAACTTCAATTATGTCTTATATAAAAATAAATAAAATACCGTTTTTTTTGGAGTATTCCGGTATTTGAATAAAAAATATTGATTATCGATAGATTTATTGCTGAAGTTGAGCAATCCGAAAATGTGCATTTTGCATAAAAAAAGCTATTTTCGCATATGGGGAAAGTTAAAACAAGCGGTTTCGTTGTCTATATATAATATATGAGTATTGGTGTGGGGTCAGAATAGTTCTTTGAGGATGGCGAGTGATTTTAGTTCTGGGAAGTCGGGTAGGTGTAGGCGATAGTAGGTGTTGATGTAGCTTAGCAGGCGGCTGCGTTCTAGGCCGTTGAAGCGGAAGATATGCATGTTCTCGTAGCGCATGCGTAGGAGCATGGGGATGAATTGTGCCTCAGGGTTAGGGATGAAGTCTGCGTGAGTGGGTAGTGAGGGAACGAAGCAGGCTGCTCGCAAGTCGAAGTATTTGTAGCGTTCGGGTGCTTCGACGTTGGGGGTGATGCCCAAGAAATAGGTGAGGCGGATGAGGAAGACAAGGTGGAAGTTGGCAAAGTTCTTTTCGCAAACGTCCAACCAAATGATAGATTGCTCTATGTAGGCGAAGATGTGGGTGGGGTCGGGTTCAGTTCGAAGGGCGTTCTTTAGAAAGTCTGCAAGGAAAAGTCCAATGGCGCTTTTTTTTGCGTCGTAGGGTAGCGACGTGAATGGGTGGATGCTTCTTGCGGATTTAGGGCGGGCAAGGGATTGCTTTGCGCGTTCGTCCCAAGTGATTTCGAGTAATGCTAAAGGTTGGAAGAGTGTATAGCGCACCGCTGTGCGTGGCGAACGCGACATTTTGACAGAAAAAGTCTTTCGTCCGTGGCTTTCAGTGTAGGCTTCAGCAAGGAGAGTATCGTCGTTGTAGCGCACAATGTTTAAAATAAGCGCTTTTGAGGTGGTAATCATGTGTTTCTTGGTAAGTTTATATTGCAAAATTACAATCTCTACAGGAAAAATAAGAAAAATGTTGTTTTTTTTCTTGGATTTGTTTGGTGGTAATCAAAAAAGCCGTAACTTTGCACTCGCAATCAAGCCCGAAAGGGTTTTGAAATAGGGATGGCCCATTCGTCTATCGGTTAGGACGCAAGATTTTCATTCTTGAAAGAGGAGTTCGATTCTCCTATGGGCTACTTAATATTAAAAGTGAACATCTAATGGAGCATGCGAATTAAGGCAAACGAAGTTTTAATAAAATAAATTTGCTGAGCATTGCTAACCAGAAAGGGTTGGCTTTTTTTATGAAAAAAAAACTGAGCATCCGAAAGGAGCGCTTAAGTCAGGATGGCCCATTCGTCTATCGGTTAGGACGCAAGATTTTCATTCTTGAAAGAGGAGTTCGATTCTCCTATGGGCTACTTAATAATAAGAAATAAGAAATTAAGAAAAATGGCAAACCACAAATCATCTGTAAAAAGAATTCGTCAGACGGCGACTCGCAGATTGCACAACCGCTATTACGCTAAGACTATGCGTAATGCAGTTCGTAAGCTCCGCGCTACAACTGACAAAGCAGCTGCAGTAGA
>JAZLDQ010000070.1:0-31681 GCA_045614785.1 Alloprevotella sp.
AAAACTCAACGCTTGCCATGGATAGAGCATACATTGATTATGCACAATTCCAAAGACTTACAGAAGAAGGGGTGTGTTATGTAACCAAAATGAAGAAGAATCTCAAGTACAAAGAACTCTCTTCTGTTGCTTACGTAAGTAGAGATGGATTGGTTACTCATACAGATATGCACATTTTGTTTGAGAAGGGCGAACTTAAACATGAAGCAAGAAGAGTGGAACTATGGAGCAATAATACTAAGAAGTCTGTGGTGTTATTGACCAATAATTTTGAGTTGTCTGTTGAGGATCTTGAGGAAATTTACAAGCGCAGATGGGCTATAGAAACACTATATAAACAACTCAAGCAAAACTTTCCACTTCATTTCTTTTATGGAGATAGTATCAATGCCATTCAGATTCAAACCTGGACGGTATTAATTGCAAATTTACTCTGTACGATAATCAGCAGAAAGTTAAAACGACAGGTATCCTTCTCTCAAATCGTAACACTCATAAGGATGACACTGATGTATTACGTAGATCTTATCTCATTCTTGGAAAACCCGAACAAAGATGAGTTGAAAACACTCTCAGAGAAGGAGATTTCACCTCATATACAGTTGCTATTATTTGAGTAAGGGGGGCTTACTTTTCAAAAATAATATCCACATCACCATTTTATCGGGGATGTGGATACATAAAGTGTGCCGTTTCAAAGTTTACCGGACAGCAATAGCTATTTTACAAAACAGTTAAAAGATAAGGAACTAAGATCGATTGCAAAAAGTAGAACGCCCATTTTGCTATTCAATTCTTACGATATCCGCCAACTGCACGAAATAGTCATTTGACCAAATATCCAATTCCTTCTGGTTGCGCACAAAAGGAAGCACATCCTCTTTTACTTGCTTGATATCTGCAGTAGAAAGACGTTCCTTGAGCTTCTCCTTGAATAGTTCAGGAGTAATATCCTCATTATTGAACTGCTTGCATCTTTCAGCCAAATGAGCAAAATCAAGAGGTACATTATGACGAACATACCATTCAAAGTCATACCAATCACGGCCTTTGACTCTGTTTTTCCATGCACGATATACCAGGGCGTGCATCTTCCCGGCAAACAAATCAGGTAACGTGAAGCAGCGAGTCATGAATGAATGAGGTTGCAGCAGCAGTTTCTGCTCTGTCTTGAAATTCAATGGAGGGCAAGTGTCGACCTCAATCTTGATTTTAATAGACTTCTCTGTTTGAAACATCACATCATATACATCGGTATTGTCCTTCAGAAAGGCAGACTCCACCTTGCCAAAGTTTTTCTTATCCTTTTTCTTGATTTCAACCTCACGCCCAACCAAGGCGAATGCATCAACAATGGGTTGGAAATACTTGCTGAAATCAAAAGAATCGTCTTGTGTTAGCAAAGAAAAAT
The DNA here is from genome assembly GCA_045614785.1 of Alloprevotella sp. GTDB lineage: Bacteria > Bacteroidota > Bacteroidia > Bacteroidales > Bacteroidaceae > Alloprevotella. Next base: position 1,412 of record JAZLDQ010000070.1, read on the forward strand.
CCATATCCTCGCTGAAACGTTGCAAACCGTGAAAGATTCTCAAACATGTGCCCCCATAAAATGCTGCTGATTCAAAGAATCCGCCACTATACAATCCAGCAAGTATAACCTGTTGGTTAACTTCAAAAATCGCATTTCTTTTGTTCTGCTCTGTCGTCAGATCGTAGCGTGACAACATGCTATCATAAATATCATTCTTCATCTTTTCAGAAACTTTAAAACAGTTGCAATAGAGTCAGCCTTTTTGCCAACCTTTATATACTCTTCAAGAATCGTTTTGTCAAATTTATAAAACTCTTCCATATCCATTCGGATGTCATGCACAAGATAGTTTTCTACATCCTTCAAATAACGCAGATTCACCCTAGAGGAATTTGCTATTAGATCACACAATGCTTTTTCTGGTGAAGCAATCAAAAACGCGTATTCCCTCTTAAGCATACTCCTTACTCCAACCGAGAATGCTTCTCGTGAAATATACTTGTAATCGAAATTTCCTATAGGAGTCTGAAAACTTCGAGAGTGCTTTATTGTCATGGACTGATGCGTATAGACTGCCTCTGGAATCAAACCATAATATCTCAAAGCTGTAGACATTGAGATATAAGAAGGTGCATAGAGATGATTTGCTATCAATTCACTTGAGAGTATCTTCCCTGAATGTTCTGGATTGATAACGTAGAGCCCTCTCTTCAATCTTAATACATATCCATTCTTCTCAAGCCAAGCAACCTTCTTGTCTGCCGACTTGAGTTCAGGGTATAACGATTCGATAATTGAAGTTGTTATGGGGATTGTTCCTATATTTTGTAATTGCTTATTCACGATACAAATATTGTGAAAACGAGAGAATCAAACCAAAATTAGTTAATTGTATTCTGAGTCGCATTCAATTATTGTGCAAATATAGCAATAATTTGAACAACAAAAGAAATAAAACATCTTTTTCTATTCAATAATTCTCTGTTTAGCCTTTTGTAATGATCTCCAGGGTACAAGAGAAAGTTACAAGGAATACACTTAAAAAATGACTCAAGCCCAAACGACTAAGGTTCGGGCTTGATGTTGTACTGTTTCACGTGCAAGACTCTGCGACTATGGGTGGGAATTACACGATTCTGATAGCAAATTTAAGAACAAATCTTTATTCGTGCAAGAACTCTTCTGGAGAGAAGGAAGTACCTTCCATTTCTTTTTGTGTCTGTTCTCTACAAAATGCTTCAGTTTCTCTGTCGAAATCATCACGAGTTGTGGTTCCAACCTTTCCATATTCAACGTCCAACAATTCATCGAGTGTGGTACATCTCATCAGAGCTAATTCATGTTCCAATTTATCCCTTTTGGGTTGACCAATCTTGCCATAATATTTGGTCTTGATTTGATCTAATGATGTTATGTCCATTATTGTAAGATCATTTTCTTTAATTCACTACCTAATTTTCTAATCGTTCTTGTTACTTGAGGTGTTTTCTTGTGAAAAAAATCCTTCATAAGATAAATCTTCATCTAATTTTTTCCAATGTATGCCAAAATGAGAAAGTGTGAAACTCTGTAGTTCTTTTTCAGAAGTTTTATAAAGTCGAGGGAATAAACGCATTGGTAGGTTACCCTCACGACCATCTGCTGTTATAATGCAAATGTGACCATTTTCAAACCAAACCTTTTGTGCTTTCATTGTAACAACCTTTTAATAAATCTCTTTTGGAAACTTATATACTTTGTTAAATGGTATTGTTAAAACCATAATGTATATATAAAAAACGACCCGCACATTTGAGCATTGTAAAGAGGCTTGGCGGGTTCTTGCGATGCAAACTTATGCTTTTGTTTTGAATCCTCAAAATATTTTCTATAAAAATCCTTTTAATATCCATCAATTTCAAATTTCAAATAAAGTGATATCTCTAAACTCACTGATAACACCGCCAACGGCACACCTTTTGGGGTCTATCCCTTTTTCATCTGCTGAAATCTCAAGCGCCTTTCCGCCGTGGTTAATTTCAATGTATCTGAGCGCCTTTTGCACCGCATTTTTTATTGTAGAACCAAGAGTTGAGCGGGTGTGAGCTTTTTGAGCTTTGTTTCCTTCGTTGAAGAGATTAGCATTAGCAGCAGTAGCTGTGAAAAGGTCGAGAGTTCGCATTTTATTTTCCATTAGTTTTGAATTTTAGATTTCTCATTGCGTCACCTATCGTGTCGCGGTTTGTTCCCTTTTTTGATACTGCTTTCAGAGGGAGCAAGAGACAGGGAAAATGCAAGGGAGGACTTCCGTGATTTTGTACATCCTTTAGTGACCTGAAAAGTTTTGGTAGGAGTATCGGCAAAAGTTTTTGCAGAAAATATTGGATACCCTTGAAGCCCAAGTCCGAAGCCTACCTTTGCAGTTCAAAAAGGTGAAAACACACCGCAGCGAATGGTGCCAATGCTAAGAAATCTCAAAAACAAATGGGTAAAGACTTAGAAATGCAACAAGACCTTGAGCAATAAGGATACTGTAGCAATGCCGCGGAAACGAAGAAGAAACAAAGCATAGGATTTGAAAAATCCATCGTATAAACAAACCAACCGTCAAGTGTGTGGTGTAGAGCAACGAAACCATACTTTTGACGACCGCTGAAAAAAGTTCATACTGCCTTAAAAGAAGGAGGTATGAACGTTAACCCCCAAGCGAACGAAGTTCTGGTGATCTCGAAGAGTAATCGTAGAGTTCACCAGGGCTAGGTGGTGACCTCAAACCGTGTGCTAGTCACACTAAAACCAACTCCTGGTAGTGTCATATGACGGAGGAAACGTAACGTGGAGGAGCATTTGACTTTACCAGACTACCAGAGCACCTGTTTCGGGGACCCGTTGCTCATCACCAAAGAAGAAGAGAAATGGGCGAAACAGGTAAGAAATACGGCTAAATCGCTGAAAACGTGCATGGTGAGTAGCATTTGGGCGAAATTTGCCAAAATTCCAATTGCGTTAAGACTCACATTGCTTGTTTTCAGCGTTTTAGCCGTATAGAACCCTACATTTTTTGCGATTGACGTGCGAAGATACCCCCACCGCCTATGCCCAAAAACTCATCACCTCGCTAAATCGTGGCGCTATATGCAGAGACAACACAAAAAAAGAGCGACCACAATGTGACCGCTTTTACAAAAATATTTAGAGTAAAAATAATTTGTTTAAATCCATCGTCAAGAAATCTTCGATGTTGATACCCCCATCTCCAACAATAAACGATTTGTGAGGTTTGAACATTTCATTGAACTTATCAAGTCCTGCAGTGCGTTTTTCGCTATTACTTTTAACCTCAATAGCAACTAACACACCTTTTTTTCGTAGAACAAAGTCAACTTCATCATTTTTTTCTCTCCAATAGAACACTTCAAAAAGATGAACAAATGCCTGGCTTACAAGGTAACTACCTATTGCAGATTCAATGATATGTCCCCACAATTTACGGTCCATTATAGATTGCTCAAAGGTTGTTGGAGTATAAACCATTTTAAGAGCATTGTTGTACACTTGAAATTTAGGAATACTCGCCTTTCTACGTGACATATCGACACTATATTTCTGAAGTCCGCACAACAATCCGCTTTCATCTAAAAGGTTGATATACCCAGCCAAAGTAGATGTATTTCCAGCATCCTGTAATGCGCCAAGCATTTTGGTCAAAGAGAGCAAGTTTCCAGAATAGGCTGCTGCAAGTTCAAACGTCTGTTTTAACAATGCAGGTTTGCCTATTGGAGTATCCATCAAAATATCTTTATTGATAGTGGCTTCAATAATGGCAGACTGAATATAATGTTCATAACGCTCACTATCTTCAATCAATTTAGCTGCACCAGGATAACCACCATAAAAGAGGTATTTATCGAGGTTAAAACCGAAGCATTCCTTCATTTCCTTTAAACTCCAGTGACTCATACGAATTTCTTCAAACCTTCCGGCAAGCGATTCGGATAATCCTTTTTCTAACATCACTCTACTGCTACCGAGCAATAGCACCTTGATGTTACAGTTATAAAAGGTATCCGCATCCCATTCTTTCTTTACAGCCTCGCTCCAATTAGCAATTTTCTGAATTTCATCAATTACAAGTACAACCGAGTCAAATCCATTATTATCCTTCCAACTACGAACAGCTGCCCAGCAATTAGAAATCCATGCGGAATTTGTTGCTGGTATGTTGTCAGCGGTATAAAGTTGATATGGTATGGTCAAATCATCCAAAACCTGTTTAACAATAGTTGATTTTCCAACTTGTCGAGGTCCCATTACGACCTGAATAAACATTCTATCTTCTTCAAGACGTGATTTAATTGTTTGGTATTCAGTTCTTTTGTACATGGCTTTACATTTTACGCAGTGCGTTGCGTATTTTTACGCAGTATATTGCGTATTTTTACGCAGTGCAAATATAAACAAAAGATTTGAGTTAAAATATACATACAAAGAAATATTTGTAACCGTCCAAATGAACACTAATGTTATCTCTTGCGTAATTTCGTCCCCTCTTTGTTTTACTTATTAAATCCCATCTTGGTCAGGTACTCCCAGATGATGTCGAAGCAATTGTAGCTGCCTGTTTGAGGCGATGCGTTGCGGTGGAAGCAGTGGTTGCGGGTAGCAAAGGAATGGAGTTCGCACTGGATACCCATCTGTTGCATGCGCTCCCATGTCTTTACTGAATTCATTGCGGCATAGGGGTCGCTATCACCGTGCATGAATATCATGGGCGAGGTTTTGAGGTCGAAGGCAAACTCGGGGGCAAAGTGGGCATTGTCGTGGTTGCCGCCCTGGGCGTTGGTGCCATTGATGCCGTCGTCCAAGACGTAGGCTGGATAAATACATATGCCCCATTGTACGTTGCAGGGAATTTTGTCGATATTGTCGATGGGCAGGTAGGAGCGGTGCATGGATGAGGTGGTGCCCATGAGCGTGAGGTGTCCGCCTGCCGAGCTTCCCATGATGCCTATGCGGTTGGGGTCGAGCCCGCGTGAGGTGGCTTCGTTACGCACAATGCGGATGGCGCGCTGAAGGTCCTGCCATGCTGTAGTGTGTTTGGCTAAAGGAGCCTTGGGACGGGGACTGCGGTATTTGAGCGTGACGACGGCCATGCCCTTTTCGTTCAGATAACGGCGGATGGGTGCTACCTCGTGCTCTTCGGGCTTGTTGTATTCGTAAGCCCCTCCGGCATAGACTATCTGTATGGCTGTAGTCTTCAGCTCTTTAGGTATGTGCCACTCGATGTAGGGAGTGTTTTGATGTTCCTGGAAATCGGGAGTCTTGCCTTCCGGCCAAATGTCGGTTTGTGAGTGTGCGCCGCGGTGTTCGTCGCTTGCATAGCGTTGTAGGATGTGTTCTTCCTTTGCCAACGTACCAAGGAACCCCATCTGACGCATGAACTCGATGCCACGATCTAGGCCATAGGCTCCGTGACCTCTGTTGGGATAAAGGTGTAGGTCGGCAGGGATGCGCATACGACGCAATTGGCGATACACAAGGGTTGAGGTATAGGGTGAATAGATGTCTGTGCCCCCGTGGTGTAAGCTCATGGGGCAGGTACGCTGGTCAAACTTGAAGACCTGGCTTAGCTGTACGTCAGCCCCGTAGCCTTGGCGTGTGGAGGGGGTTCCCAGCTCGGCATCGGTGGTGCCATAAGCGGGAGCATTGACAATCGTCCAATTGATATGACAGGGGATGGTGTCGAGTGGGTCAACTGTGGGGTAGGCAGGGGTGAGAGAACTAGTAGCTAGGAGTAGCGCAAGGTGCGAGCCTGCAGACATAGAAATTACACCAATCTTTTCGGGGTTAAAACCACGCTTGGAGGCTTGCTGACGAATCATGCGTATAGCACGCTGCCCGTCTGCCCATGCCGTTTGATAGATGTCCATACCGTGGGGACGAGGTGTGCGATAGACGAGATTGACGCATTGAATGCCCATCTGAGTGAAAGTCTCTCTCCATTGCTTAATGAGGCCAACGTCGCAACACGATTCGTAGCTTCCACCTGAGATGAGCACCATGCAGACATCTTGCTTAATGTCTTTCTTGGGAGCCTCAAACCACTCAATGTACGCAATACGATTCTTGTTGGCATCAAAATCTTTCTGACGCACTTCGTTGGTCATAGCGGCTATTTGATGTGCTTGTTGGTATGGCATGTTGTTTTTGTGCCATAGATACTGTCTGTCTTGTGCAAAAATGCTGAGCGAGAAGAAGAGGAATGATAGTAAAAATGCTTTTCTAATCATGGTGGTAATGGGTTAATTTACTCAATTTTCGCAAGCTACAGTTGAGTCAGAATATAAGGTTGTTAGATTATTCAGTTGACGAGTAAACAAGATAATTTGACTCGTACGCTGAGAACACCTCATGTCTCCGAACTGTTAATCGTTAATCTAACCTTATAGCCTAAGATGTTGAGTATTTGTTAATTAACTAAAATACTGCAGTGGCTAGATATATATTGCAAATATATTCATTTATTTTTTAGTGGATTTATAAATTGTTTTTTTTATTTTTCTGATTTGGGTGATAATTTCACACAAAACCCACAGAAAGTCACAGAAAACATACATCGTTAGCACTCGTATGTTCATCCCGGATGGCAGGCACAAGCTAAGCCTGTGCGCTTCTGTGCTTTTTGTGTGAGAAAAAAGACTATGCATGGCGTTAGCGTGCGTGACGCTTTTTAGCGGATAGTCCTCATTGCCCAAAAGGCAAACGAAATAGATCTATAACAAGGTTTGTTATATAGAAGCAATAATAGCTTTTATATATTTAGAATAGGTTTAAAATGTTTCAAATTTGCAGTGTGAAGCTTGTTTTGTCAAAATATTTCGCAATTTGTTTTTGTTGTTGGGGAGTTTTATGTTCAAAAAGTAAAAATCTTTTTGTTTTTACAAAATGTTGGCATCGTGATGATGAGATGGGCGAATGTTCTAGCGGAAATGGATGAAATAATAACGAAGTCGGAGGTGTGAAAAACGATCTTTGATGTAAAAATTCTTACTTTAAAGGTAGTTTTTCTTACCTTTGAGGTAGTTTTTGCATTTTTAGGGACAAAAAATAGGGGAGACCGCTTGGCCTCCCCATCTGTACTACAAAGATACAACAAAATTGAGTGAAATCCAAATCGCGTTTTTGGAGTTATCCACAGGTGTGAGTTGTTAATACTTCGTTTTGTAATCTGATTGCCCCAGAATGCCTGATTTTGTACTCAAACAAAGGATCTTTTTTGTAAAATTATTTCGCAATTTTAAAGAGGCGCTGATTGGCTTAGAAAGGTTGCGTCAGGTATTTTAGAAACTGTTTAAATTTCTAACATATATATATATTGAAGCCTGTTGTTTCGCCGTTTTTTATGTTTAAAAATGTCTGTTTCTTCCTTTTTTGCGGTTACATAGCCCGCTATGCGCCCTTAAAAAAGAAATAAACATCCTAATTTTTGCTTTATAAAAAAACTTGGCGATATAAATTAAAACAGCTTCTTATTTTCAAGAGAGATAATTTATTTTTCAAGAGAGGGAATTTTATTTTCATTACTTGAAAATAAAATTCTCAGTAAGTTGATGCGTGAAAAAATGACGCTGCTTAATATTTACACATCATCTAGTTGTTTACTCATCTCTCATTCTGAGTTCCCAACATGCTACGGCCGCAGCTGCTGCTACGTTGAGCGAATCGACACCGTGCTTCATGGGGATGCGTACGACATAGTCGCTGTTTTCAATGGTGTCTTTTGAAAGTCCGTCTCCTTCAGTGCCCATGATGAGGGCAAGGCGAGGAATCTGTTTGAGTTCTGGGGCATCGAGTGAGAGGGAGTTGTCGCTGAGTGCCATGGCTGCTGTCTTGAAGCCTAGGTTTTTCACGCATTGTGGACCATCGGGAATCCATGTCCATGGTACTTGAAAAACGGTGCCCATTGACACGCGGATGGAACGGCGGTTGAGAGGATCACACGAGGTGGGGGTGAGCAGTATGGCGTCAATGCCAATAGCTGCTGCAGAGCGAAATATCGCTCCAATGTTGGTGGAATCGACTACGCCATCGATAATGACGATGCGATGGGCATCTTTCGTGACCTCCTCAAGTGGGAGAGGGGTAGGGCGGCGCATGGCGCAGAGTACTCCACGCGTGAGGGTGTAACCTGTGAGTTGAGCCAGCAATTCTCGGCTTCCGGTGTAGATAGTGAGGTCGTTGTATCGCTCAATGATAGATGCTGCATCTCCTTGAATATGTCGTTCTTCGCAGAGAAGCGATAGCGGCGTGTAGCCTTGGTTGAGCGCTACGTTGATGACCTTGGGGCTTTCAGCGATGAAGATGCCTTCTTCGGGATTGAGGCGATTGCGTAGTTGCGCTTCAGTGAGCGATGCGTAGGGGGCGAGTTCGGGTTGGTGTATGTTAGTGATGTGGACGATGGGCATAAGGGGAGGGGCGTTTAGTGATTAACGATTAGTGATTAGTGTTTTGGGCAATTAGTGTCTAACGAATTTATATTTTACAGACCACCTCCCCCCTTCAGGGACTCCCTTCTTTTTTCCCCCGTTATCGAGGGACGGAAATCTCCTAACTCAGGAGGAGAAATTAGTTACATTCGACTAATAACTTTGTCCCTGAGGGGACAGAGCGAAGAAGTTTGGCGTTTTAGCTATGTAGAATAATAAATTACAAATCCAAAATACGACTCAAAACGGTCTCATTGCTTTTGCAATTTTGAACATCCTACCTTATAGGGCGAAAGACTTTGACTCGTTCTTTTACCTAGGGCGCGAATACGTTTTTTATAAATAAACAAGTAAGGAGAAAAGAGAAAATTACGTTGCGAGATTTTTTAGAGTACTCGTTTTAAATTTTCTCTTTTCTCCTTACTATTTTGTTCTCTAACAATGGAGGATTAGAAGTTTTGCTTCATTACTTCGAAGTAAGCTTGTGGGTGCTTACATGCGGGGCAAAGTTCGGGTGCTTCGATGTCTTCGGTGATGAATCCACAGTTGCGACACTGCCAGAATACTTTTCCGTCCTTCTTGAATACTGTGCAGTTTTCAACATTGTGGAGGAGCTTGAGGTAGCGTTCTTCGTGTCCCTTTTCAGCGATAGAGATGGCGCGATACATAGCTGCGATTTCGGGGAATCCTTCTTCGTCAGCAACGTCGGCAAACTTGGGGTAATCGTCAGCCCATTCTTCATGTTCACCAGCAGCTGCAGCCTTAAGGTTATCGATGGTTTTTCCAATGACACCAGCAGGGTAAGTTGCAGTGATTTCTACCATGCCGCCTTCGAGGTACTTGAACATGCGCTTAGCGTGTTCCTTTTCTTGTTCGGCTGTTTCGAGGAAAATTGCTGAGATTTGTTCGAAGCCTTCCTTCTTTGCAACGCTTGCAAAATATGTGTAACGCATACGAGCTTGTGATTCACCAGCGAATGTCATCATCAAGTGCTTTTCAGTGCGTGTGCCTTTAATGCTCTTTGTCATAGTTGTAATTTTTTAGTAAGTGATTTAATTGTTAGTTTTTATTTGATTACGATGCAAAATTACACAAAGTTTTTTTATTAAGCAAATAGTTTGTATCTATACCCCCATCAATGATATATATATTACATGAATAATTATCATGTTTTCTTTGATGAAAATTCACTCCACATAGGGCATAGCGCATCAAGCGGATGGTAAAGGAGCATACGTGGCCCCGCGTAACGCATGACGGCTTTCATTTTACTCCGCATGTCGGGGCGGTAGCAATGGATAGGGCAGAGTCGGCATGTGGGTTTAGCATCGCCAAATTTGCATCGCTCAAGGCGAGCATGTGCATAATCGAGTAATTGCTTACAATCTGTGCAAAGTTCGGAGTTGCCACAATGACTTCGGCAATAGAGGCGAATCATGCGCTCTACAATGCGCTTTTCGTTTGCAATTTTCACTTAGCTATTCTTATTATTGATAATAATGAGGACTGCTATCACTCCAGGAATCCATCCACAGAAGGTGAGCAATGTGACAATAAGGATTGAACCACATCCGCGGTCGAGTACTGCAAGTGGTGGAAAAATAAGGCAAAGTAATACTTGGAGGCAAGACATAGTAAGGTATGTTCTATAAATTAGTTTTTTTAATTATTTTGGTTAGTTTCCAACTTGGTCGCTTTGTTTGTCTTTTTGGCCTTTTTCTTTTTAACTCCTTGAAACGTAGCCCGCTACGCTTCTTCGTCGGTAAAAATAAAAAATCTCAAAAATCTAAAACAAATCAATTCAAGCTAATTTATAGAACCTACCTAATAATTATCGTTTCTTTTTAGGTGTGTGATTAGCTTGGGTTTTATTTGAGCGTTTGTGTTCCCAAGGTTTTTCGTTGTGGTGCTTAAAGGTTGCACCGAAGAGTTTGTCGATAAGGTCGGGACGGTTGATGCGTCTTAGTTCTGCAATAATCTTTTGTCGTTCTTCGGGTTTGTACCAGAAGAAAAACATGCGTTGGCGTAGTTTGTCGGTTTGTGATTTTGCAGAATAAACGGGTTGCAGTGTGTATGGGTGTACTCCTGAGTACCAAGCTTCGGTGCTTACAGTCATGGGGGTGGGTGTGAAGTCTTGCACTTGCTCTAACTGGAAGTCAAGGCGCTTGGTGATGGCCGCGAGTTCAGCCATGTCTTCGGGGGTACAACCTGGGTGAGAACTGATGAAGTAGGGAATAATTTGTTGACGTAGCCCTGCTGAAAGGTTGATGCGGTCGAATATTTGCTTGAAGCGTTCAAACTGCTCGAAGGGTGGTTTGCGCATGAGATGGAGCACACGGTCAGAGGTGTGTTCGGGTGCTACTTTGAGGCGTCCGCTTACGTGGTGAAGGATCAATTCGCGTGTGTAATCGTCTGTGGCTTTGTCTATATCGGCATCGCCAGTGCGGTGAAGCAAAAGGTCGTAGCGAACTCCGGAACCAATGGTGACGCGTTTTACACCAGGCATAGTGCGCACAGAGTGGTAAATGTCAAGCAGTGGGCGATGGTCGTTTGTAAGATTGGGGCAGATTTTAGGGTGTACGCAAGAGGGGCGTCGGCACTTTTGGCATAATTCACGATTTTTTCCTCCCATGCAATACATGTTGGCAGAAGGACCTCCAAGGTCGGAGAGGTGTCCTTTAAAGTCCGGCATTTGGGTGATGGTCTCAATCTCGCGAAGAATACTTTCTTTACTTCGGCTTGAAATAAATTTGCCTTGATGCGCTGATATTGTGCAGAAGGAGCATCCACCAAAACATCCGCGGTGGATGTTGACAGAATGTTTAATCATGTCGAAGGCTGGTATGCGCTTGTCCTTATACTTCGGATGGGGTAGGCGGGTGTAGGGAAAGGCAAACGAGCGGTCGAGCTGTTCAGTCGTCATTGGAGGATAGGGTGGGTTTACCAGCATAAATTTATTATCCGTTTGCTGAAGTATGCGTTGGGGTGTCAGTCGGTTGCTTTCCTCTTCAATGTGCTTAAAGTTGGCTGCTTGTGCCTTCGGATTTTTAAGTGCTTCTTCAAAGGAGTGGAGAAGGATGTCGTTTTCAGTAATGCCGTCTTTGATGTCCTTCTTCTCAACATAGGTCACCGTTTGAGGTATGGGATGTTTGCACAACATTGAGTGGAGTTCGGAAACAGTGAGCATGGCTTCCTCCTCGTGGTGGGTGATGCGTTCTTCAATTTGCTGGCAGAGGTCGGTCATCGGTAGTTCTCCCATACCATAGATAAGGAGGTCGGCTCCGCTTTCCTTTAATATTCCAGGGCGCAGACGTTCTTGCCAATAGTCGTAGTGAGACACTCTTCGTAGCGAAGCTTCTATTCCTCCTAATACGACGGGCACGTCGGGGTATAATTGTTTAAGAATTTGTGTGTAAACAATTGTGGGATATTCTGGGCGCATGTCGTGGCGCCCATCGGGTGAGTAGGCATCTTCGGAGCGTAGGCGTCGGTTGGCAGTGTATTTGTTTACCATAGAGTCCATGCATCCTGGAGCAATGCCGAAGAAGAGGCGTGGACGCCCCAACTTTTTGAAGTCGCGAAAATCGCCATGCCAGTCGGGTTGGGGTACGATAGCAACGCGGTAGCCTTCGGCTTCAAGCAATCTTCCGATGACGGCTGCTCCAAAAGAGGGGTGATCGACATAAGCGTCGGCGCTGAACAAAATTATGTCCAGCTTGTCCCAACCACGGAGCTCCATCTCCTTTCGTGTTGTGGGGAGCCAATCTGTAAGTTTATATTGCATGTCTAAGGTTTTGAGGTTGTAAGGTTCTATGGTTGTAAGGTTTGAGATTCTACCTGCTACCTACTATTTTTTCTTCCATTCTACGTATGCTTCGATAAGATTTTTAAGTCCGAAGGCTTTCATCTTGTCGTGGCAAATGATGTTAGTATAGAAATTTACTAAATCTTCGGGCATTGGAATGGTGCTTGTCATGAGTGACTTAACATTGAGCTTGAGTTTGTCGAGCACATCTTCTGTAACAAACCCCGTGCTATCAACGAGGTCTCTGAAGAGAGCGTATTTGTCGATTATGTTAAAGTCTTCGTTTTCTATAATTAAGAAATGAGTGGCATTTTTGTTAAGCTGAATCTGTTGCATAATATGAGGTTTGTGTTAGTGAGATGTAAAAAATAACCTACCTTAGAAACTGTTTAAATTTCTAAAAAATACTTGTTGGAAATACCCAAATCCAACTGCTGATTGGCTTTATTTACACATCACCTAGCGTTGTTGTAAAAATTGTAAGATAGCATGCATAGAAGTGCGTTGTACTTCAATGTCGGAAATACACTCGAAGGGCACTGAAAGGCTGATGACACGATAGTCGTTGCCCGGGTATGCCACTCCCGCAGACTGCCCGTTAGGATAGATGAATGCGGTGAATGCTTCAGGGTGTGTAGGTGCTATAATATCTGGGTTGATGACTGGGTAATGTACCTTGCTGTGTGCGTTGTAGAGTGGAATTTGCTGTTCGAGACCTGTAAGGTAGCCGATGCTATCCACTCTTACTTTGCCTACATATTGGATTTTGAGAGACTCGCTTAAGAAGTCTTGTTCTTCAGGGGCTTGCATGTCTGAACCCATGTGTGAACCACTTACGAAGAGTGCTCCTCCGTTATGCAGATAGGTTGAGAGTTGATTGCTTAGGTTTGTACTGAAAGTTTTAGCAGGCAAGATGTTGTAAGAAACGTTGCGTTGCTCTCCGAGAATTAAGTCGATGATGGCATAATCACTGAGTGCAATTTTTTTGTTTTCAACAGCTTCGCGGCTACATGAAACGTAGCTGACAGGCCATCCATGCATAGCGCGTCCATGTTCGGCTGCAAAGTCGAAGGTGTTGCCTGCTATTTCGCGTCCTATCCACTCTTCGCTACTGAATCCTAATGCCCCAGGCCCTTCTTTTCCTATTGAAAGAGTATCAAAGCAGAGCTGTGGTCCGCAATACGAACTGTTGTATTGATAAGGGATGCCTGCATCTGCAAGTAGGTCGAAGCCAAGCGAGTCTCCTTTAGCTATGATGGCTGGTCCCGATAGGCGAGTGAATCCGTTGATAATCAACACTTGAGGTGCGTCGGGGTCGGATGAATGACGAACGGCTATAGTTTCAGAAGGAAAGCTGCATCCTCCATCGTTTACTGCTACTACTCTGAATGAATACTGCTGGTCGTCTTCAATGAGTAGTTCAAATTCATTGTTGGGGACAAATTGGCCGTTGTCAAAATCGCGGTTGCCTTTGCGGGTATAAACAACATAACCACTAGGAATTGCAGTTGGTTCCAGAGGATCGTTTGTTGGTTCCCACGTTAATTGCACACATCCTTTTTCATCAATGAATTGTGCTGAGAGGGCTTTTACCGGAAGGGGTTGAACCTGAAAATCATTAATGCCGTGTTGGTATGAAATGTATTTGAGTATGCTTTTGTAAAGGCTTCGTGCAATGAGGAATTTAACGTATGGGTCGTGAGCATACCTCATGTCTGTAAAATTCTGATGCGAAAGTAGCTCTACAATTGCAGAGGGTATTAGCGGAACACGAGTTTCGCTATAATTACGGTTCCATGTTTCGCGTCGCATCCAATCTATTCCAAGATTGCTTGAAAGGTCCTGTGCAACACCCTGTGCTACAATGTGGGCAAAGTCGTGTGATGCCATTCGAGAAATGCCCGAACGCAGTGTTTCAACCTTTCTTTCAATGTGGTTTGTACTGATGCTTAATGTACCAAAAATGGAGTGGTCGGCATTATAGCCAGCGTCAGTATGTACGGCTAACGATAGTTCGATGGGAACTGAAAGTCCTGTTGTGTCGGGGACAAAGATGGAGCCACCAGCAAGGTAGTTGATGAAGTTGGAACGGCATCTGAGGTCATCGACATAATCGTTGTCGCTTTTCTCCGTATTGTATAGTTCGGAGGGTAGTCCAGCCCATTGTGTGTAATAGCGAGATGCTTCGAGATATGCAGGGAGGTTAGAGGTTGTAGCGCCACGAAGATTTTTACCCATGCCGCCACCGAATCTCACAGCATCGGCGGTGACAAAACCTTGATTATCGCTGAGATTACTGAGTTCTACACCTTGTTCCTGGTTGATGCCTTCTTGAAATCTGTAAGTTCCTAAATATACCCATGTGCCACCTCCCATCTGTTGATTTACAGCTACTTTTGATTCTCCTCCAAGGTGCTTTATGGTATAAGTGGCATTGTCAATGCTACCTGGAACTGTTGTATAACTTACGTATACAGCATACTCATCAGTCGTAGGTATGTGTGGAATCCATTTGGCTTTTGCTACTTCGGATGGCTCGGAAGTGGTAGCAATAACTCTTGACGTTCCTAGCTTAAAAGGGTTTACGTTGTCGTTGTAGGGTAAGTTAGGGATTTTGAATGCATTGCCTTGTGCGGTCGTTTGCCAGGATTGATTGCTAGCAGCGTCTTCTAGGTAGTGGGATGCAAGCGTTGTGCTGTCGTTGTCGATTATGATGCATTCGGTTTGCTTATCGCGCTCTCTTGCGTTGACAACAATAGCCCCTGCATTTTCTAACATGGGGTAGAGGTATGGAAATACTATCGACTGTGTTAATAAATCTTCGGCAGATGCAAAAAGGTAGGGACGTTGCCATTCCCATTGGTGGCGCTTGTTGCGATAAAAACGTCCATGGCTGGGCCATACAGATATATGCTTATTATGAAGACCTTTTTTAGTAGAGTAGGGCAGGTTAAGGTGCTCTACCCAAGGTTTTCCTTCATAAATGATGTTGTTCCAAGTGCGTATTGTGTCAATTTCGCTATTTCTCGCAAAATTAGGGATGAGCTCTTTTAGGGGTTGTGAATATTTACCGAACAAATCAATCTTATAGTCAGCATATTGCTGTGGGAGATGAGCTTTTAGCGAATCTTTGATTTCTTCGATGATTTGAAGGTTGAGTGTTTGTCCACAAAGGTTTTCGGTGGGGTATATGTGTAGTTCCTTGTTTTTGAAATTGATTCTTACTGAATCTATGTTGGCGGGCTTTCTGAGTCTGAATGAGTTGGGGGTATATGTTAGGAAAAAGGTGCGTAGGCTGTCGGCAACGAGTTTTTCTTGCTTTTGTTTGTGTGTCAAAACCACACGCGCCTTTTTCTTCTTTCTTTTTTGATTAATAGTCGTGGCTTGTGTCGTAATAGAAAGAAGTATGCTTATGGCTAAGAATATGAGTATTCTCATTGGAGGTAGTGGGATGTAAGTTTTGGTGAGGTCGGCTACAATTCTTCAATGGCAAATTTATGGGGGTATTTGGCATTCGCATTTTTGTAGTAGTCCATAATGATTTTCATGTCGGCTTCAACATCACCAGTTGGTATCAACTCTTTATTGCATCTGATGACTTTGTTTTTATAGTCAAGGTCGTAAAGTTGGATGGGTACTTGAGATTTTAAAGCTATGAAATAAAATCCGCGTTTCCACTTCTTTGCGAGCGAACGTGTACCTTCAGGTGTGATGGCTAATTCTAGCTTGTCGCTATTTTTCATATGCTCAGCAAGCGCATCGGTCATGCTGCAATTTTTGTTTCGATAAACGGGGAAACCACCCAGTTTTCGAAATAAGATTCCAAGTGGCCAAAAGAACCATTCTTTTTTCATTAAGAAACTTGCAGTGCGCCCTATTGAGAGGTAGTATAATTCTCCCATGATAAAGTCCCAATTGCTTGTGTGTGGGGCAACGCAGATGATGCATTTATCTCTGTAGGGGATGGTTACGTCTGTAGTCCATCCCATGTATTTGTGTAGCAGTTTATGAAAAAAAGAAGCCATATATTTATTATAGAACCTATCTAAAAAAAGATTAGAGGGCGTGTCATTCTATGAAAAATGGCACACCCTCTAAAGGTGATTAAGAATGTGCTCAATTGAAGCAATGGTGAAAAAAGTACTTCAATTTGTGTGGAGCAATAAGTTATGCTTTTACAATGTCTTCTGCCAATTGGTTAATTGTTTCGGTAAAATCGGCAATTAACTTTTTGTAGAAAATCTTTTCGGCGCCCTTCTGTGTGTGTGAAATACGTGCTACGTATTCGTTGTAAACAGCAATAAGTTTCAACTCAATCTGCTGAAGTGCTTCGATATTAGCGCCTTCGCATTTGCTGAGAACTACGCAATCAGTAAATAATTCTCCACAAGCATTCTTGATTGATTTTTTTAATTCTTTGCGGCTTGCCATAATTGTAATGTATTAATATTTTTTTAAAAACTTCTTTACCCAATGATTTCCATGCCTTTAAGGATGGCCTCTTCGTTGAGGGGGAGGAGGTGGTGGTGGCGTTCGGGCAGGGTCTTTTTGAGTGCTGCCATTACGCTTTCGAGCTTCACGATGGGATGCTTTTTAAGATATCCTCCGAGGATCATCATGTTGAAGCACTTCATCATCTTCATCTGTGCTGCTGTTTCCATTGCGCTGATGCTGTAGATGTTGATGTCTGTGCGTGTTGGAGGGTTGAGGATGCCGAAGCTGTCGTAAATGAGCGTTCCTCCTGGCTTGATTTTATGCTCAAACTTATCAACAGAGGGTTGATTCAGAAGGATTGCAGTGTCATACTTCGACAAGATGGGCGACGATATGGGTTCATCGCTTACGATAACTGTTACGTTTGCAGTACCGCCTCTTTGTTCGGGGCCGTATGCAGGCATCCATGTCACTTCCTTATCTTCCATCAAGCCTGCATATGCCAAAATCTTACCCATAGAGAGCACACCTTGTCCGCCAAAGCCTGATACGATTATTTCTTGTTTCATATATTTCCAAAAAAAAACAATTCTGAATTTTAATTTACAGCAGTTTCGCTAGGGGGGAATCAACTTCTTAAGGTAGGTTCTGAGGCTATCCAGTCTGCATAGTCCTAAAAACCTAACAGCGATGTGACCTAACCACCTTATAACCTACTCGGGTTGTAGCCCTGCGAAACCTCGAGTTATTTATCTTTCAAGTCACCTAATTGGTAGAATTTGAACATATTTTCTTCCATCCATTCGTTGGCCTTAACGGGGGTGAGCTTCCAGCCAGAAGAGCATGTTGACACAATTTCTACGAGGCTTGAACCTTTTCCGGCCAATGAGTTTTCAAATGCCTTGCGGATAGCCTTTTTTGTCTTACGGATTGAAGCTACATTCTGAACGCTTTGGCGTGTGACGTAGCATGTGCCTTCGAGCAATGCTGCCATTTCTGAAATCTTTAAGGGGTAGCCATGAAGCTGTGGGTCGCGGCCGTAGGGGCATGTTACGGTCTTTTGTCCGATGAGCGTTGTGGGAGCCATTTGTCCGCCTGTCATGCCGTAGATGGCGTTGTTGATGAAGATCATTGCAATGTTTTCACCGCGATTGAGCGCATGGATAGCTTCGCCCGTACCGATACAGCCAATGTCGCCATCGCCTTGGTATGAGAATACGAGTTTTTCGGGCCATAGGCGCTTGATGGCTGTTGCCAATGCAGGTGCACGACCGTGGGCAGCTTCTTGCCAGTCGATGTCGAGGTATCTATATGCAAAGACGGAGCAACCAACGGGGCTTACACCAATCGTGTTGCCCTCCATGCCCATTTCTTCAATTACTTCAGCCACAAGTTTGTGTACTACACCGTGTGAACATCCAGGACAGTAGTGCATGTCTGTGTCGTTCATCAAGGTGGGCTTTTTATAAACCAAATTTTCAGGTTTGATAATCTGTTCCTTAAGCATAGGTTCTTATTTTTTCATTCCAGGCATTCTTAACATTACTTCTACCATTTTTATGCACACAGCAATCAAGCAGAGGATATAGCAATGTGTTGTGTAGTCAGGAAACAGCCACATCCCAATCATTCCAACGGCTGCGATGAGCATGAATATCCCATTGAGGACATTGCGTAGGAATAAGTTTTTTGGTTTGTCGTTATGGCGTCTGTTCCATTGATGTTGAGTATCCATAAAGTGCCTGTTTTTATTACATTTACTGAAGCTTCGCAGGGGTGCTTTGGCTTCTTGTTTTTTTAGGTTGTGAGGTTGTTGGGTATTGAGACTATTCAGTCCGCTAGGCCTTAAAACCGAAAAGCGTAGCGATCTAACAACCTTACATTTACTATTTTTGTGCAAGCTTCTCTAAGGCTGTAACCACTTCTTCGGGGTCGGGTACGATGCCACCCAGGCGGCCAAAGTGGGCTACGGGCACGCATTCGCCGACAGCGAGCTTAACGTCGTTTACCATCTGGCCTGCATTGATTTCTACTGTAAGGATGCCCTTTACCTTCTTTGCATATTCGCGTATTTCCTTTTCAGGGAAGGGCCAAAGCGTGATGGGGCGGAATACGCCTACTTTGATGCCCTTTTCCTTAGCCAGCTCAGTAGCTTTTTGAGAAATGCGTGCTGCCGAGCCGAATGCTACGATCATGTAGTCGGCATCTTCCATGCCGCTCACTTCGTAGCGCACTTCCTGCTCCTTGATGGTGGCATACTTTTGCTGAAGGTGGATGTTAATCTTCTCCATTACTTCAGATTGGAGTTCTACCGAGGTGATAATGTTGTTCTTTGCACGATTACCCTTACCCGTTGTGGCCCAAGGACACTGTTCGCGGATTTCTTCCTCCGTGCGACGGGGCTTGAAGGGTGGGAGTACCACCTTCTCCATCATCTGCCCGATTATGCCGTCTGAAAGTATCATTGCGGGGTTGCGATACTTGAAGGCCAATTCGAAAGCAAGGTCAACGAAGTCGGCCATTTCCTGCACAGAGCAAGGGGCTAGCACAATGACGTTGTAGTCGCCGTTACCTCCACCGCGAGTGGCCTGATTGTAGTCGCCCTGCGAGGGCTGAATAGTGCCGAGGCCAGGGCCACCACGCTGCACGTTGACTATCACGCCAGGTACTTCTGCACCGGCCATATATGTAATGCCCTCTTGCATGAGCGCCACGCCGGGGCTCGAAGAGGATGTCATCACCTTTTTGCCGGCAGCGCCACCACCATATATCATATATATAGAAGCCACTTCGCTCTCGGCTTGTAGCACCACCATACCTGTGGTCTCCCAAGGCTTTTCTGCAGCCAGCGTTTCCAACACTTCGGATTGTGGCGTGATGGGATAACCGAAGTATCCATCGCACCCGCAACGTATAGCAGCATGAGCAATTGCCTCATTGCCTTTCATCAAAAGTACTTCGCTTGTCTGTTCCATATCTTTTTTACCTTTTATTCTTCAATTTTCGTTTTATACACTGTTATACACGCATCGGGGCATACAATAGCGCACGAGCTACAACCGATGCAGTCTTCGGGCTTCACGTCAATGCAAAATGAATATCCACGATGATTAACCTCCTTGCCACTCAAGGCAAGACAATTTTTGGGGCAAGCCACAACGCAAAGGTTGCATCCCTTGCAACGCTCAGTGTTTACCACCACAGCTCCAACAATCTTTGCCATAGTCGTTTTTTTCGTTTTTTCCTTTTATTACATATATAGCATATATATACAATAATACATGTATATATGCGTGCGTAAATACTTATTGGTTATACATATCTTTATTAAAAAAATCCATGATTTCTTTAATCATCATTAATTGCTCTGCAGCAGGACCATCGGGCCAAAGCGATTGAGACATCAGAAAGTCATTGGTTGCCAGCCGCCATTCGTTTTGTCGCAAGCGAACTTTTCCTCTAAGGTAGAAAAGATGGCCAGATTCTTCATTCACCATTCGTTTCTCAATGGCCAATAGAGCTTCCTCCAGCTTACACTGGTCGATTAATGTGCTAATTTCCTCGTTGGTTTTTAGCATAAGCACTGGTTTAGTTTGTTTTCTGTGAGCAAATTTAAATCTTTTTACAATATAAAAGCTATTTATCTGGCTTTTTTTTCAAAAAAAGAAAATAGAGGTCGATGAGAATCGACCTCTATTCTGCGTACACCCTCAGGGATTCGAACCCAGGACCCACTGATTAAGAGTCAGTTGCTCTACCAACTGAGCTAAGAGTGCATTTTGTATGTGTACTATTTATTTTATTTGTACACCCTCAGGGATTCGAACCCAGGACCCACTGATTAAGAGTCAGTTGCTCTACCAACTGAGCTAAGAGTGCATGTGCATTTGAGGAAGTTGCATAAAACTTTGTACACCCTCAGGGATTCGAACCCAGGACCCACTGATTAAGAGTCAGTTGCTCTACCAACTGAGCTAAGAGTGCATGTGCGTTGTTTCTCAAATGCGATGCAAAGTTAAGTTAAAATCTGAAATCCGCCAACCTTTTTATCCGCTTTTTTTCCTTTTTTTTTCAATTACCTTCTGCAACCGCTGTTTCTGATAATTCTACTTCGCTAATTTGTTGTTTTTTTTGTGGTGTATTTATTTTTAAACTAAAAAAAGAGGTGATGCCCCATTTTTACTTTTAAGGGCACCACCTCTTTTTTTGTACAAGTATGTGAGTTTATTATTGTTTGTTTTCTTCCGTGAGGGAGAATTTGCTGCTTCCGTCGAAGCAGTGTGTGCAGAGTTGGCATTTGGGCAGGCCGATGCTTTCTACAAGGTCTTCAATCTTGCTGAACTGCAGTGATGAGAGGTGTAGGCGTTCGGCGAGGGTGGTGACCATGCGGTTGTATTCGGGCGAGTCGGTTTGTGTGTATTTGTCCAAAACGGATTCGGAGGTTGTGCCTTCGAATTCTGCGATGAGTTGGCGGGTGATGAGCTCCATGTCGCTCTTTGAGGACGTAAAGTTGAGGAATGGGCAGCTATAGACGAGGGGTGGGCAGGCTATACGCATGTGAACTTCGCGTGCGCCGTATTCCATGAGGATTTTTGTGTTGTCCTTGAGTTGCGTGCCTCGCACGATGCTATCATCGCAGAAGGCGATACGCTTGCCGTTGAGCATGTCTTTGTTGGCAATGAGCTTCATCTTTGCTACAAGTGAGCGCATTTCTTGGTTGCGTGGTGTGAAGGAGCGTGGCCAGGTGGGAGTGTACTTAGAGATGGCTCGGTGGTAGGGCACGCGATGGCCATCTGCATAGCCCAGGGCCATGCCTACGCCTGAGTCGGGGATGCCGCAGCAGCAGTCAACCTCTGTGGGGTCGCTCTTGCCCATGGCTTGTCCGCACTTGAAGCGCATGTCTTCAACGTTGATGCCTTCATAGTTTGAAGTAGGGAAGCCGTAGTACACCCACAGGAAGGAGCATACTTGCATGCGCTTATTGGGCTTGCGCAGTTGGTCTATGCCGTTGGGCGTAAGGTGTACGATTTCGCCTGGTCCGAGATACGTGAATGTGGTGTAGTCAAGGTTGGGGAAGGCTGTAGATTCGGAGGTGACGGCCATTGCGCCTTCTTTACGCCCTATGACAACGGGGGTGCGTCCCCATGCATCGCGGGCTGCTATGATGCCGTTTTCGGTGAGGAGTAGGAGGGAGCATGATCCCTTTACTTCGTTGAAGACGTTTTCGATACCTTCTACAAATGAGCGTCCTCGGATAATGAGTAGGCCTACTAGCTCAGTGGGGTTGATTTTACCTGAGCTGAATTCAGAGAGGTGGTGGCCTTCGTTGAGCAATCGTTGTGCCAGTTCTTCAAGGTTGTTGATTTTTGCAACTGTCACGATGGCAAAACGTCCAAGGTGGGAATTCATCAATAGGGGCTGTGCATCAGTGTCGCTGATGATGCCGATGCCTGAGTTGCCCTTGAAATCATCGAGCTCGTCTTCGAAGCGTGTGCGAAAATATGTGTTTTCAAGATTGTGGATAGAGCGTTTGAATCCATATTCTGCGCTGTAGGTGGCCATACCACCTCGGCGTGTGCCAAGGTGTGAATTATAGTCTGTACCGTAGAATAAGTCAGTGATACACTCCTGCTGGCTTACTGTACCGAAAAATCCTCCCATAAAAAAAGATTTGTTTAGCGTGTTTTGATAGTGTTATGCAAAATTAGTATAACGCTTTTTTTTTACAAAATGCGGAGCGATATTTTTTGCAATGCTCAATTAAGTTTTTTATGAATTGATTTTCGTTTGCAATTTTTGCAAGGCATTTTTGTGAGGAAGTGGAGTCCTGATGCTATACGGAAAATAGATTTTTATAGATTTATATAGACTTTATAGATAATGGGAATATTAGAGTTTTATGGGGGGGGCTTTCGGCTTTGCCAGAATCTGCTCACGCTTGGCAAAATTCGAGTAAATTCGATTCTGAGCTCGCTCGCCTTGCAGATTTCGGCTTTGCCAGAATCTGCTCACGTTCGGCAAAATTCGAGTAAACTCGATTCTGCGCTCGCTTACTCGCAGATTTCTCCTTTTTTTATTGTAACTTTGCAGGCATGATTGACCACCATACGATAGATAAAATACGTGCAGCGGCTGATATTTATGACGTGGTGCGCGAATTTGTGACGCTTAAAAAGGCAGGGGCTAACTATAAAGGCCTTTGCCCTTTCCACGATGAGCGTACGCCTTCATTCATTGTGAGCCCAGCAAAGGGATTGTTTAAGTGTTTCTCGTGTGGTGAAGGGGGCGATGCTATAGGCTTCGTCATGAAGCATGAGCAAATGTCTTATACCGATGCGCTGCGTTGGTTAGCTAAGCGCTATGGCATACATATTGAGGAGCGCGAGATGTCGGCTGAAGACAAGAAGGTTGCCTCTGACCGTGAGGCAATGCTGACGCTTAATGAATGGGCACGTGCTTACTTTGAGGAGACTTTGCGCGAAAGTGTGGATGGAGCGGCTATTGGTATGAGCTACTTCCGTGGACGTGGATTTAGAGATGATATTATTAGGAAGTTTCAGCTGGGGTATTGTCTTCCTCTGCGAGATGCTATGACAACGGAGGCTCTTAAGCGTGGGTATAAAGAGGATTATTTGCTGCGTACGGGGCTTACGTATAAGACGGAGCAAGGTTCGCTTGTTGATAGATATCACGGACGTGTGATATTCCCAATTCATACTGTTGGCGGGAGAGTTGTGGCCTTTGGTGGGCGTATATTAGGAAATGATGCCAAGCAGCAGGGGATGGGGAAATATGTCAACTCGCCTGAATCGGATATCTACAGTAAGAGCAACGAACTCTATGGCCTTTATCAAGCTAAGCATGCCATTACGAAGAAGGGTAAGTGTTATCTTGTAGAAGGATATACTGACGTTATTTCAATGCACCAGGCTGGTATAGAGAATGTTGTGGCAAGTTCGGGGACCTCGCTCACGAAAGGACAAATTAAGTTAATCCGACGATTTTCGCCCAATGTGACGGTGCTTTATGATGGCGATGCGGCTGGTATAAAGGCTTCGCTTCGAGGTATCAACTTGCTGCTCTCTGAGGGGATGAATGTGGCTGTATTGCTCTTGCCCGATGGTGAAGACCCTGATAGCTTTGCAAGGGGACGAAGCGCTACGGAATTTGAGGAATACATTCGTGAGAATGAAACGGACTTTATTCGTTTTAAAACTCAATTGTTGATGCATGATGCTGCTGACAATCCTCGAGGAAGAGCTGCTGCTATTAAGGATATCGTGGAGAGTATAGCTGCGATTCCTGACCTTATAGCTCGACAGGCTTATATTCATCGTTGTGCTCAACAAGTAGGGATGGATGAGCGCATTATTGCAGCTGAAGTGGAGCGTGCTTTAGCTGTAGATCGTAGAGACGTGAGGTATGAAGATGCAGAAAACTTACCATCGCCTTCAGAGGAGGCGGAGGCAGGAGTGGCGTCTCTTGCTCTTCAGGGTAATCAAGACGTTGCCGCTGAAATGATGCTTCTAACGCTCATTGTTCGCCACGGAAGTTTTCCGCTTTTCGCTGAGAATAATGAGGAGGAGGGGGCGCATGTTTGGACTGTGGCAGGATATATTGCTGCAGACCTCGCTGGAGATGAGATTGAGCTGAGTCATCCGCTTCATCGTCAGATACTAACAGAGGCTGCTGCTTTGCCTCCTAGCGAAAACCACCCTTATGCTACGCTTCATCATTTCCTTGCTTCAGCGCATCCTGAAGTGCAACAGATGGCTGCAAACTTGGCTGAAGATGATTATGAACTATCAACAAACCACCGCAAGATGCATAAGCCCGACGAAGAAAAACTTGTAGAGCTTGTGCCTCGTGTCTTGCATGAATATAAGTTTCATATTGTTGAAACAAACCTTAAAAGGCTCTTACAACAACTCCAAACTCCAGAGGTGAAGACAAATCCGCAGCGTGCTATTGAGATTATGCAACAATTTGCTGAACTTAATAAGCTTAAGCAGCAATTGGCACCATTGGTGGGCGAAAGAGTTGTGACGGTGTAGGATGAATAAGTTGGGAGTTTTCTTTAGATAGTTCTGATAGTTCTGAAGTTCTTAGGGGCTTCAGGACTTTTAATTTACTTTGCAAACTATCTAGTACACTCGTAGCTAATTTACTTGTTTTCTTAAGACTCGTCAACTAATTTAAATCGGATACGAAAGGATTTTTTCTCTTCGTCCCAATTTGTGCCGAGTAGATGGAATCTTCCTATTTCGGAGGTGTTGGCTACATGAGTTCCGATGCAGGCGCAAACGTCGTAATCGCCAATGCGCACAAGGCGAATGGTTTCAGATGCATTGTCGGGGAGCTTTTCTAGGCTTACCTCGCCTGGAACTTCTGCAATGCTGACGAACTCTTCCGTAACGGGCATGGCGGCCTTTATTACGTTGTTAACAGCCTTGACAACTTCCATTATTTGCGCTTCTGTTGGACAGGTAGGAAGATTGTAGCTAACTTTTGACTTCTTGCGTTCAATATGTGCATTGCGTGAACGTGGACAGCCAAACATTCGTACCATAGTCTGATTAAGAATGTGTTCTGCCGTGTGCATGGGTGGATACTCTTGTTTGTTGTGTTCGTTTAGTATAGGTATGTCGGTTGTCATTGATTTTGTTGGTTATAAGGTTGCTACTATAAATTTATTTTTATTTTTTTTACCATTACTTAGTGCAATTGCTTCTGCCAACTCGTGAGCAGTTTTTCTTGCTGGCTTTCCTGTAGTGGTGAGGGGAATTTCTTTTACGCTAAAATAGTGTTTGGGCACTTCGTGTCGTTTTAATTTTTCCAAACATAGTTGGCGTAATTCATCTGGCGTTTGCTTCCCCTGATAGAGCATTGTTAGCGCTTGCCCAAAGCGTTCGTCGTTAACATAGGTTAGTTGGAATGGTTGGCAGATAACTTCGGTCAATATGTCCTCTAATTTTTCAATCTGTAGCTTTATGCCTCCCGAGCAAACGATGTTATCTCGCCTACCTGTAATGCTAAAGCGTCCATCTGAAAGCAGTTCGACGATATCGTTTGTTATTATGGGCGTCTCTGTTGTAAGTGGGTCGCTGATGGTTAAGCACCCTTCTTTGTCTTGACCGAGGGTAATACCTTCAAAAGCTGAAAAATACTTTTCGCAATGCTCCCCATTGATGCGTCTCAAGGCTATGTGTGAGAGGGTTTCCGTCATGCCATAAGTGGCGTAGATATGGCCAGGTAAATTCTTTACCATCAGCTCTATACGTTCGGAAATTGCACCGCCACCAATGATGATGTGGGATATGCGTTTGATTATTTCTAATGAGTGTTTGTTTGTTAATATTTCTGCTAATTGATGGGGCGTTACAGCTAAAAGTGTTTGCTTTCCTAACTTGCTTGCTTCAAACTCTATAAGTGGATTTGATGATGGGGTGATAATCTCCATGTGCATGTTGCGCTCCAAGGCTCTTACTACCATCATTTTCCCTGCAATATAATCCATTGGGAGGCACACTATCGCCACATCATCAGGCTTAAGCCCAAGCTTGTCGTTTGTGCGGCGTGCACTTGCAAGCATGCGCAGCTTTTCTACGCGCATCTGCTTGGGAGTTCCCGTCGAGCCCGACGTTTGTACCTCAATATGCGAATCTGCATTTTGGAATATACTAATGAAGTTTGCTACTTGATGTTTCATAGAAAAGCTTTAGAGTATAGATAACAGATAACAGAGTACAGCTTTCCATCCTGATGGTTGCTGTACTCTGTTCGTTGTACTTTATTCGTGTCGGTATTGTGTTTTACTTCAGCGCATCGAGGTTTTGCTGGTTGTAGAGTTGTTTACCCTCGGGGGTATAAATGTACTGAAGACGTTCGGCGTATGCTTTTTCAATCTTGCCGCGCACCATCTTCATCGTACTGTTAATCATTTGGTTCTGTTCTGTAAATGGCTCTGCGAGCACAGCAAATGTAGCGGGCAACCAGCGTTCGGGGAACATTGTTTCGAGTACGCCACCCTTTTTGAATACAGCAATCTGCTTTTCAATTTCACGAATTGCAGCCTTGCGGCCTTCTTCAGTCTTGAGTGAAAGCCCCTGGTGAGCAATGTGCTTTTCGAGGCGTTCTTTGTTGGGTACGATGAGCGCTGTAGTGTAAGCCGACTGGTTGTTGTAGAGCATGATTTGGTCGATGCAAGAAGAGTGTTCAACGAGAGCTTCTTCTATGCCTTCGGGGCTATACTTCTCACCGTCACTACCAATGAGCAAGCTCTTGAAGCGTCCCTTAACGTAGAGAAGGTTTTCCTTCGACATGTAGCCAAGGTCGCCAGTGTAGAGGTAGCCATTGCGCACGGTTTCTGCTGTAGAGGTGGGGTTCTTCCAGTAGCCCGCCATTACGTTTTCGCCCTTCACCACGATTTCGCCCATTTCGCCAACGGGTAGTTCCTTGCCATCAGCCATAATCTTGATTTCAATGGGGCTTACGAGCTTACCGCTTGAGCCAAAACGATAGCGTTCGGGACCATTGGATGAAATTACGGGAGTAGCTTCAGAGAGGCCGTAACCTTGATACATAGGCATGCCGATAGCCATGTAGAACTTCTGAAGATCCTTGTCGAGCAACGCACCACCACCGATGAAGAAGCGCATTTCGCCACCAAAGTTTTCGCGAACTTTAGAGAAGAGAATCTTGTCGAACAAAGCAACGAAAGGTTTCAAAATGTAGCGCCATCCCTTAAAGTCGAGGTTTGAGTCGCCGTTGTAGAGCTGAGCTGTTGAGAGCGCAAGCTTAAAGAGGCGCATTGTGGTCGTTCCCTTTGCGCGGATGCCGTTCTCAATATTCTTCTTAAACGTCTTGGCCAAGGCAGGCACGGAGAGGATAAAGTGAGGCTTTACTTCCTTAATATTGAGAGGAATGTTCTTGAGCGTTTCGAGTGGTGTGCGACCCACTTGCACTGTTGCGGCCGTAGCACCTACTGACATCATGATGTAGAAGCCTACGACGTGAGCAAAGCAGTGGTCGAGGGGGAGAATGATGAGTGTGCGCCATGTTTCGTCGATATCAACGAGTGTGAGCGACTGTTCAACGTTGGCTGTATAGTTGCGATGAGTGAGCACAACCCCCTTAGGGTCTGCCGTTGTGCCCGAAGTGTAAGTAATCGTAGCATAGTCATCATTCTGGAGTGAGTTTGCTACAGAGAGGAATTCTTCAAGTGTGTGCTCTTTAAGGAACGTATCACCCATCTGGAAAACCTCTTCAAGTCCGATTTCTTTTTCTTCGTAAGCATCGAGCTTGTCAAATACAATGATTTTTTCAACCTTGTCGAGTTCGCTCTTGATGGTGCGAATCTTCTTTAGCTGTGTGCCCGATACCATGACGAATCTAACGTCGCCATGCTTCAAGCGGAAAAGCAAATCGCTACTTTCCTCCAACTTGATAGAGAGGGGCACATTGATAGCTCCGGCATAGAACATGGCTAATTCGCCAATCACCCAGTAGTTGCGACCTTCCGAAAGGAGTGCCATAGTGTCGCCCTTCTTTACACCCAAAGCTTGCAGACCAGCGCCGAGGCGGTAAACCTGCTCTTTTACTTGTGCGTAGGTGGTAGGTTCAAACTTCTTGCTTGTCTTTTCGAGCAAGAATGTGTTATTTGAATAGCGTTTTACTGATTCCTCAAAGAGGTCAACGATTGTCTTCTTCATAATGAGTTTTTCTTTTTTTTCTAGCTAATTAATGAGTTTTTTATTTGTTGGGGATGATGAAATCTTCCCATCTTTTTGCTCATTAAGAAACCAACTAAAAATGTATTATTTTGTTAAATCGGCTGCAAAGATACTATAAATTAATGAAATAGAACGTAGCTCAACTCAGAAAAACTCTATTATCTGTATTCTGTTATCTGTACTCTGTACTCTTTTCCCATCCTGCCCTAAATATTACTGTAATGTTTTACATTCATCGCACTCGCTATTCTCGCCTGTGTGGGTCAAGGTGATGCTTTTCCATTTGTAAACTTCTTCAAGGGAGCTATTATAACCCCACTCATTGGTTTCAAGATTCGGTTTGTAGTTTCCTTCTGTCTGCATCTGTTCGCAGTTAAGAACGAGGTTTGTACCTCCTTCAACCTTTAAGCCGACATCTGAGAATGCTACTTTTGAACCAATAGATGTAACAACAGAGCCGAATGTAAGAGTCTGCAAATACATACACTCCCAGAAAGCGGCATCTCCTATAGTCGTTACTTTAGGAAGCGTTACGCTTTTAAGAGAAAACGCAACATTGAACTCATACTCTCCAATTTCCGTTACATCCGGAAGAATTAAATCAATAGAGCCACAATACTTACTATTTTCATCTTCTTCTGTCACATAATATAGTGCTTCTGCATATGCAGGATAGTTATCATAAAAGCCATTATATATAGCAAGTTCACTACCCGTTACGATAACTGCGTTGCCTCCACTCTCCACATAATTTTGGATCGTGTTTACCAAAGCGGTAATCTCATTCTTATCGGTTACTTCGGGTTTTCCTCCAAATGTGCCGTCGATAATCAGACCTGCTTGCAATGCATAACTCTTGCCCGGCTCTGTACCGTTGGGATTCTTCTCTGCGGTAAAGGTATAATCCTTAAGAGTAACATCGCCCTGTTTCACACTTACCATTGCTCCCTCTGCAAACACGCCATAAAGGAAGGCATTGCCGTTGTTGTCAGTGGTAAGGGTGTATGCCTCCGTTGCTACCTCGGTCGCTCCTGCCGGAGTGAAGTTTGTCGTAGTAACAGTCTGCGTTTGGTTTGCCAATCCAGCTATACGCAAGCGGCTGTAGGTACGGATAGCACCCTCGAAAGTAATGGTCATTATTCCATTTTCTATTTCGTAATTGCCAGACAGGTATTCCGTCATTCCGAGCTGCATACCGCTTCTTAACTGCATCGTGCCCTCTTCCGTCACTTCAAAGCACGGTGCATAGAAGACACTGACACTGGGTGTCTCGTTTTCGAGGTAAGATAGGCTTGCTTCTGTGCTCCACGAAGAGCCGTTGTAGGTAAGTGCAACAGCCTGCTCACCATACTTCTGGGAGATTAAGGTGATAATAATCTGATCACCATTTTCCCACGCGGTCTTTCCCGCATCCTGTGTGCCGATAGCACGGGTCTGTGCTCCCTCACCAAAAGCAGGAAAATCACTTACCGCGAACTGCAAGGTACCGTTCTCCACAGGCTGCAAAGTATCATCCAACTCGTTGCTGCACGAGGTGATTAAAATCAGAAATGAGAAAGCAGAAAGCAGAAACGCTGTGCTACTTTTCCATACTTTTGCAATATTTTTCATTTTATTTCTCATTTTTCCTTTCTCCTTTCTCATTTAATTAAGGTCTTCCTCATTATTCCATCCACCGGGGAAGTCGGTGTCTGTAGTGGTTGGTGTTAGTGTCACCTTATCCTTACCCACCTTGAGGTCGAAGGTGTAGTGCTTGCCAGCCTCGAATGTAAGACCACCTTCAGGAACCAGAACTTTCTTCCATGGCTCCGTAGTTCCAAATCTGTCATATAGATGTATAAATTCATAACCT
>JAZLDQ010000071.1:0-5288 GCA_045614785.1 Alloprevotella sp.
AACAAACACCCAGTTACTACCACCATCAGTCTTGAGATACAAACCAATATTAGCACCAGCCCCGCCATGCATATTCCAAGAATTATTTCCTGTACCTGCACTCAAAGTGTAACCACCATTGGTAGAAACTTCAACTTTCCAAGTGTAACCTTCCTGACTATCTTCAGCAAACAACTGCACAGAGTTTGCTGCTTCTTCTGTAGTAGTGTAACCAAGAATAAGTTCTGTACCAGTGTTTGTTGAATACAACTTATTGTCAGCAGTCAACTTAAATGTAACCTTTGCCTTTGTGTTATCAAATACATTTGCAGAACCAAGTTGCTGTGCACCACCTGCCAAACCATCAGTTGTAGTAGCAAAATAGTCCTGATTACGATAGTTCATGAGGTAATACTCATAAGTTTCTGTGGCTGTTGAAACCTCAGGTTTGAGCCACGTTTGTGCTTGTGCCACTCCAAAGCATGCGAGGAACAGCATCAAGAGAGAAGTAATTTTTCTCATAGTTTTTAATAAATGAATAATTAGAAATTGATATAAATGAAATAATAGATTACAGATTGTTTAGAGTACAGGATGTTTAGAGTACAACTTACAGAGTACAGATTGTTTAGAGTACAACTTACAGAGTACAGATTGTTTAGAGTACAACTTACAGAGTACAGGATGTTTAGAGTACAACTTACAGAGTACAGATTGTTTAGAGTACAACTTACAGAGTACAGAGTACAGCTGCCGTCCGGAGGGGGTAACTAGAGTACAGAGTACAAGTTACAGAGTACAAGTGTCGTCCGGAGGATTCTCTCGTTAACTTGTTTACTCGTCAACTTGTTTACTAATGTGTACAGAGTACAGCTGCCATCCGGAGGGTTCTCTCGTTAACTTGTTAACTCGTCAACTTGTTTACTAATGTATACAGAGTACAGTTGCTTTTTTGCGAGTTGAGGATGCAAAATTATGTATTTGTTATAAAGTGAAAAAAATAATTAATAAAAAAGTGAAGAAATTTGTAGGTTAACGCTTCATTTTGTAACTTAACTGGGGTGTTTTTGAGGGTTTCGGATTGAATGGTGATGGATTTTGTGTTTTATGACAGAAAATAATAGAGTAATTATCAGTAAATAAGTTAAGGAGTGAACAAGTAGACGAGAGAAAATTCGTGTCGATTCGTGGTTAAAACATTACACACCGCGCGAGCCAGCACAAGCGAAGCGTGTGCGATTCTGTGTATTCCGTGGTTTCTGCGTGAGAAATAAATACACGTCATTGCCATGCGAATATTCCGAATGATTTACGCCTCACGGCGTACGGGCCGACATGAAGTGGCCCCTACGGCATCCGCGGTGGGTACTGGGTACGTTTTGCATGGTTTGTATGTTGTATTACCACGGGCCGACACGGGGATCGGCCCCTACACCGTCCGGATGGTTTCTCGTCAACTTGTTTACTCGTCAACTTGTTTACTAATAATACATTTTTCATGCCAAACCAGGGTGCAATTAAGGAAAAACGTTTATCTTTGGAGGAAAATTATTTTTAGCATGAAAGCTTTACAAATATATAAGGCGTCGGCGGGGAGCGGAAAGACGTTTACGCTGGCGGTGGAATACATAAAACTATTGATTCAGAATCCATTTGCCTACCGACACATCTTGGCGGTGACCTTCACGAATAAGGCTACTGCTGAGATGAAGATTCGCATTCTGGGGCAGCTGAATGGTATTGCCCACGGACTGAAGAATTCGGAGGACTACTTCGAAAAGCTACTTGAGGACGAAAGCATCCAGGCGCTTAAGCTCAGCGAGAAGCAGCTGCGCAAGCGTGCGGCACAGGCGTTGTCGAACCTGCTGCACGACTACCACCGTTTTCGTGTCGTGACCATCGACTCGTTCTTTCAGAGCATTGTGCGCGAACTGGCCTATGAGCTGGACCTTACTGCCAACCTGCGCGTGGACCTCAAGGCGAAAGAGGCGCTGGCAGAGGCTGTAAAGACGCTCATCGACGAGTTGGGGGCAGCACGCACAAATAGCGAGCAGAAGAAGTTGCTCGATATGGTGTTCGAATTCGTGAAGGAGCGTATTGAAGAGGGACAATCGTGGCAGATTGCCGACAGCCTCAATAGCTTCGGCATGCATATATTTAATGAGAAGTACCTGAAGCAAAATAAGGACGACCGCCAGGCTATGGGCGATGCCAAACGCCTGGCTGCATTTAAAGCCACTCTTCGCAAGCACCGTAAGGACGCTATCACTGATGTGCAGAAAACGGCTGCCGAGATTTGGCAACAGCTACGCAACAAGGGACTCGATGAGACTACGCTGAAGGGCAAGTCGAAGGGCATAAGCGCATTGCTTAACCGCCTGCAACAGGCTTCGCAGAAGTCAGACGTCAGCAAGCTGCTTGGCACCGCCTGGAAGAAATACTGCTCATCGGCATCCGAGTGGACCAGCGATGCTGGACTACAATCATGGGTGACGAATGAGATGATCCCCCTCCTCAAGGCTATCGTTGCCAATCTGCAGGCATTCAACACCTGCAACATGGTGCTGGAGAATATCAATGAAATGATGCTTCTCAACGCCATCAACGACAAGCTGCGTGAGCAGAATCAGGAGGCCAATCGCTTCCTTCTTGCCGACACGGGCCACTTCCTGCGCAGCCTCATCGACGATAGCGATGTGCCTTTCATCTACGAACGTACCGGCACAAGATTTCATCACATCATGATTGATGAGTTTCAAGACACCAGTGAACTGCAGTGGAGCAACTTCCGCCCGCTGTTGCACAACAGCCTTTCGCAGCTACATCGCTGCCTCATTGTGGGCGACGTAAAGCAGAGTATCTACCGCTGGCGAAATAGCGACTGGAGCATCTTCAATGGTATCGAGCAGGGCGAATTTGGGGGTTATATCAATGCTGTGTCCTTGCAGCGCAACTTCCGCAGTGCACAGCATGTGGTGGAGTTCAACAACGCCTTGTTTCGCGGGGCAGTCAATGTAGTACAGAGTTACTATCGCGACTTGTTTGACCGCACATCGCCCGACATCGAGCTGGCCTACCAGGATGTAGCCCAGCTTGTCAACGAGAAGAAGAAAGACCAGGGTTTCGTTCGTATCGACAATGTGGTAGCGCAGGCCGACGAATCAGATGCTGAATGCACGCTCCGCGCTTTGCAGTACAATCTGGAAGAGCTACTCGACACGGGGGTGCCACAGAACAAAATCACCATCCTTGTGCGAACGGGTAAGCAGGGCGAACAAATCGTGCGCCATCTGGAGCAGACCCTGCCTCATGTCAAGGTGGTGAGCAACGAGGCCTATGCGCTCGAGTCCTCCTATGCGCTCCAGTTGCTAATCCATGCGCTGCGTGTGCTCAACGACTCACACGACCGCCTGCAGCTCTACCAGCTGGCGCTCGTGTATCAACGCGACATTCTGAGCTGTCACACTAACGAGGAATGGGTCAATACGCTCTTCCATCAGGCAGAGGACGACTGCGACGTGCTCCTTCCTGCGGCTTTCTCTGCCGATCAGCGCCAGGAGTTAGGCCGTATGCCGCTCTACGAACTGTGCGAAAAACTCTACCATATCTTCGGACTGCAGCAGGTGGAGGGGCAGGACGCTTATCTCTACTGCTTCTACGACAAGCTACTGGCGTATCTGAAGGACAAATCCTCCACACTGGCGGGATTTCTCAACTATTGGGACACCGAGCTGTGCCGCCAACAGGTACAGATGGGCAATGTCGATGGGCTGCAAATTATGACGATTCACAAGTCGAAGGGCCTGGAGTTTCATACCGTCATCGCGCCCTTCTTCGAGTGGAGAGCCGACGGGCTCGATGGCAAAAAGTCGCGCAACTACGTGTGGTGTAGGCCTACTGAGGAACCCTTCAACGAAATCCCCATCCTCCCCATTCGCTACACGAACCAGCTTAGCCTCACAACCTTTAAGGATGACTACGAAGAGGAGGTGTTGCGCCAGCTGGTGGATAACCTCAACCTGATGTACGTAGCCTTTACGCGTGCAGAACAGAATCTGGTGGTCATCACGCGCAGCAAAGCGGAGTCGGCAAAAAGCAAGAGCAAGAAGGAATTTACCCCCTCGCTCGACCTGATTATGCGCGAGGCGCTCGCGGCATTTCCTAAGATAGAGGATGCCCCAACGTTGCGTGTGACAGAAGTGATGGAAGGTACTGATTTCGGCACTCGCTACGAAACGGGCACGATGGCTTATATCCCCGAGGGAGCAAAGAACACAGACGATGGCAACCTGCTGACCAAACAACCCAGTTCACTCCATCAGCCCTTCTTCCACGAACCGATGGCGGCCACCTTTGTGCAGTCGAACGAATCACGACGTTTCACAACTCCACTCGATGAGGAGCATGCGGACAAGGATGGCGCTAAATATATTGAGTTAGGAAATATCGTGCACCATATTCTCGAAAATGTAGAGTGTGCCGACGAACTGGAGGCAGCGCTCCATCGTGCGGAATGCGACGGTCTGTTTGCCGACGAAGCACAACGAAAGACCGTAGAACATCTGCTCACAGAGGCGTTCCAGACGAGCGAAGCTGGCGAATGGTTCGGCCCGCAATGGCGCGTAATGAACGAATGCCGCATACTCTATAAGGACGACGCAGGTGAAGTGAAGAGCGCACGCCCCGACCGCGTCATCACCGATGGCACCCGCACCATTGTTGTAGATTACAAAACGAGCCACCGTACCCCATCGCCTGCATTGCGTAAGAAATACAAGGACCAAGTGGCGAAATACATGCAGCTCCTCACCGACATGGGATACTCGCCCATCGAAGGGTATGTGTGGTATGTGGACCATGGGATTATTGATAAGGCGGAGTTTTAGAGTACAGGATGTTTAGAGTACAACTTACAGAGTACAGATGACAGAGTACAGATAACAGAGTACAGAGTACAGCTACCATCCGGATGGTGTAGGGGCCACTTTATGTCGGCCCGTACGCCGTGAGGCGTAAATCATCCAGAATATCCGCATGGCAATGGGGATTGTTTTAACCACGAATCGACACGAATTTTCACGAATGCCTTGCGGGATGTCACCGCGGATGCCGTAGGGGCCACTTTATGTCGGCCCGTACGCCGTGAGGCGTAAATCATAAGGAATATCCGCATGGCAATGACGTGTATTTATTTCTCACGCAGAAACCACGGAATACACAGAATCGCACACGCTCCGCTTGTGCTGGCTCGCGCGATGTGTAATGTTTTAACCACAAATCTGCACAAATTTACACAGATCCTTGCGGTG
>JAZLDQ010000072.1:0-30688 GCA_045614785.1 Alloprevotella sp.
CATGATAACGTTTCATTAACTCAGACATGCTTGCTCCTAATTCATGTAAGCGGATGATTTCTTTCTTTTCTTTTAAACTGTGATGTATATACATAATGAACCCCAGAAGTTTTTTGTCTAACTTCTGGGGTTCACTTCAAAATCGGCACACTCTCTTTTTTTTAGAAATTCTGGGTAACACCTGATTTTTGTAGAGACACAATTCAAAATTCAAAAAATATAAAACATTACTTTTTTTATCGTTGTATAATAGCCCTCAAACCAAAAACATTTCCTAACTTTGCAGAAATCCGTAATAGTATGAAAATTTTCACTTTAGAGAGTTTTCTTTACTTAGTATTTTAACGAAATAACGGAACAGAAGTTTTTAGGAATGAACGATTTCAGAGTTATCATAAGTGGCGGTGGAACAGGAGGACATATCTTCCCTGCCATATCAATTGCAAATGCCGTGCGCGAGCGCATCCCAGAGGCTAAAGTCCTCTTTGTTGGTGCGGAAGGACGCATGGAGATGCAGCGTGTGCCTGCGGCGGGCTATGAGATAGTCGGCCTGCCAGTGCAGGGCTTCGATCGCAAAAACATCTTCAAGAACATCAAGGTACTATGGAACTTGATGAAGAGCCGACGCATGGCAAAGAAGCTTCTTCAAGAATTTAAGCCCGATGTCGTAGTAGGTGTTGGCGGCTATGCCAGTGGCCCTACGCTCAACATGGCAGCCCACTTAGGTATCCCTACCCTCATCCAGGAACAGAACTCTTATGCTGGAGTCACCAACAAGCTCTTGGCGAAATCGGCCCACAAGATATGCGTGGCTTATGAGGGCATGGAACGTTTCTTCCCCAAGGAGAACATCATCTTCACAGGCAACCCCGTTCGCCAAACGTTGCTCGACGACACGATGAACTACGCTGAAGCTATTGCCTCATTCGGACTCGAAGAGCGCAAGCGCACGGTGCTCATCGTGGGTGGTTCGCTGGGCGCACGCACTATCAACGAGAGTGTGCTCTCAACCTTAGAGCTCATACGCCAACAAGACGAAGTGCAGTTTATCTGGCAAACTGGTAAATTCTACAGTGCCGAAATTCAGGATGCGCTACGCCGCTGCGGAAAGCCCGACAACCTCGTTGTGACGGACTTCATCGCTGACATGAATGCAGCCTACAAAGTGGCAGATCTCGTCATCTCGCGAGCTGGCGCTGGAAGTATCTCAGAGTTTTGCTTGCTAGGCAAACCCGTCATCCTCGTGCCTTCGCCCAACGTGGCTGAAGACCACCAGACGAAGAATGCCCTCGCACTTGTCAACAAGCATGCAGCCATCTACATCAAGGACGCTGAAGCCAAACAGCAACTCATACCTCGCGCCATCGCCTTAGTACAAGAGCCACTTCAGCTGAAGGACCTTAGCGACAACATCAAGCTCATGGCAAAGCCCAACGCCGCTGCCGATATTGCAGACGAAGTAATTAAGCTGGGCAAAAATTGAATTTAAGGTCTTGAGGTTATAGGTCTTAAGGTTATAGGTCTTAAGGTTATTAGGTTTTGAGGTCCTCCCTATTTTTACAAACACACACTCACGCACATCACGAATGATTGACAACATATACTTCATCGGAGCCGGAGGCATCGGCATGAGCGCACTCGTACGCTACTTCCTGTCGCAAGGCAAAAACGTGGCTGGCTACGACCGCACGCCTTGCCAACTCACTGAGCGACTCTGCAGCGAAGGTGCCGCCATACACTATGATGACGATGTAGCACTGATTCCCGATAGTTTCAAAAACAAGGAAAACACTCTGGTGGTTTACACACCAGCCATTCCTTCCAACCATACGGAACTCAACTACTTTCGCACAGAAGGCTTCGACATAAAAAAACGAGCTGAGGTTTTGGGGCTTCTAACGCGCCAGATGAAAGGTTTGTGCTGCGCTGGCACACACGGAAAGACCACTACCTCCGCTATGACCGCCCACCTGCTCCACGAAAGCAGTGTGGGTTGTAATGCTTTTTTAGGAGGCATCACGAAGAACTACGGAACGAACTACCTGCTCAACGCAAAAAGCGACTATGTAGTTATCGAGGCCGACGAGTTCGACCGCTCTTTCCACCACCTTCGCCCCTATGCAACGCTCATCACCTCAGCCGACGCTGACCACCTCGACATCTATGGCACAGAAGAGGCATATCTCGAAAGCTTCAGCCACTACACCTCGCTCATTCAGCCTGGCGGCGCCATCGTTGTTCATAAAGGACTGAAGTTCACCGAACGTCTTCAAGAGGGCGTACGTCGCTACGACTACTCGCGTCACGAAGGCGACTTTCATGCTGAAAACATCCGCATCGGCAATGGTCAAATCATCTACGACCTCGTGTCGCCCATCGAATGCATTGATAACATCGAGCTGGGTGTGCCCGTAAGCATCAACATCGACAATAGCATCGGAGCCATCGCCCTGGCGCAGATCGCAGGAGCAAATGCTAGCGACATTCGCACCGCAATGAAAAACTTTGGCGGAGTTGACCGCCGCTTCGATTTCCAGATAAAGAACGACCGCCACGTACTCCTCAGCGACTATGCTCACCATCCCGAAGAAATCCGACAAAGCATCCTCTCACTGCGCGAAATCTTTGCAGGTCGCAAGCTTACAGGAATCTTCCAACCCCACCTCTACTCTCGCACTCACGATTTCTACAAAGAGTTTGCCGAAGCGCTGAGCCTGCTCGACGAAGTATTGCTCACAGAGATATACCCTGCTCGCGAGCTCCCCATTCCAGGCGTGACAAGCGAACTTATCTACAATGAACTTCGCCCCGACATGCAGAAGCAATGCTGTCTGAAAGCCGACCTCCCTCAAATCGTAGCCCAAGGCGAATACGATGTGCTCGTAGTCCTTGGTGCAGGAGACGTAGAGAATTACATGAAACAGTTTAAGGCTCTGATAGAACAAAAACAGTGAAAGTCCTAAAGATAATATTCAAACTGCTCGTACTGCTTGCGCTCACTGCCTACCTTTGCTACTCCTTCGTCGAACTGACAGGAAAAGGCAACTCCACCCCATGCAAGCAAGTCAACGTACGCATCAACCTGGAAGAGCGCGGATTCATCCACAAAGCCGAAATCATGGACATGCTTCACGAAGCAGGCTGCTACCCTGTAGGCACAGCCATGGACAACATCAACGGCAAGCAAATTGAAGAAATACTCCTTCAGAACCCCTACATCCAAGAGGTTATCTGCTACAAATCTCCCGACGGACAGGTCAACATACTCATTGACCAACGCATCCCCGTGCTTAGAGTCATGGCAGAAAACGGCGACGACTACTACGTG
Source organism: Alloprevotella sp. (assembly GCA_045614785.1). Lineage (GTDB taxonomy): Bacteria > Bacteroidota > Bacteroidia > Bacteroidales > Bacteroidaceae > Alloprevotella. The sequence goes on from JAZLDQ010000072.1 coordinate 3,329, forward strand.
TGCGACGAAGGCGATTGCCTCCCCCCGCTCCACTACACAGCCAACCTCCTTGTTGCAACAGGAAACATCGACTCCACCTACGCCGCAACGGTGCTTAAGGACATGGCCAACTATGTGACAACCCACCCCTTTTGGAACCACCAAATTGAGCAGCTTCACATAGCCAAGGACCGCAAAGCCACCATCTACCCGCGTATTGGAAAACAGAAAATCCGTTTTGGCAAAGTAGAAAAAGTCGAGACAAAGTTGTCTAACCTCAAACTTTTCTACAACAAGGTGATGCCCGTTGTCGGTTGGAACAAATACAAAGAGCTCAACATCGCTCACACCAACCAAGTCATCGGCACACGTTAACCTCTCACCCCCCCGTATAAACTCTCCCTAATTACACTACAACATAATGGCTGCAGATATTAAAGATTTCATAGTAACCATCGACCTTGGCTCGTCTAAGGTAACAGCAGTGGCTGGCGTAAAACAGCCCGATGGTGCAATCAAAGTATTGGGTTACCACCAGGAAGCGTCCGACTCATTCATCCGCAAAGGACGCATCAGTAACATCGACAAGATGACGCAGTGCGCCAAGAACATCAAGGAAGCCTTGGAAAAGCGCTGCAAAAAAACTATCACCAAAGCTTACGTTGGCGTTGGCGGCATGGGCATGCACACTGTGAGCAACACACTGAACCGCTCCTTCAGCGAAAAGCACGCAATCTCACAAGACATTGTTGACAGCCTATTTGCTGAAAACCACCAAAAGACCGTTGGCGACCGCAACATCCTCGAAGTTATTCCACAGGAATACAAAGTAGGCACACAATACACCAACGAACCCGTAGGTGCCTTCACCGACAACATCGAAGTATGCTACCACAACATTGTGGCAAACATGCAAAGCATTGAGCAAATCCGCAAATGCTTCTCTGCGGCAGGCATCACCGTAATTGAAACACCCATCACAGTGCTCCGCATGGCCGACCTCATGCTCAACGAACACGAAAAGCGCTCAGGATGTGTATTCATCGACATGGGAGCAGAGACTACAACGGTAGCCATCTTTAAGAACAACGTACTGCGCCACTTCGCAGCCATCCCCCTCGGAGGCGGCAACATCACACGCGATATCATGTCGCTCCAGCTCGAAGAAGACGAAGCCGAAACGCTAAAAATACGCAACGGCCACGCTCAGCAACAACCCGGCAATTCTACACCCGTCACTACCAGCGATGGCAGAAAATTCGAAGCCGAAGAGTTTGCCAACATTATCGAAGCGCGAGTGGAAGAAATTGTGCTCAACATTAAGCACCAGGTTGAGCTCTCCAAATACAAGAACAACCAACTCATTGGCGGCATCATCCTCACAGGTGGTGCGTCAAACCTCAAGGGCATGGAGGACGTTGTAAAGCGCCTGCTGGGAGCCGAAAAGTCACGCGTTGTGAAAAATGCACGCGTACAGACAAGAGGCGAACGCCTCGACGGCATGTCAGCCGAAATCTATGCCGCAGCCCTCGCACTCTTCGAAGGTGCTGATCAAAATTGCTGCGGAGGAGAGTTGGGCGAAGAACAACCCGACCTCTTTAGCAACGACCTCATACAAGAGGCTGCTGAATCAAACGCTACAACAACGAGCGATACGACCTCACCCGCAACACCCACACAGCCTGTTGAAGAAACAGAGCCCGAAACAGTAACAGAAGAAACCGAAGAGCCCGAACCACCCAAGAAGAGCGGAGGATTCATGAAAACCTTAAAGAATTGGGGAAGAAAAGTGGGCGACATGTTGAGCGACGACTAACCAAATCGGACATTCTAAAAAAACAGAACAACTATGAACGAAGATATGTTGATTGACCTTGGCACCCCCCAGGCCACTCCCTCCATTATTAAAGTAATCGGCGTTGGAGGTGGCGGCGGTAATGCCGTTAACTATATGTACAACGAAGGCATCCACGATGTGAACTTCGTTATCTGCAACACAGACTCTAAAGCCCTTGCCGACTCGCCCATTCCCGTACGCCTGCAATTAGGAAGCGAAGGACTTGGCGCCGGCAACCGCCCTGCTCGTGCACGCGAAGCTGCCGAAGAAAGCATCGAAGGCATCCGCAACATGCTCAACGATGGCACAAAGATGGTGTTCATCACGGCCGGTATGGGTGGCGGAACAGGAACAGGAGCAGCCCCCGTCATTGCTCGCGAAGCTAAGCAAATGGGCATCTTGACTGTGGGCATCGTAACCATCCCCTTCCTCTTCGAAGGAAACAAAAAGATCGACCAAGCCCTCGACGGTGTAGAGGAAATTTCTAAGCACGTCGATGCCCTCTTGGTCATCAACAACGAGCGCCTCCGCGAAATCTACCCCGACCTTAATGTGCTCTCAGCCTTTGAGCGCGCTGACAACACACTCTCCGTAGCCGCACGAAGCATCGCTGAAATCATCACAATGCACGGTGTCATCAACCTCGACTTCCGCGATGTGTGCACCGTGCTAAAGGATGGTGGCGTAGCTATCATGTCGAGCGGATATGGCGAAGGCGAAAACCGCGTTTCGGCAGCTATCAAGGATGCACTCCACTCGCCCCTCCTCAACAGCAACGACATTTTCAACTCAAAGAAGGTGTTGCTCTCTATCTCATTCTGCGCCGAAAACGAAGGCGACACGCTGATGATGGAAGAAATGAACGAAGTACACGACTTCATGGGCCAATTCCGCGATGATGTGGAAACAAAATGGGGCTTGTCAGTCGATCCAACTTTGGGTAAAAAGGTTAAAATCACCATCCTTGCTACAGGCTTTGGCATCACCAATGTTCCTGGCATGCAGGAAAAGATTGACACCGAAGAACAAAGCCGCAGAGCTCAAATCGAAGAAGCAGCAGAGGAGAACGAAGAACGCCGCGGACGCTTCTACGGCAATTCCGAAAAAATAGGCGGTAGCAAAAAGCGCCCCAAGGTTTACCTCTTTGAACAAAACGACCTCGACAACGACGAGATTATCTCAATGGTGGAAATCATCCCCACCTATAAGCGCACTAAGGAACAGCTCAACGAAATTAAGATGAACGCTCTAAACGAAGTGCCTATCGAACCCGAGATATCTACAACGCCCACGATTTCATTCTAAGTTGTCAAGTACCAATTTTTATTGCAACCACCTCTAAAGCAGCACCACATGACTGACGACAACATCATAGAACTACCCATCCGTAACTCTGGTACGCTTATTAAAGTTGTCGGTGTAGGTGGCGGTGGCGGAAATGCCGTTGCCTATATGCAACATGAGGGCATGTACGACGTCAGCTTGCTCGTTTGCAACTCAGATGCCAAAGCTTTGGCCGACTCTCCCGTAAGCCACAAGCTCCAGATTGGTCCGGGGCTTGGGTGCGGAGGCAACCCTGCCGTAGGAAAGCGCCTGGCCGAAGAACATTTGGCCGACATCTACGACTCCATCGACCCCGAAACCAAAATGGTGTTCATCACAGCCGGCATGGGGGGAGGAACAGGTACAGGGGCTGCGCCCATATTCGCACGCGAAACGAAAGCACGCAACATACTAACCGTTGGAGTCGTGACCCTACCCTTCCAGTTCGAAGGGATGCGAAACATCGACAAAGCCTTAGACGGACTTGAAGCAATGGCCAAAGAGGTAGATTCGCTCCTTGTCATTAACAACGAGCGCATGCGCTCCGTTTATGCCACATCCTCCGTCATGGAAGGCTTTCAAAAGGCTGACGCTGTGCTTACGTTAGCAGTCAAGAGCATCGTTGATATCATCAAAATGCATGGCGTGTGGAACCTCGACTTCTGCGACGTAGAAACCGTACTGAAAGACGGCGGAATCTCCGTCATTTCCACAGGATACGCCCATGGCGAAAACCGCATCTCTACAGCTATTAAGGAAGCGCTCAACTCACCTTTGCTCAACCACAACGACATCTTCAATGCGCGCCGCATGGTGATGTGCATCTCCTTTGCCGACGACCACAACAAGCTCATGATGGACGAACTCGCTGAGATAAATCAGTTTATCGACCGCTTCCACCGCAAGGACCTTGAGAGCAAATACGGTTTTGCCGTTGACAACAGCCTTAAGGACGAAGTAAAAGTCACCATCCTTGCTTCAGGATTTGGAATCAGCGACGACGACAATCCCGAATCGGAAGAGGATATCTGGACCATCAAAGGCAAAGACGAGCGCTTCAAGCGATTCTATGGTAAACCAGAAGCTGCATCACCGCATCCGTCGACCAAACGCGCAGCCACCTTCATCTTCGACCTCAACGACCTCGACAACGAGCTTATCCTCGACACCATCGACACCATTCCGCCCGCAAAACGTACACGCGAAGATATGGCTAGAATCAAACAATTTAAAAACACCTAAAAACAGAAATTCACTATGCTTTTCGACCAAATATCAACAGACATCGCTACTGCGATGAAAGCAAAGGACAAAGTGCGCCTCCTCGCACTTCGCAACATCAAGAAGCTCTTCATCGAAGCGAAAACCGCACCCGGTGCAAACGATGAACTCACCGACGACGCTGCCCTCAAAATCCTTGCAAAACTCTCAAAGCAAGGACGCGACACAGCACAACTCTACACCGAGCAGAACCGCCCCGACCTTGCTGAAGAGGAAATGGCACAAGTGCTCGTAGTAGAAGAATACCTCCCCAAGCCCCTTAGCGCAGATGAGCTCAAGGCCGTACTCACAGAAATCATCGCTGAAGTAGGCGCCACATCGCCAAAGGAAATGGGCAAAGTGATGGGAGTAGCCTCAAAGCGACTCGCAGGCAAGGCAGACGGCAAAGCCATCTCAGAAATGGTAAAGACACTCCTCGCCAACTAAGCACACTCATATTAAATTCAGCGGAACAGACGAAGCACACGTACCTCTCTGTTCCGCTGAATTGCTGAAAAAGAGATTCGTTTCCAGCAAATCTAGATTCTCCCACTTACCTCTCCCCCCTACATGAAATTCAAACTAGACTACAGCTTCAGCATCAATACAGATATATTCTCATTCCAATTTCAACCCGGGAATGAGAAAAACGCCACAATCCGCCAAACCCTGGGCAAAGCTACAGTATATATGCCCAAAAACTTTGAATTTTCAAATCAGCTATCACAAGAGTGGGCAAACAAGATTTTAACCAACGTCCTAAAGGAACACGGCAAAATCATCCTACACAACAGAACCGTTCGAATTGCCAAAGAACACAACTTAGGCATCAACCGAATCTGCGTAAAAGACATCTCGTCGCGCTGGGGCAGCTGCTCATCGCTTAAGAACGTCAACCTGAGCATCTGGCTATTACTACTGCCTAGCCACCTCATCGACTACGTCGTCATGCACGAGCTCACTCACCTCACTCACCTCAACCACAGCCACGACTTCTGGAATGCGCTCGACCTCATGTGTGGAGGTGCAGGCAAAGCAAAACTCCTCGACAAAGAACTCGACGAGTTTGCCAAATCCCTACTTCCACAACGCACAAAGTAGTCCCTCCCAAACTAAGCAACCCAATATTTCACAAAAAAATTTGGCTATTCAGCCGAAAATACCTACCTTTGCACACGATAAAAAGTAAGCACTTTTTAGGACTTGTAGCTCAGTTGGTTAGAGCAACAGACTCATAATCTGGAGGTCCCTGGTTCAAGCCCAGGCTGGTCCACATTAAAAATCAAGCAGTTACGAATTTTCGTAACTGCTTTTTTCTTTATCTGCGTAAACAAACTGTTTGAGTTTTGACATGAAAGGATATAATCTCGTTAGAATCTTAATGAGACTCATATCCTTTCATTATTGGCTTCAAGTGTTGTACTGCAAACCGATTTCTTGTAAACCATGCACTCTACAACTCACTTGTAATCAAGATACATCCATATCTGTTTGTGAAGGTTCAACCCGCTCTGATATGTTTTTAGCGAATTCATCAAATCTCCACTTCTTCCACCCTGTTTTATCTATCGTAATATTATTCATCAGTTCTTATCCTTTCCTCTTCTTTGGCGTTTTACATTCTTAGCTGTAATCTTAATGGTATCCAAATATGCTTGTTCTACTGGTGAAAGCATGTTGGTTTGATATTTTCGGTACTCGGCAATGGCTTTCTCCATGGCTTGCGTATGGCTGATAGAGCCGGCACCCGTAAGCAAAGGACGATTACCGGAAGTTAGCACAGCATCCAATTGCTGAATATAGTCGCTCATATACATAGGCTTATGCTCGATGGCATTGATTTCTGCCAAATCGAAATAACCGGATACAAGGTTGTTCAGAATCTTCAATTCACTCTCGTTCAGGTAGTTCTTGGCTATACCAACATCCTTCAATGCAGGAAATTCACCAGAGAAAGTGGTTAAGCCCATAAAAGGTTTCTCGGCATCGGCACGTTCGTAAATAACTTCGGCTGCGGTATGTCCGTGTGCAGCAAAATGCAGTTTGTTTTGTACCATCTTGAAGAACAATATAGACTCGTTGCTTCGTGGATTGTAGTCTACACTGGTGGCATAGAGATCAAGCACTTGTCGGTAGAGCACCTTTTCGGATGAACGGATGTCGCGGATGCGGTCGAGCAATTCTTTCCAATAATTGCCACCTCCATTGCCCTTCAGACGCTCATCATCCATGGTGAACCCTTTGATTAAATACTCCTTCAGACGCTGTGTAGCCCAAATACGGAAGTGTGTGGCAATACTCGACTTGATGCGGTAACCAAGCGAGATTATCATATCGAGATTGTAAAAGGGTATCTCTCTGCTTACCTCTCTGTTACCTTCCATTCGAACCTGTCGGAATTTCCGACAAGTTGCCTCTTCACTCAATTCGCCCTCTTCATAGATATGCTTGATATGTTCCACAACATTGGTACGTGAACTTTGAAAAAGTTCTGCCATTTGTTGCTGATTAAGCCAAACAGTCTCATTTTCTACTTTCACATTAATCTTTGTCAAACCATCCCCGGTCTGATAGATAATGATATTGCCATTGTTATTCAATTCTTCATTCATGGTTTAGTCTTTAAGTAATTGTATTAAAGCATTATGGAGTTCGGTTCTGTTCCGTTCCCATTCGGCATAAATTTCTTCGAACGATTGTTTAGGAGTATTGTCCTTCACTTCCAATCGGGATACATATTGGGAAATATTGAGCGTAGCCCCATTGTTTAGGATGTCTTCGTTAGAAACCACCTTGGCAAAGCCTTCTACATTCTGGTAGTCCTTATAGGCTTTGAAAATCTTTTCGATGTGGTGGTTCTCCAACATGCTGATGGTCTTGTCTTTCTTTACCTCATCCACAGCATTGATAAAAAGTATCTTTCCCTTGCGTTCTGCCGGCTTTTTGGTACAGCAGATAAGCAAACATGCTTCCATGGGCGAGTTGTAAAAGAGGTTGGTTCCCAAACCGATGACACAATCCACACAATCGTTCTCTATCATCTTGCGACGCATTTCTTTCTCGGCATCGCGGAAAAGGATACCATGAGGCCATAGTACCACACATCGGCCTGTATCCGGCTTTAAGCTCTTCATGATATGTTGTTGGAAAGCATAATCAGCACAGCCCTGCGGAGGTGTACCCCAAATGTTGCGCCCGAAAGCATCGTTTGTAAACGCAGCCTGGTGCTGTACCACATGCAGGGTCGTAGATAGTTTCGCCCGGTTGCGGATTGACAATCATACCAATCAAGTGAACAACCGAACGCGGGGTGTAGAATTCTCCTGCCTTCTTGTTGGTTTGGTCGGCAAACATCTTAATGAGGTACTCGTATGCACGTCCTAAGATGTCCGGCTCTACATTGGAGTTGGAAAGATTGTATTGCGAATAATGCTCTATCAATCGGCAAAGCAATTCATCCGAAAGCTTGTCTTTATTGGTCCACGCAGCATCACCGAAAATATTGGCCAAGTATTGCGGATTGGCTTGTTCGATTTGTGAAAAGGCTCCCTTGATGGCACTACCTACATTGGTGGTTACCGCACGGACATCGTTCCAATGGCATCCATCGGGAATAATGAAGCGGTGCATTTCTGCACCCGATGCATATTCATGGTCGCCATCGCTTTCATCCAATGCTTCGTTGTACTCTTCATCATACACATCCGAAATGCGTTTGAAAAAGAGCAAAGGAAAGATATATACCTTAAAGTCCGCAGCATCGACCGGACCTTTCAATATCCAGGCGGCCTTGGACAAATATTGTTCTAATTGCGATAAAGTAAGCATAGTCATTATTCATTAATTGGCCTAAACAGGTCTTTTATGTCAACTTCAAGAAGTTTGGCAATTTCTACTATTGTCTCTAAATTGGGTTGCAATGTGTTTGTGCACCACTTGGATACAGTAGCTGGATCCTTACCTAATTGTTCGGCCAACCATTTATTGGTACGCTTCTTTTCTGCCAGCATTACTTTAATGCGATTTATATCTTTTCCCATAATGAGTTTCTTTTAATATAAATGATGCTCTATAATGTGCAAATGTATGTAATTATAGTCAAAAAAAGAAGTTCACCTTAATAAAAAGTAGAATTAAGGTGAACTTTATTGAAAAATATGTCATATTTTCTCATATTTAATCAACAAACGATACAGAAAACGAGTATAGAAATCAATAATAGTGAACTCAGCCAGGAAATAATGAGATTAGTATAAAAATCACTCTAAAAAAACTATTTGTAAATTCAATTGTGTAATTTGTATTTTTTTATAAACTTCTATTAATAAAATATATGTATTTTTGTGCGCTAATGTTATGATACTTAAAAAATAATAATATGTTTAATTATTTTAGTTTTATCTATTTGTTTATCAAGAAAAAAGTAACCAAAAGAGGTTTAAAAATTGTATGTAATTTCTTGATTTTTCTTTTATGTCTAAATGTCGTTATAAAATGGCATACTGTTCCAACCATGCAAGATGAAATAAATATTATTGATTTTTACACAGGTTCCTCTAATACAAATGACAAGAATCATATATTTGAAATAAAGATACAAAGCCCTTATTATGCATTTTCAACTAAAGACTCAACTGAATCAAAAATAGAATTTAATCTTATAAAATACTTTTCAGACAAAGACAAATATATAAGAAAACCTTTAAAAGACACTTGGTTCTCAATTTTGGATAAAACAAAATATAAAGAATATTTAAGAGAAATTGACTCTGTTCAATATCTCTATTTAATAGATATTATTAAAACTATAGATATAAATCCTTTAAGATTTGCTAATCAAAGTAGTAAGTTTCTTGTAGACACGTTGTATCAAACTGCTGATATTGTTAACGTTGTCAGAGATGATTTAATTTATGATGGTCAAAACATTTTCTTTAAGGAGTTGTTAGTAAAATGTGGTAGAAAAAACTCAACTTTTGATCCATTAGTGTATTCATCTGTAAAACAAAAAAGAACATGGCGTTCATATTTTGATTTACATGATATAGCTCAAATGTATTATCAATTAAAAGTTCATAAAATGCCATTAAGATCTGATAGTGTTACCCTTACAATAGATTTTGGTGGAGCGACTAGATTTGCTGGCATCTACCCTGCACCAGATGAAACCAATGTTTCAAGTATAAAATTCACAAACCAAAAGAAATTAAAACTTATAGAAAAACAAGGAGGAGTTAAATTGTATTGCCAGTTTCTAGAAACGTCAGGAATACAATCAGCGAGAATATATATATTATCAACGATTGCGACCTTCTTCTTTGGGTTATTTGCAAAAGGGCTTCTCGAGACCAACTACAAAAACATGTTTCAATCAATAGCAGATATTTTTAGGAAAAAGAAGAAGAAATCATAATTTATGGAACTACTTTAAGTTCCACCTCGACAGAACAAAAATCAAAGTAATTTCGCTGATTAAGTGATGTGTAAATAATAAGCAGCATCAGCTCAGGTTATTTTTATACATCACTAAACACTTAGCGGCCGCAGTATCTTCTATCTCACGCAAAGAACGCAAAGAACGCAAAAGCGCACATACTTCGTTTGTGCTTACCATCTGGATTATATAGGAGCCACTTATGTAGGCCCATACGCCACGAGGCGTCCCCCCTCTACGAAGCGACTACAAAATGCAGCAAAAAAGGTAAGAATTTGTGACCGTAAAGCAGACAAAAGCTGTTTAAAAAGCAATCAAACCAGATTTGGATTTCTTGCGAAAATGTTGTATCTTTGTACTAGAAGGAGGAAACTACGCAGTTCCCTCCTTTTTTTTGGCTCAAAAAATGGCAAAATGACCTCAAAGGTCATTTAAATTTCTTCAAACATCGGAGGAACGATCTTTGATGTCATTTCTCCTACCTCGTGTATCGAAATTTTCACCCCCAATTTTGCTCTCAAAATCTCCAATTTCGAAAAAATAATAACTTTTTTGAAAAAAAATTACTTTCCTAAAGCAGAATAAAGAGCAACGAGATTTTTGTAGAGTACAACTTACAGAGTACAGAGTACAACTACCATCCGGATGGCTCTCTTGTTAACTTGTTAACTTGTTTACTAATCAACTTGTCTACTAAAATGTACAACTGCCAACCGGAAATATTCCAACGAGAAAGCAGTTGGCTAATGTAACTCAGGAGGAGAAATTAATTTGACCCACTCGTTGGAATATTTTCAATTTGAAAAAACTTCTTTGCGTATCTTTGCACCTTTGCGAGAGAAAAAACATATCCCCCTATGTCACCAACATTAACATACAAAGAGAAACAAAACAACTTTTTTTTACAAAATCCCCCCATTTTACCATATTTTACATAAATTTGCAAAATCTTACCCACGCTGAAAGCCCCCGAGGGGACAAAGCGGGGTGGGGCTATATACATAAAGGCGTATCTGTACGCTTTGGTTTTGACGATTCAAGAACTTCGCAACTTCTCACTGTTAGTCAAGAACAAAGCAACGGGAACGCCCCTTGGGATGTTTATATACAGCCCTCATTGGCTCTTTTCAATAAAAGCCAACGGTGGGTAGTTATATATATGCATCATCGTGGGGCTTTCAGCGTTGCTCGTTTCGACTAACAGGGCAATGCGAAGGCCTTTGAATCGTGGAACGAGTGACTGACTGGCTCCACGTTTTTTTGTATATCTACCATTACAAAAAATCAAAGCAAAAACAAAGTCCATTAACAGACTTTGATAACAATTTAATTATGAAGAATTTTTTATTTCTTCAGATTACATTGGAATTATTTTCTAATTCCAATAATAGTCGCTTGAAATACAAAAATATACACAGAATGAAAGATTTTCTGCATCAATTACTATCGACATCACATAGATTGTACCTATTGTTGATGTTTATTCATTTCCAATTGCCTGCTCAAGAAGTTGTTCAAGTGCATTACAAAGGGAATATCAGGGGATACGAAATTAATCAAATTGATAGTATCCTTATCAATAAAATTGAAGAAGAATATCGTTTTCAGTTCTTTATGAAGGATACGATTCTTTCAGCACTTCCCATAGACAGCATGAGCTTTACTCAACAGTCTGACACTATCTATTTAAACTATACAAATGAACTCGTAACTTATAAAAATCCACGTGCGAGATTTACAGATATTGACATTGAAGATTGTAATGTAAAAATACATCATAACGACCCACTTACACCGTTGATTCTTTCTCTGTCAGGTTCTTGTGAAGAAGGTTGTTTGTCTATCCAAAGTGAATCTGATTGTCATATTGTCATCCAAGGACTCAATTTGCAATCTTTCATGTACCCAACCATAGAGGTGCAATCAAAAGTATCGACAACCATTGAACTTGCTGAATATACTTGCAACAGGTTGGCGGATGCGATAGTCGCAGATAGTGTCGTGAAGTATGATGGTTGCATTCAGACAAAGGGGGAACTTTATTTTAAAGGTAATGGGGCTCTAAACCTAAAAGGAGGTCTCAAACATGCCATCTATGGCAAGCGAGGGGTTACCTTTTTAGGAGGGGATGCAACGATTGATTATGCCGCTTCTGATGCTATACATTCTAAGGACTATGTTCGCATATTAAACGGAAACATCTTGATAGATTATGTGCAACAAGATGGTATTGATGCTGATAAAGGTTATATTGATATCTTGGGAGGTAACGTCTATGTATCGGTTCATAACAAAAATCGGAAGGGGTTACAATGCGATAGCACTTTTACAATGAGCGGCGGCATGTTAGACCTGTGTCTTTATGGTGATCAGTCAAAAGGTATCAAAAGTAAAGAAGATATTTACATAACAGGAGGTCACCTAACAGGACAGGCTTTTGGTCACGCAGTCATTGAAAGTGGAGATGTTTCTTACTGTTCTCTTGTTAAGGGTGATAGGAATGTTTATTTATCTGGTGTGGAAATGAATCTTGCACATCATGGAAGAGGTGGACGGTGTGTCTCTGCTGATGGTGACATATCCATTTCTGGTGGTAGTTACCAGTTTGAAACAACAGGTGATGGTAGCGAGTATGTCAATGCAGAGGATAGTATTGACTACTACACGGCTCGTTGTTTAGGAGCAGACCAAAATATATTGATTACAAAGGGAAACATTTCTTGTATTAGTCGTGGATTGGGTGGAAAGGGAATGGTAAGTGACTATGGCATGTTCTTGGGCGAATCTGAAGGAGCCAATGACTCGTTGACCATCACCGTCATCACAGAGGGAGGTTCTGTACTCAACGATGTTGATGAAGACAAGCGTAATGGTTGTCCCAAAGCACTCAAATCTGGCAAAGAGTTTGAAATATTGTCTGGCAATATTTATGTTAAAACTTACGATATGGGTGGTGAAGGATTTGAGTCTAAGGACAATATGTATATTAAAGGGGGGAATATTATTCTTGAAACCTACGATGATGGCATCAACGTAGAGAAATTTATGAATGTATTGAACGGGAACCTTTATTGTTGTTCTGAAAATAATGACGGCATAGACTCTAATGGCAGTATCATCATTAGTGGGGGATGTATAGTATCGATTAGTAAGCACGAAAAGGACGAGAGTTTTGACGTTGAGAAGAATCGTCTTTGTTTTTATGGAGGCACAGCCATTGGTATAGGTCGTGATGTAGTGAATGTGATGGAGGCGTATATCCCTTTCTACACCTATCCAAAGTATGTCGGTGATTGGATTCAACGTCCCTCTGACGACATCAATCTACATAAAGATGCCTATATGTCTATAGTAGATGGAGAACAGATAATGTATGCAGTTCGCATCCCTGACGATATGAACAAAGTGTATATTACTGTCGCGTCAAATGACTTTATCTCTTACAAAACATATAGCGTAGCAGAATCACTTTCGATAGAAAACGCGAGTGGGGAATTATTTGAAAGGCGGTTACTATTTGGGGGTGCATCAACGAATACGACCTCTCTATTTCCATTTACTCCGAAGTATAGATAACTTATTGTTTAATTATAATAACAAATTGTAGTATGAGAAACATTACATTAAAACTCTGTGCAATGCTCTTAGCGATTTGCACTTCAACTTTCCATCTGCAAGCGATGGATGAATGGGATGGTAAGACCATCGCCCAAGGATTTTATAGTGGAACGGGAACAAAAGCCGATCCCTATAGAATTTTCACTGCGTCTCAATTCTTGTATTTTCTTCAGCAAACTAAGGACGGAAATACTTTTAGTGGTCAATATATTGAACTTTGCAATGATATTGCCTTTAAGAGTAATGAAGGATTGGTAGAAGGAGGTGACTTTTATGGTGATTTTGACGGCAATGACCATACAATTCAGGTAAATAAGTATTGGGAAGAATACTATGATTATATCGCCGGAGGGTGGCATTTATTCAATCTTTACGGTTCCATGCACGATGTGCTATTTATTCGACCCAATAGAGCGATAACAATTTATACAGAAGGTATCTTGTATAATTGTAAATTTGAGTTTCCGGGTGGTTTGGTGAGTGGTAGTCCTAGTTATACGGCTGGTTATCATGGTAACTGGGTTGTATGCTTAAATGGTGGTACAATCGCAAATTGTGTAAGTAATGAAGCATCTTGGATAAATCGCCTCGAACAAGGAGGTTCTGATGGGATAGTAAGTAAGTATGGTAGTAATTATCACAACCCCATTGGTAATTGTTTAAATTGCTACTTCCCAATCCAATCTTATAATTATGGAGGTGGTCTTGCAGAAAACTATCATGGTACTATCGTTGAGAACTGTGGAACAACTGCAGGTAATGATTGGGTACAAAATCACACAGAATATGATTACAAATCCTGGCCGTTTACATTCAATCCAACCTATCCAGAATATCAAATTAAAGAACAACCACAGCCTTATAACCCATCTGTAATGTATACGCATTCGGATGAAGCATTGTATCAATGGTGTTACCAAAAAAGTAAACCAATTACCTTCGATGACATCAAATATAGTACAAGTACTCAAACGAAGAGTATTGTTATAGAAGACAATGCAGTTCTCAGTTTTGATTTTATAGCGTATGGCTATACATATACTGGGTATAATGATGGCACTGATCAAGAAGCATGGATTAGTGTAAATGGAGAGAAAATAGTCTCTGTCTACAAGGAAAAAGAAGGAACTTATTCATGCGAAGTAGCTGCTGGAACTTGCGATATTAGTTGTATGCGTTCAGATATCACAAATATTCGCATCACTTACCCTACAGAAAACCTTACAAATGAAACCTCAAACACTCTTTCTAAGCAAACCATTATAGCAAAGCCAGGTGTCTATTTCTGTCAAGTATCCTATGGTGAAGGTTGCGATGTGATGTATTCCGATTATGTAGATTATGAGAAATTGTTGACAATAGATAACGTTACCTACTTAATCAACGATAATAACACAGCTACAGTATTGTGGATTGCAGATAAGACAGTAGATGTTACAATCCCTCAAACAATAAAGTACAATGACACTAATTACCCTATAACCGCAATTTCTTCAAAGGCCTTCATTGATTGCACATCTTTAGTCAGAATTAGATGTAAGACACAGGATGTTCCCGCACTTCTCGGAGGAACAACTTTTGAAGGATTGAATGGGGAATCTATTACATCAAACGCCACCCTTTACGTTCCTAACGACTGCGTTTCTACATATGCTGTAGCAGATGGTTGGAAAGATTTTAGTAAGATTATAGAGTCTAACGTTGATTTGGTTGATGGGCAGACTTTCAGCAATATAGAGAATGAGGTTATGGACCGCATTACCTACACTCGTACTCTTCCCAACCTCCATTGGAATGCGCTTTACGTACCCTTCGAATTGCCTTACGAAGTGATTGCTGACCGCTATGAAGTTGCATATATCAATGCGGTGCATTCGTATGACAACAACGATGATGGCACAATTGATGAATTGTCAATGGAGGTGATGAAGATTAAGGCGGGCACACTCCAGGCGAACCATCCTTATTTGATTAAGGCACGCAATGAAGCGGCTAAGGCGATGACAATCTCGGTAGCAGACGCTGTGCTCTATGCTGCTGAAGAAAATACACTCGACTGCTCTTCTGTCTATCAAAAGTTTGAAATTACAGGTAGCTATAGCCGCAAGAGTGCGGAAGAGTTGAAAGGCAGCCTCGCTATTTCAATTGATGGCGCATGGCAACCCCTTGCTACTGGCACTTACCTGAATCCCTTCCGCCTTTACCTCACGATTACGAACCGCGGAGGTTCGCCTGTAGTAGTTGAACCAGCAGCACTCTCGCACGTAAGAATCATTGAGAATGGTGAAACGACTGGCATTCTCGACCTCACACCTGCCGTTAAGAAGGAAACACACATCTACGACCTCAGCGGCCGCCGCGTGTTGACTCCTCAGAAGGGCCAGCTTTATATTGTGAATGGTAAGAAGGTGGTGTACTAATATTAGGTTATAAGGTTGTAAGGTTTTGAGGTTATAAGATGTCCGAGGAAATGAATCTCCAAACCCTACTAATCTTTGATGAGCGAAACTAAAACTAACAATTTAAACACATAAAAAACAATAATGAAGAATTATGAATCTCCCGCAATTCGTGTGATTGAACTGCACACAGAAGGAATGCTTGCAGCAAGTGGTGACAACGACTTTGTTGTAGTAGATCCTAATAACCCTAATAATCCAGCCACAAAAGATATGTATAGAGGATGGAATAGTGCAGCTTGGGAATAAGAAGCTGTATAATCCATAAATTTAATAGCCCAAGGTACCGACTGAAAATTCGGTATCTTGGGCTATTTTTTAAGATAATTCGAGTAAAAAGCGTCTGCTGTAGGGGCCGATCTCTGTGTCGGCCCGTCGTGATACAATGTATGTTTTTAGAGTACAATTTACAGAGTACAACTGCCATCCGGAAATATTCCAACGAGAAAGCAGTTGGAATATTTCTAGATACCCCCTTCCCTTTCTTTGCGTCTTTGGGTGAGACTAAATACACATTATGCCTCACGGCATACGGGCCGACATAAAGTGGCCCCTACACCATGCGGGCTGAATTGCAACAAAAACACGAATGGAATCTATAAAGCAACATATCGTTAAACACTACCCCTTTCTCGTTACCCCCAACAAATAGGGGCTACGCCTTGTTGCTGAAGGTATTCGTTTGCCTTACTGAAATGGTGGTTCCCGAAGAATCCGCGGTAGGCAGACAATGGGGATGGATGAGGGGACTTAAGTATTAAATGGCGCTTGCTATCGATGAGCGCTGCCTTCTTCTGTGCGTAACTTCCCCACAGGATGAAGACCAAGCCACTACGCTCTACAGCTAAGCGTGCTATAACTGCATCGGTGAATTGCTCCCAGCCCTTTCCTTGATGAGAACCTGCCTGGTGCGCACGCACGGTAAGCGTAGCATTCAGCAAGAGTACTCCCTGTTCAGCCCAACCCACAAGGCTCCCTGAAGTAGGCGGTTCTACTCCACAATCGTCACTTATCTCCTTGAAAATATTGCGTAAAGAGGGAGGGAATGCAATACCCTCGGGCACAGAGAAGCTGAGTCCTTCGGCTTGTCCAGGTTCATGATAAGGGTCTTGCCCAATGATTACAACCTTTACGGCCTCGAATGGACAAAACTGAAAAGCACGGAATATGTGGTAACGCACGGGATAACACGTATGCGCAGCATATTCGGCCTCGACAAACTGTATGAGTTCTTGAAAATAAGGGGCTGAAAAATCATTTTGCAAATATTTCTGCCAGGAGGGGTGTATTGGGGTGAGCATATTCGAAGATTAACGACTCAACTTTCGCTAACCTACAGTTGAGTCAGGTTATGAGGTTGTTAGGTTGCTTCGCTTTAAGATTATAAGAGCTATTCAGCTTCTTATTAAGGTTGGTTACTAGCTTGGTCGCTTTGTTTATCTTTTTTCTTTTTAACTCCTTGAAACGTAGCCCGCTAATTTATAGAACCTACCTTAAAATGCGCAATCAGCTTGCAAGCGAAGAGTAATGCCCGTCGTTGGATGCTTGATAACAAGGCGCTCAGCGTGCAGATAGAGACGACTATCCAATGCACCATAAAGCGCATCGCCTACGATAGGACAGGCAAGACCTTCCTGATGTGCACAGTGAACGCGCAACTGATGAGTGCGCCCCGTGTGAGGCTGCAGCGAGAGGCGGCTCAGCGTACGTCCTCCCTGCACGGAAGTTTCAACGACTTTATACTGAGTGATAGATGGTTTTCCATCAACAAAATCTACCACCTGGCGCGGGCGGTCGAGCAAATCGGGGCGAAGCGGTAGGCGCACATAGCCTTGAGGTGCCGACGGGATGCCTTCAACCAATGCCACGTAATTTTTCTTCGTTTGACGCGAAGCAAACTGTTGCTGCAGCTCTACTTGTGCTTCCTTCGTCTTTGCAAAAACAAGCAGTCCCGAAGTATCCATATCTAAACGATGAACGCTATAAACTTCACCCCTGCTGGCACATAGCAATGAGAAGGCTGACACCTGGTCCGAAGTGCCTGGCACAGAAAGCATACCCGAAGGTTTGTTGACTACAACAAGGGCATCGTCCTCATAAATAATAGGCAAAGGTGTCATTGAAACACCAGACGCTTGCAAAGGATTAGGTTCAACCTCTAGCCCTTTCAGCATATGCGCCAATATGGGTTTGCACTTACCCGTGCACGAAGGATAGAACTGAAGATGATGGCGCACTTCATGAGAGGGCGACTTGCCCCACCAAAACTCGCCAAAACACAACGGGCGAAGATGATGCAGAAAAGCATACTGCAACATCTTAGGGAGCGCACATTCACCAGCTCCGGCCGGCGGAATGGGCGGCACTGCCGACTTAAAAATCTCAATAAGGTCAGCCGTCTCTCCCAAAGCATTAAGCATTTTGAATTGTCGGAATATCCACGTTTGAAGATGGTCGGAAAGTTGTCGGCGCTGCGCTTTGAGCTCTTCCAACTGAACTGTGAAAGAAGCCACAACCTCTTCTGCCTGACTAATGCGCTCCTTATGCATTTTCTTAAGGCGCTGAAACTCCGCCTTCTGATGCTGGCTCTGACGTATGAGGGAGGCTTCTTCCGCCTCCGTAAGTTGCGATGCAGCACGCTGACCGTCGCGCTCCGCCTTAGCTGCTTGTAGCCGTAAACGCATCGCTTCAACTTCTAATTGTGCTGAATGCTTAGCCTGCGCAAGCATTGCTCGAGCCTCCTGAAAAGCATCAGACGATTCAACTTCCTGAATCTTCGCATTCAAGTCATTAAGCACAGCCTCATTTTCCACAAAATAACTTCCGGGATGTAAAAAGTCGTAAACAGCCGACACAAAATAAGGCAAATGATTCTGCCCCATCAAGAGTCCGGAATAAGCAGTAAGATAGCCAATCTCACCATCTTCACGCTCAACAACCAAAACTCCCAACATTTTTCCCTCCGCCAATTCCTCACACCACATAGGCTGCGCTTGGATATAAGCGCACATCTCCTCTGCAGCCTGCTCCACAAGAGGATGAGGCTGATAGCTGAACGGAAATGTAAAACGCTGAGGAGGCTTACTGCGTAAAGGTTGGGCAAAGCTATGAAACATAAGTATTGAGCATAGAAAATTTATACTTGCAAAAATACTAAGTTTATTATTTCTTAAGCTTTTCTCGTATGACAAAGTGCACGATTTTTAATTTGTACGCCAGTTTTAAGCGTTTATATATTTAAAAAAGTTAAACTTTTACGTCTTGTAAAGTTTTATTCAGCTTAAACCAATAATAATACGTATCTTTGCCTATGTACAGATTATAACAATAGTACTGTTCTAAAAAATCAATCGTATGAAACGAATCATCTTAACACTCATAGGGGCGTGGCTGGCAAGTACAGTCATGGTCTTCGCGCAAGACGACATTTACTTTACGCCCAACAAAAAGAAAGCCAAAAAAGCAGCGACACAAGCAACAACAGAAACAGACGATTGGGCCAGCAACCGCGAAGGCGTAATGGACGTTGACACCTACAATCGTCGCAACCGCACACAATCGACAGAAGCAACAGAGGCTAGCTCCTACTACGACGACGCAGACAGTGGCGAAGGCGGAGTTTACACCTCGCGCATTGTCAGATTTCATGCGCCTGGAGTCACCATCATCAGCAGTCCATATTATGAAGAAAGCATAGCAGTTTGGGCTGACCCATGGTATGTGTATCGTCCATTTGGATATTACAGTAGCTATTGGGACTATCACTACGGATGGGGTGGCTATTATGGATGGAACAACCATTGGTGGCACCATACATGGTACGACCCATGGCATCACCACGCATGGTACCCACCTCATCACCACCATCATCACCCCGTGATGGCGCCCAGCAAACCTTCGCACGTCGTTCAACGCCCCAGCCGCCCATCGTCTAATCGTGACTTCTACCGTCCATCGACTCAAAGAGCAGAAGCCAACGGCATCACCTCACGCCCATCCAGCAATGCTCGCCCAAGTCAAAACAGAAACGACAAACGCAATAGCAGCGTCAACAACAATCGCCCCACACAAAACGAAAGCCGCCAAAATTCAGTAAGCAACTCTTCACGCCCCGCACGCGAACGCAGTTTTGGCACTCCCTCAAATAGCCGAAGCGAGCGCAGCTTCCAACAAGGCGGTTCGAATCGCTCCGTCGGCGGAAGTAGCAACCGCGGTGGTGGTCGCCGCAGATAAACTACACATACATATATATAAATTAGGAGTTCACAAAAAAATAGAAATAATGAAAAGATTTATAATATCAGCCATGAGCCTCATGGCCATATCGCTCCAAGCACAAGATATTTATAGTCTCCAATCCATATCAACCCGCGACCTCAACGGAACAGCCCGCTACGTAGGTATGGGTGGCGCAATGAGTGCGCTGGGGGCCGACATTTCTGTAATGGGATCAAACCCTGCAGGTATCGGCTTGTACCGCCGCAATGACGTTGCTGCCTCATTCAGCCTTACAGCACAACCCCACGCCGAAAAGATGGAGGGCATCGGCCGCACACGCGCATCGTTCGACCAAATAGGCTTTGTACTCTCAAGCCACTTAGACCTCGACGCACTTCAATTCGTTAACGTAGGTATCAACTACCACAAAGCTCGCAACTTCAAAAACCACATCAACACAGGATTCCAACCCACATACGGAATGTCGCAATCGTGGCAAATGATGGACCTCGCCTATGCAGGCGGATGGCTCGACTTGAGCGACAACCGCGACCGCGAACTCACCACACCCTTCACCAACCTGGGATACGACACTTATCTAATCAATCCCACCCTCGATGAACACGGACAGATTAATGGCTACGAACCATCAGACGCAGAAAGCTACAACTACAAACGCGTGCAATGGGGAGGAGTTCACCAGTGGGACTTCAACATCGCCATGAATTTCAACGACCGACTCTATGCCGGCATCACAGCTTCATACTACGATGTAAACCAACGCTCCTACACCGACTACACGGAACAGCTAATAAATTATGCCGACAATACGCTCCACGATTACTATTACCTCAACGACGAACACGTGGACGGAGAAGGATACGGAGCAATCTTAGGACTTATTTGGCGCCCACTGGAAGAAAGCCCATTTAGAGTAGGACTAGCTGTGCACACCCCCGTACACTACACCATCGACACGTCCAACGACTTCTACATGGACACCCCCTATGCTAGCAACGGACAAAATTATACTGCTCGCAGCATGGGCGTGACAAACTATTATGAAGTACAGACACCTTGGCGATTTAACTTAAGCGCCGGAGGCACACTCGCCAACACCTTCGCTTACGGACTTGAATACGAATACACAGATGCCTCTTCTGCAAAAGTCACCTACGAAGACGGGCTTTACGACGACCGAGCACTCAAACACGAAGCCGACCGCTACTTACGTGGCCAGCACAATCTGAAAGCAGGTGCAGAACTACGTGTGATAGACGGTTTGTCCTTACGAGTAGGCTACAACTACGAATCCTCACCCTTCGAACGCAACGCCTTCCTCAATCATTTCATTGATAGCGACAACTATTACTACGCCACTCGCACCGACTACGTCAACTTGAGCGAGACTCACCGACTCACTGCAGGTTGTGGCTACACCTATAAAGGCTTCAGCCTTGATATGGCCTATCAGTATCAAACACAACACGCAGATGTCTATGCCTTCCACGTGCCACAGCAAGGAAACAACCACAACCTTCTGCAAGCATCGCGCGTAGATCTCAACCGCCACAACATACATCTCACACTCGGTTACAAGTTTTAAGGTAAAATTAGATTCTCAATATCTCACAAATTCCAAAACTTAGTATTTTACACTCAAAAAACGAACAAAAAAACTTGTTTGCAATATATAAATTGCAAAATACAGCACAAATCAATAAAAATGCATTTTTTTTGAAAAAAAATCTCATTTCCCTTTGGAGGTTTTGAAATTCGTGCTAACTTTGCACTCGCAAACAAGCAAGGTGCCATAGCTCAGTTGGTAGAGCAAAGGACTGAAAATCCTTGTGTCCCCGGTTCGATTCCTGGTGGCACCACTTAAAAAGCAGTTACTTCAGAGTAACTGCTTTTTTCTTTATCTTTATCTTTTATCAAAATCCCAACTCATAAATTCATAATTCGTTACCTGTTACAAAAAGTCTGCAAAAGACTTAGGCGCATCGAGAATGAAGGATATAATGATTGAACACAATGAGGATTATCTTAATGTAAGGCTGTTTTTCTAATTAGTAACAACTTTGTTAGTAACAATCTTGTTACTAATAAAACTATTACTTATTTTTGCATCAAATATGCGAAAATAGGTTGCACTCGCTGTGAAACTTGCAAGTAAACTTGCGTTTAGCTCGTTTGCACTATCTTTGCAGTAAAATCAATATTGTTATGGATAACAAGCCTTTCATCTTTGGAGTTGCAACATCGGGAGATAATTTCACCGACCGCAAGAATGAGACAGCACGTTTGCTTGCAAATTTCAAGCACGGAATAAACACTGTGCTTATATCTCCACGTCGCTGGGGAAAGACATCTTTGGTGCAAAAAGTTTGCAATCTTGCAAAATCGGACGACCTTAAAGTTGTTTATCTTGATATCTTTTCTTGTCGCAGCGATAGGGAGTTCTACGATGCTTTTGCATCGGCTGTATTGAAGCAAACATCAACGAGATGGGACGAATGGGTTGAGAATGCGAAACTATTCCTTTCCCGTATACCCCCTAAAATATCTTTTGGCATAGACCCGACGACCGATTTCTCCATTTCATTGGAACTCAATCCCATGAGCGATAATATAACTGAAATTCTTCAACTCCCAGAAAAGATTGCTCAAAAGAAAGGTTGCCGAATTGTTGTTTGCATCGACGAATTCCAGCAAATAGCAGAATTCGGTGATTCCAAGAACTTTCAAAAAAGATTGAGAACTATTTGGCAGTTGCAAAAGAGTGTTTCATACTGTTTGTTTGGCAGTAAAAAGCACTTGATGAACGAACTCTTCGAGAAGAAGAGCTTTCCGTTCTATAAGTTTGGCGATGCCATCTATCTGCAAAAGATACCAACAGCCGATTGGATAGAATATATATGCGGTAGATTTAAGGCTACTGGGAAAAGCATATCACCGAAGCTTGCGCAAAAGGTGTGTGATACTGTTGAGAACCACTCTTCATACGTTCAACAACTTGCTTGGCTCATTTGGGTGAATACGGATAAGGTGGCCACAGAAAAAGAGTTTGAGGAGGCATACAAAGACATTCTTGACCAAAACACTCCTCTTTTTGAAAAACAGACAGAAAACCTGTCGGCCTATCAAATAAGTTTCTTGCGTGCTGTTAGCGATGGTGTTCATAAGGAGTTCTCAACACAAGAGGTTATTCAAAAATACAGATTAGGGTCCTCGGCAAATGTTGCAACAGTAAAAAGAGCTCTTATAAAGAAGGAACTTATCGAAACTGAAAAACGCGAGGTAGCAATATCCGACCCCTTGTTAAAGGTATGGCTGCAGAGAGAATTATTATAAGTACAAAGAGGGTGTGTCGACACACCCTCTTAAGTTTTGTTAAAGAAAGTAAAATGCAAGGCGCTGAAATTGAGGATAAAAGAAGTATACTGAAGTACATGAGCAAATCCGGAATAGAGAAGCAACGCAGCAGTTTACTCATTATGACACAACTCCTTTTTAGTAACGGTAAAATAATAAGTTGGAACTTTTTATATTAATAATGTTTTATGGAGGCATTTAAAGCGTTGCCTTTTTGTCGCTTTCATCTTTATTCATCAGTCACATAGCCCGCTATGCTCCTTAATCACAAATACAAAATCAACTAAAAATACAATTAAAACTGTCCCAACTTATTATTTCACCGTTACTAAATTTACGCATTAGAGAATCCATTGCATAATAAGATCTCACACCAGAGGTAAGCAAAGAAATCGTAAAAGAAGTGTGGAACGGTAAAGAGTAGACAAGTGATCGCGAATTAATTAGACATTTTCAAGACATAAAACATATTTATTTGAGGTGTAGTGTACTGAAATTATCCCAAGTGACTTTTCAAAGGGAAATAGTTTTGTACCAAGGTCTGGTATTTTTTTACCAGCAGTGGTACTTAAAATACCACGCCTCGGTACAAAAAATACTAGTATTGAAATTTTAGTTATGAATAAGTTGTGAAGGAGGAAATAAACTTCTAATGAAGCAACTCTCTTGACAATTCAAAAAAGGAAGTTGCATTACAGCGAGCGCTAGGGCAAATTTTATGCCTCACTCCACATTGTTTTTGCTTATTATGCAAATAGGTTCCAACCTCATCGGGAATTGTTTTATAATTCCATGTGTAATAAATTCCGCAGTACCATAACCATGATTTTGTAACACTCCTTCGATTTAAGAGAATACACTCTTGACCTACAAATAAAAAACAAACAATTTATTTTGTTTTCCCCCCATGAAGTGTTAAATTTGCGGATAACACCAATAAGTTGGATATATAATGAAAGATTTAAATAGACTAAAAGTAGTATTGGTTGAACAAAAGAAAACCGGCAAGTGGCTTGCCGAACAACTTGGCAAAGACCCGTCAACCGTTTCCAAATGGTGCTCAAACAAAATGCAACCATCGTTGGAAATGCTGTCACAAATAGCGAAAGTCCTGAATGTGGAAACAAGGCGGTTAATAAACGATTAAATCTTCATTGCAAGTATGATAAGAGAAAAACAAATAGAAGATAACTTCATCAAGAGATTATGTGATTTGAAGTATTCATATCGCCCTGACATCTGTGACAGAAATACTCTGGAGCAGAACTTTCGTATGAAGTTTGAACAACTTAATAGAGTTCATCTTACCGATTCTGAGTTTAGTCGATTACTTGAAGAAATGACAGACTCAGATGTATATGTTTCATCAAAGCGTTTAAGGGAGCGTAACACATTTATCAGAGAGGATGGCACACCACTTCAATATACTTTGGTTAATATCAAAGAGTGGTGCAAAAATGAATACGAGGTTGTCAATCAACTTCGCATGAATACTCGCAATAGCTTTCAGCGATATGATGTTATTATTTTGATAAACGGACTTCCTATCGTTCAAATAGAACTGAAAACATTGGATGTTAGTCCTCGTCGAGCTATGCAGCAGGTTGTAGACTACAAGAATGATCCAGGCAATGGTTACACAAATTCCCTACTTTGTTTTATGCAGCTATTTGTCGTAAGTAACCAAAGTAGGACATACTATTTCACAAATAACAACAACCAGCATTTTAATTTCAATGCTGATGAACAGTTTTTACCAGTATACCAATGGGCTAATGAGAAAAATGAGAAAATCTCTAATCTTGATGATTTCTCGGAGGTCTTTTTGGCAAAATGCAAGCTCGGCAAAATGATTAGCCAATATATGGTTTTGGTAGCGAGTGAACAAAAGTTGCTCATTATGCGCCCATACCAGATATATGCAGTAAATGCAATAATTAACTGCATTGAGGAAAATCGAGGTAACGGTTATATATGGCACACTACAGGTAGTGGTAAGACTTTGACCTCGTTCAAAACATCCACACTTCTTAAAGACAATCCTGATATTGAGAAGTGTATGTTTGTTGTGGACAGAAAGGACCTTGATAAGCAAACTCGAGAAGAATTCAACAAGTTCCAGGACGGATGCGTAGAGGAGAATACCAACACTGAAAATCTTGTAAGAAGAATGTTGTCTGATGATTATGCAGACAAAATCATTGTTACAACTATTCAAAAGTTAGGTATTGCATTAGACCCCAACAACCGCAATAATTATCAGGAGCGTTTGTTGCCATTAAAGGATAAGCGTATTGTATTTATATTCGATGAATGCCATCGATCACAGTTTGGAGAGAATCACAAAGCCATAAAGGAATTCTTCCCTAAAGCACAACTGTTCGGTTTTACGGGTACGCCTATTTTTGAAGAGAACGCAACATATACGCAGGTAACTGGTGAGCAAGCTCAGTATAAAACAACTGAAGATGTTTTCCAAAAAGAGTTGCATGCATATACCATTACGAACGCCATTGATGATCGCAATGTGTTGCGTTTCCATGTGGATTACTTCAAGCCAGAGGAGAATGGCACAACAATTGACGAATCTGCTCGAAAGCGAGCTATCGCTGAGGCGATAATAAAAAAGCACAGAGCGGCCACTGGCGAGTGCAGATTCAATGCACTATTTGCAACAGCATCTATCAATGATGCCATTGATTACTATCACCTGCTTCAGCAAATTCAAAAAGAGCAAAGTTCAGATGCAGAGCAGTTAAATATTACATGTGTTTTCACTCCGCCAGCTGAGGGTAATAAAGATATTATCCAACTTCAGGAGGATTTAGAACAAGAGCGCAAGGATAACGAGATAGAGCCCGACAAGAAAAAGAAGGCTCTTGAAATTATTATTCGCAACTATAACACACAATATGGCACAAATCACACTGTGTCAGAGTTCGATGTGTATTATCAAGATGTTCAGCAACGTATCAAGAATCAGAAGTATAGCAACAAGGATTACCCACATAAGAATAAGCTCGACATAGTAATCGTGGTAGATATGTTGCTTACAGGTTTTGACTCCAAATATTTGAACACCTTGTATGTAGATAAGAATCTGAAACATCACGGATTGATTCAAGCATTCTCACGAACCAATCGTATTTTGAATGATACTAAGCCTTATGGTAACATTCTTGATTTTAGAGGACAACAAGATGCTGTTGATGCAGCTATTGCTCTATTCTCTGGAGAAAAGGCTGACACAGCGCGTCAGGTATGGTTGGTTGAGCCAGCAGAAAGTATAAACAAGAAGTACAAGAAAGCCATAGCAGATTTAAGAAACTTCATGAATATACACAACCTCGAATTTAAGGCGTCAGAGGTTGCAAATCTTCGTGGAGATGTGGCCAAGGCTGGCTTTATTAACTACTTTAAAGAAATCCAACGATATAAGACACAATTAAGTCAATATACAGACTTCGTTAATGTAGATGATATTCATTCTCAAATCGTATCTGACCCACAAGTCGGATATGGATTTACAGATGAAGACTTACTTGCCTTCCGGGGAGCCTATTTAGACTTGGCATATAGCCTAAAGAAAAAGCGTGAGAACAAGAAGAATGAGGGTGTTTCTGATGAAATTCAAGACCTCGATTTTGAGTTTGTACTCTTCGCCTCGGCTTTGATTGACTATGACTACATAATGGACCTTATTGCTCGATATGCAGGCGCTCCGTCAAAGATGAAAATGACCAAAGACCAACTTATCAGTTTGGTAAGTTCAAGTGCAAACCTTATTGATGAGCGTGATGATATTCTTGCTTATATCGACCACCTTGATGGTGTAAATGGCAAAACAGAGCAAGAGA
>JAZLDQ010000073.1:0-18347 GCA_045614785.1 Alloprevotella sp.
GCCCTCATCGTCGAGATATGCGCGACCAGGCAACCGCTTCTTAAAACTTTCCAACCACTCCTTCATGACATCAGAATCGAAGTCTGTACTGTAGAATTTTACATGACCATTAAGGCCGACAAAGATTATAGCGTTAGCTAAATTCTTTTTCATTGTAAATTGTGTTTATTTGTTAATAAATAATAAGACCTCGCCTCTATTTTTTGCATCTCCATTAGCGCGCATTATATATATATGGAATAGCACGGGTGAAGGTCAGTCATCAGAGGTTTTGTTTCTGATTTCCGATGCGAAATTACGACATATAAAAACATGTATTCATGTATTTCACATGTATTTCACATGTATTTTAAAATACATAAAAAAAAGGAATACTAACACTAGTACTCCTTTGATTTTCAATTATTTATAATTTACAAATTACTTTCTTGTAGCGACGTGTATTTCTATGTATTTTCATGTATGCTCTCCATGTATTTTCTCACAAGTTCTTTTTCTTTACTTAATTCATCAGTCTTTTTTCTCAAGTCACCTAACTTACCAGCAATCCTATCTTCTTTTACTCCATCTCTCTTAAACCCGCATTTTTCAATTAAAAATCTGATGGTATCTCTATCTGGGCTTTTGTTTATAAGACCTTGTTCGTTCCACTCCTCCATAAACCACACCAAACACCGCAGAATATGATTATATTTTGAAGTATTTAATGGAGTGTGAATTTCTTCGCCATAGAATTCCATTAAGCGCTCTTTCCATACAGCCGCATCATTCTCATTTTTGAAAGGGGGTGAGGGTAACAGCGTTGGTTTCGGTGTTGGTTCAATAACAGAATGTGTATTCTCTGAAAAACTTTCATAAGCGTTTTCACGGACTCCAAAAAACTCATCTGCCCATGCTTCATGCTTTATTTCAAAATCTGTTCTGCCACTCAACTTTTTCTCATCAGCACACCATCTACATTTGTCTTTTAATGGAAGTAAATTGTTCTTTAATTTGTCATACAGAACTCCAAAACACATATCTTCACCATAAGTTCCTCTTAACCACTTTAAAAAACACTCAAAGTAATAATCTTTGTTAATACGGTGAAAGTGCTCAAGTATATACAGTGAAGCACCCAATACAATAAGCTTACGAATATAATCTGGAACAGATGAATTTGATTCGCATTTTTCAGCTTGTTCTTCACATTCATCTTTTATAAACATAGGATTTGGCACAGTCAACACTTTAAAGACAATTTGGTAAATGTCGTCAAACATCTTTGTGTAAAAATCTTCATTCTGCGTATGAAAATCATTTTCTATGAGAAAATCAAGAGCTGCAAAATATATGAAATGGTTGATACATCTTTCATTCTTCATTCCATACCCACTTACATCTTTTGCACCTTTTGCTCGCCTACAAAACACTTTTACCATTGCAGGCAGAGCCTCCTTTAAAGTCACTAATTTTTCCATCTTTATATCTTGCTTTATTATGCTACAAAGATACAATTTTTTCTTCACTTCTACAAGCATTTTCCTAACATAAAGAAAAGCGATTACAGGGTGATTACAAAGAACTCGCGCCATACCTAACTAAGGCAGTAAGGTAGTTAGAATAATATATTTATATTATATATATTAAATATATATAATATAAGAACATAATCTACTATCACTCACACCTAGACCGCAACTTCTTGTAATCACCCTGTAATTGCCTATACCGAAGAAAAAGAGGGGTATGAAGGAAAAAAAAGGATGAAAAAATAATGCACGAAAAATAGGATTGAGACGGCGCGCCCGCAGCAAAAAAAATTATCACACCTGCATTTTATTTCTCACTAATTCTCACTAATTCTCATTAATTCTCACACCGCCAAAAACGCTTTGTATCTTTGCATACAGAAAGGAGGAGGAAGAGAGAGAGGGGAGAAAAAAAGCTGCAACTGCTCCCCACCCCACAAAAAAAACACCTTGCGATGCGCGCCGCAAGACATCCGACCCCTTTCTTCCTACCTCCGACATCGGAAGTAAGAAGTTGCTAGAGTACAGCTTTGCTAGAGTACAACTTACAGAGTACAGAGTACAGCTACCATGCGGAGTGTCCTAACAACCTTAAAACCTAAAAACCTTAAAACCTAAAAACCTTATGTTAAAGTATCGTGTTATCCCAAGAAAGAATCCTCAGACGAAGGAAGTAAAGTATTACGCACAGCTTGAGCACGTCGTGCCTATCACCGTCGATGCCCTCGCACAGGACATCAGCGACAGCACCACGCTCACCGTGCACGACACCAAAGCCGTCATCTCTGCCCTCGAAGAGCACATCATGAAGGCCCTCCGCAAGGGCAACAGCGTTCGCCTGCGCGACCTCGGCTCCTTCTACCCCACCCTCCGCTCACGTGGCGCAGAAACGGAGAAGGACTTCAAGACGGAAATGATTAAGAGCGTCAACATCGTCTTCAGCAAGTCGGCCAAGATGCAATATGGCTTCGCTGTGAACAACCCCAACATCACCTTCAAGCGCACCGATGCGCCTGAGGAGGAAGAGGGGGAATAGAGTACAACTGACAGAGTACAGAGCCTTGCGGAGTGCTCTAGATAATCTAGAAACTCTAGAAAATCTAGATGCTCTAGAACCTCTAGAAACTCTAGAGAAACTTGAAGCGCAAGCCCACACGCCGCACGGCAGCTGTACTCTGTACTCTGTACTCTGTACTCTGTAATCTAAAATACTAACCTTAAAACCTAAATCACCATGGAAACAACTAACAAAAACGCCATTTGGGGCAAAATCATCCAGCTCATCGTCACCGTGCTGACGGCCATCGCAACGACCTTCGGCATCCAGTCGTGCTTGTAGAAGAAATTGGCTACACGAGGGCTAAGATAGTGAGAATGTGAAAGCTGAAATTGGCAAATAGAATTTGGCGATGCTAAATTACTACTTTTAGCCCCCCTCTGTAGTAAAAAACATTGTGAAAGCGTGTGTGTTTTTGTTTTCTTTCGTAAATTTGCGTGAAGAATAAACCGTAATTCGTGAGAATGATGACAATAAACATATTGATTTGCTCTCTGAACAAGGGCATCGTGAGGGTGCCCTCTGTGATGCTGGAGCCTAGAGAGGACGTGACTTACATCGTGTCGTATCAGTACACTGACGATAGATACCTGGAGCTTATTCCCGACACGCTGCGCGAGCGTAGTGATGTGCAGATATTTTGCTACAAGGGCGAGGGGCTCTCGGCCAACCGCAATCTTGCGATGGACAAGGCAACGGCCGACCTCGTCATCTTTGCCGACGACGATGCTCGCTTCACGCCCGACTCTATCGACCTGGCTCTCGACACGTTTAAGAAGCATGCTGACTTGGACGTAGCGTTCTTCAAAGCCAGCACATATACGGGTCGTGCGCTGAAGGACTATCCCAGCCAGGAGCGCGCGGTGAAGAGCATTCCAGAGGATTACACAATCTCTACGCTGGAGATGGTGATGAAGCGCAGTCGCACGCAGAGCGTCATTCGCTTCGACGAACGCTTCGGGCTTGGCACTCGCTTCCTGACATGTGGCGAGGAGGACATTTGGCTCACCGATGCGCTGCGCCTGGGGCTTAAGATGCGATATTTCCCCAAGGAGATTGTGCAGACGAGCACGTTGCTCAAGAAGTCGCTGGTGTACGTAGATGCTGGCGTGCAGAGAAGCAAAGGGGCTTTCCTCTACTATCAGCACGGACAGCGCGCTTGGCTCGACTGCTTGAAATTTGCTATACAATCGACAGCTAAGGGGTATTACCATTTTTGGCCACTGTTCAAGCACATGTGCGAGGGCATCGTTTATATGCAGCGAAATAAGTAAAAAAACTTCAATAGTATAAAACGCATATCATACATATTAAAGACAATTGTAGGCATAATGATTTGTGCCTACCTTTGCTTTTTGTTGGTATTCAATTTTCAGCCGTTGCGCAGCCGTGTGGCTCAGTTTGCTGAGGAGCAGCTGAGTGGTTTTTTCGAAACGCAGGTGCACCTTGCGGACATCGAAGTGGGGCTCTTCAACCGACTCACGCTGAAGGATATACACGTGTGCGACCAAAGTGGCGAAAGGCTCCTGACGGCCAAGAACATTTCAGTAAAGATACAATATGCCGACCTACTCGATGGCAAGGTAAACCTACGAACGCTCCTGCTGCTCGAACCCGAAATCAACCTCTACCGAGCGCACGAGGATAGCAGCATGAATGTGCAATTCCTCATCGATAAGCTTAGCAGCAAAGAAAAGACTGAGAGCACCGACACGCGCCTTAGAATCGGCTCGCTCATCATCACTCGCGGCAAGCTGCACTACAACGAGCAATGGCAACCCGAGACGCCTCACAAGCTCAACGCCGCTCACCTATCCATCGACTCCATACATTCGAACCTAAGCCTACGAGTGTTGGCAAGCGATAGCATAAACATCAGAATCCGCAACTTTAGTGGGCACGAAAAGGCAGGATTTAGCATCGACAAGATGTCGTGCAACGTCCTATCAAGCGCAGAGCATTTCGGCATCCACAACTTTAAGCTCCTTCTACCCCACACAGCACTAAATTCGCCCCAGCTGCTATTGATTGACAAGCCATGGAACGAACTCTCCGCTGCATGGAGGGATGCTGAAGTAACAGGCGGATTGAGCATCGAAAGCCTAAGCGCAAAGGATTTTAGCGCATTCGCCCCAGCGCTCGAAAAACTCCCCTTAAGCGTAGGAGGTAGCATAGACATTGCCTACACGAACAAAGAGCTGCAAGCAAAGCTCATGCTCAATGAGGAGCGCCAGCATGCAGCCGCAAAGATGAGCGCCGTGGCCATGCTTGGCGATAGCCTTGTTGAGAGCGTGGCCATGCGCATCGAGGAGCTTTCGGCTGATAGCGTGCTGATTTCCGACGTGCTGCGATGTGTGGGCGATTCGGGGATGACGGTTGTGAGCAGATTGGGTAATATCCAGTTGGCTGGCGATTGCAAGGGAAACCTTCAGGCGCAAAGCTTCGACGCAGCCATTACGTGCAAAGCAACACACCTAGGCCGAATCGGCATCAAGGCCGAGTATGAGGGCTCGGAGTTCAGAGCTGCTTTGGAGGGAAAGAAGTTAAACTTGGCTTACATCTTTGATGAAGCAAAACTCCCTAACGACTTGAAGCTCACGGCTACTACTCGCTCTAATGGGCTCACTCTCACTCCTACTTCGGCCGAGGCAGACATCACTATCGAAGAAGCGGCACTACCGAGCCACACCCTGCGCGACATCCGCATTCAGCTCTCGAAGAAGCAGAGCCGCTACATGATGGACATAGCAAGCCGTGACACCGCTGTAAACGGTAGCCTCTCATTCGTGGCCAACATCAGCCATGAAGCCATCAGCAATGCATCGCTCAGCTGCAACATGAGCAACCTTAATTTCTCGGAACTCGGCATTAACGACACCATCCTTTCGGGCAGATGGCGCTCAGCGCTACAACTCGACGTGCCACTTTGGAGCAAGCACGAAAAAGAAGCCCTGCTCAGCATCGACTCGCTCAGCATAGAGCGTCACGAAAATTATTTTCTCGAAAAGCTGAAGCTGGCATTCAAGCACGATGAGAACAACGACTGCTACGTAGCATTGGGCAGCGACTTCCTCGACATCGAAGCCAAGGGAGCCGTGGACAATCAATTCAAGATGGATTGGTTGGCCGACGGTGTGTATCATCACATTCCGTCGCTGAAAAAGAAGTCAGCCAGTGACAAGCACTTTATGTCGCTAAAGGTCAACGCAAAGCGCGATGACTTCTTCAAGAAGGTGCTATTCCTCCCCGTTGGTTGGAGTAACGATGTAACAATGACGGGCAACTTCAATATGCACCAAAACTATTGGGAACTATCAGCAAATGCCGATAGCATAGAGATTGACGACGATTGCATAAAGGACCTAAGGCTCTACTCCATCGCTGACAACAACCAAATTCGCCTGCTCCTACAGGGAGAAAAGCAAGTCATGCGCGAAGACGTGCGAATCGAATTGTCGGCCTCCTTAGAGAGCGACACCTTGCTTACAAACATCACCTGGCAAGACGAACAACAAAACAAATTCGCTGGCAACGTAGGTGCCACAACCCTTTTTAGCAACGTTGAAGGCAAGCTACAAAGCAACACTAAGATTCGTAACTCACAATTTGTGATTAACAAAAAGCTGTGGGAAATAAGCAATGGCAACTTCACACTCAGCGACAACGACGTGAGCATAGATAGCTTAATGCTAACAACTATGAACACCAACGATGCTGAGCGACTCACCATCAACGGCGACTTTGCTTCGAACAACGACAACACCCTGCAGCTATACTTACAAAATTTTGATGTTGGCTATGTGTTGGACCTAGTGAACTTTGACGACGTCCTCTTTGATGGCAAAGCAAACGGCACGCTCACACTCTCACCCAATAGTAGCAAGCCATTCTTAAAAGCCAATTTGCTGACCAAACAATTCTGCTTTAACAATGCTGCGCTGGGCGATGCGCTCATCAACGCTGAATGGAAAAACACGCAAATGCCCATTTCGCTATCAGCGCATATGATCGACACGCTCTACAATGCTCAAACCCTCGTCAACGGAAATGTATCGCCCGCAGGCAAAAGCTTAGACCTTCAGATTGATACGAAAGGCATGAATCTGGCATTTCTTAACATGTGGGTGAAAGGCATTGTCGACGATTTAGAAGGTCGAGCTACAGGCAATTGCCGATTATACGGAAGCTTTAAATATCTTGACTTAAACGGCAGAGTAAAAGCCGATTTAGCAACAACGATTCCTGCTAACGGCGTAAGGTACGAGATAAAAGAAGCCGATATAGACATTTCTGACGGTTTGTTCAACTTGCGCCATGGCGAAATATCCGATTTCCACCATGGACACGGCACGCTCAGCGCCACGTTAAGGCACAAAAAGCTTAAGAAATTTAGCTACAACCTCGACCTCAATGCTTCGAGCCTAAGACTCTACGACATCAGCAAGAACACCAGTATGCCCTTCTACGCAACGGCCAATGCAAATGGGCATGTAAATCTTAATGGCGAACCTGGCCGACTTTCACTCAATATAGACGTAGCTCCGACCTATGGCACAATGATTGTTTACACAGGTCAAGAAAGCACCCTTTACGATGATGACAAGGACGACTCATTGGTGAAATTCCGCAACAAAAATGATTATGCCAGCGACGTAGAAAATCAAACTACTACACCCCTTGCGCAAAAGACGACCCACACAGCCGATATGGAGTTTAACATCGCCGTAAACATGAATCCTCAAGCCACACTCCGAGTAATCATGGATCCGGCAACAGACAGCTATATCGACCTTATGGGCAACGGAATGCTCAATGCAAAATACCACAATAAGGGCGACTTCACGCTTCACGGCATCTATGACATAGTAGGCGGAGTTTACAAGTTGAGCATAGAGAATCTGCTTAAAAAGAACTTTGAGATTCAACCAGGAAGCACCATCAACTTTACAGGCAATACGGATTACTCGCCAATCGATTTGAAGGCTGTATATACCGTTCAGTCAGCCTCCATTGCTGACCTTAATATTGGTGATAGCTTCAGCGACCGCAACATACCCGTAAATTGTATCCTTAACATCAAAGGCACACCCGCCTCGCCAATCGTAAGCTTTGAGCTTGACCTACCAACGGTGAGCGATGATGAAAAGCAAATGGTAAGAAATCTGATTTCTACGGAAGACGACCTCAATATGCAAATCATTCATCTCCTGAGCTTCGGTAGATTCTATACCTACGACTATCGCAAAATGGTAACAGATGCTGAATCTCAAAATCAGTCAACCGTGATGGCCAACTCCTTCATATCCTCAACCCTTAGTTCGCAACTTAACGACTTGCTCACAAAGATGGTTGATACAAACAAATGGAGCATTGGTACGAACGTGTCAACTGGCACCTATGGTTGGGACGAAATGGAAGTAGAAGGCCTGCTAAGCGGGCGACTCCTCAACAATCGTCTGCAATTTAACGGAAACTTTGGCTATCGCGAACGCAAATATAGCGCACCCAATGATGCAAACTTTGTAGGCGATTTCGACATCAGTTATTTGCTCACCCCCAGCGGAACCTATAGCGTAAAAGCTTATAGCCAAAGCAACGATAGATACTTTACAAAGTCAAGCTTAACAACACAGGGTATTGGCATTCAGTACCAGAAGAATTTTAATAAGTTTAAAGACATCTTTCAAATCTTTAAGCGTAAAAAATAATAGAAAAAAATGGAATATATAAAAACAGAAATTCCTGATGTTTTCATCCTTGAACCAAAGGTTTTTCATGACGGCAGAGGATACTTTACGGAAAGTTATCGAAAAGAAGATTTCGACCGCAATATAGGACATGAAGTCAATTTCATTCAAGACAACCAATCAATGTCCACACGCGGAGTGCTACGCGGATTACACTTTCAAAAAGGCGATGACTCACAAGCTAAGTTAGTGAGAGTCATCAAAGGAAGAGTAGTTGACGTTGCCGTCGATCTTCGCAAGTCGTCACCCACATTTGGCAAGTATGTCATGGTAGAACTTTCTGAAGACAATATGCGCCAGCTCTTCGTGCCAAGAGGATTTGCTCATGGTTTTCAAGTCTTGTCCGACGAAGCTATTTTTATCTACAAGGTTGACAATCATTATGCGCCACAATCAGAGTGCACGCTAGCTTATAACGACCCAACAATCAACATCCAATGGCCAATATCAAATCCTGAAGAGCTCATACTTTCGGCTAAGGATACGAATCACGCACTTACATTGGACAAAATAGACACTTTTGAGTAATCAATTTCACTCTAACTTTCAACAATGAAGAATATACGAAACTTTTGCATCATCGCTCATATTGACCATGGTAAAAGCACTTTGGCTGACCGCCTTTTGGAGTTCACCAAAACCATCAATATCACAGAAGGCCAAATGCTCGACGACATGGATTTGGAAAAAGAACGTGGCATAACCATAAAAAGCCACGCCATTCAAATGGAATATGAACTTGATGGAGAAAAATACATCCTCAACCTCATTGATACTCCAGGACACGTTGACTTTTCCTACGAGGTGAGCCGAAGCATTGCAGCTTGCGAAGGATGTTTGCTCATCGTTGACTCAACCCAAGGTGTGCAAGCTCAAACCATCTCAAACCTCTACATGGCTATTGAGCATGACCTCGAAATCATCCCCATCCTCAACAAGTGTGACATGCCCAACTCTATGCCCGAAGAAGTGAGCGATGAAATCGTAGAGCTCCTCGGATGTAAAGAAGAAGAAATCATTCGTGCTTCGGGCAAGACAGGACAAGGGGTTGAAGACAT
This sequence comes from Alloprevotella sp., assembly GCA_045614785.1. Classification (GTDB taxonomy): domain Bacteria; phylum Bacteroidota; class Bacteroidia; order Bacteroidales; family Bacteroidaceae; genus Alloprevotella. The sequence goes on from JAZLDQ010000073.1 coordinate 9,374, forward strand.
CCTGCGTGCCGTTATCGAACGCATACCAGCACCTAAAGGCGACCCTGATGCACCTTTACAAGCACTTATTTTCGACTCCGTTTTCAATTCCTTCAGAGGCATCATAGCTTATTACAAGATTGTTAATGGTAGCATCCATAAGGGCGAGAACGTAGTATTCGTCAATACTAAAAAGCAATATGATGCTGACGAAATCGGTGTGCTTAAGATGGACCTCTCACCACGCCAAAAGCTAACGTGTGGCGACGTAGGATATATCGTTTCAGGCATAAAAACGGCTACAGAAGTAAAAGTAGGCGACACCATCACATCAGCCTCAAATCCATCACCAAAAGCCATCGAAGGGTTTGAAGAAGTAAAGCCCATGGTCTTTGCTGGTATCTACCCTATCGAAACTGAGGATTTCGAAATGCTAAGAGCTTCTCTTGAGAAATTACAACTCAATGATGCCTCACTTACTTTTCAACCCGAATCGTCAGTAGCCTTAGGGTTCGGTTTCCGTTGTGGCTTCCTTGGCATGCTTCACATGGAGATTGTGCAGGAGCGCCTCGACCGTGAATTCAACATGAACGTCATCACAACCGTGCCCAACGTGTCTTATCACATATATGACAAGCATGGCGAAATGAAGGAAGTGCACAACCCCGCAGGTATGCCCGACATCCTCGAAATTGAGCATATTGAAGAACCCTATATTCGTGCCTCAATCATCACACGTACAGATTATATTGGCAATATCATGACGCTTTGCCTCTCTAAACGTGGCGAACTCATCAAGCAAGAATACGTAAGCGGAAATCGCGTTGAATTACATTATGATATGCCCCTGGCAGAAATCGTTATCGACTTCTATGACAAGCTCAAATCAATCTCAAAGGGATATGCTTCATTCGACTACCATCCTATCGGCTTCCGTCCTTCAAAATTAGTAAAACTCGACATTCTGCTAAATGGCGAACCCGTAGATGCCCTTTCTACGCTTACTCACGTTGACAACTCTGTATATTTCGGACGAAGAATGTGCGAAAAGCTTAAAGAACTACTTCCTCGTCAACAATTCGACATCGCCATCCAAGCGGCCATCGGCGCTAAAATCATTGCTCGCGAAACGGTGAAGCAATTGCGTAAAGATGTTACTGCAAAATGTTACGGAGGCGACGTCTCACGTAAGCGTAAATTGCTTGAAAAACAAAAACGTGGTAAAAAGCGCATGAAGGAAATTGGAAACGTACAAGTTCCTCAAAAAGCATTCTTAGCAGTACTAAAGCTTGATTAAGATTTCTTATTGTTAAATGGATGCTCGTTTTAACTTCTACTCAATTTAAATATAGTTAAGCGAGCATCTGTTTTACTTTTCTCCTACCCTATAATAAAGTAAAAAATCCTTTCATAAATAGCAACATAATCCCCCCTACCCTTAACGTGGAAATATTAGAACAAGAAGTAATGTATCTAAAGGGAGTAGGTCCGCAAAAAGCCGAATTACTAAAGAAACATCTGAAAATCTCGACAATTCGTGACCTTCTTTATTATTTTCCCTACAAATATATCGACCGAACTGAAATATTAAAGATTAACAGTTTGGTTGAGGGTATGGATTATGTGCAAATTAAAGGAAGGATTGTTGACTTTATCGAACCTCCCGCAACCGGAAGACGTAAAAGATTACAAGCCACATTTACGGATGGAACAGGATATGTAGAATTAGTGTGGTTCAACGGCTTAAAGTATATCACAGAGCAATACAAAGTTGGGCAAGAGCTCCTAATTCTTGGACGACCTACATTTTATAATGGTCGGCCAAGCTTTGTGCATCCTGAAATCGAAAGCCTTAAGCAACAATCGGAAGTAAGGAAAGAAATGTTTCCACGCTATCACATGTCTGAAAAGCTAGAAGGACGTATCACGCAACGCCTACTTTCAGATATCACAAGAAGCGCTCTCGAACTAATTAAAGGGCGAATCGAGGAAACACTCCCGCAAAGCATCATTAGTGAATATAAACTTCAAGACGTTTATGCCTCACTTTGTGGAATGCATTTTCCTAAAAACTCCAACGAATTGGCCCTTGCGCGACATCGTCAGAAGTTTGAAGAACTCTTTTATCTACAAATAGAAATACTTCGCTATTCCCGTTTACGTAAGCAATCTTCAGGGTTCTACTTTCCTAAAATAGGTGAGTTGTTTCATAATTTCTACAACAACAATCTTCCTTTTCAGCTTACCAATGCTCAAAAGCGTGTTGTAAAAGAAGTAAGAGCAGACTTTGCTAGCGGCAAGCAAATGAATCGCCTTGTTCAGGGTGATGTTGGTTCAGGAAAAACTTTGGTTGCATTGCTCTGTGCGCTCATTGCTATGGATAATGGCTATCAAGTATGCTTTATGGCTCCCACCGAAATCCTTGCTGAGCAACACTTTAAAACACTCTCCGATTTCTTAAAAGGACTTCCGGTAAAGATTGAATTGCTCACCTCTACAATAAAGGGAAAACGGAGAACAAACCTCCTCGAAAATCTCCAAAATGGAGAGATCAACCTACTTGTTGGAACTCATGCTATTATCGAGCCAAATGTAAAGTTCCGCAATCTCGGATTTTGCATCATTGACGAGCAACATCGTTTTGGAGTAAAACAACGAGCAATGTTATGGGAGAAAAATCAAAATCCTCCTCACATCCTTGTCATGACAGCTACCCCAATTCCTCGCACACTTGCCATGACACTTTATGGAGACCTCGACGTTTCTATCATCGACGAGTTGCCGCCTGGTAGAAAGCCTATTCAAACACGCCACTATTACTTCAACCAAAACAACAATTTGCTTAATCTCTTAAACGCAGAGCTTACTAAAGGTCGGCAAATCTACATAATATATCCTATCATCGAGGAAAACGAACGTATAGACTTATTAGACTTAGAGAATGGTTATGAGAAAATTTGCAAATTGTTTCCAAACCATAAAGTAAGCAAACTACACGGCAAGATGAAACCCACTGAGAAAGAGGAAGAAATGAGACGTTTTGCCGCAGCTGAAACACATATTCTTGTAGCCACCACCGTGATTGAAGTAGGTGTCAATGTGCCCAATGCAACAATTATGCTCATACAGCATGCCGAGCGCTTCGGCCTTGCTCAGCTTCATCAATTGCGTGGACGTGTAGGTCGAGGTGCAGCTAATAGCTATTGCATATTGCTAACGCCCTACGAACTTTCAGCTCACACACGAAAAAGAATGGAAATAATGGTCGAAACCACGGACGGCTTCATCATTGCAGAGGAAGACTTAAAACTTCGAGGACCTGGCGACCTTGAAGGAACTGCTCAAAGTGGTTTGCCTATTGACTTGAAAGTAAGTAACATAACGCGTGATGCCGACCTTATGACCCTAGCTCGTCAAGCTGCTATGAGCGTTATAAAGGCTGACCCTAATGAGCAACTACCTCAGTATGCAATCTGTTGGCGTCAGCTCAAACTGCTTAAAAAACATCACACAAATTATTCTGAAATCTCATAAAGAGGGGCCATATCATTTTCTACATGCTCTACATACACATACCGTTTTGCAAGCAGCGTTGCATCTATTGCGATTTTTACTCTACAATATTTAATTCTGCCAAAAGCCAGCGCTACACGACAGCTCTTTGCGAAGAAATAAAGGCTATGGCATTGCTCAATTCATCGCCACAGCTAAGTAGCATTTATATCGGTGGAGGCACGCCATCTGTGCTTGACGTTGAATGTCTCAACCAACTGATAGCATGTATCTTCCAACATTTCCGTGTTAAAGAAGATGTTGAGTTTACCGTCGAACTCAACCCTGATGATGTAACCTGCCAGCTCATCGATTGTCTGAAAAATAACCGAGTTAATCGCATTAGTTTAGGCATACAAAGTTTTACGGATCATCATTTAAAGCGACTTCGACGTCGACACACAGCCGAACAAGCCATTCAAGCCGTAGAACTTATCCATAAACAGGGTATTGAGAACATCAGCATTGACCTAATTTACGGTTTGCCATCTCAAAAGCTCGATGAATGGAACTACGATGTTGACCAAGCATTGCGCCTACCTATAAAGCACCTCTCGGCATATAGCCTTATGTATGAAGAAGGCACACCGCTTACCATGATGCGCGATAAGAATGAAGTAACCGAAGCCGATGAGCAACTCAGCTTCAAAATGTACAAATCATTGTGCAATAAGCTCAAGGATGCAAACTTCATTCACTACGAAATCTCTAATTTCTGCCTGCCAGGCATGCATTCGCGCCACAATTCTGGCTACTGGAATGCCCTACCCTACATCGGCATAGGTGCTGGTGCACACTCGTTCGACGGAAGCTCGCGCTATTATAACGTTGAAGATATCAACGCATACATCAGTAGTCCTTCCTCACCACCTCGCAACTACGAGCACCTCACTCCTAACGAAAGGATTAATGAATACATCTTTACCCGACTCAGAACCCAAGAGGGTATTAATCTTGAAGAGCTAAAAGAGACATTTGGAGAAAAGCCACTCAACCACATCATGAAATTTGCTCAGAAACACATTCAAAGCAAAAATCTAACACTTTCAAACCAACAACTATCGCTCACCGAGGAGGGCATATTTCTTTCCGACGACGTAATGAGCGACCTCATGCTTGTCGAATAATTTAAGGATTCGAATAAAAACGTTTAAAAATCATTTTGTCCGTCCTTCAAATTCAGTTAAATTTGCAAGCGTTTACAACAATGTTAAATCACTAAAAAATTAAGTATATGTTAAGAACTCATAATTGCGGTGAGCTCCGCATCAGTCATGTCGGCTCAGAAGTAACTCTCTCCGGTTGGGTACAACGTATCCGAAAGATGGGTGCAATGACCTTTGTTGACTTGCGCGACAGATATGGTATCACTCAGCTCATGTTCAGCGAAGAATACAACAGCGAGCTCTTCGACAAGGCTAACAAGATGGGACGTGAATACGTCATTCAAGTTACAGGCACCGTCAACGAGCGCTTTGCCAAGAATAATAACCTCCCCACAGGCGATGTTGAAGTAAATGTCAATCAGCTCAACATTCTTAATGCAGCGCTCACACCTCCCTTTACAATCGAAAACAACACAGACGGTGGCGATGACCTCCGCATGAAATATCGCTACCTCGACCTTCGCCGCGATGTCGTTCGTGCAAATCTCGAACTGCGCCACAAGTTCTGCATTGCCGTGCGCAACTTCCTTGACTCACAAGGCTTCCTCGAAGTAGAAACCCCCGTACTCGTAGGTTCAACCCCCGAGGGAGCTCGCGACTTTATCGTGCCCTCACGCATGAATCCTGGTCAGTTCTATGCCCTCCCCCAGAGTCCTCAAACGCTCAAGCAGCTTCTTATGGTTGCTGGCTTCGACCGTTACTTCCAAATCGTAAAGTGCTTCCGCGATGAAGACCTCCGTGCTGACCGTCAACCCGAATTTACCCAAATCGACTGCGAAATGTCGTTCGTTGAGCAAGACGACGTCATCTCAATGTTCGAAGCTCTCACCAAGCACCTCTTTAAAGAAGTTAGAGGCGTTGACCTCGGCGAAACTCCCTTCCTCCGCCTGCCTTGGATTGAAGCCATGAAGCGTTTTGGATCCGACAAGCCCGATATGCGCTTTGGCATGGAGTTTGTTGAGCTGATGGATACACTCAAGGGCACAGGCACATTCCCCGTCTTCAATGATGCGGCCTACATCGGTGGTATCTGCGTGCCCGGCTGTGCTAACTACACACGCAAGCAGCTCGACGAACTCACAAACTTCGTAAAGAGTCAGCAGATTGGTGCAAAGGGATTAGTATATGCCAAAGTAGGAGATGATGGCGTGAAAAGCTCTGTCGATAAGTTCTACGACCCCGAAGTACTACAACGCCTTGCCACTACGATGAACGCCCAGAATGGCGACCTCATCCTCATCCTTAGCGGCGACGACGCAATGCGCACACGCAAGCAGCTTTGCGAACTCCGCCTCCTTATGGGCGAACGCCTCGGTCTCCGCGACAAGAACAAGTTTGCACTCCTTTGGGTGGTTGACTTCCCCATGTTCGAATGGAGCGAAGACGATCAGCGCTACGTAGCCATGCACCACCCCTTCACAGCGCCCAAGCCCTCCGACATCCCCTTGCTCGACACCGACCCTGCAGCTGTTTGTGCTAATGCCTACGACATGGTGTGCAACGGCGTAGAAGTTGGCGGTGGCTCCATCCGTATTCACGACGCACAACTTCAGGCAAAAATATTCGAAACCCTCGGCTTCACCCCCGAACGTGCTCAACAACAGTTTGGCTTCCTCATGAACGCCTTCAAATACGGAGCACCTCCCCACGGAGGTCTTGCCTATGGCCTCGACCGCTTCGTAAGCCTCTTTGCAGGTCTCGACAGCATTCGCGATTGTATCGCATTCCCAAAAAACAATTCGGGCCGCGACGTAATGCTCGATGCTCCCTCTGTTGTTGACCCTGCGCAGCTCGCTGAGCTTCAGCTCACTATCGAGCAGCAATAAGCCAGTCACTCTCATCATCCCTAAGATTTAGGAGAGAGAAAACACTAAAACATTCAACATCAAGGCTAAGGAAGAGGGAACCATTAACCAACAAAACGACCCTCTATCCTTAGTCTTCGTATTTCACACATACTAAACAAAAAACTTAACGATTATTATGACTAACGACCTCGAAATCTTCAACCTCATTGAGGAAGAGCGCCAACGCCAAGCACGAGGAATCGAACTCATTGCCTCCGAAAACTTCGTAAGCGACAACGTTATGCGAGCCATGGGCTCACACCTCACCAATAAATACGCTGAAGGCTATCCAGGCAAGCGCTACTACGGAGGCTGCGAAGTAGTTGACAAAGTAGAACAACTCGCCATCAATCGCGCATGCCAACTCTTCAATGCCGCATACGCTAACGTGCAGCCACATAGCGGAGCGCAAGCCAATGCCGCCGTTTTCCTCGCTGTACTCAAGCAAGGCGACACCTTTATGGGGCTCAACCTCGAACACGGTGGCCACCTTTCACACGGCTCTAAAGTCAACACCTCAGGCCTGCTCTACAACCCTATTGGCTACAACCTCGACAAAGCAACAGGCCGAGTTGACTACGACGAAATGGAGCAACTCGCCATCCAGCATCAGCCCAAACTCATCATTGGCGGAGGCTCTGCCTATAGCCGCGATTGGGACTACCAGCGCATGCGCACCATAGCCGACAAAGTTGGAGCAATCTTCATGGTAGATATGGCCCACCCCGCAGGGCTCATTGCAGCAGGACTCTTATCCAACCCTCTCGACTATGCCCATATCGTCACCACAACTACACACAAGACGCTTCGCGGCCCTCGCGGCGGACTCATCCTTATGAAAGAAGACTTCCCCAACCCCTGGGGCTACACCACCCCCAAGGGCGAAATCAAAATGATGAGCCAATTGCTTAATGCAGCCGTATTCCCAGGCACGCAAGGCGGCCCCCTCGAACACGTCATTGCAGCCAAGGCCATCGCCTTTGGAGAAGCCCTGAAGCCTGAGTTCAAAGAATATGCCATGCAAGTAAAGCGCAACGCAGCCACTCTCGCCGAAGAACTCATGCGCAGAGGGTTTACCATCATCAGTGGCGGGACGGACAACCACAGCATGCTCGTTGACCTCCGTTCAAAATACCCCGACCTAACTGGCAAGCAAGCAGAGCGCGCCCTCGTAGCGGCCGACATCACGGTGAATAAGAACATGGTACCCTTCGACACCCGCTCAGCCTTCCAAACCTCGGGCATACGCCTCGGCACACCTGCAATCACAACTCGTGGAGCAAAAGAAGACCTCATGGAGCAAATTGCCGAAATGATAGAAATGGTCCTCAATGCCCACGACGATGAGAGCGTAATCAAGCAAGTGCGCGAACGCGTTAACGAAACAATGTCACGCTACCCACTATTTGCATACTAAACGAAGAATAGCTTTCTTACTGTAAAGTAGTTTGCTGTGTGACGAAAATCCCCCTGCGCAACTTAGCAGAAGTATTTTTTAAGGTTTCAATTACGATTCCTTCATATTGGTCAAGTGCTGTTTTTTTCATATCCTTAATGTGTTTGTTTTATTCATTAAAGGTACTGAAAATCATCACTTGACCAATTTTTATTATGTTCAGAATTATTATATAATTCACTATTTCTCAACGAAGTATAAAGAAAGAAAACACGAAGTGTTGATGCGAGGGTTGCAGAGGAGGTAGTCGAGTTAGAAGAAAACGTTTTTTCAAATCTCTTAGTTGCTATCATCTGCTCTTACCACCATGTAGCCGTCTTGCTTGCGGATGGCAGGGAGCAACTCCGAAGTCACCCAATGCTTAAATCTGCGCCACTTTCAAGTTTAGATGAGAGGATGAGGGAGTAGAGGCCCGATTCGTTGATGAAGGTGGTGGGTTGAGTTCTTCCGAGCGAATCGATGAGGCGGTATTTTACCGCGTCATCTTTTTCAATATGCTGATTTATAGCATCACGAAATCTCTTATACCCATCGCCACATCCTTAGCGCAAAAGAGAGTTTCACCTTGCTGAGCTACCATGTGCGAATATTGCCGAATTCTTCGTTCTTAAAGATTTGAATCGCTGTCATTGATAATAAGGTTTTAAGGTTGTGAGGTTATAGCCTCTATAGCTAGGGGGGTAATCAGATGTAATCAGTTGTCAGTTATATTTTCTGACTACCCTTTCTGCTGCTCCAATCCCCACGAAGTTACTTAAAATTAAATTTTATATATATAATATTATATATATAAACTATTTATTACTACTATTCTCTCAGCCCAACATGGTAATCAATTTTAAACAACTGACAACTGATTACATCTGATTACCCCTAGCTAGCTATAGACGCTATAAAACTATAGAAGCTATAGGAGCTATAGAACAACCACAAGCAAACAAAACAAAAACTTTTTCCCCATCCTACCCCACTGA
>JAZLDQ010000074.1:0-23345 GCA_045614785.1 Alloprevotella sp.
TTTGTGTTTTTGCGCAATAAAAGCTGCTAAATAGATTAAAAAGGCCTATGTTTTAGCTTGAAAATTGCACATTTTCTGTGGGTGTGCGAGAATAGAAAACAAGTGACGAGAAGCCATCCGGAGGGCAGTTGTACTCTGTACTCTGTTATCTGTACTCTATAAAAATCCCGTTGCTCTTTATTCTGCTTTAGAAACAATAAAATTTTTCAAAAAAGTTGTTTTTTCTTCAAATTTGGAGGTTTTGAGAGCAAAATCGGGGGTAAGAATTTCGACACACGAGGTAGGAAAAACGATCTTTGAGGTCGTTCCTCCGATGTTTGAAGAAATTTAAATGACCTTTGAGGTCTTTTTTGCCATTTTTGAGCCAAAAAAAGGAGGAAACGGCGTAGTTTCCTCCTTGTAGTACAAAGATACAACATTTTCGCAAGAAATCCAAATCTGCTTTGATTGCTTTTTAAACTGCTTTTGTCTGCTTTACTGTTACAAATTCTAACCTAATTTGAGGGCATTTTATTACGCCTCAGGGCGTACGGGCCGACATAAAGTGGCCCCTACAGCATCCGGATGGCTCTCTCATTAACTTGTTTACTTGTCAACTCTGTACTCTAATTGTACATGCCCCATGGTGTTGCGAAGGTTTATTTCTACGCATGGGTTGAGGCAGATGGTGTCATTTTCGTTGACGAGCATCATGTCAACTCCGAATGGGCCTGTATATTTATTGTTCAGCGTGTGCGCCAAGTGTTCCGTTAAATGCGAAATGCAGGTCTCTATTTTTTGCCAGGGGTAGTGTTGGCTGAGGAGTTGTTGTAGTTCTGTTTGAGTGCCCGAAACGTTTCCTAAATAATTGCCGCCTACAGAAGTGTTGAATACAGACAATCCTGCGTATTCTATTGTGCCATCCGCCAATGCGTAAAACTCCAGGGCAAAATCCTGCACCCTGTTGCAGTAGCGCTCTACAGCTATGCCTCCGTATTGGCGAATGATGTTAGCAATGCGTTGATGTACAGGCTTGTCGAATGCGTCGGTATCCACTCTGAATACTCCTCGTCCGCTGCTCGACCATGGTGATTTTACCATCGCTCTACCATATCGGAGTATGGCTTCGGTGGCAGTCTCAACGGTTGTACACCAAAGCGCTTCGCCTGCATATTCGGGGTGAATCGTTTTGAGCTTCGTTAGTAAAGTTACTGCCGTTTCTCTGCTGCTAAGACGTCGTAAGTTCTCCAAATATTCGTCGGTCGGTAAGAGTGCTTCATCTACTCCGCAGCGTCGAAGCGTGTGACGCAAGTAAGCATCCCATCCCCATGGTTTAATTTCCTTGATTTGCGCAAGGATAGAGGGGGTAAGTTCACGTTTGTAGATGAAGTTTATCCCTTTTTTGGTGGAGGTAGGGCGTTCGCACTCGTCGGGAATCAAGATAAGGTCGCCTTCCTTTGCCCAAAGTTCTGGCAACGCACATCGCTCTGCCGCTTGTCGTTGTGCAGCCTTGGTGGGCACGTAGTAGGGAGAACCAAACCCTAGGGCCTCGTCGTGTGATGGGTTGAAAATGTGGAGCGTCATTACTGAAAATTGGATGTTGAAGGCTGCAAAAATGCGGTGAATACGCGTTTAGCTTCGTTGTAACCTTCTTCGTAGAGGCGCATCATTTTAGCTGTGTCGGTGCAGAGGCGTGACACTTCGAGTGGGCGCTGTGGGCGTATGACGAGGGCACGGCCCTTGCGCTCCATTTCTTCAACAAAGGCGATTTGTTCGTTGTACATCTCGCGTCGGCGCTCCAGGGTGCGGCGTAGTTTGGGATATTTGTGATAAAAGAACGCAGAGCGGCGGTAGAAGTTAGAGTGGGAACGATAGCCTTTATTGCGTGTCAGTACTACGACGTTGAACGTGTGGCCCATGTCGATGGCTCGCTGAAGGGGAATGCTGTCGCTGATACCTCCGTCGAGCATGGGGATGCCGTCAACCTCTGTGGGTGGGCAAATGAAGGGCAGACTGCTGGAGGCCTTTGCCAATGCAAGGATGCGGTCTTCGCTGTGCTTCTCGCGAATGTAGTTGGGTTGTCCCGTGAGGCAGTTTGTGGTTACGATTTCGTAGATGGCAGGATTGCGTTCGTACGTATCGTAATCATAGGGGTATATCTGTCGGGGTAGGCGGTTGTAGAGCAGGTCGAGGTCGAGGATGCTGCGCTGCTTGCGCCAGAATTTAAGTCCTACGTACTTGTGGGTGTACATGATGTCGAGCGTAGATTTGCGGGCACGTTCGCGCTGGTGGCTCATGTAGGAAAGTCCGTGGCAGGCACCTGCCGAAACGCCTACGCCGTAGGGCAGATGGATGCCGGCATCGAGCATATAGTCGAGCACCCCCGCCGTGAATACACCGCGCATGCCGCCCCCTTCGAGCACCAAGCCCGCATTGCTCAGTATGCTTGCGTTATTAACTTCTGTGTTGTTATTCATCATTTCTAATTCTATACACAATATTAAAAAATATAGGAGTATTTGCTGCAAAGTTACGGGAAATTGAAATAAAAGGTGTATTTTTGCACTTAAATTAAACTTAAACCTTAAAATTTATGCTATTTGCAAAAGCTACATACGTTGAGCGTCGTCAAGCATTGCGTACGCTCGTGGGCAATGGTTTGATTGTTTTGATGGGCAATAATGATTCGCCCCTTAACTATCCCGCCAATGCTTATAAGTTCCGTCAGGACAGTTCGTTCCTCTACTTCTTCGGTCAGCACCGCGATGGTCTCGTAGGTGTGATTGATTGCGAGAGTGGTAAGGAAGTGTTGATTGGTGATGAAATCGATATTGACGACATTGTGTGGTATGGCAGTGTTACTTCCGTTGTGGAAATGGCTGAGCAGGTGGGTGTGGCCGAAACGGCTCCTATGGCGCAACTTTCTGTGCTTGTGAAGGACGCAATGGAGAAGGGACGCAAGGTACACTTCCTTCCTCCCTACCGTCACGACACCATGATTCAGCTCATGGACCTCACGGGCATTCATCCTACAGAGCAGAAGGCTAAGGCTTCGATGGAGCTGATTAATGCGGTGGTGAAGTTGCGCTCAAAGAAGTCGGCAGAAGAAATCGCAGAACTCGAACGTGCGAGCCACATCGGATACTTGATGCACACAGCAGCTATGACCATGGCAAAGCCCGGTGTTACTGAACGCGAGATTGCGGGTGTCATTGAAGGTATTGCCGCGCAGCATGGCTTCGGTTGCTCATTCCAGAGCATAGTGTCGATGCATGGCGAGGTGCTCCACGGCTATCCCTCGGGCAAAGCACTCGAAGCAGGTCGCTTGTTGCTTGTTGATGCTGGTGCAGAAACCGTAAATCATTATTGCTCGGACCATACGCGTACGACGCCTATTTCGGGTAAGTTTACGCAGCGTCAGAAGGATATTTACGACATCGTAGTGGATTGTCACGACTTGGCGCTCACGCATTGTCGCCCCGGAGTGAAGTATTACGACGTACACATGGACGTTTGCCGCTTGATGACAGAACGCCTCAAGGCGCTTGGCCTGATGAAGGGCGACACAGAAGCTGCCGTACAGGCTGGTGCTCACGCTTTGTTCCTTCCCCACGGATTGGGCCACATGATGGGTATGGACGTACACGATATGGAAGGCCTCGGACAAATCCATGTGGGTTACGATGCAGAAACACGCCCCAGCTCTCAGTTTGGTACTGCCAGCCTTCGTTTCGGTCGTCGCCTTGAAGAAGGTTTTGTTGTGACAGACGAGCCTGGCATCTATTTCATTCCCGATCTCATTGACCTTTGGCGCAAGGAAGGCATCAACAAGGACTTCCTCAACTTCGACGTTATCGAGACTTATAAAGACTTCGGCGGTGTGCGTATCGAGGACGACGTGCTCATCACGGCTGATGGTTGTCGCTTCCTCGGTGAGGATCGCATACCTTATCATACTGCTGATGTAGAAGCGTTCTTAGCAGAACAGAACTTTTAAAGGAAAGTGGTTTAGAACCTATCTTTATAGAAAAAGTAACACTGAATAATAATAACAACCTATAATAAATTACAAATGAAGAAAATCTTAACATTGGCCATTGCTGCCGTGGCTTTTGCTGGCAGCGCAGTAGCTCAGGAAGCTAAGAAGGATTCTATGGTGTTCGAAGTGATCAAGGAAAACAAGGTTACTTCAATCAAGGACCAGAATCAGAGTGGTACTTGCTGGGCTTACTCTTCTTACGCATTCCTCGAATCAGAATTGCTCCGTTTGGGTAAGGGCGAACACGACCTTTGCGAATCATTCCTCGTGTTCAACACTTACATGGATCGTGCTGACAAGGCTATCCGTACTCACGGTGATGCTTCGTTCTCACAGGGTGGTTCTTTCTACGATGCAATCTACTGCTTGAAGCAGTATGGTCTCGTTCCTCAGTCTGCTATGCCCGCTCCTGGTACTCCTTATGGCGACTCACTCTTCAATGCTAATCAGCTTGATGCTGTTACAACAGCTTATGTTGAAGCACTCGCTAAGGGTAAGCTCAAGAAAATCAATCCCGTTTGGCGCAAGGACTTGAAGGCAATCTATTCAAACTACTTTGGTGCTATGCCCGAAGAATTCGAAGTTGATGGCAAGAAGTACACTCCTAAGTCTTACGCTAAGGAACTCGGCTTGAACGCTGACGACTATGTATCGCTCACAAGCTACACTCACCAGCCTTTCTACTCAAAGTTCGTTCTCGAAATTCAGGACAACTGGCGTTGGGCTGAAAGCTACAACCTTCCCCTCGATGAGTTCATGCAGGTGATGGAAGAAGCTGTGAAGAATGGTTACACATTCGCATGGGGTTCTGACGTGAGCGAAAAGGGTTTCAACGCTCGTAAGGGTGTTGCTGAAGTACCTTCAAATGGTAAGGCAAACGACAAGACAGGTTCTGACGCAGCTCGCTGGACAGGCGACAACTTCAAGGGTGCTGTAATTGCTACAGGCGATGATGAATTGACTATCACTCAGGAAATGCGTCAGGTAGCTTACGACAACTGGGAAACAACAGACGACCACGGTATGCAGGTTTACGGTCTTGCAAAGGACCAGAACGGCAAGGAATACTTCATGGTGAAGAACTCTTGGGGCGAATATGGTCCTTACAAGGGCATGTTCTACGCTACAAAGGCATTCGTAGCTTACAAGACTATGAACATCGTTGTTCACAAAGATGCTCTTCCCAAGAAGATTGCTAAGAAGCTCGGTTTGAAGTAATTTATAAAAAAGAAAGGTGCGGCAAATGCAGCACCTTTTCTTATATTGTATGAATAATATAAAGAAAATTGTTACACCTCTGTAAATATCTTTATCACGTAAAATAACAATTTGCAATTTTTATTTTTTTTATCTAAATTTGCATGTTACTATATCAATATTATTCATAACAATAAACAACTAATACAATGAGACTTATCGTATTTTCAATTCTTATAGGTATTTTGAATATTTTTACTCTTACCTCTTGCGCATCTGATAATGAGATTGAAACTGAAAAAAGAATTGAGTTTGCAAAAATTGTAGAGTCACGCACTACGCAAGATAAGCTTAACGACCTTTATGTAGGTTGTGATGGTGACGTTGAAGCATTAGCAAGAGTTTTAAAAGCAACACCATCTTCGATTGAAAGATTGAGAAAAGGGGAGACAGAAGCAACACAAGCCTTTGAAGAACGCCTAACTGATGTTTCTATCTACTATTTTATGAACGATCAATGTTTTACTAAAGTGCAATCTGTTCTTGACGAAGAGTATGGATGGTATGATACTATTTTAAATTTTCCAAGCCATCATCCCAATATTTTTTGGGGAGTAACTATTGGATTATTCATTTTAACAGCATGTGTTTTCATTCCGCCTGTAGCAGTTGCTGCAAGTGTATTAATGATTCTTGAATTATTAGTTTTTTTCATAACTTGGATTTGCTCTCTTTGCTTTAGTCCCGAAGTGAATGAAGATAAATACACAGACTCTATAAATCCCGTCATTGAAACCATTATATAAAAATACTTTTTTCCGAATGGCCATTATAACATGGTTATTCCTCTTTGTAAACTCTTTTCTTCTGTTGTCATGTGAAACCGCTGAAGAAAAGAGTTTGCGTGAGAGAGTCAATAAAAAAATAATAGTCCAAAAGGAAAGCATTCCTAAGAGTCATGGTGCTATTATGCAGTATATTCAGCAGGAGAAGCAATACAATCAAGAATATACTCATAAAGTAAAATCATTAATCGAAAAAAGATTTGATAACCAATTGAAGCAATTTGAAGAGGAAGAACTCGGTGTCATCAAGGGGTATCAAAATATGCTCTCATGGCTATTCAGTAGTACTCAAGAATGGGAGGACAAACAACTTTTATTGGCTAATAAATATTTCAACAACATCGATATTTCCCAGGATTTACATGAGTTGTATCTAACTTATGCCTATGATATAAATAAGCTTAGAATGCAATTTACAAACCAGTCATCAACACATCTAGAAAAGTATGACGAAATACCTATTCCCCAAGAAGAGTTTGTTTTGAATCTATCAGAACATACCAAAAACAATATTATTATTGAAATCGGTGCTGAAGCTTTGCAATGGTTGTTAACGTTTGCTATCGTTCAACTCATACTTTTATTTGTTGACAAAATAGTTGGTCCTTGGGGATGTATCATCGATTTAATTGTGTTGATAATTGTAATCGCAGCATCCATCATTATAACCTCCTACAATGACAATAAAATTCTCAATGAAATTCGAGAACAATATGTCAATAATGATTTTTCTATTGATTCCCATCAAATGCTTAACAAACTAAATCAAAATACCATTTCATTCTATGAAAATAAGTAAGCTATTCTATCTTTTTTTTAATCTGCTCTTATTGATTGGATGTAAAAATATTAACAAAGAAATTTCCGAACACCTTCTAAAAGAAACAACTGAGCACGTCGCAAAAGAAACAACTGAAGAATTCGCGGAAATTTCACTAAAAACCATAACGACAAAAACGATAAAAGAGTTATCATGGAAAGATCTCATAGAACTTATTAGTAAGGATAACAACATAAATCTAGCCAATTCTTTAAAAGAGCTATCTCCATCTCTTCAAAAAAAGATGATGAATCTTTTTCAAGAAGACATTAATTTTTTCAGAGCCATTACAACATCTAAAACAATTATAGATGAATATTCTTTATTTTGTATCAATGCTCCTAAAGCTGCTGAAAATATAGATTTACTTTATTGGTTTTCACTCAATAGGAATGCTTCAAGAAGGTTTGGCGCGGCAAACCTGATTAATGACATTACAATCGTTGAGGAAAATGGCTTAATAAAATTCTTTCACAAATCCTCTAACGAGAAAATAGGAACATTCAGAGATGGCATTATGACGATAACGCCATCAAGCAACAACGATTATTTACTTGCAGACAATTCACTCATAAAAAGTAACCCTATCCCAAATTGTATCTATAAAATTAAGGGGAAATTTGGTTCTTTGCTTTCTTATGAAACTGATAAAGCAGGAAAACTATATAAAGTAAAAGCTACAAATATTTCTCCTGATGAACTCAACACAAACATTATCTATCTGCATAATAACCTTAACTTAGGTAATGATTGGAGAAAATACTTTCAAAAAATTAGCCAAAGTTCAAAAGGAGATGATGTAGCTGCTGAATGTCTATTTAAATATGAAAAGAACGAAGCCGTACCTAGATTCGTTAAATTAGATATCAAAGTTAAGGATAAGAAAATTGTTTCGGAAACATTTGAAAATTTAGAGAATGTTTCTGCTAAAACATTTACGACAAGTGACAATGCCGAGCTTCTAAGTAAATTCCACTTACCATCTAAAAAGAAAGAAAACCTACTCAGCGAGATGGCAGAGGATGGGGAATTAACTCAGCTCATCCATGCCAATCCAGAATTAAATATCAAACGTTGGTTAAACACACGAAATCACGTAGATCAAAGCAAAATAGCTAAAACGCCAAATGGCCGACTTGTTCCTAATGGAAGAGTTTATGCAGGGAATGTTTATTATTTTCATCCTAGCTTAAACTCAGCATTGAAAGCAAGATTGAATTCTGGAAATGATTATATCATCTTAAAAAAGTTTGGCACATTATCAAAAGAAGAATTAATAACGCTAGACAGGCTCTACCCTGAAGGAGTTCCATTTACTAAAGAAGGTTACCCCGATTTCAGCAAAGTTGCAGCTAAGAACGACAAGAATCAAGTAATCAGTATCAACATAGGTAAACTTTCAGGGGATAGCAAAATTGATATAAAAAAAGCTGAAGCCTTATATTTAAAACAAGGATATCACAGCAAAGATGGATTCACATGGCATCATAAAGAAAAATCCACAGAATTAATACGCGTGCCAACTGCTATACATCAACTTATAGATCATGCAGGTGGTATGAGTACACACCAAAATTTATAAATTCATTGCTACAACCGTACTGACAAATGAAAAAATAATTATTATACGAATAATCTCATTATCACAACGACGGCTTTCAAGAACGCATATGCGAACTTGAAAGCCGTCGTTGTGTAATCTTACCCAAAAAGCTCGCGAAGAGCATGTTCTACTCTGGCTACGGGTACTAATTCTATATTGAAAGCCTTGCGGTCAATTCCTTTCAGATTGGCTTCGGGAAGGACAAAGCGCTTGAAGCCCAATTTTTCGGCTTCAGCAATGCGTTGGGCGATACGGTTGACGGGGCGAATCTCTCCACTGAGGCCTACCTCACCTGCCATACAATAGCTACGGTCGATGGCGGTATCTACATTGCTCGAAAGGATGGCTGCTATGATGCTTAAGTCAATGGCAGGGTCGCTCACGCGAATGCCTCCGGCAATGTTGAGAAACACGTCCTTCTGTCCGAGCTTAAAACCTACGCGCTTTTCGAGTACGGCAAGCAACATGTTGAGGCGGCGAAGGTCGAAGCCTGTGGCGGAGCGTTGGGGCGTACCGTAAGCAGCTGTGGACACTAAGGCTTGCGTTTCAATAAGGAAGGGACGTACGCCTTCGATCGCTGCTGCGATGCTGATGCCCGATAGTTCCTCGCCATTCTTACTGAGTAAGAGGCCCGAAGGATTGTCAACGGGAAGCAAACCATCGGCGCGCATCTCATAAATGCCGATTTCAGAGGTTGAACCGAAGCGGTTCTTAATGCTGCGGAGGATGCGGTAGAAGTAGTGGCGGTCACCTTCGAACTGTAGCACGGTGTCAACGATATGTTCTAGCACCTTGGGGCCAGCTATGCTGCCTTCCTTTGTGATATGTCCGATAAGGAGTACGGGCACGTTGCTCTCTTTGGC
Organism: Alloprevotella sp.; assembly: GCA_045614785.1. Taxonomy (GTDB): domain Bacteria; phylum Bacteroidota; class Bacteroidia; order Bacteroidales; family Bacteroidaceae; genus Alloprevotella. Next base: position 9,347 of record JAZLDQ010000074.1, read on the forward strand.
ATACTTGAGGATGGCGGCTGCACACTCTCTGATTTGCGTGACCGAGCCTGGCGAAGAATCAAGGTTTTCAGTAGCGATGGTTTGGATAGAGTCGATAACAACAAGTGTGGGTTGCGTATTTTTTATATGAGTAAAAATCTGCTCCAGGTTTGTTTCGCACACCAGCATGCAGTCCGACGGTTGTTGTGTAAGTCGGTCGGCACGCAGCTTGATTTGTCGTTCGCTTTCTTCACCGCTTACGTAGAGAATGCGCTGATCGCTCATGTTCAACATCGTTTGTAGTAACAATGTTGACTTACCAATGCCGGGCTCTCCGCCCAATAATACGAGTGAACCTGGTACAAGACCACCCCCTAAGACGCGGTTGAGCTCTGCATCGTGAGTGTTGATACGTGGGTCCTCGGCTGCGTTTATTTCCGATAGTTTCACGGGCGTGGCACGCTGCTGTCCGAGTCCCGTAAGTGCATGGCGTGCTTGTGTCTGGGCTTGTTTGCCGCTCTCAGCATGGACGTGAAACTCTTTAAAGGTGTTCCATTCTCCGCAAGCAGAACATTTCCCTTGCCATTTTGCAGATTCTTGTCCGCAATTAGAGCAGACATATACGGTTTTATCTTTGGCCATTGATTGAGGGGTAAGATTATATGGTCTTAAGGTTATAAGGTTGTAGGTTATAAGGTTGTAAGGCCAATGCTGGATAATCAACGTTTGAGTCAATACTTAAATGAAATTCTGGCACGAATCAGTTCACATGGCCCTTACAACCTCATAACCTTACAACCTCATAACCTTAATTTACTTTCCTCCCACGATGCGCTTCAGGAGGTCGAGTTTGTTGAGCGCTTCCATAGGGGTGAGGTTGTTGATGTCGAGGTGGAGTAGTTCGTCACGTATTTGCATGAGCACAGGGTCGTCAAGCTGGAAGATGCTGAGTTGAGTGTCGGTCATGCCGGAGTTGTCAACCATTTGTTGCACCGTTTCGCGTGCGCCATTGTTGGAATTGTTCTTTTCCAATTGTTTAAGGATGGTTTCGGCTCTGCCAACCACCTTACGAGGCATACCCGCAATGCGTGCTACGTGAATACCAAAGGAGTGTTCAGAACCTCCCGGCTTTAGTTTGCGAAGGAACACCACCTTGTTGTTCACCTCCTTCACGGACACATTGTAGTTCTTGATACGTGGGAAAAGGCGCTCCATCTCGTTGAGTTCATGGTAGTGGGTGGCGAAGAGGGTGCGTGCGGTTGCTCCAGCATGTTCGTGGATGTATTCAACAATGGACCATGCGATGGAGATACCGTCGTAGGTGCTTGTGCCTCGGCCCAACTCGTCGAAGAGTACGAGTGAGCGTGGCGAAATATTGTTCATGATGTTGGCCGACTCGCTCATTTCTACCATAAATGTACTTTCGCCCATCGAAATGTTGTCGCTGGCACCCACGCGGGTAAAAATCTTATCGACTACACCGATGTGAGCGCTTTCGGCTGGAACGAACGATCCAATCTGTGCAAGCAAGGTGATAAGGGCTGTCTGTCTGAGAAGCGCTGACTTACCCGCCATGTTGGGCCCTGTGATGATAATTATCTGCTGAGAGTCGGCATTGAGCAACACGTCGTTGGCCACGTATTCTTCGCCGACGGGCATGAGCGTTTCAATCACGGGGTGGCGTCCTTGCTTAATGTCGAGTGTGAGCGACTCATCGATGACGGGGCGCACATATTTGTTTTCGGTGGCCACGCAAGCCAAGGAGTGGAGGCAGTCGAGCGTTGAAAGCGCACGGGCATTGCGTTGTAGTAGTGCTATGAAGCCTATGGAATACTGCACGAGTTCGTTGAACAACTGCGTTTCCAACTGCAGTATGCGGTCTTCTGCACCAAGAATTTTTTCTTCGTATTCCTTAAGTTCCTGTGTGATATAGCGCTCGGCTTGTGCGAGTGTTTGCTTGCGAATCCAGTCGGCAGGCACGTTGTCCTTATAGGTGTTGCGCACTTCGATGTAGTATCCAAAGACGTTGTTGAATCCGATTTTTAAGCTCGGAATTCCTGTCGTTTGGCTTTCGCGCTGCTGGATTTCTAGCAGATAATCTTTGCCCGAGGTGGATATGTTACGCAGGTCGTCAAGCTCGTTGTTGACACCCATATTGATGACACCGCCTTTATTAAGCAAGGCTGGAGGGTCGAGGCGTAGTTCGCGGGCTATTCGTGAGCGTAGTTCTTCGCAACTATCGAGCTGTTCGCCCATGCTGCGTATACGTTCGTCGTTGGCTGCTGCACATGCCTGCTTGATGACGATGACACCGTCGAGGGCAATGCGTAGCTGCTGCATTTCGCGGGGATTGATGCGTCCGACAGCAATTTTTGAAACGATGCGTTCAAGGTCGCCAATGCGTTCAAGCTCTACCTGGCATATAGTGCGGAAATCGGGCTGGCGGAAGAAGTGTTCTACGGCATCGTGGCGTTCCTTAATGTCGCGAGCTGAGCGCAAGGGGAAGAGCAGCCAACGGCTCAACATTCGGGCTCCCATCGGGGTGAGTGTGCGGTCGATGACGCTGAGCAGCGATTTACCGCCCTCCGACATTGAGCGAATCAACTCAAGATTGCGTATTGTAAACTTGTCAAGGCGCACATAGCGGTCTTCGTCGATGGGGAGCAGACGTGTGATGTGGCCCACCTGTGTGTGTTGCGTCAGCTCAAGGTAGGTCATGATGGCTCCGGCAGCTGTAACACCTTCCGACAGATGTTCGACGCCAAAGCCCTTTAGGTTTTTCACCTCAAAATGTTTCAGTAGCTTTTCGCGCGCTGTGAGGTCATTGAAAGCCCAGTCCTCCAGCTCGTACACAAAATGTTTTGAACCGTAGAGTCCGATGAATCGCTCTTTCATCTTGCGTTCAACCAGGATTTCTTTCGGAGCAAAGCCGCCAATGAGCTTGTCGATGGTTTCGGGTGCACCTTGAGTAAGTAAGAACTCACCAGTAGAAATGTCTAATAGTGCAATCCCTACGGATGCTTTTCCGAAATGTACTGCTGCGAGGAAGTTGTTTTCCTTGCTGCTCAGCACATTGTCCGAGAGTGCTACTCCAGGGGTTACCAATTCTGTAATACCGCGTTTCACCAACTTTTTAGCGAGCTTCGGGTCTTCAAGCTGATCGCAGATAGCCACGCGATAGCCTGCCCTTACGAGTCGGGGCAGGTAGGTGTCGAGGGCATGATGGGGGAATCCTGCCATTTCGGTGGCTGCGGCAGTGGGATTCTTGCCGTTGTTACGGCGCGTGAGCGTAATGCCTAGCACCTGCGATGCAATCACAGCATCGTTACAATATGTTTCGTAGAAGTCGCCACAACGAAAGAGCAACACGGCATCAGGGTGTTTAGACTTGAAGTCGTGAAACTGCTTCATCATAGGGGTGAGTTCTTCTTGTGCCATATGGTGGGCTTAATATTAATGTATGGGGTGAAAATTATGGAAATAATCAGTTGAAGTGCTCTCGTCGCAATGGATAGTCGCCGCGGAGTGCTTCGAAATTTTCGGGATTACATTTTAGTGCTTCGCTGTCGCGATGCGGGTTGTAGAGCCGCAAGCGTGGGTCGGAGGGGTCTCCGCCTTCTGCATAATAGTTAAAGTCAGCAGGCAATTGAGGTGCACAAACGTTAAAATCTACTGTCGTTCCGAAGTGCTTTGCGATGGCTTCGAGTGACATACGTGTGCCATTGGCCTTTCCGTCGGCAGAATAACCCGCAATATGGGGTGTGCCGATGTACACTTTGCTGAGGAGCTCGAGATTAATGTTGGGCTCATTTTCCCAGGTGTCGATCACAGCAGCGCGAATAAGCTTGTTGTCTATTGCTTGAAGCAACGCCTGCGTGCAGACTACTTCTCCGCGCCCAGCATTGAGTAGAATGGGCAGCTTCCGAAGTCGTTGGAAAAAACTATCGTTTACAAGGTGAAAGGTAGGATGATTGCCTGTTGTCGTTAAAGGAGTGTGGATGGTAATAACGTCACACTGCTCCAAGAGTTCAGAAATCTCTGTGTGGCATTGAGCAAAGTCATCTTCTTTTTCAGCCCTGGGTGGGTCGTTGAGTAATACGTTGCAACCCATGGCTTTGATACGTTCTGCTACACGACGGCCTACGTTGCCCACGCCGATGACGCCCACAGTACAATCCTTTAGGTTGAGTATCCCATCCTGAGCAAGCAGCAGGAGAGAACTCTCTACGTATTGCGCAACGCTTGTGGCATTGCATCCCGGACAATTGGTCCAAGCAATGCCAGCTTGTTCCATAAACGGCACGTCGATATGGTCGAAGCCTATGGTGGCGGTGGCCACAAAACTTACGTTGGAATCTGCTAACAAAGCAGCGTTGCAGCGAGTGCGAGTGCGAGTGATGAGAACATCGGCATCCCTGACGTCTGCAGCGCTGATTTTATGGCCTGAAAGATAGACTACATCGCCCAGCTTTTCGGCTTCGCCTTTGATAAAAGGTATTTTGTCGTCAACAACAAGTTTCACGTTCGGATTATTTTATTAATGAAGTCTGGGGATTGCGCATGCCCTTGGCATTTATCAGGAAAGCCTTTGCCGAACCGAAGCGAAGATTGAGGTCAAGGCGCACGGGCAAGTGGTTAGCATCATCGGTGATGTAGAAAGTGACGATTTCCTTCTCTGCATTATCCTCTACCTCTATGAATGAGAATACCAGACAGCGATACTTCTCGTCGGTATGTTCGTTCGTAAAGTTTTTCTTACCTCGGAAGATTATTTTCTGCAAGGTGCAGTCTTTTCCATCTGCCATCATAAACTCTATGCAGTCGCCTTTCTTGAACTTATTGCCATCGAAGGAGCGTGCCTTGAGCAGCATGCTAATCATGTCGTAGGCACAGTCGGCTATGTCTTCGCTTCGATAGACTGTGGGGCGCTCGTTTTTCTTATAACTCATGTCCACATGCGTACCCTGCGATGTGTAGCTATAGGTCACTTCATCCTTGCGATAGCTCTTTCCCTCAAAGGCTGCTTTCACGTAGTGGAGGGGCACCAAGTCTTTTGTTACGTACGACGTCAGTGTGTCGCGCATCACGAAGTAGCGGTCTGCCGTCTTCGAACCTCGAGTGATAAGATAGGCTCTGTATGCTTGTTTACCTTTATAGTCAACCTGCTTGATGTCCATTTCAGCCGACCCTACTTTAAACCAGATGAACTTCCAGTTAAAGTAGAGGTCGTATTCCAAATGTTCGCCACTCTTAAAGGCAGTGTTTGTTTCCGGACACTGGGCTGTGCTTGTCATTGCAAACAGAAACCCTATGATAATGAGCAAATGACGCATAGTATTAGTTGAGGTTGTGAGGGTTTGAGAGTTATTGAGGATTCTGAGACCTCTGAGGCCTCTGAAAATTCAGAAAACTCAGAGGATATCAGAGGATTTCGGCGACGTCTTATTTTCGTCTTCGTTCGCGTTCAAGGTTTCGTTCGCGGGCTGTTTGCTTTTTGCTGTCTTTCTTTGATTTCTTGAGTGCAGCAGGCTTTTGTTGCGTGCGTGGCAAGAACGTCAGTTTCCAAGTCAGTTCAACGTCCCAATTGGCGCGAACGTTGATTTCTTCGTGGAAGTAGTAAGTGTCTTCGGGTTGAACAAGTGTGGCATATTCTCCCGTATCCCAGATGCCGTTTTGGTTGCGGTCGTCGAAGAGTCGGGCATAATATGTGCCAGGAGTGATGTAGAAGAAGTCGGCTCTTTGGTCCTTGATAGCTACTTGTGAAACGATCTTCTTTTCGTCCTGCAACAGCTGTACAACGCTGGTGTTGGGTGCATCAGGCAAAAGGAAGAACACAGAACCAAAGTTTTCGTTTGTGCCTACATCAAATCGGAATTTAAACTTATTGACGTGGCGTCCAGAGATACCTTCAATTGCGGCCGAGTCGATATGTACTTCATAGCTTTGACCGGGGCGCCATTCGCTCACAATCTCAAACTTGCGTATGTCGTAGGGGTGAGAGCGTAGCATGAAAGGTGATTCCACAAAGGTGCTGTCCGAAGTCTTCAGCTTCAGATGGATCCCTGTGGTGTCGAGTTTTGTTAATGGTTCCTCAAATTCCAAAGGTTGATTTTGCACCGGGGAGAGCGTAGAAAGTCTGCGTCCTCCGATGTTTAAAAACTCGATAGGCATGGTCTCTTGAGAGAAGTCGCCTTTCTTATTGCGTTTTTCCTTCTTTTTCAGCCATTTTTCGTAAGCCTCTTGTTTCTCCTCCCGAATCTTAGCCATTGTCTTTCGGGGCACGAGTTCAAACGTGTCTGTTGCCAGAAAAACTTCCTGCGTCGAATCGTCCATTGTTTCGTAGGTATAGGTGATGGCCAAAGTGTCGCGTTCCATGAGCAATGTATCGCGCAACCAGTACATCAGTGTATCGTTGCCTTTCGAAGCATTAACGATGAAGGCTTCTGTCTCATCAAAATTCAAGCCTTTTAGCACAGGGCGGTGTTCGGAAGGGGCTGTGAAGAAGAAGGTGAATTGTTTGGGAGTGGGAAATTCGTGTTTGAGCAAGTGGCGAGCCTGTCCCGATTCGAGAAAGGCGAGGAGCACTACGTCGTCGGGAATAAAGTGTGTGTAGGGCACGTGTAGAATTGTGTCGTAAGTCACTGTGTCGCGCCAAAGCGTGTCTTGTCGCACATCGGGGAAGCATGAGGGTACAATAACCTTGTCGTAGAAGGCTATACGCTCGCCCTTCTGCGTGAAGCTGTAGTTGTTGTCTTGGTCGTTGAGGGCATAAAGGCGGTAAGCACCTGGTTTGATGCCCTTTATAGAGAAACGGCCAGTAGCGTCTGTTCGACCCACGCGTTCAAAGGGTTTCTTTGTGAAAGCCGTGTCGGTCGTGTCGCTGTGCAGACCTACGAGCATGCCCTTCACGGGCTCCAATGTGGTGGCATCAAGCACGTGGCCTGCCACTTCCATCGTGTCAATGTTGTCGCCTGTGGAGAAGTAGTAGGTGAAGTTACCCAAGGGGTTGCCTTCATTGTTGTCTTCGATAGCGTCGGAGAAGTCAATGGTGTACGTGGTGTTGGGCTGCAACGTGTCTCTCAGTGCCACGGTTATCTTTTTGCCTCCAAAGCTAATGTCGGGCATTTCTATTTGAGGAGGTGAAATGGTTACCTTCTCAGTGGCGTTTTCTACATTGATATTTTCGTTGAAAACGATTTGCACCTTTTTAGCCGTAGAGTTAGTGAGACCTAAACGCGGTTTCATCCCAACGATGTAGGGCGCTTCTTCGTCGAAGGGTCCACCATCAGGACCCGAGCCAGGGTTGGCGCATGCTATAATGAGCATTGTCCCGAGGCAAAGCACTCCGGGGATTATGCGTTGAAGTTTTTGGAATATATGTTTCATTTTTTTGGTCGTTTATCTCTTAATGATCTTAAGTTTCGCCGGGTGCTCAATTTCTTTGGTTTAAAGTTATAAGGTTTTAAGGTTTGCCTACTTAACAGTCTGAATAGCTCTCATATACCTTAAAGCGAAGCGACCCAACAACCTAATAACCTGACTCAACTGTAGCCCAGCAAAAGTTGAGTTAATGATGAAGAGTTATCTTTTCAACTTCAATTCTTTGGCGCATGAAGAGAGATGCGTTTTCATTGAATTTTTCTGCACTTTCGGTTGTCAGGAACTTGCACATTCCGCCTTTGCTGCATCGTTCTGCCATATCGCTGTGTCGGCGCAGGTAGTGATCAAGGCTTTCGGCCACGTATTTGCCCTGTGGTATCACGTTGATGCCGGGAGGCACAAATTCGTGAATTTTTTTGAGCAACAAGGGATAGTGAGTGCACGCCAGGATGAGTGTGTCGATTTCGTTGTCAGCTTTCATGATGGCATGAAGATATTTTTGTACGAAGTAGTCGGCTCCTGGGGTGTCAAATTCGTTATTTTCAACGAGTGGCACCCATAGCGGACAAGCCTGCCCCGTTACTTTGATGTCGGGATGGAGTTTTGCAATTTCTATTTCGTAGGACTTCGAGTTGATAGTCCCTTGTGTGGCCATGATTCCGATGTGGCGCGAGGTGGTGAGTTCGCCCAATGCCTCTACCGTAGGGTGGATGATGCCCAGCACGCGCTTATTTTCGCCAAAACGTTTGAGGTCGTTCTGCTGAATGGTGCGCAGCGCCTTTGCCGAGGCTGTGTTGCAGGCCAGGATGATGAGCTCGCACCCACGAGCAAAGAGTTCCTCAACAGCCTGTAGTGTGTATTGATACACGATTTCGAATGAGTGCGAGCCATAGGGGGCACGCGCATTGTCGCCTAAGTACAGATAGTCGTACTGAGGCAGGCGTTGGCGTATCTGGTGGAGAATGGTGAGTCCACCATAGCCCGAATCGAAAATACCTATAGGATGCATGCTGAAAAAAAGGAAAGAGGCACCGCTCGCTGTCCGTTGAGGGCAGTGGGCTGTGCCACATTGTTTTATTGTGCCACGGCAGTGGGCATTAAGTGTTGTTTCACGAAAGAAGTGACATCGACTACCTTCTTGGGATTGACGAAGGGCACAGCGTTGTTGTCGATGTTGAAGATGTAGTCCAGCTGCATCTTTCCGCCCACCAGGATGATGGCTTCGTTGAGGCGTGCCTTTACGGGAGCAAGGAGTTCAATCTCAGCTTTGCTTAACTGCACTTCAGCTTCCTGGCGGAAGGCGAGACTCTTCTCCAATTCGTCCTGAAGGTCGCGCTGGCGCTTAAGCATGATGCTTTGTGGAAAATCCTTCTGTCCCTGCAGATATTCAGCGAATTGGCGCTTAAACACGGTCTCGTTGTAAGCCGCCTCTTCTTCGTATTTAGCTCTCAAGTTCTTGAGCTTCAGCATCGCGTCTTTGTATTCCACCATTTCAGAGAGTACCTGCGAGTAGCTGATGTAGCCAAATTGGGGCGCAGGTGGCAGTTCTGTTACAGAGGTCTGTAGCAAGTCGGCAGCGGTGTGCATCGTGTCAACGGGTGCTTTCATAGTGTCCACAGCTACTGAGTCCTGAGCTTGTGCTGCGCAAATCATTCCGAGGCAGAATGTAAATGTAGTTATGATTTTCTTTACCATTGTTCTTAAGGATTATAAGTGTTATTGTACTAACGTGCAAAAATAACCTTTTTTGGGCATACAGCAAAATCATTTTTCATTTTGAGTGAAAACGGACAACATAATGACCGTTTGTTTGTTAAAATTGAAAAAATATCTGTAATTTTGTAACGTTTTTTTGCAAATTCCAGTAATAGCCTATTCATATCGGTGGAAAATTTCAGAATCGACATAGACCAAGTGCTGAAAAGCAAGATGGGCGACAAAGCACGCTATGTTCCGCGCTTTGTGGCCAATTGGCTTAAAAAGATTGTTCACCAGGACGAAATCAACCACTTTATCGACCTAGAGGGTGACAAGCAAGGGGTTGAGTGGATAGAAGATTGCTTGGCGTATCTTGATACGAAGCTCAACGTTGTGGGCAAGGAAAATTTGCCAACAACCGCTGATGGTCAGCGCTTCACCTTTGTGAGCAACCATCCTCTTGGCGGACTCGATGGGCTAGCGCTTGGAGCCGTCTTGGGCAGGCACTATAATGGCGAGGTGAAGTACTTGGTGAATGACTTACTCATGAACCTTCGTGGGCTTGCACCGCTCTTTATTCCTATCAACAAGACGGGGCGACAAGGGCGCAACTTTCCTGCTATGGTTGAGGCTGGCTTTTCAAGTTCCAACCATATCATTATGTTTCCTGCAGGGCTATGTTCGCGTCGCATAAATGGCGTGATTCAGGATTTGGAGTGGAAAAAAACATTCATCACGAAGAGTGTTGAGACGCAGCGCGATGTTGTACCCATCTACTTCGAAGGTCGCAATTCCGACTTTTTCTATCGCCTGGCAAATGTGAGTAAGGCCTTGGGCATTAAGTTCAATATTGCGATGCTGTTCTTGGCCGACGAATTGTTTAAGAATCAGCACAACACGTTCACTATTCGTATCGGTAAGCCCATTCCGTGGCAAACATTCGATAAGTCGCGCACAGCCTTGCAGTGGGCGCAGTTTGTGAAGGAAGAGGTGTACAATTTGAAGGTATGTTCTATAAATTAGTATTTCTCATTTTTTAGGTAGATAATCAGCTTGGTCGCTTTGCTAATCTTTTTGGCCTTTTTATTTTTAACTCAAACTTAAGCAAATCAACACAAGCTAATTTATAGAACCTACCTAAAGAAATGACAACCATTACGCAAATGGAAGAAATCATACAGCCAGTAGATAAGGCGCTCATTAAGGCAGAGCTTACTCCTGAGCGTCGTCTGCGATTTACAAATAAGAGCAATAATGAAATCTACATAGTCACCTATCATCAGGCGCCCAACGTTGTGCGCGAGATAGGACGCTTGCGCGAAATTGCTTTTCGTGCAGCGGGTGGTGGTACGGGTAAGGCGTGCGACCTCGATGAGTTCGACACATGTCCGCATCCCTACTATCAACTCATTGTGTGGGATCCTGAGGACGAAATGATTTTGGGAGGCTATCGCTTCCTACCTGGTACGGAGATAGAGTTGCTCCCCGATGGGCAGCCCAATCTTGCCACGGCCCACATGTTCAAGTTCTCCGAAGATTTCGTCAAGAACCACCTTCACGAGACGGTAGAACTCGGCCGTTCTTTCGTGACGCTTGAATATCAGAGTTCAGGCAAGATAGCAAAGGGGCTCTTTGCCCTCGACAATCTTTGGGACGGACTCGGAGCTCTCACCATTGTGATTCCCACGGTGAAGTATTTCTTCGGAAAGATGACCATGTATCCATCCTTCCACCGCCGCTCGCGCGACCTCATTCTTTACTTCCTCGACAAGCATTTCCCGGACAAAGACCGATGGGTGCGCCCCATTCACCCCGTAATGCTCGACAATCCCATCGCCGAACTCGAAAAGATACTTTACGAAGTCGATCTCAAGGCTGACTACAAATTGCTTAATATGGAAGTGCGCAAGTATGGAGTGAACATACCGCCTCTTATCAATGCATACATGGGATTGAGCCCTACGATGCGCGTGTTTGGTACGGCCGTAAACCATGAATTTGGCGAGGTCGAAGAAACAGGCATCCTTATTGCTTTCGAAGAAATATTGGAGCAGAAGCGTATGCGCCACATAGAGTCGTTTGCCAAGAATCATCCCGAGGCCGTCGATTTCTTCAAGGATTATTTCCTTGCGAAGGAGAAGCGAAGTACTCAAAAATAGAAAACAACAATGGAGGCGAGCATGCATACGTTAGCACCACGATGCAGCTCGACCTCCATTATTTATTATTTAAGGCCAGTCTTAATCCTATAGTATCTATAGCGTCTATAGCATCTATAGCTTCTATAAAAAAACTTCCTCCCAATGAACCCTAAAAACAAAAAAATAAAGCCCCTCCTCTTGCTCCTCCTCTTTTGTCCCCTGTTGGCATTGGCACAGGAGCGCGAGCGAATGCTGCTCGTAGGAGTAGGTGCTCAAAACGTGCTCGACACGTATCTTTCGCCTCTCGAATATACGGGAACCAATGTCAGCTTTCACAACTCTTCTCAGCGTATGTTGAGCAAGGGCGGTGGCCGTTGGCAGTTTCAGCGTACTTGCTGGGCTGACATAGGTTTCGTGTCGAGCCCTACCGACGACAATGACGAGTGGGACGGACAGTTTCAGCTCGACTGGGCATGGCGCTACAGTTGGAAACCCGTGGCAGGACTGCAGCTGATGGCAGGGCCGATGGTAGAGGTCGGTGCAGGCTTTACCTACAGCATGCGAGGAGGTAACAACCCTGCACAAGGCCGCCTGGCCATGGCCGTGGGTGGCAGTGTAGCAGCACGCTACGATTTCAGGCTTTGGCGAAAGCCATTTCGCTTTGACGGCCGCCTTGACATTCCCTTAATGGGAGCCGCCTTTACGCCGCGCTACGGACAGTCGTACTACGAAATATTCAGTTTAGGTCATTATGATAAGAACGTACAGCTGACGCACATGGGCAACGCCCCCACCGCCCGTCTGCTCTGCATGCTCTCAGCCCCCATCGGTAGCTCACGCCTGCATATAGGCTATCGTGGCGAGGCTCGCCAAAGCCGTTTGCACCACCTCAAGCGCCACTCATGGCTCAACACGCTGATGGTGGGCTATAGTTATCATTTTCAGATTTTACGTAAATAAATAGAGATTTCTTGCCGATGAAATATCTAATTAAAATATTGCTAATAAGTTGCTTCCTGCTCACAGGATGCATCACAGAAGACGTGGCCGTCAACACCCGCCAGGGCAATTTCGAAACGCTCTGGAAGCTCTTCGATGAGCACTATTGCTTCTTCGATTATAAAGCCCAGGAGTATGGGCTCGACTGGCAGCAAGTGTATGCTGATTATGCTCCTCGTGTGGACGAGCAGATGACCGACGAACAGCTCTTCGAAGTGCTCTCCGAACTCTGTGCAGAGCTACGCGACGGACATGTAAACCTTGTGACAACCTTTGGCACTTCGCGCTACGGAGCATGGTTCGACAACTATCCCACCAACTATTCCGACACGTTAGAGCGTAAATACCTGGGGCGCACGGAGGAATATCGTTCGAGTGGAGCGCTGAAGTACAAGATTCTCTCCGACAATGTGGGATACATCCGTTGCGCATCCTTCGAAAGCAATTTTGGCGATGGCACACTCCACGAAATGATGCGCCACCTTGCGCTCTGTAATGGTCTCATCCTCGACCTCCGTAACAATGGTGGCGGCATGCTTACGGCGGCCGAAAAGCTAGCCTCGCTTTTCGTCAATGAGCGCACGCTGGTGGGATATATGATGCACAAAACGGGGCCCTCGCATACAGCCTTTTCCGCCCCCGAACCCCTTTATGTGGAACCCTTCGAAGGTCTCCGCTGGCAAAAGCCACTTGTCGTGCTCACCAATCGCCGAACCTATAGTGCTGCAAACAGTTGCGTGATGTATCTCAAGGGACTCCCTGGCGTAACCATCATGGGCGACATGACAGGCGGTGGCAGCGGACTCCCCTTTATGTCCGAACTCCCTAATGGCTGGAGCGTCCGCTTTTCAGCTTGCCCCATGCTCGACCGAGATGGCGCCCACACAGAGTTTGGCATTACTCCCGACGTAACAGTCAACCAAACCTCCGACGATTTCCAACGAAGCATCGACACCCTCATCGAAGCCGCCCGCGCGCTTTTTAAATAGAGTACAAAATCAGTAAACAAGTTAACGAGTTAACAAGTTGACGAGAGACCTTCCGGACTGTGTAGGGGCCGATCACCGTGTCGGCCCGTGGTAATGCAACTCATGAATTTCGCAAAGCGTGATGACAACACCGCGGATGCTGTAGGGGCCACTTTATGTCGGCCCGTACGCCCTGAGGCGTAATAAAACACCCTCAAATCAGGTAAGAATTAGTGACAGTAAAGCAGACAAAAGCAGTTTAAAAAGCATTCAAAGCAGATTTGGATTTCGTCCGAAAATGTTGTATCTTTGTACTACAAGGAGGAAACTACGCCGTTTCCTCCTTTTTTTGGCTCAAAAATAGCAAAAATGACCTCAAAGGTCATTTAAATTTCTTCAAACATCGGAGGAACGACCTCAAAGATCTTTTTTTCTATCTCGTATGTCACAAATTTTACCCTCAATTTTGCCTTCAAAACCTCCAAATTCGATGCAAAAACAACTTTTTTTGATTTTTCTGCATTTTTTTTAAGCAGACTAAAGAGCAATGTTATTTAGAGTACAGATAACAGAGTACAGAGTACAACTTCCATCCGGATGGCATCTGTACTCTGTTATCTGTACTCTAAAAAAGTTTTTCCTGCGAGCCTTTCACAAATTCGCGAGAGCCCATCAAAAAAGAGGGTGTGTCGAAATTGAAGTGCCCCCCAAAAGTTAGACGTTAAACACGTTATTTATTTTTAAAGAATTGAGCTCGGTATTGCACCGGGCTCATTCCTTTTAACCTCATTTTTATTCTTTTATTGTTATACCATTCAATATATTCCTTCAAAT
>JAZLDQ010000075.1:0-27746 GCA_045614785.1 Alloprevotella sp.
GTCAGCGATGAATATACGCAAATAAAGCCAGCCTTCACGGGTAGCATTAATGTTATTGGAGCTGTGAGTGATGCTTTCCATATCGACCAATATTTGCTTATGCAGGGTGGTAAGCTCACAATGAAGAATGTTGGAGGTGATGGCATAGATGTGTCGATTACCAATGATACTTCGGATGAGTGGAACGGCCAGGTGTTTGTTGAAGGTGGTGTGATAGAGCTCGATGTGGCAGCAGATGACACCAAAGGAATTAAGTGTGATGCAGATATGACCATTTCTGGCGGAACCATTAAGGGCAGCGTCAGTGGTGATGGAACGAAGGGGCTCAGCATTGATGGTAACTTACTTATTAACGAGGCCACAAATGCTACGCTTATAGACCTTGTGGTGACTGGTACAACGTATGCTCCCAATACTGTTGATGAAAGTAAGTGTCGAGGCATTAAGGGTAAGGGTGACTTTACCTTCGATGGTGGTAAGATTCTTATTTCTGCAACAGGCGTGAAGAGCAAGGCAATCAGCATTGATGGGAATTATTACTACAAGAGTGGTTCGCTTAATTGCGCTGTTGATGCTGCTAATTGAAAGATTATTTTGTAAATATAAAAAGAGGCTCCTGCGACGCACTCAATATGAGGTGGTCGCAGGAGCCTCTTTATATGCGTACGGGCCGACATAAAGTGGCCCCTACAGCATCCGCGGTGACACCAGTGAGTGGGCCAAACTAATTTCTCCTCCTGAGTTAGCTGTTTTTTTAAAGGGTATTCTTAAGGTTAGTTCTTTGGTGTTCAAAAATATGCTTAGATTTTGTCAGAATCAAAGCTTTCATTACCTTTGCAATAGAAATAAATCCTATTTGAAATGAAGCATTTAATTTTTACCCTATTGGCGGTATGCTCGCTTACAGTCTTTGCGCAGAAGAATCAAGACATGACAAAGTATCTTGCAGGTGCAGTGCCTGTGAAGGAAGGTATGGTGGTTTTTGATAAAACGTATGAGGTGCCTAATAAGTCGAAGGCAGAAATCTATTCTTTGCTGAAGAACTATACGGAAGAGAAAGTTGTAAAAGGTGAGATGGCGCTTACGCAAGCTCGTGTGCAACAGGTTGATAGTCTTCAGGGGCTTATTGTAGCTGCGGTGGAGGAGTATATGTACTTCAAGCGTACTGCGCTTTCAACAGATGGAACTCGCCTTTACTATCAATTAATATTCCAGGTAGAAGATGGAAAGTTTAATGCAGAAATGCGCCGCATCCGCTATATTTATGACTTAACAGATACTCCTTCTACAGAGGCGAACCCTGATGTGTGTTTCAGCGCCGAAGATTGGATTACAGATAAGGAGGCTCTCAATCGTAAGCAAACAAAATTGCTAAAGATGCCTGGTAAATTTAGACGTTTCACGATCGATCGTAAGAATGAACTCTTTTCAGGCGCAGCAGCTGCTGCAGGCGCTGTGCGTAAGGTGAAGATGGTAGAAGTTTATGAGTAAGATTTGTAGTTTAGCTTTGCGCTCATACTTCAAAGATTAAATAGAGTCCCTTCTGCGTAGCTTCACAGTGGTGGAGTGTAAGACCGTTTGTTTTTAGTTCATGATAATTTTTGATAACTATGAAATCAGAACAGTTGGTGATTAAATATGTGCTCACAACTTACGATGAACTCTCATCTTCGGAGCAGACGTTGGTGGACAAAGCTAAGGAGGCCTGTACAACGGCCTATGCGCCATATTCAAAATTTCGTGTAGGGGCAGCTGTAGAACTTGAAGATGGCACGATTGTGACGGGAAGTAATCAAGAGAATGCAGCCTTTCCGTCGGGTATATGTGCGGAGCGATGTGCCCTCTTTTATGCAAATTCGCAATATCCGAATCTATCTGTGAAGGCCATGGCAGTTGCTGCGATTGATAAGAATGGTGTGTTTACCATGACTTCAGTGTCGCCTTGTGGAGAATGTCGTCAAGCGTTGCTTGAAGCTGAGCAGAGATATGGCCATCCCATTCGCACGATGTTTTGTGGAGTTAGGCAAGTGATACTTGTTGAGAGTGTACAAATGCTTCTTCCATTCCTTTTTGGGCATAGTATTTTGGATGATTGATATTTCAGTTTAGCAAAATCGGGTAAAGACAATCGTGTGTAACGATTTTTTTTAGATTTTTCAAAAAAAAGTTTGCAAAGTCTTTGCTAGTATCAAATAAACTTGTAACTTTGCACTCGTTAAAAGAAACCAACTCACGAAGGTCTCTTGGAGAGATGGTAGAGTGGTCGATTACAGCAGTCTTGAAAACTGCCGTACCGAGAGGTACCGGGGGTTCGAATCCCTCTCTCTCCGCAGAAATAAACCTACAAGATATTGATTTTCAATCTTGTAGGTTTTTTTTCTTTGTCCAAAAAAATGCACCAAAAATGCACCGAACCTCGCCCCTACGCACTCCTACGGGCGTTTTCAATTCCCACACGCCCCACATTTCCCATTTTCGCACGAGATATATAATAAGGTAATAAGTGTTTCTAAAATCCCACTTGTGCATTTTTTCCGCCTTTCCTGTAAAAAAATGCACGAAAAAAGGGAACTACCCTAAAACTATCTTCATTATGCAACCACCGAGATTTTCGGTGGCTGTTTTTTGCCCGACGAAATAATTATTATTTGAAAATCAGTTGGGCGTTATCAATGCCATAGTTATATATAACCATTTATTTTGCTCTGTCTAACATTACAAATATCTTGTTCAATTTAATTATTGGCATTCCTAAATAGGTTGAGATATTGTAACCGTTCTGCTTTGCATAATCAACAATTGTATTACGGATATCATTGGTGTAGTATATGCTGAGTATCTTCTTTTTAGCCATTTCTTGCCAGTCTGCTGGTGCATTTAATTCTGTGATGATATTTGTTCTGCCAATCCCCAAGGCAAGAGCCACCAAACTATTGCAAAAATCGCCACGCTCGGCAACGGGTTCAATGCTAAAAGCAGATTTTACATCATCAACAAACTTTTTTATCATTAACAAATCTTCAAACAAATTCAATTCTACAATACAGTCAAGTTCTGTCTTTACCATTTCGGTAATTGAAACTTCGGGACTACCATAGATTTTCTTTATTCCCCAGTTTGTTTGAAAAATCAACGATTCAATCAATGCCTTTTGCTTAATGGCGTTACTTCTGTTTTGTAGATGTCTGTTCTTCATATTAGTATTCTTTTATTACTCTATATTATACGAAAGAATCTGTTACTTTTAATATGAAACAATACAAAGGTCTGCATAAACAATGCATACCTCTATGAAAATTTCTTTTTTTGGGAAAAAACTCAACCCTGTGTGATGATTTATTATAAATTTCAAGTATATTTGTGGCATACAGTAGATGTAAATTATGATAAGCAAGACATTTAACCGTTACATTTGGTTGCTGAATACACTCCTTCAACATAAGCAACTTTCCTATGAAGAAATCAATGTTTTATGGAAGGAATGTCGCTTGGGAGATGGTGCTCCGTTGCCGTTACGCACCTTCCACCAACATAAAAATGCAGTTGAGGAGTTGTTTGGTATTGAAATAAAATGCAATCCTTCAAATGGGTATAAATATTATATATCTACTCCCGATACATTGAAAAATGACAGTATCCGCAAATGGCTATTGAATTCTTTCACCTTATCAAATATGATAACAGCGGGGCATAATATGAAAGAGAGAATACTGTTTGAGGATATACCGCGTGGAACAGAATACCTGCAAACAGTAATTGAGGCAATGCAGAAATCAAAAGAGTTGCAGGTTGATTACCAACAGTTCTACTGGCATAGGAAAACATATAATATTCAGCCCTATGCTATGAAGATTTATCACCAACGTTGGTATGTGGTCGGTTATATTAAAGAGTTGGGCGGTATAAGGAACATTGCACTTGACCGCACTCTTGAAATGAATTTATTAGACACGCCATTTAAATTGCCGAAGAATTTCAATGCAAAGAAGTACTATGCCAACACTGTTGGAATATATGTAAATGAGGAACTCAAGCCCGTCAAGGTTAAGATAAGAGCCTATGGTGTGCAAATAGAATATTTGCGTTCTTTACCGCTTCATAGTTCTCAAAAGGAAAGTGCTTCAAAATATGGCGAGTTCTGTGATTTTGAATACAAATTATGCCTGACACCCGAACTCTCAACCCACATACTTGCTATGGGCGAAAATGTAGAGGTGCTGGAACCTGTGGAATTGAGAGAGGAGATAAAAAGAAGATTGGAAGAATGTTTAACTAAATATATTTAAAATAATAATGAAAAATTTTATTAAAGCGAGAAAAGACAATTCTGTAAAATTTATAACCGACCAAGGTAAAGCAAAAATCCTTGGTGGTAAATGGACCAACGGAGAACCTTATCAGCATATAATTAAAATTGAAACTGGAGAGAAAAAAAATGATGCAATTAAAAAATATAATATATTATCACAAATTAATACTGATTTGTTTTCAAATCCACATAGGTTTGCTCATCACTTAACTTCATCGCAGGTTATGTGTTATAATTTCTTCCGTCCTCTCATTGACGATAATGCAAAACCGTCAATAGATTTGATGAAAATACTTAAAGATAGGCATATTTCAATACCTCAAAACAGTATTTGCGAATTTGAAACTATGAATTTAGTTGATGGAACTTCATATGATATGACTATTGGACCTGTGACATTTGAGATTAAATTTACTGAATATGGATTTGCAAAGGCAAAATCAGATGATAAGCATAAAACTAAATTTAAAGAAGTTTATGAGAAACTTATAAATAAGTGTATTTGTTTCAAACGTAATCCCAATATAGAAGAATTCTTTAAATATTACCAACTATTCCGCAATGTTTTGCATATAGATGATAAAAGCAGATATGCTGTATTTATTATTCCTAAAGACAATAAGAAATGTAGTGATGAATTTGAAAAATTTGTTACAGAATTTATAATGGATGAATTAATAAGTAAAAACATACAGAATTGGTATTGGGAGGACCTTTTAAAAGGTAAAGAAGATACAGATTTCTATAAGAAGTATCTTAGATAAGATGAAATTTGCAATATGAAGAAACTCTCTATTGCATTAAAATATTAAGTTGTGCAAAGTTTTTGCACACCATTGTATTCTCAATGCCTATATAGGTAAATCCTTTTCGTATATATTATAGAGAAACCTATAATCAGTAATATATGGAAAAGAGAAAAACAGAGGTGTGTGAGAATGAGCAGTTTTGTTCTATTGAAGACGAGTTGCAACTTATAAAGGATATAAAATCAAAGGGTACTGAAAGAGAGTTGGCAATAGAAAAACTTTCTCATTCAAAATTACGCCTTGTAACTGCTGTTGCAAAAACGTTCAAAGGTTGCAACTTGTCTATGGAAGAACTTATAAGCATAGGTAATGAGGGATTGGTATTGGCCGCTGAAAAGTATGACGAGTCAAGTGGCTTTAAGTTTATGAGTTATGCCGTTTGGTGGATAAGGCAAAGTATAATGCAAAAGATACAATAACTAAAACTCAATAATGAGAAATTGAGAAGAAGCGTTCAAAAGAGAAAGTGTGTATTATACAAATAATAATTATTTTATTGATTATAGGCCAATTAATGGGCACACCCTTCGGGGTGCATCAACCAGATAGCATTTACCCTCGGGTATTCGCTATGCTCAAACCCGGGATTACTGAGCGGAGACACCTTCGGCGTCTTGACCATCCGGATTAGTAGGTTTTGGTTCTAAATACGACTCAAGTTTGTCTTATCTTTTTTATCTATTTTGAACACCCTATGTATTGGGTTGACATTTCAAGTCGGAAGACAGCAAAAAAGAATATCAAGAATATAGTTTAGGCGGCTGTTCCTAGGAACAACCGCCTAATATAATTAACGAACTACTAAAATTTTGCCTGCTATGGCTGTGTTGCCGTCTGCTGTAGCTATCATGACGTAATAGAGGCCTGAACCTGCAATCTTACCTGCAAAGGTGCGTCCATTCCAACGCCACATGCCACCTACTGATGTTCCTGCTGCCACAACTTGTCCGCCTGTGGTGACAATCTTGATGTCGGCATCTGCTGTGAGTCCTTTGATTGTTACGTCTGTGTGCATCTCAGGACGAAGTGGGTTAGGATAAATCTGAATAGAGTTTTCACTCAGTTCTTCGGTAGGCATGGTTGCGTCGCTCATGTAAGAGACAAGGCCTTGGTTGGTGCCAATCATTACTTCTCCTGTTGTGGGATTTACGGCGATGCTGTAAATCGTGTTTGAAGGGAGGGGCGAGTTTTCTTTTGTGAAGTGGTGAATGGTCTCAACGCCGTCTGCGCTGACAAGATAGATGCCGTTGTTTTCTGTTCCAATCCATTTGCGATTACCTCCGTCGACGGCAATAGCTGAAATAGCTGTTCCACTTAGTAGATAGTCGGCAAGGTTTGTGCCGTCATTGCGTGGCACCTTAACTTGCGTGACTTGAAAATCAGTGTTGAACCAGTCGTCTGTGTTGTCAATGACGAAGAGTCCTGCGTTGGTACCTATCCAGAGCGCTCCTTCTTGATCTTCAACAAGGCAGTAAACACCGCCGAGGGTGTAGCTTGTTCCATCTTGGTTGGTAACAGAACTTCGGTATTTATAGATGTCGTCGTTTTCGTTGTCAACTGTTCCATTGTAGTCGAAAGCCATGAGTCCACCAGCATGGTTGTCCACCGTGCGGCGTGAGCAAATCCAAAGTCGTCCTTTCCTGTCGAAAAGTGTTTTTTCAAGTGTGGGCGCTTTGTGAATGGGTTCGAGGTCAAACTTTTTCCAGGTACCATTAGCTTTTAAGACAACGAGGGTGGAATCGACTTGATTATTGACCATCCAAAGGTTTCCGTCAGCGTCATAGTTGAGACCATCCATGCGAACATAGTTCTTATGGGGAGGTGCTGCAGAAATGAGAGGGGAGTTGTCTGTAGAATAGTAGGTGTCGAACTTTCCGTCTTTAAATACAAATAAGCCGATGCGTGCTGCTGAGGCGATGTGTATGGTAGGGTCGGAAGGATGTTGGACAACGCTGGTGATGTCTTGGTATTTTCCTCCAGCTGCATCGGCGATGCCGTCTTCCTGGAAAATCTTCCAATCATTGTTTTCGTAGATCATGACGGTACCCGGGAAGTGCGTCTTGTCGTAGGGGTCGAGCTTTCCGCCGCCAATGAGTAGGCGTTCGCCTAGGTAGGTCAGATAGTAACAAGCATCTCTCTTGGGGCCGTAGCCGCCAATGTATGTGCCTGTTTCGATAAATTCATTGTTGGCGGTTTTGCAGTTGGCGAGTCGGCCGTCAGGGAGGCATGCCCAGTAGTTTCCGCTAGCTCCAGGGATGACAAACGTTGGTAGTGAAGGCATTTGTGTGGGAGCAGGCATTGTTTCGGGAGCTTCAGAGGTGATGATATAGGCTTCTGATTTTCCTTTGTTGTATAAAATCATTTCATGGCTGGTCACTGTGACATTTTTTAGCACAGTATTTGTAAAGGTGAGCATTCCTTTTTGTGTAAGGCTGAACATGCGCCACATGCCAGAGTCAAGCCCCATGTAGAGATGGTCAGCAAAGAGTTTGAGGTATTTTATCTTCAAAGGATTCCACTGTGTCCATTCTGATTTGTCGAGAAAGTTTTTGTTGGATGCGGCTTTCATCAACCCCGTTTCGATGGCAGCATACATACTACCATCAAAGATGGAACCGCTTCGCACGTTTTCTCCTTCGAAATAGAGTCCTACGATGACCTGCTGCTTCATATCAATATGTAACAACCCCTTGTTTGTGGCCAGGAGGGCATCGTTTCCTATGATATTTAGGTCGTTGATGGTGAGACCTTCGTATTTGTTAGCAAACTGTGGAAGGGTGTTGCATTCGCCGCTTTTGATATTCAGCATGTCTAACACTCCATTGTCGTACACAAGAAGCAAGGTGTTTTGTGCTCTGCAATATTCGAACTTTACAATGTTTTTATTACTTAATCCTTGAAGTTTGGTTATTTCGCCCACTTCTCCCGTTTCAGTGTTATAGACTAAGAGGTTGCCATCGTAGAGTGCGTAGAGTTGTTTTTCAACTGATAGGCACGATGTGGCGTTGTGGTAGGCAAAGTAGTAGGTCCATTCGCCAACAGCTGTTGCTGAAAGCAATGTGGAATAGATGAAGGTGGTGAGTAAGGTTAATATCTTTCTCATGGGATTGGAAATATAAGTTTTTAGGTCGATATTAAGAGTGCAGTGTGTTATAAACAGAGTTTCTAGTTAATGGAGGATTAAATATTACCTAGAATCTACCTTAACCTTAAGCCAGTATATAATCTGCTAATTTTTTAACGGCGCGAGCACGGTGGCTCACCTGGTTTTTCACGTCGGGTCCGACTTCGGCGAATGTTTTTCCTAATTCGTTAGGCGCAAAAACTGGGTCGTAACCAAAGCCTTCTGTGCCACGCTCTTCTGTGGGGATGGTGCCTTCAACGATGCCTTCGAAGAGGTGTTCTTCACCATCAAGAATTAGTGCGATCACAGTTCGGAATCGAGCAGTACGGTCTGCGACGCCATTGAGTTCGCTTAGCAATTTTAGTGTATTAGCTTTGGGGTCGTGACGATCGGGATAAGCGTAGCGGGCCGTGTGTACTCCTGGGCCACCATTGAGTGCTGTTACTTCTAATCCTGTGTCGTCGGCAAAGCAGTTACAACCATACTTTTCGAAGATGTAACGCGCTTTTTGCAAGGCATTGCCTTCTAAGGTTTCGGCTGTTTCAGGGATTTCATCCGTGCAGCCTAAATCGTCAAGGCTTAGTATTTCTATGGTATTGCCAAGTATAGCTCGTATTTCTGTGAGTTTATGAGTATTGTTGGTGGCAAAAACTAATTTTTTCATATTATGCAATTTGTTTAGGGGAAAGGTTGCATTCAGTGATGATAAAGAATCGCATACCTTTTTATTGTGGTTGTTGAGTCGTGTTGTTTTTAGATTTTCGAACAATGTGGAGTGGTATGTCACCGATCTCAGCAGCAGTGTCGCTAAAGGAAGACCAATAGCTTCCGATTATTTTTTGAGTTTTTGAAAGGCAGTATAGGTCAACAATTGCATCCTTTATTCCGTCGACAGTAGTACGAGAACATTCTTTAAGATGCTGATAGTGTATTCGATTGGGAAATCTCTGTATGAGAAGATTGCGAATACTGATATCGTCTGTAGCGACATAAAAGTTGACGGTGGGGGCATATTTCAGCTCGTATTCCATGGCTTCAACAAAACGTTCTATTGGGCTTTCAGCTATGGAAACCATGTTGTCTGTGCGCCTTATATGCACTCCAACCATCTTTTCTCCAAAATGTTTTGTAATTTCAAGAATTCGTTGTTGCAATTCCTGGTTGGGCTGTAAGCGCTGAGCAATTTGTTGTGGATAGGGAATGAGTGAGTATCCCGTAGAAAGATATAGATTGTGATAGCGTGCTGTTAACTCGAATAGTGAGGGGTGGCGTGATGGATGATAGTTTTTTATTTGCTTGCGGTAAAGGGGCAGTCGGATAAGGGCTGGAAGATGTAGATTCTTGCGTTCTACGGGTAGATTCCACCATCTCATAGCTACTATCTTAAACTTCTCGTTGTTGAGTGATTCGAAGAGTTCATCGAAATGCGCATAGCACTCTGTATTCTTAGCCCAATCTACCGTTACTGGTGTGTTACTCTCTTCTGCAAAAAGCAAAGCGGATAGTACAACCCTTAAGCGATTGCACAATCCGCCTTGCGCAACAACTGTAATTTGCTGCGTCATTATTTGTTAAGTTTTGATTTTTCAGCCTTGTTTTTGTCGGCCTTTACCTTAATCTTATCAAACCCTTCACCAAAGACACCGAGTACCTTGCTTTGGCTTACGAAAGCCTTAGGGTCGATGCTTTGAATGATGCTAAAAAGGTTCGCACTTTCGCGTTTGCGAGCAAGTACGAGCAATACTTTTGAGTCATTTTTAGTGTACCAACCTGTACCATTGAGTACTGTTACCCCTCGGCCGCATGAATTTATGGCTGCAGCAATTTCTTCGTACTCGCGAGAAATAATCAAGAACTGAACCGACTGGCGGCTACGGTCTATTAAGTAGTCGACCATGATATTGAGTGTAAAGAGTACAGTAAAGCCGTAAAGCAAGTCGGGAAGTGTACGGTCGGGCAATACCATGCAAGATGATACAATGATAATGTCGCAAAGCATCATCATTTGTCCGAGCGTCACGTCCTTGTACTTGTTGATCATGGCTGCAATGATATCCGTACCACCGGTAGAACCGTTTTGCAGGAAGACCAATGACAGACCAAAGGCTTCAATTCCGGCTGCAAAAAGGGCTGCCATGAACTTGTTGTCGTTAACGAGCAATGGGAGGTTGTAAATTCCGTTGAGCTCAGGGTTGAGTGTGCCGTAGTATTCCATCGCCTCTTTCACAACGCCCAGGAAGAACGAGAGCATGATTACGCCATAAATCGTCTTGACGCAAAATTTCCATCCCAGCACCTTTATGGCTGCTAAGAGCAGGATGCCGTTGATGATGAAGAAGGTGTACTGCACGGGAAATCCTGTTCCGAAGAACACGATTGAACCAAAACCTGCTACACCGCCACCCACGATTCCGTAGGGCAACTGAAAACAGTCGAAGCCTATGGCATAGCAGAGCAAGCCAAAGGTGATGATAATATAATCTTTGATTTCTTGAAAGAGATTGATTTTTATAGGCTTCATAGTTGTAGAAATTTAAAGTCGAAGCGAGGTTGCAGGAGCAAGGGACAACGCCCCTGCAACCGGCTTTGTATAAGTTTGACTACTCTACAATATATAAAATGAGTGTTGCCGGGTTTATTTAACAACAATGTTGATAATGCGTCCGGGCACAACAATCATTTTTACGATGTTCTTGCCATCAAGGTATTTCTTCGTAAGGTCGCTGGCGAGCGTAGCTTCTTCAATCTGTTCCTTTGTAGCATCTACTGGGAAGTCGAGTGTGAAGCGTGTCTTTCCGTTAAACGAAACAGAGAGCGTTACGCTGTCTTCCTTGAGGTTTGCTTCGTCGAATTCAGGCCATACGGCATCGCATACGCTTCCTGTGTTGCCCAACTTTTCCCACAATTCTTCTGCCATGTGGGGCGCGAAGGGGGCGAGCAGTGTAACCATTGTCTGAAGCACCTCACGGTTGTTGCACTTCTGCTGCGTGAGTTCGTTTACAGCCACCATGAAAGCAGCTACCGATGTGTTGTAAGAGAATACTTCGATGTCTTCGCTCACCTTCTTGATGAGTTTGTGAAGCGTCTTGAGCGATTCCTTTGAAGCTTCGCCTTCGCTCACGCAGAAATTGTCCTGCTTGTCGAAGAAGAGGTTCCAGAATCTGCGCAGGAAGCGGAAGCAACCGTCGATACCATTTGAGTCCCAGGGCTTGCTCTGGTTGATAGGACCGAGGAACATTTCGTAGAGGCGAAGTGTGTCCGCGCCATAGCGCTCAACAATCTTGTCGGGGTTGACAACATTGTACATTGACTTCGACATCTTCTCTACTGCCCAACCGCAAACGTAGTTTCCGTTTTCGAGGATGAACTCTGCAGTAGCAAATTCGGGGCGCCAAGCCTTGAATGCTTCTACATCGAGCACATCATTTTCAACAATGTTTACGTCAACGTGGAGCGGAGTAACGTCGTACTCGTCCTTCAAGCCGAGGCTCACGAATGTGTTGGTGTTCTTGATACGATAAACGAAGTTCGAACGGCCCTGAATCATGCCCTGGTTCACCAACTTGTTGAAAGGTTCTTCCTTCTTACTCACGCCGAGGTCGAAGAGGAACTTGTTCCAGAAACGCGAGTAGATAAGGTGGCCTGTCGCGTGTTCCGAACCGCCGATGTAGAGGTCAACGTTCTGCCAGTAAGCACTTGCCTGTTCGCTGAGCAATCCTTTGCTGTTGTGGGGATCCATATAGCGGAGGTAGTAAGCCGAAGAACCTGCAAAGCCGGGCATTGTAGATAGTTCGAGGGGGAATACGTTGATGTTGTCAATCTTTTCGTTTTCAACAACACAATTATTTACAGTGTCCCAAGCCCACTTCTTGGCATTGCCGAGCGGAGGTTCGCCTGTTTCGGTAGGAAGGAACTTATCGACTTCGGGAAGTTCGAGGGGCAAGCATGCAGCGGGAACCATCTGTGGCATTCCGTCCTTGTAGTAAACGGGGAAGGGTTCGCCCCAGTAGCGCTGACGGCTGAAGATAGCATCTCGCAAGCGATAATTTACCTTTACGCGTCCTAAGTTGTTGCTCTTGACGAATTCCTTTGTAGCAGCGATGGCTTCAACAACTGTAAGTCCGTTGAGTGAGAAACCATTGAGGGCTTCTTTGCCGGCAGCTGGTGAGTTCATCACAATACCTTCCTTGGCGTCGAAACTTTCTTCGCTTACGTCGGCTCCTTCGATAAGGGGAATGATGGGGAGGTCAAAGTGCTTTGCAAAGGCATAGTCGCGCGAGTCGTGGGCTGGTACTGCCATGATGGCACCTGTTCCGTAGCCAGCGAGTACGTAGTCAGAAATCCATACGGGGATGCTGTCGCCAGTGAAGGGGTTGATAGCGTATGAACCAGAGAAAACACCTGTCACCTTGCGGTCGGCGATGCGTTCGCGCTCCGTGCGCTTCTTTGTAGCTTCAAGGTAGGCATCGACAGCAGCCTTCTGTTCGGGCGTAGTGAGTTGCGCCACGAGTTCGCTTTCGGGCGCGAGCACCATGAATGTTACGCCGAAAATTGTGTCGGCACGAGTTGTAAAGATTGTAAATTCAACATCGCTATCCTTCACGCGGAACTGCATTTCAGTACCTTCAGAGCGGCCAATCCAGTTGCGTTGTGTTTCCTTGATAGAGTCTGACCAATCAATCGTATCAAGTCCTTCGAGTAAACGCTGAGCGTAGGCAGAAACGCGCAAGCACCATTGCTTCATCTTTTTCTGCACTACGGGGTGTCCGCCACGTTCACTCACACCGTCAACCACTTCGTCGTTAGCAAGTACAGTGCCGAGAGCTGGGCACCAGTTCACCATTGTTTCGCCTAGGTAGGCAATACGGTAGTTCATCAACACTTCCTGCTGCTCAACGTCAGACATTGCTTTCCATTCCTCTGCTGTAAAATGGAGTTCTTCGCTGCAAGCAATGTCGAGTCCATGCTCTGTGCCCTTTTCTTCAAAGAGCGCTACGAGTTTTGCGATGGGCTGTGCCTTCTTGCAAGTGTTGCAGTAGAAGGAGTTGAACATTTGCTGGAATGCCCACTGTGTCCAGTGATAATAGTTGGGTTCGCAAGTGCGTACTTCGCGGCTCCAGTCGAAGCAGAAGCCAATTTTATCCAACTGCTCGCGGTAGCGATTGATGTTCTCAGCTGTAGTGATGGCGGGGTGCTGCCCGGTTTGGATGGCATACTGCTCAGCGGGAAGTCCGTAAGCATCATAGCCCATGGGGTTCAACACGTTGAAACCCTTCTGGCGCTTGTAGCGTGCATAGATGTCAGAAGCGATGTATCCTAAGGGGTGACCAACGTGTAAGCCTGCGCCTGAGGGGTAGGGGAACATGTTGAGCACGTAATATTTGGGACGGCTGGCGTCTTCGGTAGCACGATAAGTGGCATTTTCTGCCCAAGCCTTGCGCCATTTCTTTTCAATGTCAATGAAATTATATTCCATAATATATTTTGTATTTAATTTCGAGTTAAAAATTGATTTGTTGATTAATATCGAAAGCTTTATGTTATGAATGAAAGTTGTTTACAATTCTTTTCACACCTTTCATCAAGTCATCTGTATTGAAATTTATCAGTAGTCCTAATTGCTTGCCGGTTAATTTGAGATAAGTGAGCAGTTGTTTGTGATGTACGGGTTTAAGTTCTTCGACCGATTTTAATTCTACGATTAACTCATCATTAATCAATAAGTCGAGTCTAAGTCCTTCGCCAATATTAATTCCTTTGTAATCAATATTTATTTCAAGTTGTTTCTTAACGGGGATATTATTAATTTCCAACTCACGTATCAAAGCTTTTTCATAAGCAGATTCTAAGAGTCCGGGACCGAGTGCCTTATGAACTTCCAGAGCGCAGCCTATAACTTTATAAGAAAGGGTGTCCTTGCTTAACAAATTTTCAAAGGGAACGTTGAATTCTATTATAAGGAAAGAATATTGTGCATAGAAATTTATATGTCTCACGCGGATTTCACGGATTTCGCGGAGAGCCGCATTGCTTACGCTCGCGGCTGCCGTCCGGATGGTTGCGCACATGAAAAAAATGCGCTATTCCGTGAATTCCGCGCAGTCTGCGTGAGATATATTATTCTTCCTGCATACTGCCCGTTGTTTCCCATGAGTCACCAATGACTTATTTATCCTTATTGCGGAACCGCACAATCGCAGCGAGCACGAAGCCGAGGACGATGAGCGCAAGAGCGGCGTAGGCTACGCCGGTTGTCATGGTTTCTGTTTGAGGACGGAACTCTAACACCACTTTGTGCTTTCCGCCAGGATAGTTGATGGCTCGGAGCACGTAGTTAACGCGGCCTACTTCTACGGGTTTACCATCGATGGTGGCAGTCCAACCGGGATAGTAAATTTCGGAGAATACCAAAACACCGCAACCATTACTTTCTACGTCGTAATGCAATTCGTTGGGGCTGTCATACGTTAACACAGCTTTGCCCGAATTGAACGCTTCGGTTTGTAGAGAAACTTTGAATTTCGTGTCTGCAACAGCTTCTGTTTTTGTATCTAATCCGTAAAGGCCTGCTATTTCAGCGTCGGCTCCTTCAACGAATTTGAGGTTGTTTACGAACCACGCATTACCATTCGCAGAGGGGTTGACAAATGCCGTGTTATTTGACTTGCTGCCTACGATGAAATACTTCGTGTTGAGCATGTTGAGCACAGGAGCAATCGAATCCATATTCATCGCTGTGGCGTCGCCATTTGTAGCATTGTAGGCTTTTGTAAAGTCCGAAAGCTCGCGATTCAAGTGTCGATCTATCAAGTCTTGATAGCGATGAAGCTTTGCTGCATTGTAGCCACCGATACTCTTGTGATAATAGCTTGTCTCGTTGGTAGTTTCGTTGAAGGGGCTACCTCCACTTAGGTTTGCCACACGATAGCTAAGAGTT
The DNA here is from genome assembly GCA_045614785.1 of Alloprevotella sp. GTDB lineage: Bacteria > Bacteroidota > Bacteroidia > Bacteroidales > Bacteroidaceae > Alloprevotella. The sequence goes on from JAZLDQ010000075.1 coordinate 15,180, forward strand.
GTGTCATTAAGGATGGCTGCGTCGGTAGGCGTCTTGGCGAATGTCTTCATTCTGGCCATTGGACTTGAGAAGGAATCATCGTTAAGATAACGCTTGTTGACGTTCCACATGTCTATCAATGTGACGATGCTTACGAATCCTATCAGTGCCCATGCAGGAACTTTCTTTTTTGTCCACAACCAAAGAATGATGCCTACTGCGAGACAAATTAAGCCTGAATTGAGAGCGGAATCAGCAAGAATTCCGTGATGCATGTTTATGATAGCAACTTTCAAACCGTTTACGAATTGTGCTGGAAATCCCCAGTTCGTCATAGCTCCCAAGGTGTAGGCGTCATTTTGCGATAGGCAGTCACCCGCTAAGCTTGGGATAAATGCAAGGAGTAAACAAAAACCTGTGGTGAGCGCAGTTGCTACGCCAAAGCCAATTCTACCTCTCTTTGTTTCAAATAAAGTTTCAGGGGTTTTCAATGCTTTTGCCAGAGCTAAAACGGCAAGTAGCGGCATTGTAAATTCAGCAATTACGAGGGCTGAACTTACCGTTCTGAATTTGTTATAAAGGGGCAGATAGTCGATGAAAAAGTCTGTCACCGGCATTAAGTTCTTACCCCAGGCGAAGAGTAGTGAGAGTATTGTGCTAAGCAGGAGTGCCCATTTTAGGGGACCGCCGACATAGAATGCGCCTAATATGAATAAGAAGCAGATAGCTGCACCAACGTACACCGGACCTACTGTGAAAGGTTGGTTGCCCCAATATTCAATGATGCCAGGAGGTTGCATTTGTCCACCTGTCATTTGTTGGAATTGGTAGGCATGGCTCATGTATTCCTGGTAACCATCTAGTTTGTCAATACCCTTGCGATCGAGCACGCTTCTCGAACCGCCTCCTTTATAGTCAGGGATAAGCAATGTGAGGGTTTCATCGATGCCATAGCTCCATTGTGTGATATAGTCGCGGTCAAGTCCTTCTGTGGGTGCATGGCGTTCAGAGGGCAGAGGCGAGAGTTCTGCTTTTCCGCGCATTGACTCTTTCGAGTAAGTGTACGTGTGGTAGAGGTTGGGTAGATTCGCCAATATCCCAATAACTCCTGCAACGACAATTATGCCAGTTGACTTAATCCAATTGTTGAGCGTGAGGGGAGTGTTGTTGCTATCTTCTTCTGTGAGAGACGTATTTTTGCATCCACGCAATGCCGCTATTCCGTAACAAATTACGATAAACGCCATAAGGAATGCGAAATAATAGGACATTTGCACGTGATTGTTATGAATCTGTAGTGCTGCGAATAGTGCTGTAACGCTTCCGCCCAAGAGCCATTTTCTTCGGTAACAAAGGATGATACCTCCGATAGTAGGTGGTACGAATGCTAATGTCAGCACTTTCCATATATGGCCTGCTGCAATAATGATGAAAAAGTATGATGAAAAAGCCCATGCAATAGCTCCAAATGCTGAAAGCCAAGGCTTGAGACGAATGGCGCGGAGCATGATGTAGAAGCCTATGAGATATAGCAATACATAGCTCATCGCCCCTGATGTGCCTAAGTCAAGTACATATTGCACACTGCGAAGTACGTTGTCAGAACTATAGGTAGGTGCAATTTGATATGTTGGCATTCCCGAAAATAGCGTGTTTGTCCATCGTGTGCGCTCACCTGTTGTTTCAAGATGGTCCATGAGCTCTTTTCCTTGTCCGATTGACGCCACAGTATCATGGCCTCCCAGTACTAAGCCTTCGCTTATTGGCCCAGAGAAATATACGAAGCTAATGATGATAAATGCGACGATAGCAATAGCGTCGGGCAAAATATTCTTCAAAAATTTTATCATTGGTGAAAATGAAATTTGTTTCTAACATTTGATAGAACACACGTACGAAGTGTGTAATCACAATGTGTATTGTGTCACTAAATTGTGGCAAAGTTAACAAATTTCTACATATTTGCTCTCAACTTATAAAAAAACTTTTTTGTGTTTGCATGCTTTGTCTGCAGAAGGTGCAGAACCAATCGTGATTCTATCTGCTTGGCGCAATGTGTACACCCTTTTTGCTTTAAGGTAGATTTTCTTTTCTGTAGTGTGTGAATCGTTGAAAAAAAACAGTAACTTTGCGCCATGAAGTTTGCTGGTGTGAAATAGCAGAGTTGTTGTTTCTATTCAGTGCTACTTGGTTGTGGAAAACTAATTTTAAAATATTTTATTATGAAAAGATTATTGCTTACGCTTGTTGCATGCCTTGCGCTTATTAGTGCACACGCTCAGTTTGAACAGACAAAGAAGTATATTAATGCCTCAGTTTCTGGGCTCAATATGAGCTTTAATGATAAGCAGGATTTTTCAGCCGATCTTGATTTTTCAGCTGGTTATTTTGTAGATAATAATTTCTTGGTAAAGGGTGATTTAGGCTATGGTTATGCAGGTGAGTCTCATAGCTTGAGTATGGGCTTAGGCACTCGCTATTATTTTCAGAGCAATGGTGTTTTTGTGGGTGTTGGTGGTCAGCTCTCATGGATGGAGCATGGTGGCTACCGTGGTCATGGGAAATGGTTGGTAGATGTACCCGCAGAGGTAGGCTATGCCTTCTTTATAAATCGTCATGTGACAATTGAGCCTTCTCTTTACTATAAAGTTTGTTTAAACGAATTTAAAGATTACACCGAAGCAGGCTTTAAAATCGGTTTTGGTGTGTATTTCTAAAGCAGCTCATTTAATGATAGGAGGGGGCATAATTTCTATAACTTCTAAAATATCTATAGTATCTAGAAATTCTAGTAACCTCCCAACCTCAGATTCTCAAAAACTATGCAAATTTCAGAATTAGGCGAATTTGGCCTTATAGATCGTCTTACGAAAACAGTGTCGTTGAAGCATTCCAGCAGTGTAAAAGGAGTTGGCGATGATGCTGCTATCATTGCCCCCGATGCTACCAAGAGGGCGCTTGTAACGACTGAAATGTTTATGGAAGGCATTCACTTCGACTTGGTATATACTCCTTTGAAGCATTTGGGTTACAAGGCTGTCGTTGCAACTATTTCCGATATATATGCCATGAATGGTACACCGCGTCAGCTTTTAGTAAACGTGGCATTAGGGCGCAGACTTGAGGTGGAGCATTTGGATGAACTTTTTGCTGGAATATTGCATGCTTGTGAGCAATATAAAGTAGATCTCGTGGGGGGAGATATGTCGAGCTCCAAAACTGGATTGGCATTGAGCCTTACATGCTTAGGCGATGTCGATGAGACGCAATGTGTGCAGCGTTCTGGTGCGAAGGACACAGATCTTATCTGCGTAACTGGTAATTTGGGAGCTGCTTACATGGGGCTTCAACTTTTGGAGCGTGAAAAGGTGATATTCGAAAGTCAACAACGTGGCAATAGCGAAGCTGTGGCTCCCGACTTTAGTGGCAAGGAGTATTTGTTGGAGCGCTATTTGAAACCCGAAGCTCGACGAGATGTTCTTGAGGCCTTGCATAAGGCAGGTATTCAGCCAACTTCCATGATTGACGTAAGCGATGGTCTCGCTTCTGATATCAAGCACATCTGTAAGCAGTCTGGCGTGGGTTGTAGGATATACGAAGAGCGCATACCTATAGACTATCTCACAGCTACAACTGCAGAGTCGTTCAATATGAATCTTACGACTTGTGCCTTGAATGGTGGCGAAGACTATGAACTATTGTTTACCGTGCCATTGACTGACCATGAAAAGGTGGCTCAACTCGCGGATGTGCGAATCATCGGACATGTTACGCGAAAGGAGTTGGGCGAATTTCTCGTAGGTCGTGATGGTCAAGAGTTCGAACTGAAGGCGCAAGGTTGGAAGTAGTTCCTTGAATCGGTCTTGCTAGTGAAAACCTCTGTTTTGTGCAGAATTAGAATTCTTTTTTGTAATTTTGCAGCCAAAATTAGTGATAAAAGAATTCATTCATGAATCTTACGATAGATGTAGGTAATACGTCAGCAAAGATAGCTGTATTCGATAAGTCCGAGATTGTTTTTTTTGAACGAGTATCGACGGATTGGCATACTGAGATAGGTAAATTAAAAAAGGAATATAATCTGTGTGCATGTGCAGTGTCAAATGTGGCAGGGAAAAATGAGGAACTGGAGCGTGCGCTGGCGAGTTTGCCATTCCCGACATTGTTTCTTAATTATCAAAGTCCTATTGCTCAGCCTTATTTTCAAAGTATTCCTAAAGGATTGGGTGCTGACCGGTTAGCTGCTGATATTGCTGCTGTTACTCTGTCTGACGGCAGACCTTTCTTGGTGATAGATGCTGGTACCTGTCTTACGTTTGACGTGGTCGATGCGACCCGAGCGTTTGTGGGAGGGAGTATCTCGCCAGGCGTAGCTTTGCGTTTGCGTGCTATGCATGAGCATACATCAGCGCTTCCTTTAATATCGGCAGAGGGCGAATTGGTAGATTTTGGTTATGACACTGTAACAGCACTGCGTAGTGGAGCTGCCAACGGTGTGAAGTATGAGATTGAAGGCTACATCCGAATGTGTCTAAAGCGTTTCCCCGATCTATGTGTTTACTACACGGGAGGAAATCAATTAAGCTTTTCCGAGGATGTGTCTAGCCGTATAGTATTCGATCCACAGCTAGTGTTGCGAGGGCTTAATGTACTGCTGGAGAACTGAGAGAAGGGGGCGTAGATTCGCTTGCGGTATTTTTTTAGATTTTTGTTTTTTTTGTTTCTGCCAACGAAGAAACGTAACGAGTTTTGTTTCAATAAGTTGAAGAGAAAATGAACAAATAGAAAAAATAAAAGCCTAAGCTGAAATCTTCCTATAAAAAACAAAGATAGCAATTTATAGTACCCACCGAGATAAAGTCGGAAGTAGCACTGCTCTTTTATTCGGGTTGTAATATTAAATATTGTAATATCCGAAATCATATAAATAATTGAATAAGAGACCCTGTTGAAAAATGGGTGAAATAGTAAACAATAATGAATAATCTTTTTGCAAAACTTGTAGTCTTCATCGTAATGGTGTGCTGTGTGTCAACAGCTGGTGCACAGACCAATGGTTCGAATTCTCCTTATTCGCGTTATGGCTATGGACTATTGGCGGATGGTGCGCAGGGCTTTAATAAAGGTATGGCGGGCCTCAATGTCGGTATGCGCCACAGCCAACAACTCAACTATAAGAATCCTGCTTCGTATTCTGCGATAGATTCGCTCACAATGCTTTTCGATATAGGTGCTACGCTCCAATATGCTCATTTCGAGGGCGAAAATTCCAGTAAGAATGTGAATAATACTGCTATCGACCATGTGATGGCAGGTTTTCGTCTTGCTCCAGGATTGGGGATGTCTATTGGTTTGGTGCCATTCTCAACCATTGGTTATAATATGACGACATCTTCATCCTTTACTCAGTCAACAGGTGAAGTCGAGCAGATAGAAACCTATAAGGGAGATGGTGGCCTTCACGAAGTATTTGTAGGTTTAGGATATTCACCCATCAAAAATCTTTCTGTCGGTGCAAACCTCGGCTATTTATGGGGTACAATGGAACATAGCGTGACAGCTAGCTTCAACAGTACTTCCATCAGTTCGCGTCAGCGTAAATATAGTGCCGATATTCGTTCGTATAAGTTGGATTTCGGGGTTCAGTATGAGCAAACTGTCAATCGTAATAATACTTTGGTTATTGGTGCTACTTACGGTTTAGGACATGATATGAATCGTCGAGCAAATTATTATGATTTGCGCGTGACGAGTGGACAAGGTACAATTGGCGACACTCTTTCTGCCGAAAATGCATTTGCTTTGCCTCATAGCTTTGGTGTCGGTGCAGCGTGGAATCATCGTGACCGCTTGCGCGTAGGAGTCGATTACAATCTCCAACTTTGGGAAGACTGTAAGTCGCCACAGCTGAATGCCAACAATCAGTATGTAGCAAGCACGGGGAGCTATCAAAATCGTCATCAGATTACCTTGGGTGGTGAATATGTACGCAATCCTCAAGGTCTGAAGTTTAGTCAGCGCATACGCTATCGTTTTGGCGTGAGCTATGCATCTTCGTATGCGAAGGTCAATGGTGTTGATGGTCCCAAGAGTTACATGGCGAGTTTGGGCGTAGGGCTTCCGATTTCTAATTTTTGGAGTAAGAACAGTGTGCTGAATATTTCAGCGCAGTACGAGCGTGTTGAACCTAAGTTTGCGTCAATGATTACAGAAAACTACTTCCGTTTGTGTCTTGGCATAACATTTAACGATGCTTGGTTCGCAAAGTGGAAGGTGCAGTAATAATTCGCATTAATCACTAGATATCTCGTCAACTAAGAAACTGTTTAAATTTCTAATATATATGTTATAGAAGCCTGTTGTTTCGCCGTTTTTTATGTTCAAAAATGTCTGTTTCTTCCTTTTTTGCTGTTACATAGCCCGCTATGCGCCCTTAAAAAAGAAATAAACATCCTAATTTTTGCTTTATAAAAAACTTGGCGATATAAATTTAAACAGCTTCTAAAATTCCATTCCATCGTGAAACGACTTTTTAATTACATACTTCCTATGTTAGCGTTCACAGCTGCTTGTACGTCTGAGGCGCCACCTATAGGTGAGGTAATTGCCAACAGAGATTCTTTGCCGGTGATGACTACTTATGGTGTGTCGAAGCTTGTATCAGATTCTGGCGTTGTGCGTTACAAAATCATTACCGAAGAGTGGAGAGTTTACGATAAGACAGTTCCGCAGCGGCAGGAGTTTCCTAAAGGTCTCTACATGGAGCGCTATGACGATGCACAGAATGTAAATTTGCATATCACTGCTGATACAGCCTACTGTTTTGACCAAAATCTTTGGGAACTACGTGGACATGTGCTGGTTAACGATAAGGAGAAGCAGATGATTTACAATTCCGAAGTCTTATTCTGGGATATGCGAAAGCACATCTTTTATGCCGACCGTCCGTTTGTGATTGACGAACCTACCCGCCATGTTGAGGGTACCTGGTTTCAGAGCGACGAACAGATGAAAACACTCGAGGTTAAAAATTCTTCTGGTTCAATGCCGTTTAAGGATAAAGACCCTAACGACACTACAACTGTTGAAGAACCAAGGACGGAAGCACCAGTAACACCTCCTTCGCTCCAACAGACGGTGTTGAAACCTAAGAAGTTTAGGATTGGTAATTCAAAAGTGGGGGGCGCTGAAACAAATTCCGAAGCGCCCATGCATAAACCGCTTATGCTAAAGCAGAAATAAACTTAAGGTAGGTTCTATAAATTAGTTTTATTTATTTCTTGTGGTAGATTCTCTGCTTGGTCGCTTTGCTTTTCTTTTGGTCTTTTTCTTTTTAACTCCTTGAAACGTAGCCCGCTACGCTTCTTCGTCATCAAAAAGAAAAATCCTCAAAAATATTTTGCCAATGAGCGTAATGAAAATTATTTTCAAATTGCCGAGTGCAGCTAAATATTATGCAAATCTTAAGCAAAAATCGCCTAAAGTTAATTTATAGAACCTACCTTAACGAAATAGAGGGTGTGTCAATTTTTTGGCACACCCTCTATGCTTTTACCCCAACTTTTTATTTCCTTTCTGTATGCCAAAATAATAATGACCGTTTAATCCTCTGTATTAGCAGCATCAGTGTTGTCTATACGCATAAAGCTGATTTCGGGGTTGTTAACGTTGAAACCGTACTTCATCTTTGACGACTTGCGAAACACTACGTTCACCGACTTAATCATATTTGTCTTGAAATCCGACTCTGTTTCTGCACCGCTGCTTGAAAGGGTTGGGTAGAACGATCCCAGGTCGCGCAATCTCACACTCTTGCCAAATCGGAGCGCTTTTGATATATGCTCTTCCAAAGCAGAAATCACAGCCTTCACGTCGTGCAATGTGAGCGTACAGCTATCGCTGATGTCCTTTGCTAATGTTTCAACTGTAACTGGTACTACATTTTCGAGCTGAGCGTAATACTTGATTTTCTTAGTTTGAGGATTCTTGCGGGGAATAACACGATACTTTAACATAATTGTAATAGATTTAAAGGTTAATATTTAATATAATAATGAGTGCCTTAACCATCAGAGTAACAACAGCGCTGCGCAGTCCATCTGTTGGACAACCCTTGATTGGTTTTGACAATGCAAAGTTACGTACATCCCAAAATGCATTTCAAGCATTAGTCTGCATAAGAATTTCACCAGTCTTTGTAAAGTTTTGATTCTTAATATTTTGTGGCGCATATTTTTTTTACGCAAAAAACTTGTGCACATTGTATTTGGGGCTCACCAGAGAGAGGGATGATTAGCGATTGACGATTAACATTAACGATGAGAGATTAACGTAGAGAAATTTTGTTAAACGTTAAACGATCCATGCTAAACGTTCATATCCTGTAGGGGCCGATTTCCGTGTCGGCCCGTGGTAATGCTATGTACGAATGCAAGAATACGTTAATTGCTAAACTCTCATCGTTAATTGCTCATTGCCCATCCTCTAATCGCCTATTCAAATATCAAAAATAATGATGCATACCGCAAAAACTGCATTTTTCCAACGAATATGGGGGGCATGAATAGTTTTTTTTCTTAACTTTGCGCGACATTGTTTTCTACAATGACCATCTGATAGAATATAATAAACAAAAAACAATAATAAAATTTAACTAATGGCAGCATTACAAACTATTAGAAGCAAGGGTGCTATCCTTGTTGGTGTTATCGGCCTTGGCTTGTTTGGCTTCATCGCTGGTGACCTTTTTAATGCACTCGAAACGACTGCAGCTTTCAATAAGCAGCAGGTGGGCGAAGTGTATGGCAAGCAGATTGACATCATCGAATATCAGAATCTCGTTGAAGAGATGACTGAAATCGAAAAGATGCAGCGCTCAATGCAAGGACAGTCTGATCAGCTTACTGACGCTGACCTTGAAAACATCCGTAACTTTGTATGGAGCGATTTCGTACGCAACGAAGTAATCTCTCGTCAGGCTGAAGAAGCAGGTATCATGGTTACCAACGAAGACTTCCAGAACGCACTCCGCCAGGGAACTGCACAAAGTCTCCGTATCATGGCAGCAATCTTCGGTACTCAGGATGGTCGTTTGGACGTTGTAGCACTCCAGGACTTCTTGAAGAAGAAGGAACAAACACTCGCTCAGGCTTTGCAGGAAAACAGTGGTGTATATGAGCAGGTACAGACAATCTTGAAGATTTGGAACTTCACAGAAAAGCAGCTCCGCAAGGAACTCCTCCAGCAGAAGTTCTACACTACGCTCAACCAGTGCTGTTTGTCAAACCCCGTTTCAGCTAAGTTGGCTTTCGAAGAAACTAACAATCAGGCTCGTGTAGCTATCGCTGCGCTCCCTTACCTCTCTATTGCTAACGAAGAAGCTCAGGTGGAAGATAAGGACATCGAGGCTGTTTACGCTCAGTATAAGGAACTCTTCAAGAACAACGCAGAAACTCGCGACCTCGCAATTCTCGATGTTCAGGTAGCAGCAAGTGCTGCAGATAAGGATGCACTTACAGCTGAAGTTAACGCTATTGCTAAGACTCTCGCTACAACAGAAGACGTTGCAACTGTAGTAAACAACTCTAACACTTTGATTCCTTACAGTGGTTTCCCCGTTCGCAAGGAAGCATTCTCTCGTTGGAACGACATCGCAAGCAAGCTCGACACTGCTACTGTAGGTAAACTCATTCCCGCTTTCTATACTGCGTCTGACAATACTGTTAACACATTCCGTCTCATCGCAAAGAAGCAGCTTCCCGACTCTGTGCTCTATCGCACTATCATTGCTTCAGCAGAAGATATTGCAGCTAGCAAGGCACTTGCTGATAGCATCGCTACAGCTGTAAAGAATGGCGCAAGCTTCACAGAATTGGCTAAGAAGTACAACCAGCCTACTGATTCAATGTGGATTTCTACAGCTCAGTTCGAACAGGGGGCAGTGAATGCGAATATTGCAAACATCCTCAACACACTCTTTGGTATGAAGAAGGGTGCTACTGAAGCAATCATTTCTGAACAAGGACTTAGCATGGTTTGCCAGGTGATTGACCAGGCTAACGTTGTTACTAAGTACGATATCGCTGTTGTGAAGTGTCCTAACGATTTCTCTGAAGAAACTTACAACGCAGAACTCAGCAAGCTCAATAAGTTCCTCTCTGAAAACACTACGCTCGAAGCAATTCAGGAAAATGCGCTCGCAGCTGGTTATATGGTAAACGACCTTCCTAACTATGCAGCATCTTCTTCACAGCTCGAAATGAATATCGGTGGCACAAAGGACGCAATCCGTTGGGCTTTCGACGAAGCTAAGCAAGGTGGTGTTTCTCGCCTTTACGAATGTGGCTCAAACAAGGATCACCTTCTCGTGCTCATGGTGAAGGGTGTTAACAAGCAGGGTTACCTCAACTGGGACAACGCTACAATCAAGACTGCTCTCACTAATATTGCACAGCAGGAAAAGAAGGCTGCCGTAGCACTCGCAAAGGTGGCTGATGCTAAGTCTATGAGCGAAGCACTCGCAGTAGCTGGCGTATCTGCTGATACTATCGCAAATGCTTCATTCGCACTCAACGCTCGCGCTGCTCTCGTAGGTACTGCAGAACCCGCACTCTCTGGTGCAATCGCAAAGGCTAAGGCTGGTGAATTCGTTGGTCCTATCAAGGGTGCCGGTGCTGTTTACTTTGTAGAAGTTCTCGAAAATACTACAGGCGAAGCTACATACAACGAACTCCAAGAAATGCAGAACGCTTCACAGCGTGCATTCTCAAGCATCGTAATGCAGAGCTTCTATGGCACAAACGAAACACTTGTTAACACACTCGCTGAAGACGCAGAAGTTGTTGACAACCGTTACAAGTTCTAAATTTCTTAACAGATAAAACTAAGCGTCCTGCTTCGCTATTTTTGTGAAGCAGGACGCTTTTGATTCTCACCATGAAAAAGAAATCGAAATCTAAACCCAATAAATTCCTGCGCACGCTTCGCAACATCCTATTGGCGTTGTTCCTATTGAGCATAGCGTCAGTAGTAGCTTTTCGTTACGTGCCCGTTGTTGTGACACCCTTAATGCTCGTAAATGCCACAGCAGAGCTATTGGATGGGAAATCGCCTAAATTCCACCATACATGGGTAAGCATCGACGATATTTCTCCGCATCTGATGGCAGCTGTCGTAGCTTCTGAAGACCAACTTTTTTATGAGCACAACGGTTTCGACACGAAGCAGATAAAGCTCGCCCTCCAGGAGCGAAAGGAAGGTAAGCGCAAGCGAGGCGGAAGCACTATCTCGCAGCAAACGGCAAAGAATGTCTTCACATTTTGTACCAGAACATGGTTGCGAAAGGGTATAGAGGCGTATTTCACAGTCCTTATCGAATTGTTTTGGTCGAAAGAGCGCATCCTAGAGGTCTATCTTAATAGTATTGAGATGGGAAAGAACGTCTATGGTGCAGAAGCGGTCGCGCAACAGCATTTCGGATGCTCAGCCAAAAAACTCACCCGCAAGCAGTGCGCCCTCATCGCCGCCACCTTGCCAGCCCCACAAAAGTACAGTTCAAAGTCACCCTCTAAATATATGCGCAAACGACAGTCGCAAATTCTCCGCCAAATGACGAATTTAGGGTATTAGCAATGACGCTGAAGGCGTCACCGCTCAGTAACCGGGGTGTTGCCACGAAGTGGCTACCCCGGACAGACAATATATATAAGATGCACCCTGAAGGGGTGCCCCAACAACATGATCGGCTGCTGGGGCACACCCTTCGGGGTGCATCTCTATCGCTACCAGTTATCCCCGGGTATTCGCTACGCTCAAACCCAGGGTTACTGAGCGGAGACACCTTCGGCGTCTTTGCCATGCTCGCGCGATATGTATTGTTTTAACCACGAATTGACACGAATTTTCACTGCCCTGCGGGATGTCACCGCGGATGCCGTAGGGGCCACTTTATGTCGGCCCGTATGCCGCGAGGCATAAATCATAAGGAATGTCCGTTTGGCAATGACGCTGAAGGCGTCACCGCTTAGTAACCGGGGTGTTGCCACGAAGTGGCTACCCCCGGACAGACAACATATATAAGATGCACCCTGAAGGGGTGCCCCAACAACATGATCGGCTGCTGGGGCACACCCTTCGGGGTGCATCTCTATTCGCTACCAGCTATCCCCGGGTATTCGCTATGCTCAAACCCGGGGTTACTGAGCGGAGACACCTTCGGCGTCTTTGCCATGCTCGCGCGATGTGTATTGTTTTAACCACGAATCGACACGAATTTTCACGAATACCTTGCGGGATGTCACCGCGGATGCCGTAGGGGTCACTTTATGTCGGCCCGTATGCCGCGAGGCATAAATCATCCGGAATTCGCATGGCAATGACGCTGAAGGCGTCACCGCTCAGTAACACTAAGTTTGTCCCACAATTGGCGAAGCCAATAAAAGACAAACAAAAAAAACTCTAACAAGAGCATAAGCCGAGATTGTTTTTTACTTTTGTTGTAGTAAAGAAGAAACAATCGTCCTACCAGGTAAAATATTTCAGTAACTGGTTCAAAGAAACCAACCCCGGTTAAATACCTGGTAGGGTACG
>JAZLDQ010000076.1:0-6107 GCA_045614785.1 Alloprevotella sp.
GAATTTGCTAAGACGCTCGCTTCTTACGCTGACATCTACGTAAACGACGCATTCGGTACAGCTCACCGCAAGCACGCTTCTACAGCAGTTATCGCTGACAGCTTCGACGCTGACCACAAGATGCTCGGTTACTTGATGGAAAAGGAAGTTACTGCTGTTGACAACATCCTTTCAAACATCAAGCGCCCCTTCACTGCTATCATGGGTGGTTCTAAGGTTTCTTCAAAGATTGGTATCATTGAAAACCTCATGGACAAGGTGGACAACCTCATCCTCTGCGGTGGTATGACATACACATTCTCTAAGGCTATGGGCGGTGAAGTAGGTAACTCTATCTGCGAAAACGACAAGCTCGAACTCGCGCTCTCTATCATCGAACAGGCTAAGGCTAAGGGCGTAAACCTCGTACTCGCAGACGACTGCGTAGCTGGTGACGACTTCAAGAACGACTGCAACACTCAGGTGCTCTCAGTGAAGGAAATCCCCGCTGGTTGGGAAGGTCTCGATGCAGGTCCCGAAGCTCGCAAGGCATTTGCTGCAGCTATCGTTCCCGCTAAGACTATCCTCTGGAACGGTCCTGCTGGTGTATTCGAAATGGATAACTTCGCTGCTGGTTCTAAGGCAATCGCTGAAGCAATCGCTGAAGCTACTGCTAATGGTGCATTCTCACTCATCGGTGGTGGTGACTCTGTAGCATGTATCAACAAGTTCGGCATGGCTGACAAGGTGTCTTACATCTCAACTGGTGGTGGTGCGCTCCTCGAAGCTATCGAAGGTAAGATTCTCCCCGGTATTGCAGCTATCAGAGGTTAATCCTAAGTCAATTAGGCAACGCCTTTACAAATAAAAAACATAACGGAGGGCAGGTGGCAACACTTGCCCCTCGTTGTTTTAGGTCAACAACTTACGTATGAAATTAAACAAAAAGACCGTTGCAATCGTAGCAAGCATTCTCATCATAGGTGCGACAATTGTTACAAAATCAATAAAGTCAAACACAGAAGCGGCAGAAAAAGCCGCTACAGCAACTGCGGACTCCATCACCTATGACCTTCGCATTGCCACCCTGCCCACCTTAGATGCGTTACCATTTTATATTGCAGAAAAGAATGGCGCATTCGATTCGTTAGGGCTTAAGGTGCAGCTGCTGATGATGAACGCCCAATTCGATTGCGACACAGCCCTACTTGGTGGCACCATCGACGCTGTGCTTATGGATCAGGTGCGCCAGGCAAAGTACGAAGCAGAGGGCAAACAATTCTGTTCGCTACTTAATATTTCGACGCCCCTCTCATTAGTAATATCAAAAGACCTCGGCACCCAAAAAGTGCAAGACTTGCGCAATCACACATTAGCTATTTCTCGCCAAAGCGCAGATATTAGTTTTGCTGAGCAAATCTTCAAAATTTACGGATTAAAAAATGATGAGGTCCACTATCCGCAGATTAATGACCTCAGACTTCGCACCACGATGCTCACCCATCGCCAGGTTGACGCTGCCATTCTGCCCGAGCCTATGGCTACCATGGCGCAACTAAATGGGCACCACACCCTTTACAAAGGCGCAGTGCCAACATCAGGTACGAATCAACTTGTATTCAAAGCCGACAGCCAATGCAAGGACAAACTTTCTGCCCTCGCTGATGCTTACATGAAAGCTAAGGCGGAGTTAGACAAGAAGAAACTCGCAGACTTTCGTTCGTTGCTCATCACAAAGTTTAATATCCCCGAAGCAGTCGTTGACACACTTATCACTCGCTAACCATTAGTGCCACCTTATGGAAATCACGTCAATTCTCACCGACATACAGAAATCCGCAATCGTCAAAGCTCTTGCAAAGCAGCTTGACCAGCAAAGTTCTTCGATATTTTGCGAAGGACTTTCGGCTTCTGCAGCTCCCGTGTTTATGGCTGCAGCCAGCAGGTGTTGCAAGAAGCAACGCCCCTTTCTTGTTGTGCTCAACGACGAGGAAGAAGCGGGCTACTTCTATCACGACCTGTTGCAGCTTTTAGGTGAGGACTGCGTAAAATTTTACCCCTCGAGTTTTCGACGTGCCGTAAAATATGGCCAGCGTGACGCAGCCAATGAAATATTGCGTACGGAAGTACTAAGTTTACTCTCCAGCTACTGCCCCGAAACAGCACTTTTCATCGTCACACACCCCTCAGCATTGGCTGAGCGCATAGAGTCGTGTGAGTCACTTCAAAGCAAAACAATCACTCTCGCAGAGGGAGAAGAACACGACGTAACAGAGCTCTCACGCCGACTTCAGGAGCTCGGCTTTAAACGCCGCGACTACGTATATGAACCAGGCGAATTTGCACTACGTGGTAGTATCCTTGATATTTATTCTTTCGCTGGCGAACACCCTTATCGTTTGGACTTCTTTGGCGACGAAATTTGCTCCATCCGTACGTTTGAGATTCAAACACAACTTTCAAAAGAGCTAAAGAAAAGCGTCAATATCGTGCCCGAAACAGAGCGCAGCGGACTCGTCCCCTTTACGGATATACTCCCGAAAACCACTTGCCTCATCTGCAAAGACCTACTATTCATCAGCGAGCGCATCGACGCCATCTACGACGAAGGGTTTTCAACCCAAGCAATCATCGAGCGCGAAGCCACCTCTGAGATGGAAGCCGAGAGTCTCCGCAAACAATTAGCGAGCGACAACATCCTTTGCAAAGGTATCAGTTTTCTGCGCGGAGTGAACGGGCTAAAACGCATAGACATTGGCAAACGGCCCTCTGCTCCTCCCGAACTTGTCATCAACTTCGACATTAAGCCTCAGCCGCTTTTCCATAAAAACTTTGAACTTCTTAGCACTGCGCTCAAGCAACTTGCAGCGGATGGCTACAAACTCCATATACTCGCCGATAGCGAAAAGCAAATAGAGCGTCTAAATGCGATACTTGAAGAAAAGGGACAAAATCTGTCCTTTACTCCCATCCACCATACTCTTCACGAAGGATTTATCGACAACCTAAGCAAAACGGCTTACTTCACCGACCACCAAATCTTCGACAGATTCCATAAGTATAACCTGAAGAGCGACCGTGCTCGAAACGGCAAACTGGCGCTTACGCTGAAAGAGTTGATGCAATTTGAGATTGGCGACTATGTAGTACACGTTGACCATGGAGTAGGACAATTTGCCGGCCTGGTACGCATACCTACAGCCAACGGACAGATGCAAGAAGTCATCAAGCTCATCTATCAGCACGACGATGTCATCTTCGTCTCCATCCATGCCCTCCACAAAGTGTCGAAATACAAGGGCAAAGAAGGCGCACCTCCACGTTTGAGTCACCTCGGAACGGGTGCCTGGGACAAACTGAAAGAACGCACCAAGAATAAAATCAAGGACATTGCGCGCGACCTTATCCGCCTCTACGCACAGCGCAAGGACCAGCAGGGCTTCGCCTTCAGCGCTGATAGCTTCATGCAGCAAGAACTAGAAGCCAGTTTTGCCTACGAGGATACTCCCGACCAACTCAAGGTGACGCAAGAAGTGAAGGCCGACATGGAGCAAGCGCGCCCTATGGACCGTCTCGTGTGTGGCGACGTAGGCTTCGGAAAAACAGAAATCGCTATCCGTGCTGCGATGAAAGCCGTGGCTGATAATAAGCAAGTAGCTGTACTTGTGCCTACAACCGTCTTGGCGCTTCAACACTTCAAGACATTCTCAAAGCGACTTCGAGATTTCCCCGTAAAGATTGACTACCTAAGCCGCGCACGCACCACAAAGCAAACCAACGAAATCCTCAAGCAACTTGAGAGTGGAGAGGTTTCCATCATCATCGGCACACACAAGCTGGTAGGAAAGGGCGTAAAGTTTAAGGACCTAGGATTGCTCATCATCGACGAAGAACAGAAGTTTGGCGTCAGTGTAAAAGAAAAACTCCGCCAGCTCAAAGTGAATGTTGATACGCTCACAATGTCGGCAACGCCTATTCCGCGAACGCTTCAGTTCTCACTCATGGGGGCTCGCGACTTCTCTACGATTCAGACTCCGCCCCCCAATCGCCACCCCATTCAAACGGAGATTCACACGTTCAATTCTGAAGTGATAGCCGATGCCATTAATTTTGAGATGAGCCGCAACGGACAGGTATATTTCGTAACGCACCGCATCGCGCAGCTATCGCATCTGCAGGCTATCGTTGAGAAATATGTACCCGATGCACGTGTGGCAATAGGCCACGGACAGATGCCGCCTGCTGAGTTAGAAAAGATTATCCTCGACTTTGTCAACTACGACTACGATGTGCTGATTTCTACTACCATCGTAGAAAGTGGCATCGACATTCCCAATGCCAACACTATTATTATTGACAATGCTCACCACTTCGGGCTTTCCGACCTTCACCAGATGCGAGGCCGCGTAGGTCGCTCCAACCGCAAAGCCTTCTGCTATCTGCTTGCCCCACCCCTTTCTGCATTGCCCGACGATAGTCGCCGTCGTCTCCAGGCCATTGAGAACTTCTCCGACCTGGGTAGCGGCATACATATTGCCATGCAGGACCTCGACATTCGTGGAGCTGGTAATCTCTTGGGAGCCGAGCAGAGCGGCTTCATTGCCGACCTTGGCTACGAAACGTATCAGAAGATTCTTGCACAAGCCGTTTCCGAACTCAAGAACGACGAATTTGCAGAGCTTTATGCTTCCTCAACTAATGAAACTGGCGCTGATAGCGAACAGCTACAAGCTTCACTCAATATCAATGCCGCGCAGTTTGTGGACGAATGTAGCGTAGAGTGCGACCTTCATGCCTACTTCCCCGAATCATACGTTCCTGGCAGCAGTGAACGCATGCTGCTTTATCGCGAACTCGATGGGCTTACCGACGAACAGCAATTAGCAGACTTCCGCCAACGCATGATCGACCGTTTCGGCCCACTCCCGCATGAAGGCGAAGAGCTTTTACGCATACAACCGCTTCGCACAGAAGCTCGTCAATTAGGAGTTGAGCGCATCGCACTGAAGAACAATCGCATGACGCTTTATTTCGTAAGCAATCCAAAGAGTCCGTTCTATCTCAGCGCTACGTTCGATCGCATCCTCACCTTTGCAACACAACACTACCGCCGTTGCAAATTGGACGAACGTCAAGGTAAGCGCTGCATGACAATCCTCGAAGTCCCCACGGTGGAAATTGCATTACACGTTCTTCGCTCAATATAAGAATAAACCCAGTGCTTCGCTGCTTGTAGCTTGCACTGGGTTTGTTTTTTAAAGCCACTCTTCTTTTATTTTATTGCTGTCCGGTAAACATATTTTATAGCATAGAAAAAAGCTGAATTTCATGTTTGGAGTTCAGCTTCTTTTTTGTTTCTTTGTTTTCACCACAAAAACATTTTTGAAACATGGGCAAAAGTACACATTTTACCGGACAGCCGGTGTATACACAGGTAATAAATTTGCTTGATAAGGCAAAAATTAAGCAATTGAGTCGTCAAACCATCGGTAGTGAGAAGTATGTAAAGCGTCTTGACGGGTGGACTCACCTCATCATCATGCTTTTCGGCGTCTTGCGTCACTATGATTCTTTGCGGGAACTTGAGATTGGCATGAAGGCAGAGATAAATAAGCTCAACCATTTGGGGATTGATTATGTTGTTCGACGCAGCACATTGGCAGAAGCCAACCAACGCCGTCCTCAAGAGTTCTTTGCAAGTGTCTATGCCTCCTTGTTAGAACAATATGCCCCCTTTTTAGCGGACAGCCGAAATAAAGGGGCTGAAAAGGACTGGGAAAGAGCGCTCTATATGATGGATTCTACTACCATTGCGCTTTTCGACAACCTATTAAAGGGCGTTGGGAGACATCCGAAGAGTGGTAAGAAGAAAGGAGGCATGAAGGTGCATACTGTAATGAAGTATCATGTGGGCGTACCGATGGTTGTACAACTCACCTCTGCGGCAAAACATGACCATTACCTGTTGAAAGAAGTGCATCTGCCCCAAAACTCAACGCTTGCCATGGATAGAGCATACATTGATTATGCACAATTCCAAAGACTTACAGAAGAAGGGGTGTGTTATGTAACCAAAATGAAGAAGAATCTCAAGTACAAAGAACTCTCTTCTGTTGCTTACGTAAGTA
>JAZLDQ010000077.1:0-68784 GCA_045614785.1 Alloprevotella sp.
TTTATCGGAGCTACGCGTGCCAATGTGTATCAAGCCTTAGCACTTTGTTTTGGCAATAGCCTCGCAAAGCACTATGACCCCGAGGGCGAAGACAAAGAGTTGGAGCGTATCGTGCGACTTGTGGAGAGTGGGCAGATTTAGGAGGGGTACAATGTATCCTGCGCGTTCAAAATTGTAAGAAAAAATAATACATTTTAGTCGTATTTAGCCCCCAAATCAGTTAATCCGGATGGTCAAGATGCCGAAGGTGTCTCCACTCAGTAACCCCGGGTCTGAGCATAGCGAATACCCGGGGGTAAGTGCTATCTGGTTGATGCACCCCGAAGGGTGTGCCCCTTTAATAGGACCAAATGTTGCCCCCCCCCCTCCAGGCCTTAGTGCGCAAAAGTAAAACACTTTATCTAGTACAAACAAATGATAAAATCACTGACATCCTCACTTACAAATATGTACTCTACTGACGAAGCACGCGCCATTGTGTATGCTTTGTTGGAGGATGCATTTGGTTTGACGCGGACGGATGTACTTTTAGGAAAAGTGGAGCTGTTAACAGAAGAAGAAACGGAGCGACTCGGGCAGCTTATGGCGAGGTTGCAGCAAGGAGAGCCTTTACAGCATGTTGTAGGGTTTGCCTATTTTGGCGACCTACGTCTGAAGGTTACACCCGCCACCCTCATTCCTCGCCCTGAAACCCTAGAGCTGGTCGATTGGATTGTTGACGATGGGGTAGGAGATGATGCTAAGATTCTCGATATTGGTACAGGCTCGGGCTGTATAGCCATTAGCCTTGCGCTGCGCATTCCTCACGCTCATGTGGCGGCATGGGATATTTCAGTAGATGCATTGGACGTAGCACGTACAAATGCCGACTGCTATGGTGCGAAGGTAGAATTCCAGCACCGCAATGCACTCATTGCTTGTGACATGTCGCCATGTTTCACTACCATCGTGAGCAATCCTCCCTATATCTGCGAATGCGAACGCATTGACATGGAACGAAACGTGCTCGACTACGAACCCGCCACAGCACTCTTCGTGCCCGACACCGACCCTCTGCTCTTTTATCGAGCGCTCGCTCAGCGTGGCAAGGAATTATTGCTCCCAGGTGGAAGTATCTATATGGAAATTAATCGCGCTTACGGACAAGATGTAGTCGCTCTCTTCGAAGGACAGGGCTACACCAACGTAACGCTCCGCAAAGATGTCTATGGCAACGACCGTATGGTAAAGGCTGATTTTTCCGCATGGTCCTCATAACCTGTTTTAGTTGACAAGTTGACAAGTAAACGAGTTGACAAGATAGTTTGATTTGACACCGCGCAGCCATGCAGCTGTACTCTGTACTCTAAATTCACCCCGCAAGGCAGCTGTACTCTGTAAGTTGTACTCTAATCATAACCTCACAACCTATGCCCCACAAACAATACA
Organism: Alloprevotella sp.; assembly: GCA_045614785.1. GTDB lineage: Bacteria > Bacteroidota > Bacteroidia > Bacteroidales > Bacteroidaceae > Alloprevotella. The sequence continues at coordinate 1,429 of JAZLDQ010000077.1, forward strand.
TACAACGTTGCATACAATTGGCCCGCCAGGGCGAACAAACAGCACCCCCCAATCCGATGGTGGGGGCTGTTATTGTGCATGAAGGTCGCATTATAGGCGAAGGCTACCACGTTCGCTGTGGCGAAGCGCATGCCGAAGTCAATGCTGTTCGCTCTGTTGCTGAGGCCGACCGCCCTTTGTTGAAGGAAAGTACCATCTACGTGAGCCTAGAACCTTGTTCGCACTACGGAAAGACGCCTCCCTGTGCCGAGCTTATCATAAAGGAAGGGATTCCACGCGTGGTGGTCGGTTGCATCGACCCTTTCGGAAAGGTGAAAGGTCGTGGCATTCAGATGCTTCGCGATGCGGGTAGAGAGGTCATTGTGGGTGTTTGCGAGGAAGAATGCCTGCAGCTCAACAAGCGTTTCATCACCTTCCACGAAAAGCATCGTCCCTACATTACGCTGAAATGGGCGCGCACACAAGATGGCTATATCGACGCCTTGCGACCTAATGCTTCGGAGTCGCCATTGGCAATATCAAATGCCATCACACGCACTCGTGGTCACCGTTTGCGTACAACCCACCAGGCCATCCTTGTGGGTCACAACACGTTGCGCCTCGACTGCCCCACACTCACCCCTCGCCATTATGCTGGTCCAGCGCCCTTACGAGTAGTACTTGGGAGGGTGGATGCAGAACACTTGCCCGAAGGTTTTGTTGCGTACGAAACGATAGACGAAGCACTTACAGACCTTCATGCGCGACAGGTTCAATCGCTCCTCGTCGAAGGCGGCACGCAAGTGTTGCAAAGCTTCATTGACCGCGGTCTGTGGGACGAAGCATGGGAGGAAGTCGGTGATTTCTGCCTGTCGGGAAATGGTGTGAAAGCACCAATTATTAGTAACGTTATGCCAAGTGTAGAACACCTTGCTGGCCACATTTTTTATCATTACGAACAGCATTTAGTGCTAACCCAATTACTTGCTCGCTCATGATTCATACAACCTTTATCCGCTCCCTGCGTTGGCTACGTCGCTTTCGCAAACGCCGAGGCTACGGCATTCATTCGCCGGCAGCCTTTCAGTTTGTGACGGGTGTGGTGTACGAAAAAGGTGAATATTATGCTTATGGAAAATTGCGCGAGGAGCGTCGAAAATTGCGACTTTCTTCGCGCGAGAAGGATGACCGTCTGCTCTTTCGTCTCGTCAATTTTCATCACCCCAAGAGCGTAGTGGCGGTAGGCAGTGGGCGAGAGTTTGATGTGGCTTGTTGTTATATAAAGTCGGCACGACAATGCCCTGTTTATCAATTTGATAACGTTGTCGAGAAAGGTGGTGAGATGCCAGCTTCAGACTTCTATTATTTGGACGATGCAGCTTGGTCGGAGGGGTTGTCGGCATTGCTCGATAGGCTTGCCGACGGAGTATTCGTCGTTGTGCGTTTGCCCCATCGCAATCCTCAGTCGCATCAGGCTTGGCAGGCATTATGCGCAGACCCTCGCGTGAGGCAAAGTTACGACCTCCACGACTTCGGAATCTGCCTGTGCGAAGCGCGCCTCAATAAGGAACATTTCGTGATAAATTATTATTGAAGTTTCGCTGGGTGTTATGGCTCAAAAAATGCGAAAAAAAATGACAAAATTGAGGCTGTGGCTTTTGCACAAAAATGAGTTTTTAAGCTTCGGTGATTGCAAAATGAAGGGTAAAACACGTTCGCCTGTGGATAACTCCCAGAGAAGTGATTTGCATTTCGCTCAATTTCGTTGTATCTTTGTAGTACAAACGGAGAGGCCAGGTGGCTTCCCCGTTTTTTTTGTACCAAAAAGCACAAAACTACCTCAAAGATAGGAAAAATTACCTTTGAGGTAGGAAAAATTACATCAAAGATCGTTTTTATGATCTCCCACTTTGTTGTTTTTTAATCGCTTTTCGCTCGAATTCTCTACTATCTTGTCATTACGTGGTCAATTTTTTGTAACGATAAAAAGATTTTTACTTTTTGAACATTAGTTCTCTAAATGCGAGGAGTAATAGTGTGAAATATTTTGACAAAATCTGTATTGCGTCTCATGCGAGGGTGTAAACTCAACAAAAGATATTATTGCAGTTCCGTGTGTAGGGGGGCGCGGCGACCTGAAGGGACAAAAAGCGACAGAATTAACAAGAAAACAGTTCTCTTACTACTACAAAGCAATGGAGGGTAGCAGCTGTGGCGGGTAAAACCTTCAAAATAAATGTTGATTTTCAGTGTTTTCACTCACCTAAAATTAAATAAATATATTTGGTTTTTTCTTTGTTAAATTCGTATTAAATGGCTAACTTTGCGGATGAGTGAAAGGTCTAAAAGCTCATTTTGAGCGTTTTTGCAAGAATATTTTTAAAGCAACAAAGCGCGAATTGCGCCCCAACGGTAACGTATATAATGAATTGAATTTCAGTGTATTACGTAAGGGGGGGGCTGCGTTTTTGCATTCTTTCACCACCTGTTTTATTCCGTTTTTTAATTCAAAATCACGTATTTATAGTTCAAAAAAAATCATAGAATGCGGACGGCGCGAATTGTGTCGTTTTCTCACATTCGCCGGGTGTGGTGTCTTTATCCTTAAAGATTTTCCTATTTGTATTTGCTGTTTTACGGCATAATTTTAGCGTTCATTTGAGTTAGTCGTGTGAGACTAAGCCGCACGCCAATCCCGCAATAAAGCTCACGCCAATCTCGAAAATCCCGCTAAAGAAATACAAAAGAAAAGATTTTCGAGATTCTTAGATTTGCGTGAGACCCAAATAAATCGAGATTCTCAGATTTGCGTGAGGCCCTCATATCTAATCTCTCAACGTTTATCGTTAAAAGCTAATCATAGGCATCAGAAGATTTTATATGAATACAACAGATACATCATACAGAAAAATTCATTTTGCGGTAATGGCGATTGAAGCCAGCGCAAAAAAAGCAAATATATCAGGAAAAGAGATGTATGACCGGCTTAAAAAGCAAGGATTAATACACTTAAGATTGTTTAAATATTACGACCAGTTACATACACAAAGTTTAGATTGGGTGGCAAACGACACGATAGAAACATTAAAAAACTGGGAATTGGAAAAATAATTATTATGCTAACCCTATACCATGGATCTACTATTGTAGTAAGTCAACCTTTAGTAAAGGTCGGGAGGTCAAATCTTGATTTTGGTCGAGGATTTCTTCGATATTTCTAAAGAATTTACCTTATCATGAGAAACAATGTTTTATGGCGTAAGCAGTCAAGTATAATCATGCTGTTATCTCAAAGGTTAGGTATAGATGCAGAGAGTGCTCTAGATTTGTTTTACTCAACTCGAACATACACCCTACTATCCGACCCACAATATGGTCTCCAATCAATGAGTGATGCCTATATCGTAGATGAAATCATATATGAAATAAATGGGTGACATCAGTATAGGTAGGTTCTATAATCCTCTGTTTTTTTAACCTCAAAACCATTCAACGTTAATCGCTCATATCTAATCTCTCAACGTTAAACGCTAATCGTTTATCGTTCACCTCATAACTTTTACAACAATAGAAACAATGAAAATAGCAGTAGCAGGTACCGGTTATGTCGGTCTCAGTATGGCAACGCTCCTTTCTCAGCATAATGAAGTGGTAGCTGTGGACATCATCCCCGAGAAGGTGGAGATGATCAATCGCCGTGTGTCGCCCATTCAGGACGACTATATTGAGAAGTATTTTCAGGAAAAGGAGTTAAACCTCACTGCTACTCTTGATGCTGAAGTGGCGTATAAGGATGCGGAATTTGTTATCATCGCAGCCCCTACAAATTACGATAGTCAACGTAACTTTTTCGATACTTCAGCCGTAGAGAGCGTCATCAAGCAAGTGATGCAAATCAATCCGTCGGCTGTGATGGTCATTAAGAGCACCATTCCCGTTGGCTTCACTGAGGGCATCCGCCAGAAGCTGGGAACGGAGAACGTGATTTTCTCGCCCGAATTTTTGCGCGAAAGTCGTGCGCTCTACGATAATCTCTACCCCTCGCGCATCATTGTAGGCCATCCGCAGGGCGATGCCCGCTTGAGCGAGGCTGCTCGGCAGTTTGCAACGTTGCTTCAGCAGGGGGCGATTAAGACGGAAATCGACGTCCTCTTTATGGGCACAACAGAAGCCGAGGCTGTGAAGCTCTTTGCCAATACTTACCTGGCGTTGCGCGTGAGTTACTTCAACGAACTTGACACGTATGCCGAAGTCAAGGGACTTGATTCGCAGGCTATCATTAATGGTATTGGTCTCGACCCGCGTATCGGCACGCACTACAACAATCCCTCCTTTGGCTATGGCGGTTATTGCCTGCCCAAGGACACAAAGCAGTTGCTTGCCAACTATCAGGACGTGCCTCAGAACATGATGTCGGCCATCGTTGAGAGCAACCGCACCCGCAAGGACTTCATCGCCGACCAGGTGCTCAGCAAGGCGGGTTATTACGACTACTACCAACGTGGCGATTTCGATGCCAGCCGCGAGCAGCATTGCGTCATCGGCGTTTATCGCCTCACGATGAAATCGAATTCCGACAACTTCCGCCAGAGCTCGATTCAGGGTGTCATGAAGCGCATCAAGGCCAAAGGTGCCGAAGTCATCATCTACGAACCAACGCTTCAGGACGGCTCCACCTTCTTTGGCAGCCGCGTTGTCAACGACCTTGCCGCCTTCAAAGCGCAGTCCCAAGCCATCATCGCCAACCGCTACGACTCCATCCTCGACGATGTTCAGGATAAAGTCTATACCCGCGACCTTTTCAGACGGGATTAGCAGGTTGAGCGTAAATAACGTTGAGCTTGTAAAAACAGTGTTGAAATCAATAAAAAACAGGAAGTCAACGTGCTTCCTCATTAAGGAATAATAATATACAGATTAAAAAATAAAGGCTATGTTATCTGCTTTAAAGCGAAAAATTTACCCTAAGCGCTATTTGAGTCCTTGGATTATCTTGTTTGTCGATGGAGTCTGTTCAGTAGTGGCTTCTTCGTGTACGTTGTTGTTGATGCTACTATTAGGGAAGTGGTCACCAATGCTTGATGAAGCTGCAATTTGGTTGGGTACATCAATGGTGATGTCGATCGTTTCGTTTGTTGGTTTCTCAACTTATCGCACGATTATTCGCCACTCGACATTAAGAGACTTTACTCGAATTTTCATGGCAGTCTTCTTTAAGTCGCTCGGCATGATGCTGATTATCGGGCTGGGAATGCCGTTCTTCCACTGGACGCTACGCTTGGGAATTGCCTTTTTTGTGTTCGACCTGATTCTTACGTTTGGACTCTTGATGCTTGTAAGAGTTGTGATGGTCGTATTGTACGACATCTTGAAGAAGGGCATTGTGCAGCAAAGTCGAATCCCCAGCGTTTTAGTGTATGGCAATGATGAAAAATCAGCATCTTTGGCATTGCGCTTCCAGGGTTCTTCTTCATATAAGATAAAAGGGTTTATAGATTATGCCAATGCAAGTAAGCGCTTTTCTTTCCAGGGGCTGAAAGGTTTTTATTTTAGAAATCTTGAAGATGTGAAGAACATTTGCGAGCGTTATAGCATTGACGCTATACTCTTCCCAACGCAGCGTAGTGCAGCCGGCGAGCGCGAACGTCTTATAGAGTATGGAACAAAATTGGGCTTGAAGTTCTTGATTACCCCTCCGATGGATGAGTTTGGAAAGTCGCGTACGGCTGAGCGTACCGTGATTCGCGAAGTGAAGATTGAGGACCTCCTTGGTCGTGAGGAAATCAAGATAAACATGGAAGTCATCAAGCAGAATTTTGCAGGCAAGGTAGTGATGGTAACAGGAGCTGCGGGCAGTATTGGCTCTGAGCTTTGTCGCCAGTTGGCTACCTTTGGTATCAAGCAGTTGGTGATGTTCGACAATGCCGAAACACCTATGCACAATGTGCGCTTGGAATTTGAGGAACGCTTCCCTGATTTGAATTTTGTGCCCGTGATTGGCGATGTTCGTCAGCCCCAACGACTTGATTTTGCGTTTCGCAAGTATCGTCCGCAGGTGGTATTCCATGCGGCAGCTTATAAGCACGTACCTTTGATGGAAGAAAATCCTTGCGAAGCTGTTTTGGTGAATGTTTATGGCTCGCGTAACGTGGCAGACTTCTGTCTGAAGTACGATGTTGAGGAAATGGTGATGGTCAGCACGGATAAGGCTGTAAACCCAACAAACATCATGGGTTGCACCAAGCGTTTGGCGGAAATCTATGTGCAGAGTCTCGGTCTTAGCATGGAACAGGGTAAGACACCTGGCAAGACGAAGTTTGTTACAACGCGCTTTGGCAACGTATTGGGCTCTAATGGATCTGTAATTCCTCGTTTCCGTAGTCAGATTGTTAAGGGAGGTCCTATTACGGTTACACATCCCGAAATCACTCGTTTCTTCATGACCATTCCAGAAGCATGTCGTCTTGTGATGGAAGCAGCCACGATGACTGATGGTAATCAGATTTTTGTGTTCGATATGGGAGAAAGTGTGAAGATTGCTGACCTTGCAAAACGAATGATCAAGCTTGCCGGACTGGTCGAAGGAAAGGATATTAATATTGAGTATACAGGTCTGCGTCCCGGCGAAAAGCTTTACGAAGAAGTTCTTTCTAATGCCGAAAACACCATACCTACAGAACATAAGCGTATTCACATCGCAAAGGTGCGCGAGTACAATTACGAAGATGCTTGCGAAGCGGTTGACAAGCTCGAAAAACTCGGTCGCAGCGTAGAAATTCCCGAAATGGTAAAACTTATGAAGCAGATTGTACCCGAGTTTATTTCTAAAAACTCTGTGTACGAGCAGTATGATAAGAAGTAAGTGCTTATCCGCGGATTGTATGGATTTTTCTGTATGACAGAGTGGTATTTTACAATCATTTAATTCGTACAATCTCGTAGAAAAAATCGCGTACAAACGTTCATTGTAAGTTTTGGGCTGTTGGTTTTAATAATAAGAAGTTGAAATAAGTATATATATTAAATATATGAGTAAGAAAGTCTTTGTTTCGGGTTGCTACGATTTGCTTCATAGCGGTCATGTGGAATTTTTCAAGCAGGCTTCACAATTTGGAGACCTCTACGTAGGCATTGGTTCAGATGCAACTTATCTGGAATATAAACATCGTAAACCGATGTTTCCGCAGGAAGAGCGTCTGTTCATGGTGCGCAATATCAAGGCTGTCAAGGAAGCATATATTAATGAAGGCAGTGGAGTAATTGATTTTATTCCTACGTTGGACTTGGTGAAACCCGATATATTTGTTGTCAATGCTGAGGGTGGTAGCGAAGCCAAGCGTAAACTCTGCGAAGAACGTGGCATACAGTACATTGAATTGGAGCGTACGCCGGCTGAAGGATTGGAAGCCAGAAGTTCAAGTTCCCTCAAAGCCGCTTTGAGCAACCAGCAAGAAGAAGACGCGGCTCAATCAAAACAAGCTACCAATGGTGGCGGAATTCCTACGCGTCTCGACTTGGCAGGAACATGGATTGACCAACCTTATGTCAGCATGCATCATCCCGGTTGGGCAATAACAATTTCGTTGAATCCAACTTTTGAAGTTCGCGACCGTTGTGGTTTGAGTACCAGTACGCGCAATATGATTCAGAAGATATGGCCGATGAAGTTGCCGAAGATGAATCCCGAGATGCTTGCACGCCTTGTTTTCTGTTTTGAAAATAATCCCGAACGCGAGGACGGACATATTTCCGGCGCTCAAGACGCAATAGGTATTTGCGTCCCCGGTCTTTGCAGACATTATTATGACAATAATTTCTGGCCAAAGAAGATTGAGAGCACAAATGACGAGATGACCCTTCGTTTCCTGGAAGAACATTTGGTGATGGTCCCGATGACTCCACGACTTCCCGGATGTAGTGTTGTTGAAGGTAAAGATATTACTCCTGCTAAGGTCAAAGCGCTCTCCGAAGCCGCAGATGCTTGTTGGGAAGCCATCATAACACGCAATCTTACAGCCTTTGCTGCTGCCTATAAAGCTTCTTTCGAAGCACAGATAGCAATGTTCCCCGGTATGGTGGCTCCTACTTATGTCGGTCACCCCGAACAGGATAATAGTTACGTAGCTGCAACCATTGCTCAATATAGTGCCCTTGACGATGTCCTCGCTTGGAAAATGCCGGGCGCAGGTGGTGGCGGATATCTCGCTTTGGTAGTCAACGACGCCAAGCAGTTTGTAGCTCATCACCCCGAAGCGTTCGAGTTGCATATTCGTAGGGAGTAATCATAGATTTTTTTCCCGTCTTGCAAAGTAAAACTGTATAATTGCGTGGATAAAATCAACATGATAAAACAGATGACACAGATTCACGTCCTGCATAGCAAAGCCGTATAATCCGTGCCATCACGTTGATGATAAAAAGTCAACAGATTAAACAGATTGAACAGAATTTTTTTTCTGCATAGCAAAATTGTTTAATCCGTATAATCGCGTTGACAAAAAATACACACTGCACGGCAGTTGTTTTCTGTATTTTAGACATCGTACTCTATTCTGCATTTTTGTGAAGATTTTGGGGTAGATGGGTCTTCCAGGTTTCTGGAAAGGTCATTGTACCGGGTTAGATGGGTTGACAACGTTTTTTGGGGTCAAGAAATGCAGATTCTTGATGGGGCAAGCGCTCCCTTTGATTATTTATAAGCATACATTTATTAAGGATAAACAAACAAAACAAATATATATACCTATGAAAATAGCAGTCGCAGGGACTGGTTATGTCGGTCTCAGTATGGCAACACTTCTTGCCCAACACAATGAAGTAATGGCTGTGGATATCATGGCTGAAAAGGTAGAGAAAATCAATCGCCGTGTGTCGCCCATTCAGGATGACTATATTGAAAAGTACTTTGCAGAAAAAGAACTCAACCTTACGGCCACCCTTGATGCAGAAACTGCCTACAAGGATGCTGAGTTCGTCATTATCGCTGCTCCTACAAACTATGACAGTCAGAAGAATTTCTTCGACACCTCTGCAGTTGAGGCTGTCATCGACCTTGTGTTGCAATACAATCCCGACGCCGTGATGGTTATTAAGAGCACCATCCCCGTAGGGTATTGTCGCAGTCTCTATGTGAAGTATGCCCAGCGCTTTGCCACAGATCCCGCATTGCAAGGCAAAAAGTTCAACTTACTCTTCTCTCCCGAGTTCTTGCGTGAAAGTAAAGCCTTGTATGACAACCTTTATCCCAGTCGCATTATCGTAGGTATTCCTAAATATATCGAACAGTTTGGAGAAGAAAACGAGGCGATTAATGCGATTGCTGACGTAGAACGCCTTACAGAAGCTGCACATACTTTTGCAGGTCTTCTCCAACAAGGTGCCATTAAGCAAGATGTAGATACTTTGTTTATGGGACTCAAAGAAGCTGAGGCGGTAAAACTCTTTGCCAACACGTATCTTGCCCTCCGTGTAAGCTACTTCAACGAGCTTGACACTTATGCAGAAGTCAAAGGTCTCGATCCCCAAGCGATCATTCAGGGCATTGGTCTTGACCCACGTATCGGCACACATTACAATAATCCCTCATTCGGTTATGGCGGTTATTGTTTGCCCAAGGATACGAAGCAGTTGTTAGCAAACTACCAGGATGTTCCTCAGAACATGATGTCTGCCATCGTAGAAAGTAACCGCACCCGAAAGGACTTCATCGCCGACCAGGTATTGACAAAGGCTGGATATTATTCAACCAATAGTCAGTTCTCTGCAGGAAGTGAAAAAGAGGTTACTGTCGGAATATTCCGCCTCACCATGAAAGCAAACTCAGACAACTTCCGTCAGAGTGCCATCCAGGGTATCATGAAGCGCATAAAGGCAAAGGGTGCCAATGTTATCATATATGAACCCACTCTTGAAGACGGTTCAACATTCTTTGGTAGCAAGGTAGTTAATAACCTTGACGAGTTCAAGGCACAAGCCAATGCTATTGTAGCCAATCGCTACGAAGCATGCTTGGACGATGTAGAAGAGAAGGTTTATACACGAGACCTATTCCGTAGAGATTAATTGAGGGGAGTGAGTAATGAGCAATGAGTAATGAGTAATGAGTAATGAGCAATGAGTAGTGGGTGATGAGCAATGGGCAATGGGTGATGAGTGATGGGTAATGAGTCTCACCTCTCACCTCTCACTTCCCACTTCCCATATCCCACTTCTCATATCCCACCTCTCACTTCCCACCTCCCGTCTCCCTTAATTTTGTCCTAACAATGAGAGATTTTCATGAACTATTGATTTGGCAGAAAAGTCATCAATTAACACTTGATATTTATAGGTTAACCCAGACCTTCCCAAAGGAAGAACTATTTGGATTAACATCTCAAATAAGAAGGGCAGTTTCTTCTATATCAACAAATATAGCAGAAGGATCCGGAAGGTCTTCCAAGAAAGATTTTGCTCATTTTTTACAAATAGCAATAGGATCTGCTTCTGAAGTAGAGTATGAATTGCACCTCGCTTATGATTTGCATTATATAAAAAACGAGGAATACGAGAAATATACGTTGGATGTAGTGACCATCCGCAAAATGATTATTAAATATCAATCAGAGTTGAAAAAGATTTGAACTATGGGTGATGAGCGATGAGTGATGAGCGATGAGCAATGGGTAATGAGTTATGAGCTATGAGTTATGGGGAATGAGTCCCACCTCTCACTTCTCACTTCCCACGTCCCATCTCTCACTTCTCATCTCCGACCTCTCACTTCCCACTTCTCACCCCTCACTTCCCATCTCCTAAAATTATGAAAACAATCCTTATAACCGGTTCTGCAGGTTTCATCGGTTCTAACCTTGTGGAACGTTTGCTCACTACTGAGAGCCCCGTCAATATTATAGGTTTAGATAGTGTGAATGACTATTATGATGTGCGCCTTAAGGAATACCGCCTTTCACGTTTAGAACAACTTGCAAAGGAACACACACAGAGTAACTATACTTTCGTTAAAGGTAATATAGCAGATAAGACACTAATAGACCGCCTCTTTGCAGACTACGATTTTGACGTTGTAGTCAACCTTGCAGCACAAGCAGGGGTGCGTTATTCTATTACCAATCCAGACGCTTATATCGAAAGCAACTTGATTGGCTTCTACAATATCCTTGAAGCTTGCCGTCATAGTTACGATGGAGGTAAAAAAGGCGTAGAACATTTGGTTTATGCCTCTTCAAGTTCTGTATATGGTAGCAACAAGAAGGTGCCCTATAGCACAGACGACAAGGTGGACAACCCCGTAAGCCTCTATGCAGCTACCAAGAAGAGCAACGAATTGATGGCGCATGCTTATAGCAAACTCTATAATATCCCATCAACAGGTTTGAGATTCTTTACCGTTTATGGACCTGCTGGTCGCCCTGACATGGCATACTTCGGTTTCACCAACAAGTTGGTAAAGGGAGAGAAGATACAAATCTTCAACTATGGCAACTGCAAGCGCGACTTCACTTACGTTGATGATATTGTAGAAGGTGTAATTCGTGTGATGAAGAAAGCCCCTGCCAAGCAAGTTGGCGAAGATGGACTTCCTATTCCTCCATACGCAGTATATAACATAGGTAATAACAATCCAGAAAATCTTCTTGACTTTGTTACTATCCTTCAGGAAGAACTTATCCGCGCAGGTGTCCTACCACAGGACTATGATTTTGAGTCACACAAGGATTTGGTACCAATGCAACCAGGAGATGTCCCTGTTACCTTTGCAGACACCTCAGCGTTAGAGCGTGACTTCGGATTTAAGCCAAATACTTCTTTACGTGAAGGTTTGAGAGCGTTTGCAGAGTGGTATGCTGAATATTACGGAAGTAACCTTTAACCGTTCACCTCTAACCGTTCATTTTTAACCTCTCAACGTTCATCGTTCAAAAAGGATTGGTCGCCGAATATTACGGGACAAATAAGTAATTAAAACACAGTCAAGGTTTGCAATATATGTGTGGTTGGGATTATATTTTTGTTTTTGTTATTGCTATACTATCCAATATAGTTTGTATTCTGTCAAAAAACTACTTTGGTAGAAAAGGGAGTAATAGAGCAGATAAAGAAGATACAAGAGCGATTTCTTTCGAAAGCGAGAAAGGTAAGAACTTAGCGACTAAAGAAGACATTGCAGAGATTACTAAGCAAGTTGAAGATATAAAAAACTATGTATCGTTTTCAGCACAGAAGCGATTTGAACACTTAAATGAGCAGGAGCGCATATTATTAGAAATTCTTCATACGGCGACTTTAATTTCTCAATCACAAAATAAATTATTTTTATATTTACATGATGTGACAACACGCCAACGTTACGACTTGCTAGTTGACTTCGTTAATGATAGATTAACACAGTTTTATCATTTAAGTAATCTAGCGATAATTATTGTTCAAGACGATGATATAAATGTGAGACTTAAAGCTTTATCAAAGAGTGTAACGTTCCTTGGTTCACAAGTTTGCACAAAAGCGGCTAATGCTGCGAACCTTGTTAGCTTTTACAATAATAAAATGGATTATGCTCTCAATAAGACCAGCAATGATCAAGAAAAAGCAGAATGGTTGTCACAGGCAAAGATAGACAAGCAAAAAATTGAAAAGATGAAGGTTGAGCCAATCACAGGCAAAACTGATTTAAACAAGGCAATTGAAGACTACAAGCTTTGGTTAAAGCTGCTTTATGGGAAAGACTTTTTTACCTACAAGCAAACTAAAGAATAAATAGATATCCGATTAATTGATATATGGCGAATTTTACTGAGACATTGATAGATAGGATTTGGGAGAAAGCCACTCCGATAGAAGGTTATGACGCTTCACGTTGGCGACAAGACTTTGCTGGCGCATGGATTCAGAAAGAGCAATATGGTATTCAGTCAACATTTGGTTGGGAGGTAGACCATATGATACCGCTCGCTCATGGAGGCACAGATGATATTTCTAATCTCAATCCGATTCATTGGGAAAACAATAGAAAAAAAGGTGCAGATTATCCTAAATTCGAAAGTGTAGTGTCGTCCGAAGGGAATAAGAATATATATAAGAATAGAAGATGGGTAATCCAATAATCGTTTCAGAACAAGATGAGCATGTAGATAAGAAAACGAAAGAGGTTAGTTCTACCTTTAAAATATCACTGTACGTCGTTATTGCATGTTGTGTAGCTACCACTCTTCTTTTCTTATGGGGCAGATTTCATTTACTTTCTTGGTCTAACCCTATAGCTCATGAGATTTTCGGAACATATGGTGATTTTATTGGCGGCTTTATAGGTACTTTCGTAGTTTTTTATTCTGTGTATCTTTTAGTATGTACACTAAAAGAACAAATCAAAACTAATGACAGTGTCATAAAAACCAACAAAAGTGTTATAGATACCAACAAAAAAATACAAGAACAATCAGCACTTCAACTGTTTGATGGTCGTTTCACGACTCTACTTAATTTATATAAAGATGCCATTTCTGCATACGAGAAAGAAGGGGAAGTAGGGCGTGCTATTTTTGAAGATATTGTAAAAGACTTTAAAACGAAAGGACTCGAAAACAACTCGGAATACAAGAGAAGATCTATAAGTGCTGTATATGAATACCTAAATTTATATACAGAACATCGTCAAAATTTTTCAGTACACCTTCGCACTCTTTATTTATTAACAAAACTCACTGCAGAAGAAAAGATACAAGAAAATTATCGCGTCTCCTATGCAAAAATCATCCGTGGACAATTAAGCGAAGGAGAACTGCTTATATTGCGTTACAATTTACTATCTCCCTACGGAGAAAAGATGCGTATTTATGCGAATAAATTTAATCTCTTGAAGCATCTTCCGATAATGAGCCTGTTGGAATTTACTAAATGGAGAAGAAAAATAGACAATGATATTCATTGCAGTTCAATAGACCAAATTGTTATCAGTCTGAAGAAAATAATGACTGGAATGTTAGACTGTGAGGGGTGTGTAGAACGTGAGTTCCGAGTATCATCACGTATCTGTTTCAGTCTAAAACTGAGTAAAACTCACAATTGTATTCTAGTATTATTTAACAAACAAAACAAAATCAAGAAAGGTGGAGCATTAAAGCGTCCACCTGAAGAGAATGCCTTCAACAATTTATCCTCAAGGGAAATTGTTTCTTTTTTGAAAGAAATTTTTACTGAAATTTTCATCTACTCCAACTTTTATCAGTTCAATGGTGACGATAATCATATTGTGGAGTCTTCACTAAAAAGTGAATGTGAAAAAGAAACCTTTGTAAAAATTAAAATATTAAGAAGGGGAATGCCACTTGCACTGACAGACTATCAAGTACGCCCTTCAAAGAATGCGAACTAAAAATATGTAGTATGTCACAAACAGATACGTCGGCAAATAATAAAAGAATAGCGAAGAATACTTTGATGCTGTATATTCGTATGCTTTTCACCATGGGGGTATCGCTCTTTACATCTCGAGTGGTACTTCAAACCTTAGGTGTCGAGGATTACGGTGTATATAGTGTTGTTGGCGGTATTATCATCATGTTTTCCTTCATAAATGGTGGTATGATCTCCGCTACGCAGCGTTTTCTAACGTTTGAGATTGGTAAAGGGAATCTTCCACAGCTCAAAAGGGTTTTTAGTACCTCTTTGCAGATACATGCCATTATAGCATTGATTATTGTTCTCTTAGGTGAAACTGTAGGCTTGTGGTTCTTGTATGAGAAATTGGTGATACCTGCCAGTCGTATGACGGCTGCTTTTTGGGTATATCAATGTTCTATCGTTGCTTGTGTGGTCAATATTATGTCAGTTCCCTACAATGCAGATATTATTGCTCATGAGAAGATGTCTGCATTTGCGTATATCTCCATCTTAGAAGTTATCTTAAAGTTAGCAATAGTGTATGCACTGTATATCACCCCTTGGGATAAACTGATAACTTACGCAATTTTAATATTGAGTGTGCAACTCATTATTCGTTTTGTATATGCACGTTATTGTAGTAAACATTTTGAAGAATCTCACTATCATCATCAGATAGATAAACCTTTGTTTAAGGAGATGTTCACTTTTGCAGGGTGGAGTTTTTGGGGGAATCTTGCTGGGGTTCTGTATACTCAGGGTCTCAATATGATGCTCAATATCTTCTTTGGACCTATCGTCAATGCAGCACGTGGTATCGCTGTTCAAGTACAAAGTACAGTTCATCAATTTGTCAGTAACTTTCAAGTTGCTTTGAACCCTCAAATTACGAAGAATTATGCAATAGGGCATCTTTCACAGATGCATAGCCTGATGTTTCGTAGCGCTAGATTCTCATTCTTCTTATTGTTTTTCTTGACTCTTCCCGTGTTGCTTGAAACGGATTATCTTCTTGCAATATGGCTTAAGACTGTGCCGACCGATGCTGTTGTCTTTACACGTTGGATGGTGGTTATTTCTTTACTGCATACAATGTCAAATCCTTGCATCATAGCTAATCAGGCGACAGGTAAAGTCAAAGTATATCAAGCCGTGGTAGGAGGTATATTAATGCTGATATTGCCCATATCATATATCGTTTTACGTTTGGGCGCTCCAGCCTATAGCGTCTTTATAGTACATTTCTGCGTAGAGTCTGTGGCTCAAGTCGCTCGTATGTATATGTTGCGCAAATTGATAAATCTGCCTATGAGGGCTTATTTGCGCCATATCTATCTTCCTGTACTTTTGGTAGTGGCAATTTCTGTTTTGTTACCTATGTATGTTCATTGTCAATTGGTTGAAGGACTGAATCGCTTCTTGATTGTGGGTACTGTTTGTGTCCTTTCTGTTGGATTGACAGTTTTTTTTGTAGGATTAACTAAAGACGAGCGAAAATTCTTTTATCATAAGGTGCTTCAATTATTGCGGATTAAACGATGATAGAAATAAAAGATAAAAAAATTGTTGTGGTTGTCATGCTTGTGCTACGGTATGTGCCAAGCATTGCATCACAATGCAGGCCGATGAGGAGGGTTTTCTCTATCCAGTAGTGGATAAGGAGACTTGTACCGATTGTGGCTTGTGTGAGAAGGTGTGCCCTGTTATCAATCAGAGCGAACCGCGCAAACCTTTGAAGGTGTATGCCGCCAAGAATAAGAATGAGGAGATACGCCGTCAGAGCTCTTCGGGAGGTATCTTTACTCTGCTCGCGGAGAAGGTTATTGATGAAGGTGGTGTTGTTTTTGGTGCACGCTTTGATGAGAATTGGGAGGTTATCCATTCCTGGGCCGACACCATTGAAGACATTGCTGCTTTTCGTGGTTCTAAATATGTACAGAGCGCAATTGGGAATACTTATCGAGAGGCGAAGGATTTCCTCAAGCAAGGTCGTAAGGTGTTGTTCTCTGGTACGCCTTGCCAGATTGCAGGTTTGAAGAAGTGTTTGCGTAAGGATTACGACAATCTGTTAACCGTGGATGTCGAGTGTCACGGTGTGTCTAGTCCTAAAATCTGAGAGAATATCTTCGTTCGTTAAAATTATCAAATATAGGAGCTATCTCTCATAAAGATAAATCTACGGGTGGGAGGAGATATTCTTTTTCTGTTAAGGATATAGATGGAAAGGTTATTTATATGGAAAAAACTTTCGAAAACAAATATTTGAGTGTATTTGTAAGAAACTTAATTTTTCGTCTATCTTGTTTCTTATGTTCAGTAAAGGAAGGTAAGAGTTTGTCTGAATTACACTAGCCGATTATTGGGGGATAGAACATCTTGTATCTCATTTGGATGACAATCTGGGTAGACGTATTATCTGTAGTGAAACTTAGAAAGGAGTTGTGATGGTTGATGAACTTAATCTTATATCTGCAACAACAGATTATCATAAATCATTGCTTTACAATTTTTGTATTGTGCAGAGCACTTACGAACCTTCTAAAAGAGAGTTTTTTGGAAAAATTGCATGAAGAAAGATATAAAGGCGTTTCTTAAAGTAAAAAAAATAAATCTATTAAAGTGAATAGTTAAAAACGATTGAGATGAAGATTGGGATTTTGACATACCATTTTGGGACAAATTTTGGAGGACAACTACAGTGCTATGCACTGATGAAAACATTGGAGTCATTAGGACACGATGTAACAATAATTAATTACGTTCCAAGTAAAAAAAGAATATCATTCATTGATGATGTTAAACAAAACATTAAACTCGTTAGCAGAAAGGTTTCGTATGAAACGATTATGACGGCGCTAGGAGGAATTGTTTTTAGTAGAAAGATGCGGAGAAGTTTTGATGAATTCAGAGCAAAGCATCTGAATGTAGGGCCATTGTGTAACCTTGACACTTTCGATGATTTGTATAATCTTGACGCTATTTTTGTCGGGAGTGATCAGGTGTGGGGACCTTCACATCACAAAAGTGGAGCATATTTTCTTAATTTTAGACATGGGTTCAAGGGCCGCAAAATTTCCTATGCTCCTTGTTGTGCTATAAACAGGATAGAACCCGAAAATAAAGAGATGATAAAAGGCTTGTTGTCTTCTTTCGATTCCATCTCTGTTCGTAATATTGAGACGCATGATTTTGTAAAAAGTCTAACAGGAAAAGATGTTCCAATTGTTGCCGATCCTACATTCTTGTATAGTTTTGAAGAGTTCTCATCTTCTATAACTCCGAGGGGAGAGTATATTTTGACATATATACTTGGAGAAGAAGTTAATGGTGGGCACAAAACTGTTATAAAAAGGATTAAAGAAGAATATGGAAATATTCCTGTTTATTCAATTTCTCTAACCTCAAGTAAACCTCACTATTTTTCATGGGCCGATAGGACTTATTATACCCTCAATCCTGTCGAATGGGTTGATATTATAAGGAATGCCAAATTTCTTTATACAGATTCGTTTCATGGTGTCGCTTTTGCCTTAAAATTCAAAGTCCCTTTCTTGGCTTATTATAAAGAAAAGATAAGAGCATCGAGATTCGTAGACTTGATGGAAAGATATAAGTTGTCAAATATCATCAATGAGGTAGCTGAGTTGAACGGAAAGGCAATAAAAAAATTGCAACCCAGAGAAGAGACTTATACTATAAGTGAATCTATAATAAAAACATCTGTTGATTTTATAAGAAATGCTTTGTTATGAAGAAGATATTGTGGTTTTCAATTTTTGCTTTAAGCGATACAAATCATAAAGCTAGTGGCTCGTGGCTTTATTCTATGGCACATTTACTTGTAGATACTCCTGATGTGTATTTGACTAATATTACTATTGGTATAACAAGATCTAAAGGTGTACAACATATTTGCATAAACGATAATTTTGACGAATATATATTGCCGAATTGGAGAGTAGAAAAAGATGGTTGTCCTTCTAAGGCTAAAATTCAAGAAATAGCAGATTTATGCGCTAGAATAAATCCTGATATTGTACATGTTTGGGGAATAGAAAGATACTTCGCTCGTATTATTCCTAGATTGAATGTAACGGTTCCTGTGTTATTGGAAATTCAAGGGATTCTTAGGCCATGTGCCGAAGTTTTTTATGGTGATATGACTTTTAAGGATACCTTGCGCTGTATTGGACTTCGAGAAATTCTATTTCCTCATCTCAAATCTATATATGCATTGAAACATAAAATGTATGTGCGTGGAGTTCGAAGTGAAGAGGCTTTTAGAAATTTTCAGTATATCTCAACTCAATCACGTTGGGTGCGTGAACAAATTAAACCTCTTGCTCCTAATGCAAAGCTTTTTAATACAGGAATGTCTTTGCGGTCAGATTTTTGGGATAGTAAGAAATGGCAATATCCACAAGATGGGACTAAGTATTTTTATTGCTCTGCGTCTGCTCCTTTATCATATAAATGTATACAAACCGCAATAAAGGCTATGAGCATTGTCGTAAAATCCTATCCTGAAGCAAAATTGTATATTATTGGTAATTTTAAAACTTCTAATTGGTTACATCAGATAGGTTACTTGACCTTTTTGTTGAATCTTATAAAAGAATTACAGATTCAAGATAATGTTGTTTTTACAGGGCCTCTTAATGCGTCAGAGATTATTCAAGTGATGCATAAGTGTGTTGGTATGGTTCAAACGAGTTATGTGGAAAGTTATTCATTGGCTGTAGCTGAGGCACAGGCTGTAGGTGTACCGTCTGTGATTTCTTATGCAGGTGCGATGCCTGAATTAGCTATAGATCGTGAAACAGGACTGTTCTTCTCGCCTGGTGATTATCGTAGTTGTGCTGCTCGTATGTTGGAACTTATAGAGGATGAGGCGCTTGCCAAGTCTCTTTCTGAAAAGTCTTATACGCTTGCGCGTAAGAGAAATGATGATACTTGTGTGTTGGCTTGCCAATTAAATATTTATAATGAAATATTAAATGACGGAATTTAATAGAAAGAGATTATTGTATGCAAGCATTAATAATATAGATATAGTGTTATGATTTATTACATTGTTTGTGGCTTATTGGCCTCTTTTTTTGCATACTTATCTTATAAAATTAAGAATAGGTCGCTGATGCTATTCTCATACGCGATATTAGTGTATGTCATAGGATTACAAGACTCTATTGGTGAAGACTATGGGCGTTATATAGAGATGTTCAATCGCATACAGGATGGACTTTGTAAGGGCGCTCTATGGAATTTTACAGGGCGTGATGGAACGTTTATTGAGATGGGATGGTATCTGATGAATCGAATCCTAGGTTTTTTTATCAATGATTTCCATATCGTATCTGTAGTATTAGCTTGTTGCTTTTGTTATGCCTTAGATTGCGCATTTAAGTTTGTACCGCAAAAATGGCATTGGTTTGCCATGTTGTTTTTCTACTTTACAGTGACTTTGATGCTCCTTTTCTGCATGTCAGGATTGCGTCAGACTATGGCAATAGTATGTTTTATGTTATTCGTGGCAGAATGGCTGAATCAGCATTTTAGCAAGGCTATAGTATATATACTGATAGGCTTAACTTTTCATAATAGCATGATCTTTGCTTTGCCTTTAGCTTTTGTAATGTTAGTTCCTTTAGATAATATTTTGAAGTATAAGAGAACATATACATTGGTACTTACTGTATTGTTTGTTTCTGGTGTCTTGTTTTCAGAACAGTTACAGACATTGTTTTATGATGCAACGGTTAATTGGTTGGCCGATGATGTGGGTATGAGTACATATTATCTTGATGAAATGATGCAGGCATCAGAATCGTCATTATTGGCGTTGTTTATTGAATTCCTGTTTTTTATACCTGCCATATGGAGTTTCTATAACTTAAATAATAAGACAATTTACATTATTCTATATTATATCCTTTCGTTGATATGTACTCAACTCTTTGGTACTACTGGAAGCTTGCCACGACTTGTTAGTTATATATCTTTCATGGGAATACCTTCTATGTGTTTAATGCTTGCATCGATTAAAAGTAAATATATAAGGACTTTTGTAATATTTGCAATTATTGCAATTACGATGCGAAGGTTTAGTTCAGCGTTAGTGAATCCCATTTATATGAGGTTCTTGGATTTTCATACGATATTTATATGATTTTATCGATTATAAATATAAACTATATAAACTGATAATTAAATTTTAAGTTATGTCAAGAATACTTATTGCCGGTGACTTTTGTCCCAGAGAACGAATACAGACACTCATTGCGGAACAGAACTACAATGAGATATTCGGTGACATCAAGAAGTATACATCTGAGGCTGATTACTCAGTTGTGAACCTTGAGGCTCCTATAGTTAAGGGCAATGCTAATCCCATTAGCAAATGTGGCCCAAGCCTTAAAGCCATACCGGCAACGACGGATGCCATCAAATATGCAGGGTTCAATATGGCAACGCTCGCCAACAATCATTTCTATGATTATGGTGATAGTGGAGTGTCGGACACGATCAATGCATGCAAGGAAGCCGGAATAGATACTGTTGGTGGAGGTGTTGACATTACTGAAGCATCCAAGACTTTTTACAAGGAACTTGATGGGGATGTTTATGCATTCATCAACTGCTGCGAGCACGAGTTTTCCATAGCAACGGATACTCAAGGAGGTTCAAATCCAATTAATCCTATAAAGCAATTCTACGCAATAAAGGCGGCAAAAGAGAAGGCAAAATGGGTTATTCTCATTGTTCATGGCGGTCACGAACATTACAATCTGCCAAGCCCACGTATGAAAGAGACGTACAGATTCTTCATTGATGCAGGAGCCGATGCTGTCATAAACCATCACCAACATTGCTATTCGGGATATGAGGTATATAACTCCAAACCTATTTTTTATGGTCTCGGCAATTTCTGCTTTGACAGAATGCAGAGACGTAACTCCAAGTGGAATACAGGATATATGGTTGAACTTGAACTGAAGGGAAAAGAAATATCCTTTAGAACCATTCCTTACAGACAAGCCGACGAAGAACCGGGCGTGATTGTTATGAAAGAGCAATGCGACATTGATGCCTTTGAGAATGACATCAAGGATTTGAATGCAATAATTTCCAATGATATGCTTTTGAAACAGAAGCACGAGAATTTTATGGAAAAGACAAAGAAATATTTCCTGTCGATGGTAGAACCATATTCAAACCGTTATATGCGTGCATTGTACATCCGTGGCTTCTTGCCTTCAAAAATGAGCAAGCAAAGACAGGCAATGCTTCTGGATCATATTATGTGCGAAGCACACCTTGAACGTTTCATCTATGCACTGAAAAACAAATAATAGAGGTATGAGCAAACTGATCAGAGCAATAAAGTCCCCCAGGAGAATATTGATATATTTTCTTAACAAGGGAGCAAGATTGTTTTCAGACAAAAAATTCCTGAAAATGAAGTTCCGTCTTGAGATGGGGCAGAAACTTGATTTGGAGAACCCAAAAACATTCAATGAGAAGTTACAATGGCTCAAACTGTATAACCGCAAACCGGAATACACCACTATGGTAGACAAGTATGCGGTAAAGGAATATGTTGCAAGCATCATTGGCAAGGAGCACATCATACCAACACTTGGAGTGTGGAACAGTGTTGATGAAATTGATTGGGACTCACTCCCCAACCAGTTTGTATTGAAAACCACTCATGGTGGTGGCGGTGGTGGTGTAGCCATTTGCAAGGACAAAGCCACATTTGACAGAGCAAAAGCAAGGAAGATTTTGCAAAAATCGCTTGACGGCGATATCTATTGGAACTATCGCGAATGGCCATACAAAGATGTTCCTAAACGTATAATTGCTGAGCAGTTTATGTCAAACAACGGTAAAGACCTTGAAGATTACAAGATACACTGTTTCAATGGAGAGCCTAAATTCATTCTTGTATGCAGCAACAGATATGGAAAAGGAGCAATGGTTGACGACTTCTACACACCAGAGTGGGAGTTGATGGATGTGAGACGTCCAGGTCATCCAAAATCCGAAAAAGCATCCAAAGCACCCGAGCAATTGAAGCAGATGCTGGAACTGTCAATAATCCTGTCAAAAGATATCCCGTTCCTAAGAACAGATTTTTACATCATACAAGGCAAGATTTATTTTGGTGAATTGACATTCTTCCCAGCAAGCGGAATGAGCAAGTTTGAACCCAATGAATGGGATTATACATTTGGTAACTATCTAAAACTTTAAGGTATAATACCTAAAAGCATTATTTTTTAAACACAAACAGATGGGCTCTAAAGAATTGAATATCGTCTATATTGGTTCTCCGGCATTCCCGGTTGGTGCGGCCACTACCAAAAGAAGAAGATATATGGTTGATTACATGAATAGTCAACACATTAGTTGTAAAGTTCTTGTAACTGGTTTTAGTAAAAAAAATGACAAAAATCCACAGCAAGGAAGTTATAACAACTGCGAATACTTCAATATAAGCAATTTGGCTACGCTCACCATGATATCAAAATATTACAACACAGGCAAAGCCAAACTAAAAGAATGGTATAATGGTGCTAAATCAAACATACTCATATTTACAACATCAATGAACGCCATTGATTATAAATTGTACAAATATGCAGTAAAATTAGGTTATAAGGTTGTTTTTGATATTGTTGAGACAGCGTTCTGGAAATATGAAAAACTCAGTTTAAAGACAAAGATGCGATATTTCTTAGATGAGTACTACTCTAAGAAAGCATACAGGAAATCTGCAGCCTTTGTGATTTCAGAGAGACTGCGCGACGAGTTCAAAACTGCATATCCCAATATGCCAATTTGTCTGCTGCCAAATTCTACGCCAATAAGTGTTATCGAAGGAAGAAAAAAACTCAACGAAACTCTTCAAATACTCTACGCCGGAACATACGCAGCCAAAGAGGGTGTAACATACCTTATTGAAGGTGTTAAGCAAGCCATTGACAATGGTTGCAAATGCAAACTGTTTCTACTTGGCAAGGCGCCACAGGCTTTACGTGAAAAATACGGCAATGAGACATTTATTGACTTCAAGGGTTTTGTTTCGGACGAAGAGTTGTATCAACTGCAAATGGAGTCGGACGTGCTTGCAATGGTTCGCACAAACTCAATATTTGCCAATTATGGTTTCCCGTTCAAGTTATCAGAGTATCTTGCAACAGGAAACATTGTACTTAGTACAAAGGTAAGTGATGTGGAGAAATACCTTACTGACAAGAAAGATGCATACCTCATTGAACCGGAAAACAGCAAGGCGATATGTGACGCTATAATTCATATTGCATCAAGTCCAGAGGAAGCTTGCACGGTTGCACAGAATGGCCTAAAGACAGCAAATGAGAAATTCTCAATTGAAGTTGTTGGTAAAATATTTGTAGATTTTTTAAAAACACTATAAAATCAGTAACTTATGGCAGGGTTATTCAAATATATGTCTCTTAAAAGAACTAAACAGATATTTTTTATGTGGTTAGCCAATACATTGCCATTACGTGGTCACCAAAGATGGAAATTTGTCAGACTTGGTGGAGTAGATGTAAAGGGGCCTTGTTGGATATATCGTAATGTGTATTTTGATAGTGTTGCACCACACCTTGTAACAATAGAAAAGAATGTTACAATAACGCAGGATACAACTATCCTTACCCATTATCTTGATCCTACAAAAAAAGGTAGACATTATCGTTTGGGAAAGGTACATATTGAGGAAGATGCATTCATTGGTTGTAATGTAACAATATGCAACTCTGTTACCATAGGAAAAGGGGCAATCGTCGGTGCAGGAAGTGTAGTGACAAAAGATATTCCACCTTATCAAGTTTGGGCAGGAAATCCTGCAGGATATATAAAAGATAGGGCACATTGATTTATTCTGAAAATCTATATGGCGAAAAATGTAGCAATACTTATCCCCTCTCTCAAACCAGGAGGGGCAGAGAAACAAGCAACACTCTTAGCAACGGTGCTTGACAAACACTATAGCGTTGATATGTATCTTTTATTTGGAGATGAAGGTGCTGCACAACAGAATTTAGATCTTCTTTCTCAAACGAATGTAAAGGTGCATTCGTTAGTTGGGAACTCATTATCGAAGATTGGGCAATTGAAAAAGTCTTTGAAACAAAGAAATACAGAGGTTCTATTGAACTATCTAACTAGTTGCGATGTGATAGGTGCAATTGCCGGTCGATTGGCTGGTGTAAAGAAAATATATGGTGGCATAAGAAATGCTCGTGTTGAGTGGTCAAAAATGGTTGCCGATAAGTTAGCGCATAACTATATTGCATCGGGTTCTATATATAACTGCTATTCTGGTGCGGAATATTTCTCAACAAAGGGATACCGAGAAAGTCGAAATATTGTAATTCCCAATTGCTTCTTGAATATTTCTGACCCAATAACTCGTGTGGATAGAGAGGTTAAACATATTGTAACCGTAGGGCGGTTTGTTCCACAAAAAGACTATAAAACCATCATTCGCACACTTGCTTGTTTGAAAGAATTGCGTCAAGACTTTATGATGGATATCATCGGTTATGGTGTAGAGGAACAGAATATACGTAGTTGGATTGAGGAGTATGGTGTAAAGGAGTATATCAATATTCATATCCGTCCAGATAACGTGCAGGATATTGTCCGCGATGCTGACATATACCTTTCAACAAGTCTGTTCGAGGGCACAAGTAACAGTATTATGGAAGCGCTTAACTGGAGTCTGCCAGTTGTTGCCACCAATGTTGGGGATAATAATCACCTTGTGATTGATGGAGTTAACGGAACGCTCCATCCTATCGGTGATGCGAAAGGAATGGCGGTCTCAATTGCTAATTTGCTTGAAAATTATGAACTTCGTAAAAGATATGGTTTAACAAGCAACAAGAACCTTCGAGAAAATTACTCTATGGAAATTTTTGAAAAACGTTATTTAGAAGTTATTGAAAACAAATAAATATATGAGAACTGTATTCATAGGCGCACATGAAGATCCGAATGGTGTTAATTCCTATACTTATAGTCTTGCTGTAGAATTATGCAAACGAGGATTTAAATCATTGGTTATTGCCTTTGGCTCATGTAATAAGACTACGGCCTATAAGGAGGTTCAGATCAAGCAATATAAGTGTCCAGGTGGAACAATAACAAGTTTGCCTACATTATATTTTAAGACTATTCCGTATCTTATAAAACATCGTAAGGAAATAGATATGGTGATGTATCAGACTGTTACATTTTCTGTAATACCTGCATTCATTGTACGACTGTTTGGTATGAAAACCAGTGCCATTATCCATAGTCTTCCAGAAGATAGCCCCAAACATAGCGAGAAAAAAAAGAAAGTGATGATTGCTTCTATGCGACTTGCAATGGCTTTTACGAAAGAAGTTCTTACTGTAAGTCGTTCAAAGGCTAAGGAAGTGTTGGATAGATATGGACGTACATGTAAGGTTTTACCATGTGGGGTTTTTCTACCAGAAAATAAACCTTTGAATACTGATATCCTAATGAAAAACGGTATTATAGAGGGGAAGTATTTCCTCTTTATCGGAAGAATAGATCCTATTAAGAACCTGGAGGTACTCATTGATGCATTTAAGGCTCACAATCATGAGGAATGTCAGTTGGTTATTGGAGGTGACGTTAATAATTCATATGGAGAGACAATTGTAAAACGTGCTGAAGGTTGTAAGAATATCATATTCCCTGGAATTGTATATGGAGATGCAAAGGTGCAACTTCTTAAGAACAGCATGGCATATTGTTTGGTTTCATCTTCGGAAGGCTTGCCTATTGCGCTTCTCGAGGGGTTGGCATATGGCAATATTCCTGTGGTAACGGATATACCGTCAATAAAAGAGGTACTAGAACCTTTTAATGTGGGACTATGGAATAGAGTCAAGAATGTAGATGATTTGGTAAAATCTATGATTACTGTTGAAAAGACTTATAATTCATTAAAACAACAAAGTGATTTTATTAAACAAATTGTTGAGGAGAACTATACTTGGGAAAAAACTTGTGACAAATATCTTAATATGTATAAAGTAAGGAAATAAGCAAATGAATATACTTATTACTGGAGTTCATGGCTTTGTGGGCTCTAACTTGGTGGAGTACTTAAAAGCGACCCATACAATTTATGGATTGGATATTGTAGCACCTAAGAAGGATGGTGTTGTTAAGACTTTTTCTTGGGATGATTTGGATACGGGTACTATACCTTCCATGGATGCAATTATTCATCTTGCAGGGAAAGCGCATGATACAAAGAATAAATCTGCAGCCGAAGTTTATTTTAAGGTTAATACAGGCTTGACGCAGAAAATTTTTGATTTTTTCATGGTTTCGTTAGCTAAGAAGTTCGTGTTCTTCAGCACGGCTAAGGCGGCTGCAGATCGTGTGGATGGAGTGCTTACAGAGGATATCGTACCTTCTCCAGTTGGACCGTATGGGGAGAGTAAGATTAAGGCTGAGGAGTACATCCTTAGTAAGGATTTACAGAACGGTAAGCAGGTATATATTTTCCGTCCTTGTATGATTCATGGTCCTGGGAATAAGGGTAATCTTAATTTGCTTTACTCCGTAGTGCGAAAGGGAATTCCTTGGCCATTGGGTGCTTTTGAAAACAGACGTACATTTACATCTATTGAGAATATGTGCTATGCTGTGAATGGGGTATTGACTTGTGAAGTGGAGAGCGGTATCTACAATATGGGTGATGATGATGCTCTTTCTACCAATGAATTGATAGAGGAGATTTGCAAGTCCCTTGGTAAGAAAACTCGTATCTGGAGATTGCCTAAAGTTCTGATGATTGGTGTAGCCAAAGTGGGCGGTTGGCTTCATCTTCCTCTAAATCCTATGCGTTTGCAGAAACTAACGGAGAACTATGTATCTTCTAATACGAAGATTAAGGCAGCTCTTGGTGTTGAAAAGATGCCTGTTGATGCTCGTGAAGGTCTTCAGAGAACATTAAAAAGTTTTTGTTTAGAACAGCATTAGCAATCATTCTTTGTATGATCATATGAGGATGTCCCCATAAAGAAATTGAAAAAGATGTAGTATTATGACATATTAAATTATTTTTGCTCTGCTTTAAGGATTGAAGATAGATTTAACACCATCGACAACCGAATGAGTGTTCGTCATACAATACCATTGTGTTTAGGGGGCATATTTAGTCTGTGATGCTGGTCATTTAAGGTGAAAGGTTGGTGGTGCTCGGCTATCTGCTAGTGATGGTCGGCGTGAACTTTTGTGATGAATGTGTGCGCATTGGGTGTATCTCCTTGGGACTTTGGTGGTGCTGGCTATGGAATATGTGCTGTTTAAGAAGAAGTATTATCATTTGCCCGAGGTTTATTGGACCTTGTTGAAGTGATTTTTAGAGAGTAAATTGGGACTAAGACTTTAATAAAGCCTTAAAGGACTTGAAATGAGAAAGACTATGAAGTAAACATTGGAGATACAAGATACACTACTATAGTAAATGAGACAAATTGATTTGTTGTTAAAAAACATATTGAAGATATATGTTGGCAAGGCTGAAAGATTGCCTTATGAATACTTGCAAGAGGAATGGATAGCTTTATTTCATGCAGTGAAAGAGCAATCAATTATAGGAGTTACATTTGATGTCGTAAACAAACTTTCTGCCGAACAGCAACCTCCCAAGCAGATTGCCATAGAATGGATGTTTTGGACTTCAAAAATAAAACAGCATAATCTGCTCGTCAATGCAGCAATAGCTGAACTTCATCAGAAACTGGGTGATGCTGGACTAAAGGGGTGTATATTGAAGGGGCAGGGTGTTGGGTTGCTTTATAAAGACCCTTTGACGAGAAATCCAGGGGATATTGACGTTTGGTGTAAGGGCACGAGAGGGGATATTATAAGGAAACTAAAAGATTATAAAATACGCGACATCGTCATACATCATGCTCATGCAGATTTGGTCAAGGGGGTGTCTGTGGAGGTGCATTTCGTGCCATCGTGGTTTTATTGTCCTTTTACTGAAAGGAGGTTCAGAAATTGGTATAACAGAAATGCTGACGAGCAGTTCCTGAATGTGAATGACCTGGGATATTGCACACCTACACCATCGTTTAATCTGGTTTACTCCTTGACACATATATATAAGCATCTGTTTGATGAGGGTATAGGTTTGCGTCAGTTGATGGATTACTATTATATACTGAAGCATTCTACCTCTGATGAACGTAACTCGGCCTTTAGGGTGCTCTCTTCTTTTAAGATGTCTCGTTTTGTGGGTGCTGTAATGTATGTCATGTTTGAGATGTTTGAACTGGATGCGGAATATATGTTATGTAAACCATCAGAGAAGTATGGTAAGCACCTGTTGGATGATATATTGATTGGTGGTAACTTTGGGCAACATAATAAGGAAAATTTTCATGAAAAAGAGATCTTAATATCTCGTGGTTTAAGGAAAGTGAAACGCAACTTGAAGGTTGTCACTTTCTATCCTTCTGAGGTGATATGGGCTCCTATGTGGAAATGCTGGCATTGGGCTTGGAGAAAGTGGCATGGTTACATGTAGGGTTGGATATAATTAAAAAGTGTAGTTCATCTGTCTGAAGTTGGTGCAGTTCAAAGAGGAAGCAATTAAGGAATCAGTCTTTTAACAAAATAACTTTTGAGAAAAAATGTCAACAATTTGGTTTTGATCGTTTCTTGATACTGCTAAATACAATAACAGATGTTGTAGAAGGCAAGAAATCTTATGACGAATTACGTAAAAGCAATAAAAAATCTTTAACGAATTAATAACTCAAAAGGCAAAAGAGCAAAAAACGACATGGTTTGCCAGACGTGTGGGATTATTCTTTGAGATTTTTGCGAATACCAAGCGATTTAGGAATTATGGTTATTGCTCTATGCAGGCTTTCTTGTTCAATAAGATTTGGGCTTATTTTTTTAGGAAAGAAGTGAGGTTGGGAGGGATTTTGTGAGGTGACGAATTAGATGTTCAATTTAATAGTTTATGAATACAATTATTACTTTCGGAGTTATATTAGTGATTCTACTTGTAGCAGAATTGCTTTATTTCAAAATTGCGGACAAGTGCAATATTATTGATAAACCTAATGAGAGAAGTTCCCACTCATCTGTTGTGTTAAGGGGTGGGGGGATTATATTCTTGTTTGGTTTGTGGATATGGAGCGCCTTTTATGGTTTTCAGTATCCATGGTTGTTAGCATCGGTGACATTGGCGGCTGGAATTAGTTTTGTTGATGATATTCACTCACTTCCTGATAGTGTAAGATTGGTTGTGCAATTTATAGCGATGGGATTGATGTTCCAACAATTGGATATCTTGCATATAGAAATGTGGTGGGTTGTTTTGCTTGCACTCATTGTTTGTGTGGGTGCATCTAATGTTATTAACTTTATGGACGGCATCAATGGTATTACTGCGGGATATTCGTTGGCGGTATTAGTCCCGTTGTTGATTATGAACCATAAGATTGGTTTTATGGATGAGTCATTCTTGGTGGTGGTAATCCTTTCTGTATTGGTGTTTAGTTTGTTCAATTTCCGTGAACGAGGTAAGGCTAAATGTTTTGCAGGTGATGTTGGGAGTGTCGGAATTGCCTTCATTATGCTATTTGCTATAGGAATGTTGGTGATGACAACAGGTGATGTGACATGGTTGCTCTTCCTATTAGTGTATGGAGTTGATGGTTGTTTGACGATATGTCATCGTATTCTTTTGCACGAGAACCTAGGCGAGGCGCATCGTAAACATGCTTATCAGTTGATGGCAAATGAGTTGAAGATGAGTCATATCAAGGTGAGTGGTATTTACATGGCATTGCAGTTGATGGTGTCTCTTGGGTTTATCTATGTGTGTCCGAATGGTGTTTTAGCGCATTGGGCATATTTAGTGGGTGCATTTGTGGTTCTCTCGGTTGCTTATGTAGTCTTTAAGAAGAAATACTATCACTTGCATGAGGAATATTTGGCTTCGTTGAAGAAGTGATTCCTTTTTTCGTGAATGAAGATTACTATCTGTGATTATTGAAAGTGGTCTTTAAACCAAATAATAAATAGTTGAAATGAAAAGGTATATAGATATCGATTTTATAAAAGAGTTATGGGGTGAGGCTGAGGCTTCACCTCGTTTGCGTATGAATTATGATATGCGAAACTCTTCTGCTGATACGTCACAGAGAATGCTAAACGCTCTGTTACCTGGAACTCCAGTTCCTATACACAGGCATGAGAATACGGAAGAATCTGTAATTTGCCTCTGTGGCAAATTGGAGGAGATTTTCTATGAGGAATGTGAATCTTGTGAAAGTGGTTTTAAAGAAATCGCAAGATATACACTGTGTCCGGATGAAGGGAAATATGGTATTCAAGTACCTGCAGGTATGTGGCACAGCATTAACGTCATTGAACCTTCTGCTATATTTGAGGCGAAGGATGGGGCGTATGTTGCTGGATAAGGAATGTTGAGAGGGGAAAGGGTTGAGAGTTGAGAGATGAGTGGAGTGAATGTTGGAAATAATTATAGTGGTAAAAGTGTTTGTATGCATAGATTAGGAAAACAACTTGAAGAACAGTTGGTGAAAAGAATGTCAATTGATAATCCGTGGTGGCTTCAAGGTGAAATCGCTGAAGATTATAAGAATTTACCGTCAAGAGTATATCTTAATGAGTTTTTCCCTTTGGTGTTGGAACGTTCTGTACGCCGGGCTGTCATTCTTATGGGACCTCGCCGTGTGGGTAAGACGGTGATGATATTCCATTCAATAAACAAATTGATTGCAGAAGGAATTTCTCCTCATAAAATCATTTATATTTCTATTGATACACCAATTTATAATAATCATTCACTTGAAGAGCTTTTTCTTTATGCGAGACAGGCGCTAAAACAGGAAGATAATTTTGATGGATATTATGTTTTTTTTGATGAAATACAATATTTGAAGGATTGGGAAGTGCATCTAAAGTCGCTTGTAGATACCTACAGATCTACCAAATTTGTTGCTTCAGGTTCAGCAGCAGCTGCGCTGAAAATGAAAAGTAACGAGAGTGGAGCGGGGAGATTTACAGATTTTATGTTACCTCCACTAACTTTCTTTGAATTTCTTCATCTACAACAATTAGATGGCTTTATCGCGGATGAACCCTCTGGACTTGTACCATATAATACGAACAATATTGACGAATTGAATAAACTTTTCGTTGACTATCTCAACTATGGGGGATATCCTGAAGTTGTGTTCTCTGAAAAGATACGCTCTAATCCAGGATTGTATATTAAGAATGATATCATAGACAAAGTGTTACTACGTGACTTGCCGAGTCTGTATGGTATAACTGATATTCAAGAATTAAATAAATTATTCGTACATATTGCATTTCGTTCTGGAAATGAGTTTTCGTATGAGAAATTGTCGACAGAATCGGGAATCAAGAAGGAGGTGCTTAAGAAATATTTAGAATATTTAGAAGCTGCATTCCTCATTAAGGTGGTTAAGCGCATTGATCAAAATGCCAAGCATATGCAACGCGTGACTTCATTTAAGATATATCTCACCAATCCTTCGTTGCGATGTGCTTTGTTTTCTCCAATTGATGAGAATGATGATTTTATCGGTAGCATGGTTGAAACAGCAATTTTCGCGCAGTGGATTCAAGGTGGAAAGAGCGATTGCTATTATGCTAATTGGACTAAGGGGCGCGATAAGGGAGAGGTTGATATGGTGTGGCTTGATGACGCTACTCAGAAGGCTATTTCACTCGT
Source organism: Alloprevotella sp. (assembly GCA_045614785.1). Taxonomy (GTDB): domain Bacteria; phylum Bacteroidota; class Bacteroidia; order Bacteroidales; family Bacteroidaceae; genus Alloprevotella. The sequence continues at coordinate 33,605 of JAZLDQ010000077.1, forward strand.
TGAAATAAAATGGACAGACCGTTTTGCTGAAAATCCAACGGAATTAAAATCTGTTTGCCATTTCCTAGGACTTAATAATGGGATAAAGAAAATAATTGTAACTTCGAAAACAATGACTACTTGCTATCGGTTGTCTGAAAACGAAATTTGCTTTATTCCGTCAGCACTCTATGCCTATTGGGTGTCTGACTTTTTATTTCGGAATAGAAGAGGCGAGTTGCTTATGTAAAAATAAGCGTTTTTTTTATACTTATTTTGCTTTTATTACCCAACAGTGTGAAAATCAGTGGGCTGCGTGTGTAAAATAAGAATGGGTTTAATTGTTTTAACGGATGTCTGTGCTTATTTTACTACACATACTAACTCAACTTTGGGAGGGTTGAGAGTTGAGTGATTAGAGTTTAGAGTTTAGAGATGGGGGAGTGAAATTTAAATGGGTTATATGTATGGAAGTGTTTACTTATAGGAAATTATTGGTTTATCAATGGAGTAAGGACTTGGTTAAACATGTGTATTGTTTACTTAAGTTATTCCCTAAGGAAGAGCAATATGCCTTATGTGACCAATTACGACGTGCATCTATTTCTATTGCCTCGAATATTGCAGAGGGTATGGGACGGAACTCTCTCAAAGAACAAGCTCACTTTATTGAAATTGCTTATGGTTCTTTAAATGAAGTAATGTGTCAGTTAGAACTGGCTGCTGATTTTGGATATATTACAATGGAGGATTTGAACACTCTTGAAGTTCAATATGAAGAAATTGCAAAAATGCTTTCGGGATTGAGAAAGTCAAAATTGAAAGTATAACCCTCTCTTCTCTCCTCTCTAAACTATAAACTCTCAACTCTAAACTCAATGAAAAATACACTTTACTACATATTAAGTTGTGCTGTTAGTGGCAAGGAACTTGAGGTGGAACGTCTAAAAGATGTGACTCCTCAGGGATGGAAAGATGTGTATCTCTTGGGAAAGGCACAGGGGGTGACGGGTTTGCTGTTTGACAAGGTGAAGTCGTTGCCAAAGGAGGTGGCACCGCCTAGGGATGTGGTGATGCAATGGATGTCGCACACGATGTCTATTGAACGCCAGACAAAGATGCTGTATCAAAAGAGTGCAGAGTTTGCTGAGGTAATGATGCAAGAGGGATTACAGACGATGGTGATGAAGGGGACGACTTTAAGTGGTTATTATCCTAATCCGTGGCATCGAGAATATGGGGACTTGGACTGCTATCTGTATGAGGTAAAGGATGGGAATGTCATGTGGGAGGGTTGTTATGAGCGTGGAAATTGCGTCGCTAAGGCGCATGGCATTGAGGTGAAGCGAGGATTCTATAAGCATTCTCATATAAATTATAAGGGGATGGAGGTGGAAAACCATCAGTTTGCTTTGCCAATTAAAGATGGACCTGAGGTGAAGGCTTTGGAACGTGAATTACGTAGGTTAGTCGCTACGTCCGAAAGAATGAAACAAATCGGACAAACGCATCTATATCGACCTTCGGCTGATTTCACGGCTTTATTTTTGACTGCTCATGGTTTGAATCATTTCTTATTTGAAAGTATCAAGTTGCGCCATGTGCTGGATTGGGCATTCTTCGTCAAAGCGGACCATCAGCATGTTGATTGGGATAATTTTTGGGAGTGGTGTGAACGTATGAAGTACACGCGTTTCGTGATGTGCATGAATTACATCTGTGTACATTATCTCGGAATGGAACTACCTGCGGAGGTTAATAAACAAGGGGATGAAAAGGTTGCTACTCTATCAGAAAGAATACTGGATGACATCTTTGTCGGATATAGTCTTTATAGTCAAAATTATACGGGATTGATGCATCGCGTCATGATAATCAAGGGTTATCTTAAAGGTCTTTGGAAATTTCACGAGGTGCACCAGCGCAATGTCTTCTGGTTGATGGCGCGTAGGGTGAAGAACTATTGGGTGAAGGATGTGAGGTTGGAGGGGTGAGACTTTCGGTTTGTTGAGGGATTAGAGTTGAGAGAATTGGGTGTAGATAAAAGAGTATATGTAACTTAGCAATCAGCTTTTTGCTCTGGAGTATCTTGTGGGCTTGTGTTTTCTTTTTTGGAAGGATACTATTTGCTCGGTTTGCACGAATGTTCGTTGTTTAATTCTATTTGTGTGTTCTGTTAATTTTGTGTTCAAAATTTTCATTTGTGTATTCTTGTCTATATTTTATAGATTGAGTGGTGTAGTTGTATAAAATATGAGTTGTTGGTGAAATAGGTTGATAATAATGTCCTATGAATTTTGATGAATGTTTAAAGTCTTGTTTTCACATAGAGTAAATAGTGTTTAAATAATAAATCGTGACATGTCCCCGGCACTTTTGGTAGTGTCGGGGATTTTTAGTAGTTTTGCCAATAGAATAAACGAAATGTTATGAAATATCCGATTGGTGTACAATCCTTTGAGTGTTTGCGCAGTGAGGGTTTTGTCTATGTGGACAAAACGGCATTGATGTATAAGATGGTGCAGGAGGGACGTTGTTATTTTCTGAGCCGTCCGCGCCGTTTTGGTAAGAGTCTGTTGCTTTCTACCCTCGAGGCTTATTTCTTGGGTAAGAAGCATTTGTTTGAGGGGCTTGCTTTGGAACAATTGGAAACGGAATGGAAAGAGCATCCTGTTTTGCATTTGGATTTGAATGCTGAACGATATGTTTCGTTAGCCGAATTGGAGAATATTTTGGATACCTACTTGAAAGAGTGGGAGGAGTTGTATTCGTCTGCTCAAACCGGCAATATGAGTCTGTCGCAACGATTTAGAGGTGTCATTCGCGCTGCCAAGCAGAAGACGGGTCGTGGTGTTGTTGTGCTGATCGATGAATACGATAAGCCTATTCTGCAAGCGATAGGGAATGAGGCGTTGCAGGACGAATTTCGCAATGCTCTGAAGGCCTTTTATGGTGTGCTGAAGAGTGCGGATGCCGATCTGCGCTTTACGCTCTTGACGGGTGTGACGAAGTTTGGCAAGGTGAGTGTGTTTAGCGATTTGAATAATTTGCGCGACATCTCCATGAGTGAACAGTATTGTGAGATTTGTGGAATTTCTGATGAGGAATTGCATTCTTACTTTGATCATAGTATGGGCTTGTTCGCTGAAAAGAACCACCAAACTAAGGACGCTGCTTATATTGAATTCCGTCAGCGTTATGATGGTTATCATTTTGTGCCCAATACGGTTGGAATATATAATCCTTTCAGTGTGTTGTGGACATTAAGTGAAGGCAGATATGGAAGCTATTGGTTTGCAACAGGAACGCCCACTTATCTTGTGGAATTGTTAAAGAAAAATAACTTTAACCTTGGTGAACTGTCAAATCTGGAGGTTGTTCAAGAGGACTTGGATAGTATTCATCGGGCTGACATTAATCCGATTCCTGTGCTGTTCCAAAGTGGATACCTTACAATCAAAGAGTTTAATGAAGAGTTTGGGTTGTACAAATTGGATTATCCAAACGAAGAAGTGCGCTCTGGATTCGTTAAATTTTTACTTCCTTATTATGTACATTGTCAGCAATCTCAGCATGCAACGTTGATTAGTAAATTTGTTATGAGTTTGCGACAAGGTGATGCCCACCGCTTCATGCAACTGTTGCAAACGCTTATGGCTGGTACGCCTTATGAGTTAATACGTGAATTAGAAAATCATTATCAAAACGTAATGTATATCATTACTAAATTGATGGGATTCTACATTCAAGCAGAGTATCACACTTCGAATGGGCGTATTGATTTATTAATCGGCACTGACCAATACGTCTATATCATTGAGTTGAAGTTTGAAGGTTCTGCGGAAGAAGCGTTAGCGCAAATTAATGCTAAGAATTACGCTTTACCTTTTGCAATAGACGGAAGAAAGATTATAAAGGTAGGTGCGAATGTTTGCAAAGAAACGAGAAATGTGGATGCTTGGGTGGTGAGTGAGGCATAATTAGTTTGAAAAAAAATGGTAAAGATATATGGCTGAAGTAAAAACGGGGAAGACAAAACATAAAAAAGCGAAGCCCAGGAAGCTTTCATGGATTGTAAAGCCTGAGGATTTGTCATTAGAAGAATGGCAGATTGCTTTGCGTAAGCAGGTGGCTTTGGAAGAGGATTTTGAGATCTCTAGTGTTGATGAAGTGCAATATCCAGGTGAGTATGTAGTGAAGAGTCCTAAAACAAAGTCTATCTATAAGGTGGTGTTCCGCGGTAAGAATAGTAAGTGGAACTATTGCTCTTGTCCGGATTTTAAGACTTCGCATTTAGGGACGTGTAAGCATATAGAGGCTGTAGCTTGTTGGATAAAGCGAAGTCGTAAGCGTCGTCTTCACCGCGAAATCCCAGCTTATTCGTCTGTATATTTATCATATCAAGGAGAACGAAAGGTTTGCATACGCATTGGCGCTGATAATCAACAGGCATATGAAAATCTTGCTGCAAAGTATTTTGATGAGCATTGTGTACTTAAGCAGGATGCTTATGAGCATATAGAGGAGTTTATAGAGCAAGCAATCAATATTAGTAATACTTTCCGTGTCTACCAAGATGCGCTTGATTTTATTGCAGAATATCGTGATGCGAAAAAGCGCAAGGCGCTACTTGAGAAATATGATGATGAAGCGCTAAATGGTTTGTTAAAAGTACCGCTCCATCCTTACCAACGCGAAGGAGTACGTTTCGCTTTTGAAAAAGGCAAATGTATCATAGCCGATGAAATGGGATTGGGAAAGACAATTCAAGCTATCGGAACTGCAGAATTGTTGCGTAAGGAGAGGATGGTTTCGTCGGTGTTGATAGTTTGTCCCACCTCGTTAAAGTACCAATGGAAGCGCGAGATTGAGCGGTTTACGGGTCAGGCTGTACATGTGATTGAGGGGTTGCATCTTAAACGTATGGAGCAATATGCGCTCGATGTTCCCTATAAAATCATTTCCTATAATTCAGCCTGCAATGATATTAAAGTATTAGGTAAACTTACGACAGATTTGCTTATCATGGACGAAGTGCAGCGTCTGAAAAATTGGAAAACACAAATTTCGATGGCGATGCGTCGGGTGGAATCGCAATATGCGGTGATTCTTTCAGGGACTCCATTGGAAAACAAATTAGAGGAGCTTTACACGATTATGGAATTTGTGGATAAGTTCTGTCTTGGTCCATTCTGGAAGTTTAAAGATAATTGCATTGTATCTGATGAAACGGGAAAGGTACTGGGCTATAGGAACCTTAATAAGATTGGGGATGTTGTTCGCCAAAGACTTGTGAGACGTATTAAAAAGCAAGTGAAATTGCAGATGCCTAAACGTCAGGACAAGATTCTGTTGGTGCCAATGACAAAAGAGCAGCGTGCAGAACATGATGAGTTGAAATTTGTGGTAGCTCAGCTTATTATGAAGTGGCAGCGAATGCATTTCTTGTCAGAGCAAGACCGCAATCGTTTGTTGTTGAGTCTTTCGCAAATGCGTATGCTCTGTGATAGTACTTATATTCTCAATCAAAAGGAACGTCATGATACTAAGGTTGACGAAGTGATGAGTATTATAAGTAACCTAGTGGAGGCAGAGGGTGAAAAAGTAGTGGTGTTCAGCCAGTGGGAACGTATGACGCGGTTGGTGGCGCAAGAATTAGAAAAGCATGGGATTGGTTTTGAATATTTACACGGAGGAGTTTCTTCTGAAAAGCGTGGTCAATTGATCACCAACTTTAGTGAAGACCCTAATAGTCGTGTTTTCCTATCTACCGATGCGGGTGCTACTGGACTTAATTTACAATCAGCCTCTACGCTTATCAATATAGATTTGCCTTGGAATCCCGCTATTTTGGAACAACGCATTGCCAGAATCTATCGTTTGGGGCAAGAGCGTAATGTGCAAATTATCAATTTGGTTGCAGCCAATACTATAGAAGAGCAAATGCTTGATAAATTGCGTTTTAAGTCTGCAATGTTTGAAGGTGTGCTGGACAATGGTGAGGATGCAATTTTCTTGACAGATGGTTCTAAGTTCGAAAACTTGATGAACTCTTTGGGTGAGGTAGTAAGTTCTTTACATGATTCGCAAGCAACTGTTGATGAAGGAAAGGAATGTGTTGTAGAAGATGTTAAAGCAACAATAATCAATGAAAAGGAACCGCAGCGTGAAGATGCTGAGGACAATAGTTTGACCCAGTTATTGATTCGTGATGATGCCGAGGAGAAGGTGGTACTTCAAGACGTGCAATCTACTTCAAATTCTGCACGCCTGTCTAATCCAAAGGAATTAATACAGCAAGGTGCTAATTTTTTGAGCGGATTGGTGGAAACTCTTAAATCACCTGAAGCTACAGAGGAGTTGATTGAGTCGTTGGTAGAAACAGATGAGAAAACGGGTGAAACAAGTATTAAGATTCCTATCGCAAATAAACAAACGGTTAGAAATTTGTTTGAACTCGTTGGGAAAATGTTTGGAAGTTAAGGTTCTAACATTTTAGCATAAAGAAGAAATCCCCGGCACTCTTTTGGTGGTGTCGGGGATTTTGTGTAGTTTTGCTGTAAAGTATTTAATTGATTGTGTGGCTATGAAATATCCGATTGGTGTTCAAAGTTTTGAGAAGTTGCGTGAGGATGGATATGTCTATGTAGATAAGACTTCCTTGGTACACAAAATGGTTAACGAGGGTTCGTGTTATTTTTTGAGCCGTCCGCGCCGTTTTGGTAAGAGTCTGTTGCTTTCTACCCTCGAGGCTTATTTCTTGGGAAAGAAGCATCTGTTTGAGGGGCTTGCTCTGGAACAATTGGAAACGGAATGGAAAGAGCATCCCGTTTTACATCTGGACTTGAATGCAAAGCCGTTTACAAAAATAGACGATTTGTATGACTTATTGAACGACCAACTTACGGTGTATGAACGTCAGTATGATAGTGTTGCGACGGATAAAAGTTCGGAAGGGCGCTTTAGGGCTTTGATTCGCGCTGCCAAGCAGAAGACGGGTCGTGGTGTTGTTGTGCTGATTGATGAATACGATAAGCCTATTCTGCAAGCGATAGGGAATGAGGCGTTGCAGGACGAATTTCGCAATGCTTTGAAGGCCTTTTATGGTGTGCTGAAGAGTGCGGATGCCGATCTGCGCTTTACGCTTTTGACGGGTGTGACGAAGTTTGGCAAGGTGAGTGTGTTTAGCGATTTGAATAATTTGGAGGATTTATCCATGAACGCTCATTATTGTGAAGTTTGTGGTATTTCTGAAGCAGACCTACATACTTATTTTGACGATGCTATCAATTCTTTAGCCATGCAGCACCAGCAAACGAAAGAAGAAGCATATAAAGAATTACGTAAGCGTTATGATGGTTATCATTTTGCTCCTCATACGGTAGGAATGTATAATCCTTTTAGCGTATTGCTAACACTAAAAAACGAAAATTATTCCAGTTATTGGTTTGCAACAGGAACGCCCACGTATCTTGTGGAATTGTTAAAGAAAAATAACTTTAACCTTGGTGAACTGTCAAATCTGGAGGTTGTTCAGGAGGACTTGGATAGCATTCATCGTGCTGACATTAATCCGATTTCAGTATTGTTTCAGAGTGGATACCTTACAATCAAGGAATATATTGATAGATTTAAACTTTATAGATTGGATTTTCCAAATGAAGAAGTAAGGGAGGGGTTTGTGAAATGTTTACTTCCATATTACACACAACTAAAAAGTCAACAATCACAAACACTAATCAGTCAATTCGTGCTTTCATTAGAACGAGGTGATGCCCACCGCTTCATGCAATTGTTGCAAACGCTTATGGCTGGTACGCCTTATGAGTTAATACGTGAATTAGAAAATCATTATCAAAACGTAATGTATATCATTACAAAATTGATGGGATTCTACATTCAAGCAGAGTATCACACTTCGAATGGGCGTATTGATTTATTAATCGGCACAGACCAATACGTCTATATCATTGAGTTGAAGTTTGACGGAAGTGCCGACGAAGCGTTAGCGCAAATTAATGCTAAGAATTACGCTTTACCTTTTGCAATAGACGGAAGAAAGATTATAAAGGTTGGTGCGAATGTTAGCAAAGAAACGAGAAATGTGGATGCATGGGTGGTGAGTGAAGTGTGATGTAAGTAAATTAACAAGTATTTCAAAAAATTGTCTATACAATTAAAATATAGTTATGGAAAACAGAAAGGTAGCATTAATAACTGGCGTTACAGGTCAGGATGGTTCATATTTAAGTGAATTTTTGTTGGAGAAAGGTTATGATGTGCATGGCATAATTCGTCGTTCGTCGGTGGATTATCGTGAGCGTATAGCACATTTGGAGGGGCAGCCTAATTTCCATTTGCATTATGGTGATTTGGGCGACTCAATGTCGTTGGTAAAGGTGATTGGTAAGGTGCAACCTACTGAAATCTACAATCTTGCGGCCCAGAGCCATGTGCAGGTTTCTTTCGACTCGCCTGAATTTACAGCAGATATTGATGCAACGGGGGTGCTTCGTGTGTTGGAGGCGGTGCGTGCCTGTCATTTGGAGAAGACGTGTCGTATTTATCAGGCTTCGACTTCTGAACTGTATGGTAAAGTAGAGGAGGTGCCTCAGAATGAGAATACGCCATTCCACCCTTATTCGCCCTATGCTGTGGCGAAGCTCTATGGTTTCTGGATTATTAAGGAATATCGTGAGGCTTATGATATGTTCTGCTGTTCGGGCATTCTCTTTAATCATGAATCGGAACGACGTGGAGAAACTTTTGTGACGCGCAAAATTACCCTGGCTGCAGCTCGCATTGCGCAAGGATATCAGGATAAACTCTTTCTTGGTAATTTAGACTCTCTTCGCGACTGGGGATATGCTAAGGATTACGTGGAGTGTATGTGGCTCATCTTGCAGAATGAAAAGCCCGAGGACTTTGTGATTGCTACGGGCGAGCAACATTCCGTACGCCAGTTTACAGAGCTTGCTTTCCGCCGTGCAGGGGTTGAGTTGAAGTTTGAAGGAGAAGGAATCAACGAGAGGGGTATTTGCGTGGCGGTGTCGGGTAATGCTTCGAAAGATTTAATCGGAAAGACTTTGGTGAAAGTAAGCGAAGATTTTTATCGTCCAACGGATGTTGTAAATCTTTGGGGAGACCCATCGAAGGCTAAGGCAAAGTTGGGATGGAACCCAGGTAAGACGAGCTTCGAAGAATTGGTGCAAATCATGGTGGATCATGATATGGCCAAGGTGGCTTCAGAAGGTGCGGCTGCTAAGGTACGAACTAATTTGGCTGAATATCTGGAAAAGGGTATTGTGAAGTAATAAGCGGCCTTGTGCGACGTGTATTTGTTTCTCACACGGAAATATAGAAATACGCAGGAAGCACACTCTCCGCTTGTGATGGCTTGCGCGACGTGTAATTGTATCTCATGCAAAGGCGCAAAGAGACGCGAAGATTTAGTTTCCACGTATCACAGGTATCTACACGGATTTGGCTTGTGCTATGGGTAATGGATGCTTATTTTTGGGGAACCTCAAATTTACACGGATTGACACAAATTTAATCCTGTGTGTTTTCGTACCTCATAGTATAGTGAAAATTCGTGCAGATTTGTGGCTGAAAAAATGCGCCATCTCAATACAGTAAAATCTTATGTAACGCTGACAAATATAGTAAGTCTTGCGGCATACGGGCTTTTTTAATTTGAAAGTATAAAAAAGGTAAGAATTTGGACAGTAAAGCAGACAAATGCTGATTAAACATGAATGTAAGCAAATTTGGATTTTGTCCGAAAATGTTGTATCTTTGTAGTACAAGGTGGAAACCACCCGGTTTTCTCCTTTTTTTGTCTCAAAAATGGCAAAAACTACCTCAAAGGTAGATTATTTTTCTTCAAACATCGGAGGAACGATCTTTGATGTCGTTTCTCCTACCTTGTATGTCGCAATTTTCACCCCCAATTTTGCTCTCAAAACCTCCCATTTCGAAGAAAAAACAACTTTTTTGAAAAAAATGTAAGTTTGTATAGCAGACTAAAGAGCAAAGCTTTTTTAGAGTACAGAGCGATTATAGAGTACAGATAACAGAGTACAGAGTACAACTACCATCCGGATGGCTTCTTGTCAACTTGTTTACTCGTCAACTTGTTAACTAAAATGTACAACTGCCTTCCGGAATAGTTCTAGTGATTGCATCACCCCAATTCATTTAAAAACAAATAGCCCCAGGGTGTAGAGCTATATGATAGCTGTTTCCTAGGGCTATTTGTATGATGAGGCTACATGAAGAGGGTGGTGCAAAACTCTTGGATGCGGCTTGTATATTCTTCGGGGTAGAGTAGGTAGGATTGTGCGTGTCCAGCTTCGGGGACTAACCATAATTGCTTTTTGCAGGGTTTGGCTTCGTAGAGTTCGTGAACCATGCGAGTGGGTACGAAGTCGTCGGCTGTACCGTGGATAAAGAGCATGGGGAGTTGACTTTTCTGTAAGGAAGCACGGGGTGATGCTTCGTGGAAGTCCCATCCGTAGTGATACTTACAAAGTAGGCTTGCTACGTGCATAAGGGGGAATGCAGGAAGTCCGAATTGTTGTTGTAGTTGCTCAGAAAATTCGTCCCAAACGCAGGTAAAGCCACAGTCGGCTACGAATCCTTTAACGCAAGGCGGCAACTCTTTACCTGAAAAATTCATGATAGTAGCAGCTCCCATCGAAACGCCGTGCAGAACGATGTCCGTCTGCTTGTCCTGAAGCCCAAAGATTTCTTGTGCCTTCTGACACCATGCGTATAAATCGTCGGCATCTTTCCAACCCATCCTGATGGCATCTCCCTGACTTTGGCCGTGGGCTGCAAGGTCGGGGAGGAGAACGTTGTAACCAAGATTGTGATACATGCGGGCCAAGTAGAGGAACTTTATGTTGCAATCGCGGTAACCGTGAACGATGATGGCCGTCTTCCCCCTTGCTGTGTCGGCATGGAGGTAAAGAACTTTTAGTTGCAGGCCTTCGGGGGATGTTATTGAGGTTTGCAGCACTGGGTGCACCTCGTTCCATTCCCTTAAATCGGGATAGCGTGCATAGAGGTCGGCGTAAGCGCTATCTGTGTCATGCCGATTGGGGTCGGGCGCCAGGGAGTAGTCCAGCAGATAGTAGCTTCCTGCTATGATGCTTAGGCAGAGCAATGAGAAAAGTCCTCCTATGCCTGTTATAATGCGCCTGACACACTTTTTATTTCTCATATTGTTTGTTTTTTAACCTTTGTCTGAAAAAAGCGGTAGATTGCTCCAGCAGGCTTTGAGCTCACCACGTTCGATGCGGTGGATGATTTCGACCACGCGGTCGTTGAGTGGAGTGGCTACGCCAACCTTTCTGCCGAAGTCGGAAACGGCGCCGTTGATGGCATCAACTTCGGTGAGTTTTCCCTTTTCAAGGTCTTGTAGCATGCTGGCCTTGAGCTTAGCGTGCTTACGTATGGCGATGGGGATAATCATGAAGGAGAAAGCACGCTTGATGGGGTTGGAGTAGTTGAGGAGTTTCACGATGTCCTTTCCTTGTACGGGTTCAATGCGGATACCGCCTGCTTCGCAAACGTCCATGCACTCCTTCATCAATCCTTGTACAATGCGGCGAGAGGCCCAAGGACCAGCAGCTTTGCCAAAGGTGCAACCTAACACGGCACTCATGCCCGAGAAGGCTGCGTTGATGAGCAGTTTGCTCCATCGAGTGCCGATGAAGTTTTCTTCCACATCTACAGTTCCCATCTTCTCGAGCAATTCTTTTATTTTTGAGAAATGTTTGTTTCGCTTGCTCGACATTGCTCCGAGTGAGAATGATAGGGCATCGGGTGCGCTGGTCAGTTCGCAAACGCCTGGCGACTGGAGCGTAGCACCCCATGCTACGGTGCATCCCAGCACGCGCTCTTCGCCCAACACCTCAGCCAATTGTACTTCGGGCAGTCCGTTTTGGAAAGTGACCAAAGCTCCATCTTCGGCCAGGAAAGGACGCAGTGTCTGTACCACCTCGGCATTATGCTGCTGCTTTGTCATGAGGAAGATAACGTCGTAGGTGCCATGCATTTCGGCTGGTGTATAGGCTGTTACGGGTTGCGTAAACTCTATGGTGCCGACGATTGTTGCTCCTTTAGTTTGCAGAGCTTCTACATGTGCTTTGTTTCGGTTGATTAATTCGATGGCTATACCTGCTTTGCTGATAAAAGCGCCTAAAATGGTGCCGAGTGAGCCAGCACCGTATATTGCTACTCTCATATTATATATATATACATTGTTTAGATTATACGTTTGCGAAAATACATAATTTTCGGGTCTGTCGCAAGCCGTAGCCCGAAAATGTGGTGTGCCGAAGGATGTATTGAGGAGCGTTAGCCGAGAATTGCCGACGAAAATATGGGTCGGCAGCTCAATTATAAAAAAAATATGCTACCTTTGGCGCTGGATAATATAAACACAAAAATTAAAAACATGGGACGTTATTTTGGAACAGACGGATTTCGCGGCGAGGCCAACGTGAAACTCACGGCGAAACATGCGTTTAAGATTGGCCGATTTTTGGGTTGGTACTTCAGTGCTCCCAACCGCCGCGGCCGCATTGTGATTGGCAAAGACACACGTCGCTCTTCGTATATGCTGGAATATGCTTTGGCAGCCGGTATCACCTCGTCGGGGGCGGATGCCTACCTGCTACACGTGACGACAACGCCCTCCGTTGCTTACATCACGAAGTGCGACGGCTTCGATTGCGGCATCATGATTTCTGCCAGCCATAATCCTTATTACGACAATGGCATTAAGCTCATCAATGAGAATGGCGAGAAGATGGACGACGCTACCATTCAGCGCATAGAGGACTTTCTGGACGGCAAAACCGGGATTCCGCCCTACGCTACGCGTGATAGCATCGGCTGCACCATTGATTATGTCGAGGGGCGCAACCGTTATATCGGCTACCTGATATCGCTGGGCGCTTATTCCTTCAAGGGGAAGAAAGTAGGTTTGGACTGCGCCAACGGTAGTGCGTGGGACATTGCAGCATCGGTGTTCAACGCACTCGGAGCTAAGACCTACGTCATCAATGCCAAGCCCGACGGAACGAATATCAACCGCGAAGCAGGCAGCACGCACATCGAGGGCTTGCGTAAGTTTGTTGTAGAAAACGGTTTGGATGTGGGCTTTGCTTACGACGGCGATGCTGACCGTTGTCTCTGCGTGGACGAGCGTGGAGAAGTGGTGGATGGCGACAAAATCCTGTATGTTGCCGCATCTTACCTCAAGGAACGCGGTCAGCTCGACAACAATACCGTGGTGGCAACCGTGATGTCGAACATCGGGTTGTTTAAGGCGCTCGATAAGTTGGAGATTGATTATGCCAAAACGGCAGTCGGCGACAAGAACGTGTACGACTATATGGCGACACACAATAATATAATAGGGGGTGAGCAGTCGGGACACATTATCTTTGCGAAGCACGCTTCGACAGGCGACGGAATCCTCACGAGCCTCAAGATTATGGAAGTGATGCTGGCTAAGAAGCGCAAACTCTCCGAACTCACAGCTCCCGTAACGCTTTATCCGCAATTATTAGTGAATGTGCGTGTCACGGACAAGCACCTCGTGATGCAGGCGCCGCTCGTACTCGAAGCCGTGAACCGCGCCGAAGCCGAACTGGCGGGCAACGGCAGAATGCTCGTGCGTGAATCGGGCACCGAACCGCTTGTGCGCGTCATGGCAGAGGCTGCCGACGTTCCTACCTGCGAGCAATGTGTAAAAATCGTTGTAGATGCCATCGCAGCCTGCGGCTATGTTGTGAGCGAAGACTAAGAACTCTTTAAAACAATCGCCCCGAAGACTCAATCCTGAATCTTCGGGGCGATTATTTATTGTATAAGAGTTTTAAGCCTGCTTATTTGCTTCAACCCACTTGCGTGCGTTTACAAATGCTTCCATCCAGGGAGTTACATCCTGTGCAAGACGGTCGGCAGGATAGTAAGCATTCTGCCAAGGATAGAAGGCGCGCTCAAGGTGAGGCATCATTGCGAGGTGACGACCGTCGGGTGAGCAAATACCTGCTACGCTGTAGTCCGAACCGTTGGGGTTAGCGGGATATTCATCGTAAGAGTACTTGAGGACTACGTTGTACTTATCTTCAGCATAGGGAAGACTGAACTTACCTTCACCGTGTGCCACCCAAATACCGAGTTGGTCGCCACTGAGTGAACCAAACATCACACTGCGATTTGTTGTAACCGTAACGCCCACGAACGCACTTTCAAACTTGTGAGAGTCGTTGTGAAGCATGTGTGTGCGCTTCTTGTGGTCGGGATTGATAAGGTTAAGTTCTACCATGAGCTGACAACCGTTACATACACCGAGTGAGAGTGTATCCTTACGTGCATAGAAGCGGTCGAGCGCTGCCTTTGCCTTGGGGTTGTAGAGGAATGCGCCTGCCCAACCCTTTGCCGAACCGAGAACGTCAGAGTTAGAGAAACCACCGCAGAAGACAATCATATTCACATCGTCGAGTGTTTCACGACCAGTGATAAGGTCTGTCATCATTACGTCCTTCACATCGAAACCTGCGAGGTAGAGGGCGTAAGCCATTTCGCGCTCACCGTTCGTACCCTTTTCGCGAATGATTGCTGCACGCACACCGCTGGGAGTGCGACGGTCGGGATTGATGCCGAGGCTTTCGAACGTACCCTTGAATTCGGGACGGAGATTAAACTCGAGAGGCTGCTGCTTATAGTTTTCGTAGCGCTTCTTAGCACAACCGTGGAAGCTCTGCTTTGTATCGAGGAGATAAGATGTTTCGTACCAAATGTCGCGCAAGTGGTCGATGCCAAACTGATAAGTTGCGCCATCCTTTTCTACCAAGATGTGGCGTTCGTCAGTGGGCTGACCTACCTTGAGATAACTTACGCCGGCTTCGTCGAGGAGTGCCTTGAAGGCTGCCTTGTTCTTGTCGCTCACCTGAACGATAACACCGGGATTTTCAGCGAAGAGAATCTTCACGAGATCAGCTTCCTTAAACTTGTCGAGGTTGATGCAGAGACCACCTTCTGTATTAGCGAAGCACATTTCGAGCAACGTAGTAATCATACCACCTGCAGAAATGTCGTGACCCGACATGATGAGACCCTTTTCAATCAACTGCTGAACAGCATTGAAGGCGTCGCGGAAGTATTCGGGATTCTGAACAGTGGGAACGTCGCTACCCACGCGGTTCAAGCTCTGTGCAAATGCCGAACCACCGAGGCGAAGCGTGTCGAACGAGAAATCGATGTGGTAGAGCGCAGACTTTTCGCAGTTCACCACTACGGGGCTTACCACCTTGCGTACGTCGCTCACTTCACCACCAGCGCTGACAATCACAGTACCCGGAGAAATAATCTTTTCGTCGTTGGGATACTTCTGCGTCATTGAAAGCGAGTCCTTACCTGTAGGAACGTTGATTTCGAGTGCGCAGCAGAAGTCAGAGAGCGCTTCTACACCACGATAGAGACGTGCGTCTTCACCCTTCTGTGAGCGGCAGGGCCACATCCAGTTTGCTGAGAGGCTCACGCTATCGAGTCCGTTTGCCAAAGGTGCCCAAACGAGGTTGGTGAGTGCTTCAGCAACAGAGAGCACAGAACCTGCAGCGGGGTCAGCAAGACCTGCCTGAGGAGCATGACCGATGGCAGTAGCAATACCTGCCTTACCGCGGTAGTCAAGTGCTACAACACCACAGTCAGCAAGGGGCAACTGAAGTTCGCCCTGCGTTTGCTGCTGCGCTACCTTACCTGTTACGGAACGGTCCACCTTGTTGGTCAACCAGTCCTTACAAGCCACGGCTTCGAGCTGGAGCACGTTGGTCAAGTATTCATCGAGGTTCTTAACGTCGTAAGTTACGTCTTCATACTTGCGCTCTACGGTTTCGTCCACCATGATTGTCTTGGGCGAGTGACCAAACATCTGTGCCACGTCGAGGTCGAAGGGACGAACGCCATCCGCCTGTTCGAACGCAAAGTGAGCGTCGCCAGTACATTCACCTACCACGTACATAGGAGCACGCTCGCGTTCAGCAATCTTACGCACGTGTTCGATGTGTTCTTCCTGAATGAGGAAGCCCATACGTTCCTGGCTCTCATTAGCGATGATTTCCTTTGCCGAAAGTGTCTGGTCGCCAATGGGGAGGTTCTTCATGTCGATAACGCCACCGCATTCTTCCACCAATTCGGAGAGACAGTTTACGTGACCAGCCGAACCATGGTCATGGATAGAAACAACGGGGTTTACATCTTCCTCACAGAGGGCACGTACCAAGTTGTTCGCACGCTTCTGCATTTCGGGGTTCGCACGCTGCACGGCGTTGAGTTCGATACCCGAACTGTAGCGACCTGTATCTACTGAAGAAACCGAACCACCACCGAGACCGATGCGATAGTTATCACCACCGACAACAACCACCTTGTTGCCCTTCTGAGGCGTACCCTTAAGGCAGTCGCGCTTTGTACCGTAACCTACACCACCTGCTAGCATGATAACCTTGTCGTAACCATACTTTTCGCCATTTTCCTGGTGTTCGAAAGTAAGTACAGAACCTGTGATAAGGGGTTGACCAAACTTGTTGCCGAAGTCGCTGGCACCGTTAGAAGCCTTAATCAAAATCTGTTCGGGAGTCTGATAGAGCCACTGACGCACGGGAAGGATGTCCTCCCAATCGCGACCGCCGTCCAAGCGGGGGTATGAAGTCATATATACAGCCGTACCAGCGATAGGCCAAGAACCTACACCGCCACCCATACGGTCGCGGATTTCACCACCTGTACCTGTTGACGCACCGTTAAAGGGTTCTACCGTTGTGGGGAAGTTGTGTGTTTCAGCCTTGAGCGAAATTACTGACTCAATATCCTTGATGACAAAGAAGTCAGAAGTAGAGTGGTCCTTGGGAGCAAACTGTTCAACAACAGGACCAACTGAAAAGGCTACGTTATCCTTGTAAGCAGAGATAATCTTGTGAGGATTTTCCTGCGTAGTCTTCTTAATCATCGCGAAGAGCGAAGAGGGCATTTCCTGACCGTCGATGATGAACGTGCCACCAAAGATTTTGTGGCGGCAGTGCTCAGAGTTGAGCTGTGCAAAGCCGAAAACTTCAGAGTCAGTAAGTTTGCGATTGAGCTGCGCTTCAACATTGTGGAGGTATTGGATTTCTTCAGGAGAGAGCGCAAGACCTTCCTGTTCGTTGTACGCTTCGAGATCGTCAATCTGCTGAATGGCAGCGGGCTGAAGGTTGATGGTGAAAATATCCTGGTTCAAACCCGTGTACATACGCTGAAGCATGGGGTCGTAATCCGCATCCTCGCTTGCCACGGGGAAGTATTCTTCAATGCGCGTAATGCCCTGGAGGTTCATGTTCTGCGTGATTTCCACAGCATTCGTACTCCAAGGCGTAATCATTTCGCGGCGGGGGCCCACGAAGAAGCCCTCGAGCGTTTCGCCCTCGAGGAGCGCTGCGTCGCCATAGAGCCAACAGAGTTCATTTACTTCATCTTGAGAAAGGTTGTGATTCACCTGAGTAGCAATCACGGTCTTCTCCTTTGTCTGAAAGAACAATATCATAGTATGGTCCGAAAAAAAAGTTTATATTCCTTGCAAATTTACACATAATTCATCGAACTGAAAAATATGAAGCCAAATAATTGACCATTCATTGAACGTGATGCATCCGAAAGTAACTTTAGTGATATGTAAAGGTAGGTTCTATAAATTAGTTTTTTTATTCTTATTGGTAGATTCTCTGCTTGGTCGCTTTGCTTATCTTTGCATAAGATTTAGCTGCACTCGGCAATTAGAAAATCAATTTTCACGTTGGCAAAATCTTTCTGGTCTTTTTCTCTTTAACTCCTTGAAACGTAGCCCGCTACGCTTCATCGTCGATAAAAAGAAAAATCCTCAAAAATCTTAAGCAAATCAACTCAAGCTAATTTATAGAACCTACCTAAAATTTTAGATGTTCAGAGGTTCCATTCGGATAGAACTTCTGAACATCTAAAATTTTGTACTCTAAACTCCAGGAATGCTGTACTCTGTCACCCTATGCGGCGGATGAGTGTGAGCCCGTCGCGCAGGGGGATGATGAATTTTTCGACGCGTGGGTCGGAAGCTACGAGGTCGTTGAATGCTCGGATGCCTTGCGTCTGTGGGTCGCTATCGTAGGCGGACTCTACAACGTGGCCGTCCCATAGGGTGTTGTCGGCAAGGATGTAGCCGCCAATGCGTAGGTAGCTCATGATGAGGTGATAGTATTCTACGTAGGTGCGCTTGTTGGCATCGATGAAGGCGAGGTCGATGCTGAGGTTCATGGGTGGCAATAGCGTGAAGATGTCGCCGATGATCATGTCAATCTTGGGGGGAAAGGGCGAATTTTCGAGCCAGGGGCGGGTGAAGTCCTCTTGCTCGTCGTTGATTTCGAAGGTGTAGATGTGTGCGTCGGCCTCCATGCCCTGCGCCATGCAGAGGGCTGAATAGCCCGAGTAGGTGCCGATTTCGACTACAGTCTTTGGGTGGATGAGCTCTGTGAGCATCTTGAGCAACACGCCCTGTGCGTGGCCCGATGCCATGCGCGGACGGATGAGCTGCGTGTTGGTGGCTCGGTAGAGCTGGTGGAGATAGGGGTGCTCAGGGGTGATGTGTTGTTGGATGTATTCGTCGAGCATAAGAGGAGTTTTTTTTAGAGTACAGAGTACGGATAACAGAGTACAGATAACAGATTACAACTTACAGATTACAGCTACCATGCGGAGCTTCACTCAATAGCTAACATCATCCGGATGGAGTTGTACATTTTAGTTAACAAGTTGACAAGTAAACGAGAAAGCCATCCGGATGGAGTTGTACTCTGTACTCTGTTATCTGTACTCTTTTTTTATTATAGCTGACACGGCGAGGTGGTAGGAGTCGAGGCCGAAGCCTGCGATGATGCCGCGGCAGACGGGGGCTATCATGGAGTGATGGCGGAAGTCTTCGCGAGCGTGGACGTTGGAGATGTGCACTTCGACTACGGGCATGGGGAGGGAGGCGATGCAGTCGCGTAGGGCGATGGAGGTGTGGGTGTAGGCACCTGCGTTGAACACTACACCTCGGACACCTTCGTCAGCTGCTTGCTGAAGACGGTCGATGAGCAAGCCTTCGACATTGCTTTGGTAATAGTCGAAGGTGGCATCGGGAAAGGCTGTCTGCAGTTGCTGCATGCAGTCGGCCATGGTGGAGGTGCCGTAAATGGAGGGTTCGCGCGTTCCAAGACGGTTGAGGTTGGGACCGTTGAGAATGAGAATTTTCATCTGAATATGTATAAACGTGTTAAAGCATGCGGCGTGTGAGATAGCGTATGGGCCACCAGATGCCGATGCTGCTTACGATGAATACGGTGAGTAGGACAAAGAACAAATCGCTCGTGGCTACGCTTACGGGGTAGACGTCGAGGAGGAACATGCCGTCGCCGTTGCCAAACTTTAGCCAGCCAAACTCCTGCTGCCCAAGGCAGAGTAGTAGCCCCAGGACGCAGCCTATGCATGCACCGATAAGGGCGATGAGGCAGCCTTCAGTGAGGAAAATGCGGTGGATGACGCTGGGGGTGGCGCCAAGATTGTGGAGTGTGGCCATGTCGGAGCGCTTTTCGATGATGAGCATCGAGAGGCTACCTACGATGTTGAATGTGGCAACGAGGAGGATGAACGAGAGGAACAGGAATGCCATGAGCTTTTCGATGTTCATCACGTTGTAAACGTCGGCTTGTTGCTCCAGTCGGTTTTGGATTTTAAAGCGTTGGCCTGCCAGCTCCTGTAATTCGCGCTGGACGGCGTTGAGCGATGCTCCCTGGTGCAGGCGCAGTTCGAGCGAGGAGAACTTATCTTGCTGGTCGAATAGGCGTTGCGTAAAGTCAATGTGGGTGAGGAAGTAGTGTTCGTCGTACTTTTCCTGATTGACGACAAAGGCCTGGTTGGCAGAGGTGAGATAATCGACATTGAAACTTTCGGCGGGGTTGGCAATGTTGATGCGTTCGCCCTTTTGAGGAGCACACATTTGTAGGGTGCCATAGTCGATTGTGCCAGCAATGTAGCGTGCTAAGGCAAGTCCGGGGATGCCATAGTAGGTGGTGGCGCTTCGGAGTAGCAGGGAGTCGGTTGTGCCACGGAGGATGTCGGCGATATTCGTGGTTTGCGCGTAGTTATCCTCAACCCCTTTGAGCGTCACGATGAGCGGGTGGCCTTCGAAAAGGATAAGGGCATGCTCTTCGAGTGTGCCTGTGGCTGAGGCTACGTCCTTATGATTGCGCAGTAGCTGCAGGGTGCTATCATTCTCGGCCATGAATTGGCCATTAGTGGCTGTCACCTTGAGTTCGGGGTCGAACGTGGTGTAGAGGCTTTCAACAACATTTCGGAAACCATTGAAGACGGAGAGCGTACAGACCATGGCCATCGTGGCGATAGCGATGCCGCCCATTGACAGGGCTGAGATGATGTTGATGGCGTTGTGGCTTTTCTTCGAGATGAGGTAGCGGAGCGCTATTTTTAGAGAGAGTGACAAGGCGGTAGTGTTTTTTTGGCGGGTACGCTTACTTTGCGAGGAGTT
The DNA here is from genome assembly GCA_045614785.1 of Alloprevotella sp. Classification (GTDB taxonomy): domain Bacteria; phylum Bacteroidota; class Bacteroidia; order Bacteroidales; family Bacteroidaceae; genus Alloprevotella. The sequence goes on from JAZLDQ010000077.1 coordinate 54,195, forward strand.
CGTCGATGTGTTCGATGTAGTCGAGCGAGTCGTCAACAAAGAACTTTAGTTCGGGAATGATGCGCAATTGGTGGCGTACGCGGTTGCCGAGCTCGAAGCGCACTTGCTTGGTATTGTTGTTGATGTTGGCAATGATTTCGCCGCTGCGTTCAGAGGGGAATACACTGAGATATACGCGGCAGATGCTCATGTCTGGCGAGATGCGCACGGCACTGACAGATACGAGTACTCCAGGCATTGCTTTGGTTTGCTGCTGGAAGATGTCGCAAAGTTCCTTTTGGATGAGTCGAGATATTTTTTGTTGGCGTGTAGATTCCATATATTTTTAGGTTATGAGGTTTTTTTATAAAAGCTATAGAGGTTATAGAATCTATAGACTTATAGTTTTTAATGTTATTCGCTTACGCTTACGGCGAGGGCGTACATTTTGATTTGCTTGATCATGGCGAGCAGGCCGTTGGAGCGTGTGGGCGAAAGGTGTTCAGTGAGTCCTACCTTTTCGATGAAGTAGAGGTCGGCATTAAGGATGTCGCTGGCGGGTTGGTCGTTTACCACTCGGAGCAGGAGGCTCACGATGCCTTTTACAATTAGTGCGTCGCTCTCGGCGCGGAAGTGTAGTTTGTCGCCCTGTTGCTGGCAGACGAGCCATACGCGGCTTTGGCAACCGTCGATAAGGTTTTTGTCAATTTTGTCGGCTTCGGGCAGTGGCTCTTGCTCTTCGCCTAAGTCGATGAGCAACTGGTAGCGATCCATCCAGTCTTCGAGTTCGATGAACTCTTCGATTACTTCGTCTTGTATTTCATTAATACTCATAGTTGTCTAGTTATTTTTGTTCGAGAATGATTTGCATTACGGTTTGACCTACGGCAGCGAGGGTTTCTTTTGAGATGTTGGCTGGCACGTCGTCTATAGTGTGCCATGTCTTGCCGAAAGTGGAGCGTTCGTTTTCTACATAGGGGATGATGTCGGCACAGGGTATGCCCAGGATTTCGTTGACCGATACGTGGTCGTCAGTGGCCCATCCGCCGTCCTTTTGTGGAAAGATTTGTTTGTGGCCAAGGCGTGCTGCTGTGCTCCAGATGCGTGCTACCACAGGGCGGGCAAAGCGTAGCGAGTAGCCTTCGTAGCAGAAACGAGCATCCGCTCCGCCTACCATATCGAGCAGGATGCCGAAGTCGGCTTTATACCCTTGCTTTTGAGCTTCTGTGGCCCAATGGCGTGAGCCCAGGCACCAGTCAGTGCCGTCGGTGGGGGCTTTGGCTTCGTCCCAGTAGGGTGCACCGCGGTCTTCAGCATCGAAGCACACGAAGTCGATGCCTAAATCTGCAGGAAACTCCCTGTTTAGGCGTGCCAGTTCGAGCAACACGGCCACACCGCTCGCACCATCGTTGGCTCCCATTACGGGAGTGCGGTGGTTGGCGGGATTAGGGTCGTTGTCAGCCCAAGGGCGTGAGTCCCAGTGGGCACAGAGCAGGATGCGCTTTGTGGCGCTGGGATTGTGGGATGCGGTGATGTTGCGCACGTTGAGCATTGTGCCGTCCCACGATTGGAGTTGTGCTTTTTGCTCAACAATGGTAAGGCCGAAGCTCTTGAATTTCTCCACAAGATAGTCTCCACAAGCTGCGTGAGCTTTGCTATTGGGGATGCGTGCGCCAAAACTGCATTGCTCCTCCACGTAAGCAAAGGCCGAGTCGGAGCTAAAGGCGGGAGCTGTCAGCGTGGGAGTGGCAGGTGTGTTGGTGGCTGATTGCTTCGTGGCGGTAGGTTGGCACGAAGCCAGAATCAGTGCACCAAGGATTATGAGAAGTTGTTTGTTCATAGAAGATTGTTTAGTCTTAGTGTTGCGACGAAAGTACGCGCAGGAAGTTTCCACCCCAAAGTTTCTGAAGGTCTTCGTCCGAGAGTCCTTCGGCTTGCAGATAGCGAGTGAGATTGATGAGCTCGGCTGCAGAGGCTAAGCCTTTCACACCACCATCGCCATCGAAGTCAGAGCCGATGCCGACGTGGTCGATGCCTGCCACCTTGATCATATGAAGAATGTGGGCTACAGCATCATGAATTGTGGCTTCGCCTTCTTCGCGAAGGAATCCTTCGTAGAAGGTGGCTTGTGCAACGCCGCCTTTTTCGGCGATAGCGCGGAGTTGGTCGTCAGTCAAGTTGCGGGGGTGGTTGCAAAGTGCTTTGCTCGAAGAGTGGGTGCAGGCTACGGGATACTCGCTGAACTGGAGCACGTCGTAGAAAGTCTTTTCGCTGGCGTGGCTCAGGTCGATAAGCATGCCGACGTGGTTCATCTCCTTCACTACTTCTCTGCCAAAGGGGCTGAGTCCGTTGTGCTCACATTGAGAGCGTCGTGCAGAGTCGCAAATGTCGTTGTCGCCGTTGTGGCACAGCGTTATGTAGGCTACGCCTTCGGCTTTGTAACGTGCGATGTTCGAAAGGTCTTTACCGATGGCATATCCGTTTTCGATGCCTAGAACTACCGATTTTATTCCGCAAAATTTGTTGCGATAAAGGTCTTCAGCAGTTTGTGCTATGGCAAAGTTGGGTGTTTGTCCCACCCTCTTGCGGATGGCTTGAAGGATGCTGTCGGCTTTGAGCGTCGCATTCTTCAGCGCTTCTTCATCGCGACTTTGTTGTTCGAGGTATGCCACCATGAATACGGCATCAAGGTGTCCGTCGTGCATCTTGTGGGCATCGACTAAAAGCTGCGGGTCGCGTTGTGCGAAGTTTACGCCTTTGCTGAATTGCATCGGTGTGTCGCAGTGTGAGTCGAGCGTAAGTATCTTTTTGTGGAGCTGTTTGGCATTGCGAAAACTCTGCGCCTGTGCTACAAAGTTTTTAAACAAGGGCATCATGCATTCGTCACCTCCGAGGATGAAGCATTCGGGATGCCATTGTACGCCCATGATGCTTTTGAACTCTGTGCTCTCAACGGCTTCGATAACGCCGTCGGGAGCTGTGGCTGTGATGCGAAGGTGAGGCCCAGCTTCGGCTACAGCTTGGTGATGGAATGAGTTGACACGGAGGCGGTCGCCAAATAGGGTGTGCAGCTCGCTGTCGGGGAGGATGCTGACGCTGTGCGACGCCACTTCGCGCGGCATCTTCTGCGAATGCTTAATCAGCTCTGCGTTGGGCATGCCTTTAGCAATGTCCTGGTGTAGCTTTCCGCCCAGGGCGGCCACGATAATCTGCAAACCACGGCAGATGCCAAGCATCGGAATTTGCTTGTCGTAAGCAAGTTGGGCCAAGAGTAGTTCGTGGTCGTCGCGAAGGGGATTGACACTGCCTAACTCGGGAATAGGTTCCTCTCCTAAAAGCAATGGATTGATGTCGCCACCGCCAGAGAACAATATGCCATCAAGTCCTTCTAATGAAAGGCTTATTTGTTCAGCATTTGATGTTGGTGGAAGTGCAACAGCCACTCCGCCAGCAGCTTCGATGCTGCGAAAGTATCCAGCCGCTAGTTCCAATCCTTTTTCGCCAAAGTTTCCTGTAATTCCTATGACGGGAGCGTCCGATTTTCTTGGGCTGCGGGATATGATAGTTTTGTAGGATGTTTGCATAGCTTGATGTTGCACTGCGAAAGTGTGCCGTTATTTATAGTCCGTGCGCTTAGGGTTCTTGGGGAACCATCCTTTTCTTACGCGCTCCGCTTGTTCGAAAAGTTCCTTGATGCTCCAAAGTGAGGAGAATCCGATGATGCCAACGATGCTGCTGACGATTACGTTGGAAATGAAGAGTGCGCCTATCGCACAACCGATGCCTGCGAGCAGAAACACCCACCAATAGCGTGTGCCGCTGTAGTATTCTGTCTTAATGACGATGGGGTGGAAGAGGCCGATGGCAAGGAATGTGCAGAGACCAATGATGATTCCTTCAAAGTACATGGTGTTGATTGTCGAGAAAAAACTGATTGGGAGGGATGTATCAGAAAGTGTAGCCTACTAATCCTCGTTGTGGATAGGCATGATGCGCGAGATGCTTTGGTCGAGCGAGATGAGGGCTTCGGTTGAAATGACTCCTTCAATCTCTTGAATCTGATTGTTGAGCTGGCGCATAAGGTGCTCGTTGTCGATGGAGTAGAGCTTGATGAGCATCGTATAAGGCCCCGTTGTGAAGTGGCACTCAACGATTTCTGGAATCTCCATCAACTTGTCTGACACATTCTTGTACATCGATCCGCGTTCGAGTTTGATGCCTACGTAAGTACACGTCTTATAGCCCAGATATTTTGGGTCAACATAGTAGCCCGAGCCTTGAATGATGCCCGAGTCAATCAGTCGCTGAAAACGCTGGCTTGCAGCAGCGCGCGAGAGGTCGCACTCTTCAGCAAGGTCTTTGATAGCGATGCGAGCGTCTGTCGAAATGATGCTCAGGATTTTCTTATCGAGTTTGTCCACTTTCAGCATGTTGAGATTCTTCGTTTTTAGAGAAAATGCTAAGGCAAATGTACGTATTTATTTTTCAAACTTTGCGGAAATGTCAAAGTATTTGCATAAATACAAGCTTTGTGTAGATTATTTTGATAGTTATAGTGGCATTGACAAATTACCAGCAGGGCTTTTCTTGTTGCTACAAGATGGGCAAAGCACCCTCCTCTGTTTGGTTTTGAGGAAGGTGCTTTTATTTCTTTGAATGTCAGATTAGAATACTGTAGCCCAAGCGATGAGCATTGCATAACCCAATGCTATACCAGCGATACCAACGATGATACCCATGCGAACCATGTACTTCTGTTCAACAAGGCCTGTAGAGTGAGCCAAGGCGTTGGGAGGAGTTGAGATGGGCAAGCACATAGCGAACGAAGCTGCCATAGCTACGCCGATGAGCAATGTGCGTGAACCACCAATTGCTTCAAGTGCAGGCGAAGCCTCTGCAATCACGGCGAGAATGGGGATGAGCAATGCAGCTGTTGCTGTGTTGCTGATGAAGTTTGACAAAGCCCAGCACAAAAGGCCTGCTACAACGAGGAGTGCGATGGGGTTGAGTTCGCCGAAGGGGATGTTTTCAATGAGCACCTTTGCAAGGCCTGTCTTCTGCAATGCCAAACCGAGGGCAAAACCACCTGCTACCATCCAAAGCACAGACCAGTTGATTTCTTCAAGGTCGCGACGGCTGATAACGCCTGTTGTGCAGAATACGAGGATGGGGAGCATGGCTACAGCGTTGGCGCTGATACCAGTATAGTCCTTGCCTAAGCACCAAAGCAAGATGGTTACGATGAATGTGATGTTAACCACGATGGGCTGCCATCCCTTCTGTGTTTCGCCTTCGATGTTGAGCACGATTTCCTTCTGCTTGAAGGGGAACATCACGCGGAGCAACACCCAGCAGAGCAAGAGAATCACTACAACGAAGGGAATCATGAGCATCATCCATTCGTTGAAGCCAACGTCGAGATAACCCATGGCGATGGCGTTGGGAGGTGTACCGATAGGTGTACCAATACCACCGATATTTGCACCGATAGGAATTGCGAGCGCCAAAGCGATGCGTCCCTTTCCGCTATCGGGAAGTGCCTTGAGGACAGGAGTAAGGAATGCCAACATCATGGCAGCAGTGGCAGTGTTGCTCACGAACATTGAGAAGAAACCTGTGATGAGCAAGAAGCCGAGGAGCACCATTTCGCTACGCTTGCCGAAGGGAGCGAGCAATACGCGAGCAAGGCGTACGTCAAGACCTGTCTTTGTTGCTGCAATTGCCAACATAAATCCACCGAGGAAGAGCATGATGACAGGGTCAGCAAATGTTGCCATTACGTCCTTAGAGTTAAGAAGCGTACCCAATTTTTCGGGTGCGAGTCCGTCAGTGAAGGTGAAGAATGCATCGTTCGACATTGTGAAGATACATGTTGAAATGATGGCTACCGACGTACACCAAGAGGGGATAACTTCGAGCAACCACATCATTGTTGCAAACGCAAAGAGTGCGATGGTGCGTTGTTGCACGATAGTCAATTCTGGAATGCCAAACTTTTCGATAGGCATGTTCCAAAGCACGAGCGTAACGATAAGCGTTGCAACAAGGCCAGCCGTCTTTTTTGGCCATGCGTTAGAACGCTTGTTTTGCTTTAACACTTGTAGGTTTTCGAGAAAATGAAAACCCTGGAAGATTTTAAACATTGTAAAATTAGTTTTTGGTTTTTAGAAAATTTGGTTGCAAACTTAGTGATTAAAATTCACTTCCAAAAGTCTTCAGCTCACTTTTTTATAAATATGAGTACTTATGTTGCTAATATGCAAATTTAGAAGCTGTAGTTTTACATATAAAAACGATTAATCAGTATGTAGAATTCAATTGATTCACTCGTTGGAATATTTTCAGCACGGTAGTTGTACATTTTAGTAAACAAGTTGACGAGTAAACAAGTTGACGAGAAGCCATCCGGATGGCAGTTGTACATCTTAGTAAACAAGTTGACGAGTTAACAAGTAAACGAGAAGCCATCCGGATGGCAGTTGTACATCTTAGTAAACAAGATGACGAGTAAACAAGTTGACGAGAAACCATCCGGATGGCAGTTGTACATTTTAGTAAATAAGTTGACGAGTAAACGAGTTGACAAGAAGCCATCCGGATGGCAGTTGTACTCTGTACTCTGTTATCTGTACTCTATAATCGCTCTGTACTCTAAAAAAGCCTTGCTCTTTAATCTGCTTTAGAAATAAGAAAAAAATTAAAAAAGTTGTTTTTTGTTCGAAATGGGAGGTTTTGAGGGCAAAATTGGGGGTGAAATTTCTGACATACAAGGTAGGAGAAACGACATCAAAGATCGTTCCTCCGATGTTTGAAGAAAAATAATCTACCTTTGAGGTCATTTTTGCCATTTTTGAGCCAAAAAAAGGAGAAAACCGGGTGGTTTCCTCCTTGTACTACAAAGATACAACATTTTCGCGCGAAATCCAAATTTGCTTTCGTTCATGTTTAATCAGCATTTGTCTGCTTTATTGTCAAAATTCTTACCTTTTTGCTCTAAAAATGTTTACCTGACCACAATATTTGCAAATCGATTATTTCCCGAAAAGGTTGCCAAATGTTTTTGGCTTGTTATTGTTGGTCGCGTTATTGTTTGCGCTTCCTTGTTTTTTGAGTTCAGGATAGGCAATGCGGGTGTGGTAGGTTGTTTTGAGGCTTTCGATAAGTGTAGCTTTGGCCGTTTCGATGTCGCGGAAGGTGATGGGACAATTGTTGAAGCATCCTTCTTTGAGCTGTCCGTCAATGATTTTGTTAACTAAGCCCGAGATGCTTTCTTCTGTGTATTCCTTCAAACTGCGCGAAGCCGCTTCAACGGAGTCGCACATCATCAGTACGGCTTGCTCTGCCGTCTGAGGATTAGGGCCAGGATAGCTGAAAACTTCTGGTTCGAAGGTTTCTTCGGGATGTTTGTTTTGCCACTGTATGGCGAAATATTTGGCCATGCCCAGTCCGTGGTGCGTGAGGATGAAGTCCTTGATTTCGCGCGGCAGGTTGTATTCGTTGGCCAACTTGATGCCGTTCATGACGTGGCCGATGATGATGCGTGCGCTGTCTTCCTCGCTGAGCGATTCGTGGGGGTTTACGCTCTTTTGGTTTTCGGTGAAGAAGGCAGGGTTGCCGAGCTTACCGATGTCGTGGTAGAGGCCGCCTGCACGTGCCAACAAGGGTTTTGCTCCAATTTTTCGTGCCACTTCTGCCGCAAGGTTGCCCACCTGGATGGAGTGGTTGAAAGTGCCTTGTGCTTCTCGCGACATGCGTCCGAGTAGGCCTGCGTTGAAATTGAGTAGTTCAATGAGAGTGACGCTCGAGGTGAAGCCAAAGATGCGTTCGATGAAGTACATGATGGGGTATCCCAACAGGAGAAGTCCGCCATTGATAGCAAGGTAGATGTAGCGTGAATAGTCAAGATACCACATCTCGTCGAAACTGCGTATGAGTAGCCCGTGAATAAGGTCATAGCTGAGGCATACGGCCCAAGCAACGAGGATGTTGAGGCAGGCAACGCGCACGATTTGTGAGCGTGCGGTGAGCTCTTTGAGCGTGTAGATGGTGTTGAAACTTACGAAAAGCTGGACGAGCATAAATTCGTAAGGGTTGTAGGCCACGAAGGATGTGGGGATTGTCACGACAATGGCTGCCACGAGTGCTGTTCGGCTATCCATGAAGATTCGTACGAACATCGGCACGATGGCAAAGGGCACAACATATAGGCTCACGTTCGTATGCGCCTTTAGCAAGAAGCCTATGATAGGGAATAGCGTGATGAGTGTAAGCACCAAACCGATGGAGTTGGTGCGAAGCAGGTAGTCGCGGCGGAACAGGTAGATGTAAAGGAACATCGTGCCTACAGTGAGCAACACAAGGATAAATTGTCCGCTAAATATCCACCAAAAGGTGTTGCTATCGCCCTGTCGGCGCTCCATTTCAATCTTTAGTGAGCGGAGGATGCTGGCTTTTTCAGCCGTAACAATGTCGCCTTGGTAGATGATGCTTTGACCTGCCTGCACAAGTCCTACGTATTGCCCTACGGAAGCAAAGGCGGCGTGAAGTTCGGTTGCGTTTTTCTCAGTGTCTTCTTTCAGGTTGGGCTGAAGATAGGTGTTGAGATTACAATTGGTGAGTTCTCCGTCAAAGCGGTGGAGCGAGTCGGCACGCAGAATGCGTTCGTAGGCGATTCGGGGGGAGAGCAACTGCTGTAGCGTTACGTGCTGGGCCTGCTGTTGTCGTACGATGCGTACGCCGAAAAGATCCTTCTTTTGAAGTTCGGCGTAGTCGATTGTTGAGAGTATCCCTTCGGCATAAGCAGCCTGAAGGTGTTCCTTCGCAAATTTGAAGCATTGCAGCCCCACACCCTTCAGCTGCTGATTCTGGAAGTCGCGCTCGAAGGCCGCAAGTTGACTGGCAGCAACATCGGGCTGCTGCTGATAGTAGGGCATGAAGGCGTGTTCGATGCTATCGCGAAGTTGTTGTTGTTCTTTCTCAGAGCGCAACACGGGGAAGTCGTACTCTGCAATGAGTGTGGAGTAGCGCCAGGGCTTTTCCTGCTCGTAGTCGTAGGCAAAATTAGAGTTATTGCGTGGCGAAAAGTAGAGGAGTAACGCCATGCATGCAAGCAAGTAGAGTATCACCAAGAAGAGCGTCGTCTTGCTCAGGTGGATGCTGGATGATTTTCCCATAATTGTAAGAATTATGTTGTAAAGGTGTGTTTTGCTTTTATCTGTTTTGAAGAGTAGTAGTTGCAAAACGTAAGGCAAAAGTACAGAATAAAAAAAAATCGGTTGCTAAATGGCTCCTGTTTTTTAGAAAACACTCCTATTTTTTTGTCATTTTTTAACGAGAGAAGTAATTTTGCATAGATTTTTTAAGAACCTATTCCAAACTTCGTATGCAAGACATTCGCAACATTGCAATAATAGCCCATGTTGACCATGGCAAGACGACGCTTGTCGATAAGATGCTGCAGGCCGGAAATCTTTTTCGTGCTAACCAACAGACGGGCGAGTTGATACTCGATAACAACGACCTCGAACGTGAAAGAGGGATAACAATCCTTTCGAAAAACGTTTCTATCAACTATAAGGGTACGAAAATTAACATTATCGACACTCCGGGTCACTCTGACTTTGGGGGCGAGGTGGAGCGCGTGCTTAATATGGCAGATGGATGCATCTTGTTGGTAGATGCGTTTGAGGGTCCTATGCCTCAGACGCGTTTCGTGTTGCAGAAGGCTTTGGAAATAGGTCTTAAGCCACTTGTTGTCGTAAACAAGGTGGATAAGCCCAACTGTCGCCCTGAGGAGGTTTACGAAATGGTGTTCGACCTTATGTGCGACCTCGATGCTACGGAAGAGCAGCTTGACTTTACTGTAGTCTATGGTTCTGCTAAGAACAATTGGATGGGACCTGACTATGCAACTCCTACAGAGTCGATTGACTACCTGCTCGATAAGATTGTCGAAATCATTCCTGCTCCCGAGCGCCACGAAGGTACGCCTCAGATGCTTATTACGTCGCTCGATTATTCTAACTATACTGGGCGCATTGCCATCGGTCGTGTACACCGCGGTGCTATTGCAGAAGGCATGAACGTTACTATCGCTCACCGCGATGGTACGTTGGAGAAGACAAAGATTAAAGAAGTGCACACCTTCGAAGGTATGGGCCGTGTGCGTACAAACGAAGTGAAGAGTGGCGACATTTGCGCAGTAGTAGGGCTTGAACGCTTTGATATCGGCGATACTATCTGCGATTTCGAAAATCCCGAACCACTCCCCACTATTGCCATCGACGAGCCAACGATGTCAATGCTCTTTACTATCAACAACTCGCCATTCTTCGGCAAGGAAGGCAAGTTCTGCACTTCGCGCCACATCGGTGAACGCTTGGAGAAGGAGTTGGAGAAGGACCTCGCACTCCGCGTGAGTAAGACGGAAGGCGCTGACGCATGGGTGGTGAGCGGTCGTGGTGTGCTCCACCTTTCGGTTTTGGTTGAAACTATGCGTCGTGAGGGCTATGAGCTTCAGGTGGGTCAGCCGCAGGTTATCTATAAGGAAATTGATGGCGTTCGCCACGAACCCATCGAGGAATTGACCATCAACGTGCCTGAAGAGTTTTCTTCAAAGATGATTGATATGGTGACACGTCGTAAGGGCGATGTTGTTTCGATGCTTACGATAGGCGACCGCATTGATATTGAGTTTAACATTCCATCGCGAGGCATTATTGGGCTTCGTACGAACGTGCTTACTGCTTCGCAGGGAGAGGCTATCATGGCGCACCGCTTCAAGGAGTATCAGCCATATAAGGGCGATATTGTGCGTCGCCAGAATGGTTCGATGATAGCGCTCGAAAATGGTACAGCCTTTGCTTATGCTATCGACCATTTGCAGGACCGCGGCAAGTTCTTCATCTCTCCGCAGGATGAGGTATATGCAGGTCAGGTTGTGGGCGAACACGTTCACGACAACGACCTTGTTGTGAATGTTACAAAGGCCAAGCAACTCACGAACATGCGTGCTTCGGGTGCTGATGATAAGGCGCGCATCATTCCGCCCATTCTCTTCTCGCTTGAGGAAGCATTAGAGTATATCAAGGAGGATGAGTATCTCGAAGTAACACCTAAGTCTATGCGTATGCGAAAGGTAATTCTCGACCATTTGGCTCGCAAGCGTGCTGGCCGCGAATAAGCGTAAATGAAATGTTTAGGAATACAAAAAGGTCCTTACAACGTATCGTAATGTGCGTTGTAAGGACTTTCTTTTTTTTGTCAATGTTGTGTTCTTTTCTGACTTATCGTGACGAAAGAGTACGCTCTGCCACGTATTCGTGTACTCGGTCGCGATAGGAGTCGGAAACGGGTATCGACTTTTCACCGATGAGGATGTTGTGCTTTTCAACAGCCGTGATGCGCTCCATATTGACGATGTAGGAGCGGTGCACGCGCTGGAACTGATGTGCTGGCAAGTGGTCCTCAATTGTCTTCATTGAAGTGAGCGACAGTGTGGCGCGTGGGTTCGAAGCTACGTAGATTTTCACATAGTCTTTGAGCCCTTCGATATAAAGGATGTCATCATAGTCGATGCGCACAAGCCTGTAGTCGCTTTTGATAAAGAGCGATTGAGGGGAATCAGTGCGCGCGGCTTCAGTAGGCGCTGCCGATTGCTGAATTGTGCTTTCAAGTGCATGCTGGGCAGCTTCGAGAAAATCGGGGTAGGCGATAGGCTTGAGCAAATAGCCTACGGCATGGACTTTGTAGCCATCAATAGCGTATTGGCTGAAGGCGGTGGTGAAGATGATTTTCGTAGAACTAGGGATGAGCTTCGCCAGTTCGAGTCCGCTGAGTTCGGGCATTTGGATGTCGAGAAAAGCCAATTGTACGGGCTCTTTTCGAAGCGTCGCCATGGCTTCTATCGCATTGGAAAAGCAGCCTTTGAGTTGTAGGAAGGGAGTCTTGTTGACGTAGTTCTCAAGCAGTTCTCTCGCTAACGGCTCGTCGTCTATGATGATGCAAGTGAGGGTGGACATAGGTTTTGGTTTAGAGTATAGCTTATAGAGTACAGAGTACAACAGCCATGCGGTTTCAAGTTCGGAAATGTGTTGAAGTTCAGAGGTTGTTAATAGCCAAACGTTCATCGCTAAACGTTCATAATCGCTAAACGTTCATCGCGCATCTACTTCAATATGCGAAACGTAAACACCCTCGTGGGCACCTTGTTGCCAGATGTAGTGGTTGGGATAAGAGAGTTCCAGGCGTTGCCTTACTTGCTGCAGGCCAATGCCTCCGCCACTCTTATCGTCGGCTGTCTTGGGGATGTTTGTGTTGCGGCAGTCGAAGATGATACGTCCATTCTCCGACACGTTGAGCTTGATGTGGATAAAGCATTGCTGGGTGTTGCTCACACCATGTTTGAAGGCATTTTCCACTAAAGAGATGAAGAGTAGGGGTGCAACAAGTGTGTTTTCAGCTTTTTCAATACAAAAGTCAATTTTGATATCAACGTTTTTGCCTACTCTCAGGCTCATGAGTGCAATGTAGTTGCGGAGGAAGTTTGTTTCCTTTTCCAGCGTCACCCATTCTGTTTGATTTTCATAAAGCAGGTGGCGTAATAGCTTGCTGAGGTCGAGTATTGCCTGCTGAGCTTTTGTCGTGTCGAAAGCTGTGAGGGCATAAATATTGTTGAGCGTGTTGAGCAGGAAGTGGGGTGAAATCTGATTCTTAAGATTCATGAGTTCAGCAGCCTGGCGGTCAACTTCGGCCTGCTTACGTGCCACTTCCGAGCGATGCCAGCTAAGGCTGAGGCGCAAAGCTAAAGAGATAGCGGCTGCAACGAGGAAGTGGAAAGTGCTCTGCACCCACTTGTATGATTTGAACAGGAAGAATCTGCGTGGGTTGGGTTCAAAGAAACCACCTCCCCCGCGGCGAGGACGTAGAGGTATTTGCTCAAAAGAGTGATACCACTGCATAAGTATTTCTCTCCCCACGACGAGCGCTACGACCATGACAATGTTGAGCACGAAGTAGTGCCAATATCGATGTTGCAAGAAGTAGCGAGGAATGAGGAAGAAGTAGTTGACGTAGAAGACGATGCACGAGGCAATGTTCCACAAACTTGTGAAGAAGTAGCGGTTCCAATCTATATCTTCTATGCCACCGCGTGTGAACAATAGGGGCGTGAGGAATATGTAGCCCCACACTACGATGTGGAGTAAAGCTTCGAGGTAGCGGGCACCTCGTGGTGAGAGCCCGCTTCCTCCGAGTGCTAGGTTATTCATAACGAATGGCTTCTATGGGGTCAAGGTTGGCAGCTTTCTTGGCTGGATACCAGCCGAAGAAGATGCCCGTGAATGTACAAACTGCAAAGCTGAGCATTACGCTCCAGGGCTGAATCTGCACGGGCCATTGGGCAAGGGTTGTGATACCATAAGTAATGAGGCCACCGAGGATAACTCCGATGATACCGCCTGTGATGCTCATCAACACGGCTTCAATGAGGAACTGAGCGAGGATATCAATGCCGCGTGCGCCCACCGACATACGCAGACCGATTTCCTTGGTGCGCTCCGTCACGCTCACAAACATGATGTTCATGATGCCGATACCGCCTACGATAAGTGATATACATGCCACGCAAAGGAGGAGAGTGGTCATGACGTTGGCTGTAGAGTTCATCATCTCCATCATTTCCTTCTGTGAGCGAATAGTGAAGTTGTCTTCGTCAATGCCTGGACGCAGCTTGTGCGAACGGCGCAGGAGGGTAGTGATTTCTTCTATTGCTTCGTCCGTGTAGGCTTCTGTCAGTGCCGAGGCATTGATGCTACTAAGGTGTGTCACTGCAAGGATACGCTTCATGACAGTAGTGTAGGGGGCAAGCACGAGGTTGTCTTGGTCCATGCCAAACGTGTTGTAGCCTTTTGATTTAAGGACACCAACAACGCGGAAGGGGATGGACTTGAAACGAACGATTTTGCCTACGGGGTCTTCGCCACCAGGGAAGAGCTCGTTGGCTACGGTCCTACCGATGACGCATACTTTTGCGCTGAGGCGTACGTCTTCCTCGTTGAACATGTTACCTTCTTCCACTTTGAGCTGGCGAATGTCAAGGTAGCCCACACTAACGCCATAGAGCGTGGAGGGGGTGTTGTGATTGCCGTAGATAAACTGCCCGCCGCTTTGCACCATAGGGCTGATGGCTTTCACCATTTTGGTTTCTTCTGCCAAGAGCTCGTAGTCCTTGATTTTCAACGTTTGCATGGCGCTGGCTTCCTGGCGTGCACCGCCTGGTCCGCGGTCGGCGCCGGGATTGATGTAAATCATGTTGGAGCCCATCTGCGAAATGTTGTTTTGGATGCTGGCTTTGGAGCCTTCACCGATAGCAATCATCGTAATCACTGAAGCTACACCAATAATGATGCCAAGCATCGTGAGGATGGCACGCAACTTGTTGGCAGCAATGGCACGAAGGGCTATTTTTAGCAGGTTTGTGAAGTGCATAGTTAGGTTTTGAGGTTATTAGGTTTTAAGGTTCTGAGGTTTTGAGGTTATTAGGTTGTCAAATTTTCCATATTTTCAGAATTAGATTATTCATTCCGCATGGTCCCTTAAAACCTTATAACCT
>JAZLDQ010000078.1:0-54175 GCA_045614785.1 Alloprevotella sp.
TTGGCACAATTAAGCAGCGATGAAAAGAGCAAACCATGTTTGCGAAAATGTATTTATGGACTGACAACTATTATTGCGACCTGTGTCGTTGCAATTCAAGCATTGAAAGCCAAAGATGAAAAGTCATGGAAGAATGCACAACAACTGTTGCCTAATGGTAAGTCAGACTTGAGTGAATATGAAGCATTACTACCTAAATTGCACGACAATCCACTTTTCCTGTATAATTATGCCGCAGAGCTGAACTTCGTGCGCAATTATACTAAAAGTACAGAAATTTTAAGTCTGTGTCGGCAGAAACTCAACAATTATGACATAGAATTATTGGCTGCCGACAATGCTATTTCATTAGGACAAGATAGCATCGCCCTTCAACATTTGCATTGTGCTTACAATATGGTGCCTGCAAGATTTTATCCTTTATCAGGAATGTTAACGGTTTATATAAACAAGTGTGATACGGTACGTGCTGATAGTATTGCTTCAGCCATATTAAACAAGAAAATTAAGATACCTTCTGCCGATATCAATTTTATTAAAAAAAGAGCTACTAATTGGTTAAATAAATAGTAAATTTGCAATGAACAAATTAAGAAAACAAATTGCTTTAGGATTTGTAGCATTGTTTGCTACAATGTGTGTAATTTCTTCATGTAGTGAAGAAGAAGAGTGCATGATTGATGTTGCTCGTGAACAAAAGGTTCAGGAATTATTGAAAGTAAGCCGTTCGTTGGCAGATCAACATGAAATCGCCATGTGCTTTACGGAGCAAATGATTCGTGGTGGAATTGATACTTTGACAGTTGAGGATTTGGAACAGGCGTATGAGGTGTATGCTGCCAACACCGTAGAATTTTACGTTTGCACAGATAGTGTTAAGGCTAATGAGAATGGACTGAAATTGAGTCGTTCGTCGCGTATGGCGAGAGAAGTCATATTATTGCCTGGTGAAGGAGGAACAATTATAAGATCTTATACTCTTACATGGTGGCCTTTCCCATATTCACCTGGGAGTAATTATGGTGCATCAATGAATGTAAGAGTTGATTGGAATTATGGGGGTATAAGTGGTGTTGTAACATTATATCCTAGTAGTAATAAATATTATGAGGTTTTACATTTTATAGATTATTTTACTAACACCTCATTAATAAGGGATGAATATGGTGATTTAAAATTTAGTACTGAAACATTCTTTCAATTACATTATGGATTGATGTATTGTGATTTTGCTTTGTGGGTAGAAGAAGGTCCTTTTTATCAACACGTAAGATTAACTTTGCAGAGTTATTCTGGTGGTTTAGGAGGAACGCTTCAGTTATCTAATGATAATCAAATAACTTAAGGTAGGTTCTATAAATTAGCTTGAGGCGATTTGCTTAAGATTTTTGAGGATTTTTCTTTTTATCGACGATGAAGCGTAGCGGGCTACGTTTCAAGGAGATAAAGAGAAAAAGATCAAAAAGATTAGCAAAGCGACCAAGCCCTAAATCTACCAAAATAAATTATAATACTAATTTATAGAACCAACCTTAAAGTAAACTGAGTTAATTTATGAAAACTATTTTCTTACAACTTCTTTTATGTCTTCCCTTAAGTCTTTTTGCCCAGCAGGACACTGTGCTCACGCAATTATTCGACCAATTTCGAAAGGCATCGACGTTCGACCATATTTATCCACGCGAGAAGGTATATCTCCATTTGGACAACAATGCTTACCTCGTGGGCGATTCGATATGGTATAAGGCTTATGTGGTGCGAGCTTCGAGCTTGCGCCCCACGGAGTTGAGCCGTGTGCTCTATGTGGAGTTGCTGGACGATGGAGGACACGTGCTGGAGCGTCAGCAGGTGCGCATAGACAGTTGTGGAGGTGCTACGGGTTGCTTCAAATTGGAGCGACCCATTAGCAATGGTTTTCATGAGATACGAGCCTTTACGCGTGAGATGCTCAATTGGGGCGACCATGCGTGTTATAGTCGAGTTGTACCCGTGTTCGCAGAGGACAAGGGGCAACTCGACATTGTTGTACCCGACGAGAAGTGGAAACTCCCCAGCCGTGCTGCGCGTCTTTATGATTTTGGTAGCAAGAAGGAGCGTCTTCTGAGTTTTTATCCTGAGGGTGGACATCGTATTGGTGGATTGAGCCAGCGCATTGCTTATCAGCTGACGGATGGCAATGGTTTGGCTTGCAATGATACACTTGAAATACACGATGGCGAGCAACTATTATCACTCTCTGTACCTTTGCACGAAGGTCGTGGCACGTTTGAACTTCCTGCAAATACAAAGGATGCACACGTTATAATTAGCAAGCAGCGCTTTGACCTCCCAGAGGCCCAAGCTGAAGGCTACACCCTCTATGTGGCTCCCGACACGAACTTTGTAGATGTTCGCATAGAGCGAACAACAGGTATGGAAGACGAGGTGGTAGGGCTTGCAGTGTTCTGCCGTGAAAAGCCGTGCTACTTTGATACTTTGCAAGTAAATACTACAACAACATTCTCGCTTCCCATCCAGGTGTTTCATTCGGGCGTGAACCGCATTGAACTCTTCGACCGTCAGGGCAACAGCCTTGCTAGCCGCATGATTTATCGGCAGATGCGCCCAAAGACTTTGAATGTGGAGGTGCGCCAGAGCAAGTTGCAGTATGAAGCGCATGCTCCCGTTGCACTCGAAGTGTTGTTGAGCGACGAGAAGGGCAACCCCATGCAAGCCAATTTGTCGTTGGCTGTTCGTGAAGATGCAGCAGAGTTGATAGCTACACCACGTCGCACGATTGATGGAGAAATGCTGTTGGGTAGCGAAGTAAGGGGATATATCCATCGCCCCGACTATTATTTTGAAACAGTAGCGGATAGTGCGGAGCAGCGCCTTCGTCGCCAAGCATTAGATGAGTTGCTGATGGTACAGGGATGGAGTGCTACGGACTTTGGCACGATGTGCGATGCCGCGCGTTTCAGCATGAAGTTCCCCATTGAAGATGGACTGGTGCTGAACGGTACGATGTATAAGGATAAGATTAAAGGTCTGGAACCTTATCCCAATATGCATTTGAACTTGGTGTTGTTCTCCACAACGGGTGATGTGATGAAGGCAGAGTGCATCACAGATAGTTTGGGGAAATTCGCTTTTCAATCTACAAGAGATTATGAGGGCGAATATGCTGCTCATGTATTCGTAAAGGACGAGAAAGGCAAGAGCCGTTGGGCTAACGTAGCGATAGACCGTTGGTTTGCACCTTCGCTAAGAAAGTTTAATCCCTTGGAATTTGAATATTCCACCCCACAAGTAATGGATTTGAACAAGCAGGTGACCATATCACAATCCCCTGAGGTTGACCTCTTCGAATGGAAGGACACGATATTGGATTTTCGTGAAACTTTTTTAGGAATGGCAGAGGTGAAAGGTAAGCGTCCTTATCGCCCAATGCAAGGCAATCGCTACACTTGGGATGGAGGAGAAAAGAAAGGTCGTATGCATGGTGAATACTTCTACAATGTAGAATTGGAGTTAGAAAAATGGAGGGATAGGGGGCAAGAGGCTAATATTGGTTCACTTCAATTCTTGACGTGGCTGGTGGATAGCACATATACAGGGTTGACTGAAGTTGTTGATGATATAAGTATGGATGTTAGTAATGATAATGCTGATACAGCATCCGATATGAACGACGATAAAGAGTCTAATCAAGATGAACAATCTTCTTCAGATTTAGAAAATAGAGATGAAAGTCCGTGGAGAGAAACATTCATTAATGGTGACAAAACATATTGGATGCTAAATAATGATATTTATACAAATCCTGAACACGATGATACAAAAATAGCAATTGACAATGTAATGGCTTATGAAGTACAATCTGCCGTTTTGGTCACTGATAAAGGAAGGATTGCCAGGTTGTTTCCATCTACTGATATGAAATATCCAGAGCTGGTATTTATGGTGTACGAACGCCCAAATTCTTATTTATATCGTTCGAACAAAGAAGTAACGAAGCGCAAAGTATGGGGTTATACGCCTCAAAAGAAATTCTACTCGCCCAATTATTATCAGATGATGATGCCCAAAGAACCCGACACGCGCCGCACGCTCTATTGGTCGCCCAATCTTCTTGTGGATGACCTTGGCAAAGCTTCTGTCGTTTTCTTCAATAATAGCCATGATGGCACGCAACTCCGCATTTCTTTGCAAGGCATCACGCAGGATGGACGAATGGTGAGCTATGAGCGATGATGATTAGAGTACAGAGAACTACTTATAGAGTACAGAGAACAGAGTACAGAGTATAGGGAATAGTGTATATATCTTTACTGCTTGTGCATTCAAACGAAAGAAAGCCGACCTGTAGTTCTATTTCTACAAGTCGGCTGTTTTTTTGGGTAATTGTTAAAGGTAGGTTCTATAAATTAGCTTGAGTTGATTTGAATAATATTTAGCTGCATTCGGCAATTTGAAAATAAATTTTCATTGCGCTCATTGGCAAAATATTTACTTAAGATTTTTTGAGATTTTTTCTTTTTGACGACGACGAAGCGTAGCGGGCTACGTTTCAAGGAGTTAAAAAGAAAAAGGCCAAAAAGATTTGCAAAGCGACCAAACAGGGAAACTACCAAAAAGAAAATATAAAACTAATTTATAGAACCTACCTAAATTCTTACTACGCTATCGCAGAGGCTGAGTACGGCTGGGCGATGTGTAATGAAGAGCAATGTGGCGTCGTCGAGATGCGCTTTGAGTCCTGCAAGGATGCGTGCTTCGGTGGCTTCGTCGAGCGCAGAGGTGGCTTCGTCGAGTATGACGATAGGCGAGCGGCGCAGGAGCGTGCGCGCTATGCAGATGCGCTGTGCCTGACCTTCGGAGAAGCCGCCTCCCTGTTCGCCCGTAGGCGTTTCGAGTCCTCGGGGGAGGGTGTGGACAAAGTCGGCGCATGCCAGGTTGAGGGCGTGGTAGAGCTCTGCGTCGGTGGCACGGGGATTGGCCATGAGTAGGTTTTCGCGTAGTGTGCCGCTCAGGAGGGTGTTGCCCTGAGGCAGGTAGGAGAAATAGGTGCGTGTAGTGGCGCTCAGCGGTAGGCGCTTGGTGTTGTCGTAGAGCTCGATGCTGCCACGCTCGGGCGAGAGCAGGGCGAGGAGCAGGCGGATGAGGGTAGTTTTGCCAGCTCCCGTTTCGCCTACGATTGCGACTTTGCTGCCTGGGGGGATGTTGAGGTTGTAGTCAGTGAAGAGGGGCTTGGTGCTGTCGGGGTAGGCAAAGTGGAGGCCGCTGATGCGGATGCCTAAAGGCGAGGTTTGTGCGGGGGGAGGCGCTGCTGTTGTAGGCTCGAGCGGGAGGGCTTGGAGCTCGGAGAGTCGCTCTATGGCAGTGGCGAGCCCTACGAACTGTGGAACAAAGCCCGTGAGCGTGCGTATGGGGCCCTGAACCTGGCCGACTAGTTGTACAAAGGCCATGAGCGACCCATAGGTGATGAGTCCCTGCTGCAGGCTGTGTGCTCCCCAGCAGAAGGTGAGGAAGTAGCCTGTGGCGAAGCCGAGGTTGAGTAGGGTGGAGGTGGCGGTGGTGTAGAGTGTCTTGTGGCGCACTTTGTGTTGCAGGTCGGCATGCTTGAGGTGTAGGCATTCGGAGGCGTGGTTGGTGCCAAGGAGGGTTTTGATGACTAGCGCGTGTTGGAGCGATTCTTGCAAAAAACTTTGGATGCTGCTTTCGAGTGTGCGCACCATGTGGGTAAGGGTGCGTAGTTTTTTGATGTAGAGTTTTGAAATTATGATGAACAATGGGAGGATGACGACAACGACGAGTGCCAGCTGCTTGTCCATGGCGTAGAGAAATACGAATGCGCCCAGGAATTTAACGATGGTCGTAAGGAAATTGGGGAGCGATTCGGTGATAAAAAGCGATACCTCGGTAGCATCGCGCTGCATGCGGTTGGTGATGTCGCCTGTGTGAAACTTTTGCAAGTTTTGCCATTCGGCAGAGAGCAGGTGCTTGAAGAATGCTTGTTGTGTGCGGTTGACAGCTCTTACGCCTAATGTGGCTTTTATCCAGCGAATGGATTGTGAAATGGCAATTTGGGCAATAATGATGATGGCTAAAAGGGTGCAGCCAGCGGTGAGGGAAAAGGTGTAGTCTTTGATCGTGGCTGCGTCAATGACAAGTTTTGAAGCCCACACGAACATAAGGTCAGCGGCTACGAGCAGTAGGCCGAGCACAGTGTTAAGCAGGGCTTGGACGCGAAGGCCGTGGCTCATTTTCCATAGCCAGGCAATGATATTTTTGAACTTTTGGTATTTGTGCATTTGAGAAGTAGTGAGTAGTGAGAAGAAAGTAGTGAGGAGAGAGTAGTGAGTAGAGGGTAGTCCATCCGGATGGTTCTCGTTAACTTGTTTACTTGTCGGGGTCTGTTTACTAATTCTAGTGAGTAGAGATGAACGACTAGCGTTTAACGATTAGAGTTTAGCGAACCAACCGGATGGACTACTCACTACTCTCTACTCACGAATCTCTCCTCACTCACCACGTTTGCCCCATGCCATTTTTTTCTTTAATGTGTCATAGAAGCTTTTGTAGCCAATGCGGACGACTCCGATTTTGTGTGGTGCTTTCCGAATGTATATGGGGGTGGAGCAGGGGAGGCTTTCGCTCCTGCCGTCGATGGAAAGCAGAAAGTTGTTGGTGCGGCTTTCTATCTTGAGTGTGATTTCAACGTTGTCGGGAACTACAACAGGGCGGGTGTTTAGGCTATGCGAAGCGATAGGGCTGATGCACAATGTGCCCGACATGGGGGCTAGGATGGGGCCTCCTACAGAGAGTGAGTAGCCCGTAGATCCTGTGGGGGTAGTAACGATGAGTCCATCGGCGGCATAGTTGTTGAGCAGGACGCCGTCGACATAGGCTTCGATGTGTATGAGTGATGAATTGTCGTGCTTCATCACTGCTACTTCGTTGAGCGCATAAGGGTGGAAGCTGAATGTTTCTTCCTCATTTCGAACTTCAATAACACTTCGCTGTTCAACCACAAAGTTGTGTTCGTGAATTGCTTTTAGGTCGTTTTGGATGTTGTCGGGCGAGATGTCTGCCAAAAAACCAAGATGCCCAGTGTTGATGCCCAGAATTGGAATGTTTTTGCCTTCTACTAATGCGGCAGCTTTGAGGAAGGTGCCGTCTCCTCCTATCGAAATGCATAAATCGGCATTGAATTGCGACCCTGAGAAAGGAGCAATGTGAGATATGTCGATGGAAAGATTCTCGTCAATAAATGATAGAAATTGATCTTCAGCGATAATGGTGTCGCCCATTAAAAGTAAATTTCTAATGATTTCTTCGAGGTATTTGCTTTTTTCAGCTTGGTAAATATTACCGATTAACGCTATAATCATGCTGTTTTGACAAAATTAGTGAGGTGAAAATTGTAATATGTATCAGTTTTAGTTTGTATTTTTGATTGATTTTCTTTTTATGAAGAAGGAACATAGCGGGCTATGTGACTGATGAGTAGAGAGAAAAGCGGCAAAAAGACAACTATAAATAAATATAGGAAGAAATGTCTTTTTATAAAAAAATGATGCAGATTATTTTTTACACATCACTAAGTTTATTTAAACTAATTATTTTGTATTTTTGCAGTGTTTTTTTACAAATAGCAAAATTAGTATTTTCCTGCATAATGACAAAATTGTCTGTAAATATCAACAAAATAGCCACATTGAGAAATGCACGTGGTAGTAATAATCCCGATGTTGTCGAAGTGGCAAAGTATATAGAAAGCTTGGGAGCACATGGTATTACGGTGCACCCACGACCTGATGAGCGTCATATTCGATATCAGGATGTTAGAGATTTAAAAAAAGTGTTGCACACTGAGTTCAATATAGAGGGTTATCCTTCTGAAGATTTTATACAGTTGGTGCTCGAAGTTGAACCAGCACAGGTGACGCTTGTGCCCGATAAGCCCGAACAGTTGACGTCTAATGCTGGGTGGAATACTAAAAACAACTTGGAGTTTTTAACTTCAGTGGTGTCAAGATTTAAAGAAAAAGGAATTCGAGTGAGTATCTTTATTTCGGCAGATTGCACAATGGCTGAATATGCAAAGAAGGCTGGTGCTGATCGCGTTGAACTCTATACCGAACCCTATGCTTCTGCTTATGCTGAAGATGCTGAAGTAGCGATTGCTCCTTTTGTAAAGACAGCAGAATATAGCAAGTCGATTGGGTTAGGGGTGAATGCTGGTCATGATTTGAGTTTGGAGAATTTGAAGTATTTCTGTTCGAGGATAGCTGAACTTGATGAAGTGAGCATTGGCCATGCGTTGGTTTGTGATGCCTTGTTTTATGGGCTTGAAGCAACAATTGCTAAATATTTAGAGCAAGTGAAGGTGAATGCGTAGGTTTACATATCTTGTAGAACTATAGAATAACCTTATAACAACGCTCAACTTTAATACAGTAAAAGTTGAGTTTATACTAACTGAATTTTGAATTTATAGGATATGGTGCATATTTTGTTAGCTGAAGGCTTTGAGGATATTGAGGCTTTGGCTACGGCTGATATATTGCGTAGAGCGCAGATTGAAGTGTCGTTAGTTTCAATTTCGGGAGCTCGAAACGTAGTCAGCTCACATGGTATTACTGTTAAGGCAGATAACATATTTAAAAAGAACGAATTGGATAATAGCGATTGTATCATCTTGCCTGGCGGTATGCCTGGAGCTGAGAATTTGCGTATGCATTTGTGGGTAAGGAAAACTTTAGAATACGTAAATAGTAGGGGAGGGTATATTGCTGCTATTTGTGCATCGCCAGCTGTTGTTCTAGGTAGTATAGGTTTGTTGAAATCTCGTACAGCTACTACTTATCCAGGAACGGAGAAGAACGAGCATGGAGCGAACTATGTTGATAAAAATGTAGTGGTTGATGAAAATATCATAACCGCAAAGGCTCCTGGTGCAACGTTTGAGTTTGCATTCAAAATAGTCGAAGCACTTAAAGGTATAGACATGGTGAATCGAGTGAAAAGCCAAATGTATTTACGAGAAAATTAGCAATATATGATAGTGATAGCTGGTATGTTTATCGTAGAGGCTGTTACTATCATATTTATTTTCTATATGAATTTTGCAAAATTGGCAGTTGTGGTAAATATTTGTAAAAGAAATTACTAAGTTATTAGTCTGTTTCAAAATAATGTTGTAATTTTGCACACGATTTTGGAGTTTTTGGAAAATGGCTCCAAATGATAATCAACATAATGTCTAACTTGTTAATTTAAAACAAAACTAACAAAATGGAAAATTTTAAAAATGTAGCTCCCCTCGCTGATTTCGATTGGGAATCATTCGAAACTGGCAATGTAGCAGGTGAAAAGACTCGTGAAGAGCTTACTGCTGCTTATGAAAACACACTCGGTCGCGTTAGCGAAAACGAAGTGGTAGATGGTACTGTAAAGGCTATCAACAAGCGTGAAGTTGTTGTAAACATCGGTTATAAGAGCGATGGTATCATCAATGCATCTGAATTCCGCTATAACCCCGAACTCGCAATTGGTGATGTTGTTGAAGTATTTATCGAAAGCCTCGAAGGTACTAAGGGTCAGCTCATTCTTTCACATAATAAGGCACGTGCTTCTAAGTCTTGGGAACGCGTTAATGCAGCTCTCGAATCTAAGGAAATCGTTAAGGGTTATATCAAGTGCCGCACTAAGGGTGGTATGATCGTTGATGTGTTCGGTATCGAAGCGTTCCTTCCCGGTTCACAAATCGACGTTAAGCCTATCCGCGATTACGATGTATTCGTTGGTAAGACAATGGAATTCCAAGTAGTTAAGATCAACCAGGAATTCAAGAACGTTGTTGTTTCTCACAAGGCACTCATCGAAGCAGAGCTCGAAGCTCAGAAGCAGGAAATCATCTCTAAGCTCCAGAAGGGTCAGGTACTCGAAGGTACAGTTAAGAACATTACTTCTTACGGTGTATTCATCGACCTCGGCGGTGTTGACGGTCTCGTACACATCACAGACCTCTCTTGGGGTCGCGTAAACGATCCTAAGGAAATCGTTGAACTCGATCAGAAGCTCAACGTTGTAATCCTTGACTTCGATGAAGCTAAGAAGCGTATCGCTCTTGGTATCAAGCAGCTCACTCCCCATCCTTGGGATGCACTCGATGCAAACCTCCAGGTAGGTGACAAGGTAAACGGTAAGGTTGTTGTAATGGCTGACTACGGTGCATTCGTTGAAATCGCTCCTGGTGTAGAAGGTCTTATCCACGTGTCTGAAATGTCTTGGAGTCAGCACCTCCGTTCAGCTCAGGATTTCTTGAAGGTAGGCGAAGATATCGAAGCTGTAATCCTTACACTCGATCGCGCTGAACGCAAGATGTCACTCGGTATCAAGCAGCTCAAGGCAGATCCTTGGATGGAAATCGAAGCTAAGTACCCTGTAGGTAGCAAGCACGTAGCTAAGGTTCGTAACTTTACTAACTTCGGTGTGTTCGTAGAACTCGAAGAAGGTGTTGATGGCCTTATCCACATTTCAGACCTTTCATGGACTAAGAAGGTAAAGCACCCCTCTGAATTCACTCAGATTGGCGCTCAGATTGACGTTGTTGTAATCGATATCGATAAGGAAAATCGTCGTCTTAGCCTCGGTCACAAGCAGCTCGAAAACAATCCTTGGGAAGCTCTCCAGGCTGAATTCGCTGATGGCTCAGAACACGAAGGTACTATCGTAGAAATCCACGAAAAGGGTGCAGTTATTAAGCTCGCCCATGACATCGAAGGTTTTGCTACTCCCAAGCATCTCGTTAAGGAAGATGGTTCTCAGGCTCAGGTAGGTGAAACTTTGACTTTCAAGGTTCTCGAATTCAACAAGGATAGCAAGCGCGTATTCCTTTCACACAGCCGTACATTCGAAGATGTAGCTAAGGCTGAAGCTCGTGAGGCTAAGAAGGCACAGACAGCTGCTAAGCGTGCTAAGAAGGAAGAAACTCCCGCTATTCAGAATCAGGCTGCTTCAACAAGTCTCGGAGACAACGACGCTCTCGCTGCTCTCAAGGCTATGATGGAAAACAAGTAATCCATAACATACTCAAAGGCTTCTGCAACTCATCATTGCGGAAGCCTTTTTTATGGAGGTATGTGAAAAAAATCCTCCTTGCAGAGATTCTATATGAGTTTTTTTTAGTTTCTTTGCATATTGAATGAGTCTGGATTTACAGATTCGGTATTTTTACTGATATTTATCTACAATTAAACCATATTCAGCGATGAACAAAAAAGACATTAAAAAGGTTCTTGTCCTTGGTTCTGGCGCTCTTAAGATTGGCCAGGCAGGTGAGTTCGACTATTCAGGTTCACAGGCCTTGAAGGCGCTTCGTGAAGAAGGCATCAGCTCTGTACTCATCAATCCTAACATTGCTACGATTCAGACTTCTGAAGGCATTGCGGACAAGGTATATTTCTTGCCTGTAACTGCACACTTCGTTACTGAAATCATCAAGAAGGAGCGTCCCGATGGCATCCTCTTGGCATTCGGTGGTCAAACTGCCCTTAACTGCGGTACTGAATTGTACCTCAACGGCACACTCAAGGAATATGGTGTAGAAGTGTTCGGTACTTCTGTTGATTGCATCATGTACACAGAAGACCGCGACCTCTTCGTAAAGAAGTTGGACGAAATCGAAATGAAGACTCCCGTGAGTCAGGCATGCGAAAGCTTGGAAGATGCACTAGCTGCTGCTCACAAGATTGGTTTCCCCGTAATGATTCGTTCGGCTTATGCGCTTGGTGGTCTTGGTTCAGGTATCTGTAAGGACGAAAAGCAGTTTAAGGAACTCGCTGAGAGCGCCTTCACTTTCGCTCCCCAGGTGCTCGTAGAAGAAAGCCTCAAGGGTTGGAAGGAAGTAGAATTTGAAGTTATCCGCGATGCTAACGACCACTGCTTCACCGTGGCAAGCATGGAAAACTTCGACCCCCTCGGCATCCACACGGGTGAATCTATCGTTGTTGCGCCCACTTGCTCATTGACTCCCGAGCAGGTTGAAATGCTCCAGACGCTCTCTGTGAAGTGTATCCGCCACCTCGGCATCGTGGGTGAATGTAACATTCAGTATGCGTTCAATGCTGAGACTAACGACTACCGCGTTATCGAAGTAAACGCTCGCTTGAGCCGTTCTTCTGCACTCGCTTCTAAGGCAACAGGTTATCCCCTCGCCTTCGTTGCTGCAAAGATTGCTTTGGGTTACACGCTCGACCAAATCGGCGAAATGGGCACTCCCAATTCTGCTTACAAGGCTCCCGAGCTTGATTACATGATCTGTAAGATTCCTCGTTGGGACTTGACGAAGTTTGCGGGCGTAAGCCGCTTGATTGGTTCAAGCATGAAGTCGGTAGGTGAAATCATGTCAATCGGCCGTAGCTTCGAAGAAATCATTCAGAAGGGTCTTCGCATGATTGGCCAGGGCATGCACGGTTTTGTGGGCAACAACCACACTTCTTTTGAAAACCTCGATGAAGAACTCGCTAACCCCACTGACCTCCGCGTGTTTGCTATCGCTCAGGCTTTGGAAGAAGGTTACACCGTTGAGCGCATCGAAGAACTCACAAAGATTGACAAGTGGTTCCTCAACTGCCTTAAGAATATCGTTGACCTCAAGCACGAACTCGAAACGTTCAACAAACTTGAAGACGTTCCTGCTGAACTCATCCGCAAGGTGAAGACTGCTGGTTTCTCTGACTTCCAGATTGCTCGCTTCGTGTTGAAGGCTGACGAAAGCATGGAAAAGGCATTGCTCGAAGTGCGTGAATACCGTAAGAAGCTCGGCATCACTCCCGCCGTTAAGCGCATCAACACGGTTGCTTCTGAACATCCCGAACTCACTAACTATCTCTACATGACCTATGCCGTAGAAGGTTATGATGTGAACTATTATAAGAATGAGAAGTCAGTTGTCGTGCTCGGTTCAGGTGCTTACCGCATCGGCTCTTCAGTAGAATTCGACTGGTGTTCTGTAAATGCCGTTCAGACAGCACGCAACTTGGGTTACAAGTCAATCATGATTAACTACAACCCCGAAACCGTGTCAACTGACTACGACATGTGCGACCGCCTCTACTTCGACGAACTCTCATTCGAACGCGTGCTCGACGTTATCGACCTCGAACAGCCCCGCGGTACTATCGTTTCTGTAGGTGGTCAGATTCCCAACAACTTGGCTATGAAGCTCCACCGCCAGGGCGTGCCCGTGCTCGGTACTTCTCCCGTGAATATCGACCGTGCTGAAAACCGCGACAAGTTCTCTGCAATGCTCGATAAGCTCGGCATCGACCAACCCGCTTGGCGTGCGCTCACATCGCTCGAGGACATTCAGGAATTCGTGAAGGAAGTAGGTTTCCCCGTACTCGTGCGTCCCTCATACGTGCTCTCAGGTGCGGCGATGAACGTGTGTCACAATGAAGAAGAACTCGAACGCTTCCTCCAGATGGCTACAGAAGTCAGCAAGGAATTCCCCGTGGTAGTTTCTCAATTCATGCAGGAAACGAAGGAAATCGAATTCGACGCCGTTGCTCAGAATGGTGAAGTCGTTGAATACGCAATCTCTGAACACGTTGAGTTTGCCGGCGTACACTCAGGTGACGCTACCCTCGTATTCCCCGCTCAGCAGATTTACTTCGCTACGGCACGTCAGATTAAGAAGATTGCACGTCAGATTGCCAAGGAGCTCAACATCTCGGGCCCCTTCAACATGCAGTTCCTCGCTAAGGGCAACCAGGTGAAGGTAATCGAATGTAACCTCCGTGCGAGTCGTTCATTCCCCTTCGTAAGTAAGATCTTGAAGCGCAACTTCATTGAAACCGCAACACGCATCATGCTCGATGCTCCCTATAGCCGTCCTGACAAGAGCGCGTTCGACATCGACCGCATCGGCGTTAAGGCCAGCCAATTCTCATTCGCACGCCTTCAGAACGCTGACCCCGTACTCGGCGTAGACATGAGCTCAACGGGTGAAGTAGGTTGCCTCGGCGACGATTACCACGAAGCGCTCCTCAACGCCCTCATCGCTACGGGTTACTCAATCCCCAAGAAGAACATTCTCATCTCTTCAGGCGAAGCTCACGGCAAGGTTGACCTTCTCGAACCCTCACAGATGCTCGCGGCTAACGGCTACACCCTATACGCAACGAAAGGCACTGCAAAGTTCCTCAAGGAAAACGGTGTAGAAGCCATCGAAGTATCTTGGCCCGATGAAGAAGGCGAAAACAAGATCATGGACATGATTTCTGCTCACGCATTCGACCTCATCGTCAATGTGCCCAAGAACCACACGAAGCGCGAACTCACCAACGGCTACAAGATTCGTCGCGGAGCAATCGACCACAACATCCCCTTGCTCACTAACGCACGCCTCGCAAAGGCCTTCATCGAATCGTTCTGCGCAATGAAGCTAGAAGACATCCAGATTAAGAGTTGGCAGGAATATTAATGGTAAGGTTTAGAGGTTACAAGAACTTCTTAAAGACCTTGAAGGCCATAAAATACATTTAATAAATAAGGACGCACGGTGTTAGTGCGTCCTTATTTTGTAATACTCGACGTCGAGTAGCGATACACTAAGATTATTGTAACCGTCCAAAAAAAGCCGACCTGCAACTACAGGGCGGCTCTATATTCATTATGTTGTAAATTTGTTTTGATGTGCGTCTTTAATGTTGCATCCACGCGTCGGCTTCCCAAGGGCTGCGTTTATTGGTGAGAGGTTCTGCATCTGTGCCCACTTGGTTTACCTGGATATTCGACATGGCGATAATTCCTTCTGTTTGAAGTTTAACGACAGATGTCTTGGGGGGAGTATATAGCTTTTTCATATTTTTTTTATTTTATAAATTTTTTACCATTGACGATGTATATACCTGCCGGGAGATTTACAGCGTTCAATCGCTTTCCTTGGAGTGTATAGATGCTATTTGATTCTTTTGCTTGGCTGACGATGTTGTTTATCTGCGATGTTTCAGGGAGTTGTAGCGTGAGGCTGCGTGTGTTGATGCTGGCGGGCAGATGCAAGTAGGCTTTTTCGCCTATTTTACTGATTGTGGTTCCGTCGCTCATCGCACCTTGATAGTAGAAGCCTAGACCATTGTTTGCGTCATTGGCAAGTATGAACAATTTGTGGCCTTCTTCTGCCTGTATGGTTTGGTTTGTGAGAGCTGGTTTCAACACGTTTGTATCATCTACTTCGCCTTCATTCTCAGCAGCGGAAGTGAGAGTGTATTCGCCTGTCTCTCCCATAAGGATTACTCCTGTTTCTGCAGGGATAACTGAACCTTCTGTATAGAATTCTTTCAGCTTAAGTCTATCGCCATCCATCACCCCCGTTGTAGCTGAAAGGTCTGCTGGTAGTTTCCATGCGTGAGCAGATGAGAACGTTGCAAGTCCTGCGCTGCTTATCGTGACCTTTTTTGTTGATGGGCGTTCGCTGCAGGGAACGTAAGTAATGTTGATAGTATGGATAATGCAAGTTCCATTATTTGATTCATAGCAGAAGGATTGAGTTTTTCCGCTCCATGTGATAGTTGAAGATTCTATGGAGGCCTTTAAATTTGCTATACCTTTGTTGAGGGCTTCACCTGTAATTTCTATGTTTGTAATTTCATAAGCGTCAGGCACACTCAATGCAATATTTCCGCCGGTGTAGATACGTAACGAATACTTACCATTAGAGTCATTGTATATTGAGGTAATGGTACTTCCGTGTTTTGGTGAAAGTTTAATTTCTTCAAAGTAAATTGAGGGTATTGCGATGTTGTATCCTTTATAAGGAAGCGTGATTCCCCAATTTTCGATTTTACTTCCACTAGTAAAGTTCATATTTAAGTTGCGGATATTTGCATTGTCGGTGACAATAAGTTGGTAGCTTGCAGTCGCACCAAAGTATTCATCTGTTTCTGGCGTTGTGATGCTAATTGTAGTGGTCCCCACACCTATTGGTGTGACTTCGCCTGTACTTTCGTTTACGCTAGCCACGGCTGTATTGCTACTGCTCCAAATGCCACCTGTTGCTTCGCCTTGCACTTTGGGAGAAGTGAAAGTCTCGCCAAGGTCAGCCGTGTATTCAGCGTTTTCAAATTTTAAATTGCGATTATCTTTACTTGTTTTTTCAATATAAATGCTAACGGTGCTTAAATAAGAAGATGAGCTGTAAAGTCTGAAAGAGTTAGAGTCGCTTGAATATCTTAAATATCTACCATTCTTAGCAAACTTTATTTTTGTTTCTTGTTCGCTAATAGTTATTTCCCAGTTTTGTTTGTCAGAAGATGATACAAGTTTTATATATGTATCATCGTTACTTCCTACCATGTACTTATTGCTTGAATTCTTTAGATAAATTTTACTATTTTTAATTTCTACGATAAAAGGATTAGAACCATTGGGAGTCGTTACATAAGGACTTCCGATCCCATAGTTATCGCTAATTTCGCTTAATTCAGTCTTAAATTGTTCACATACAAAGATGAGACTTATTCCATCTTTAATATCTTCCATTGAGGTCGCTTTGACCCATGTTTGACAGAATGCGTTTTGTGTTAACGCAAAGATAGTAGAGAGAAGAAAAAGTAATTTCTTTATCATACTTATATAAATTTTAAATTTAAATATTAAAGGCGCCTCGATTAGGGGTTCGAGTGCGCCTATATTTATTGTTTAATTGTTACCAGTTCTTGATAAGAATGATAGTTGATGTGAGGAATGAGAGTAGCGAGAGCCATGTTGAGACGAGTCGTACACTATTGGCGTTATTGGTGTATTGATTGCTTCTCACCAAGTTGGGCTCTACGTAGATGACGTCGTTTTGTTTGAGGTTATAGACGGGTGAGCTGAGAATGTCCTTTGAGCGGATATCTACATAATAGCTCTTGAGGTCGCCTCCTTCCTGGCGCATAACGAGGATGCGGCTGCGATCTGCCTGGATGGTGAGGTCGCCTGCCATACCGATGGCTTCGAGGAGGGTGAGGTTGTCGCGTGTAATAGTGTAGCGACCGGGGGTTTTGACTTCGCCAAGGAGGGTGACGTATTGGTTAGCGGTGTTGATGGTTACGACGGCGTCGTTGAGGAGCCCATTGCGGAGGGCTATCTGGACTTCGTCAGTGACTTGTGAGCGCGTTTTGCCTGCTACTGTTACGGCGCCTATGCCTGGAACCTGGATGGTGCCATCAGTGTTTACGGTGTAGTAAGCCACCTGGTTGTTAGAGTAGGTGGCTCCAGACACTGCGCTGGTGGTGATGACGGGAAGGTTGAAGTTGGCGGCTGCTTCGGGGGTGAGGCAGCTGGTGACAACAATGGAGAGTTTGTCGCCTGGCTGGAACCTAATCTCTTCGATAGGCTGGGCGCCTGCGAGGGTGCCTGATGAGAGGTCCTGGAAGTAGAGTACCTTTTCGCGTGTGTTACACGAGGTGAGTGCGATGAGCACTGCTGCGAGTGTGAAAATGAGCTTTTTCATCGTATGAATATTTAAAATTATTCCCTTTTTTACATACCTTTCTATGTTGAAAGGTACGGACTTTGCAAATTTACTTAGAATATTTTAAATATGGTGTGATATTGTTAAGAAATGTTGGGAGTTTTTTTGTGAGGCGATGATTTTTATGTAGAGTAGTGAGTAGTCCATCCTGATGGTTCTCGTCGGGGCTCGTTTACTTGTTAACTAGTTAACTCGTTTACTAATTCTAGTGAGTAGAGATACTATCCAGAGGGAGGTATTTTTTGGGGCTAGCCACGGATTGACTCGGATTGACATGGTTGCCTTGCGGGTAGGGGGCAAAATTTAATTCAAAATGCTCATAATATAAATACGTCAACTCGCTCTGTTACAATGGCTTGTGTGTGTTTGCAGGACACGACTTTCACAATTTCACGAATCTAATACGGTTAACAAATCAAATGAAATTTGTGTTAATCGCATTCGAATTGCACAAATATTCCTTTCGCGGCTTTAGCTATTGATTTCTGCAATGAGGGATAGGTACTTGGCTGCGACGGATTGGGGTGAGAATTTATCGTGGGCTGACTGATGGAGGGCGACGCGGGGGATGTTGGCATGGAGGGCCCAGTGGATGCCGTGTGCGAAGTCGGTGGTGTCTGGGTAGTTGGCTAGGTAGCCGGTGAGCTTGTGGTCGATGATGTCGGTTTGTCCGCCATTGTTGAAGCTGACGGGGATGCAGCCTGAGGCGAGGGCTTCGACGAGGGTGCCACCAAAGGACTCGTAGTGTGAGGTGGAGAGAACGAGGTCGGTGTGTGTGAGGATGTTGTTGATTTGCTGCTGGGGTATGCGGCCTAGGTAGGTGTGAGGAATGGGAAGCTGACGGAGGAGTCTGTTGTCTTTGATGTCACCGTAGAGGAGGAGGTGGAGGTGGATGACTTCTGCTGGATAGTGGGTGATGAAGGCTTTGAGCGCCTGGATGAGTAGGGGAAGTCCTTTGATGGGGTCGTCGAGGCGTGCGGCACCAAGGGTGAGGATTTTTTTGCCTGTGGGGAGGTGGAGCTCTTCGTTAGAGCGACGGTGGTGGGTGTAGTCGCTGATTGGGCAGGTGTTGGGAATAATGCTGACGGTGCGACTACGGAGCAATGAGCTAAGTTCGCATTTTTGAGCAAGCCAGTTGCTGACAGAGACGAAGTGGAGGTTGGGGTGTTGTTGGTAGAGCTGGTGCTTAGATTTCCACACGCTGTGGGAGAGATCGGTGGGGCTGGCGGAATGGAGGTTGGGGCATTGGCCGCAATGGTGGTGATAGTGGGTGCAGTCGTAGGCGTGGTGGCAGATGCCTGTGGCACACCACATGTCGTGCATGTTCCACAATACGGGCTTGTGGAGTTGGCATATTTTGCGGATGGCTGCGTTTGAGAGGCAGCCTTGGTTGGTCCAGTTGAGGATGATGACGTCTGCTTCGCGGAGGAGAGGGTGGGTGCTGATGTCGCGCCCGAAGTGACCTGTGTCAACCTTAAAGAGGGTTTTGCGGCTCAATCGGTTGGACAGGAATATTTGTAGTCGCTCGGCGAGGAATGCGATTTTGTCCTTTAGGGGGGCAGCGTAGCTGACTACGTGTTCGTCGGTGGTGAGTTTTTCGACTACCAGGAGCTTTGCATCGACATTCGACTGGCGGAATGCTTTCATGAGGCGGTAGGTGAATATGGCTGCTCCTCCTGTGCTGTCGCTTTTGTTA
Organism: Alloprevotella sp.; assembly: GCA_045614785.1. Classification (GTDB taxonomy): domain Bacteria; phylum Bacteroidota; class Bacteroidia; order Bacteroidales; family Bacteroidaceae; genus Alloprevotella. Next base: position 19,203 of record JAZLDQ010000078.1, read on the forward strand.
ATGAGCGCAATTTTCATATTGCAGATATTAATTTGTTCAAGTTGTGTTTCGCAAAGTTAATAAAAAAATAAGGAGAAAGAATGTTCCTTCTCCTTATTATGTAGTTATTAGTTTGTTTCACTTATGGTTATAAGGTAGGTTCTATACCTAAAACCTTAGAAGCAAAGCATTTAGCGAAACTTCTGTAAAGATTACTTTTTGGCTGTTGCCTTTTTAGTAGCGCATGCCTTTTTGGGGGCTGCCTTTTTAGTGGGTGCCTTGGGGGCTTCCTTTGCTTCGGGGGCTGCGGCTTCTTCAGCTGGGCCAAACTTTGCAATCATCTGCTTGAGCTTCTTGATTTCCTTTTCCTTCATTGCCAATTCTTCGTCTTGGTTCTTGATGGTAGTGAGGAGTGAGTTGAGTTCTTCGTTGTCCATGCCTCCGTAGATGTTATTAACGCGTGTTACGAAGTCGCCAATGATGTTCATGTAGTTGGTGAATGCATCGTAGGGTGAGTCGTAAATACCTCTGTAAGCTCCGTAAGAGTTGGGCTTAGTAGAGATGAAGCGGAAGTTGTTGGATGCCTGGAGGTAGTCCCAGTCTTGCTTGAGACGACGGTCGCCAGAGATGCGCACGCGTTCGGCCACGCTGTAGAGCTTGTTGATGGCTTCTTGTTGCATGACGTTGCCCAACCATGGTGAGAGGTCGCGTTCTTCGTCCACCCATGAAGTGGGGTAAGGTACGTCGAGCGCTCCGACTGACTTAATCTTGCTGCAGATTTCTGAAGGTGTAGAGAATGTGATGCCGCGTTCCTTCAATTGTGCGGGAAGTGCCTTCATGAAGTCGAGAATGTTTGAAGAAAGGGGTTGGAAGATGCCGAGTGCGCAGAGTTCCATGAAGAGGTTGATGACCTGGCTTTCTTCGGGAAGGTTGGCAATCCACTTTGCGTAGTTGTCGGCAAAGAGGGGATATTCGCTCCAGTTGGAGTCGTTGAAGCGGTAAGAAATGTCTTCCGACAAGCTGTAGTCGCGGAGCAAGAGCTTGAGGTTGGGATTGCGGTTGCAGTTGTAAACGAAGTGGGGGCTCTTCCAACCGAGTACTTGGCGTGCACCTTCGGCAAGCATGCCCTTGAAGCCCATGTCGGCTACGAGTTCGCCAATTTCGTCGGAGTAGATGAGGGCTGAGTTGCGGAACACCTTGGGTGACTGACCGAAGAGAGCCTTGATTTTCTTGCAAAGGCGATCAACTTCTTCCTTGAATCCTTCGGGATCCTTGATAGAAGAGAAGCCGTGTGAATAGGGTTCGGCGAGGAATTCTACGCAGCCCTTATCGTTGAGTTGCTGGAGGAGCTCAATGACGTGAGGAGCGTAGCTTTCGAGCAATTCGATGGCGCAACCTGTGAGCGAAATGGCACACTTGAAGTATGAGCCATAAGTTTCGGCCATTTCGATAAGTGCCTTAAGTGCAGGCTCATAAGAGCGCTCTGCTGTTTCAACGATTGAACGTTCGTTTTCGTAGTCATCGTAGTAGTAGTGGTCTGTACCGATGTCGAAGAAACGATAACGCTTAAGATGAATATTTTGATGAATCTCAAAGTATAAGCAAACTGTTTTCATAGTTGTTGATGGTAATTTTTAGTTTCTTTTGCAACGTTCAATTGTTTCGTCATAGCATTTGCGGATTCTTATGCCGACCTTTTCCCAAGTGATTTGGTCAACTTCCTTGATACCTTCAACTTTGAGGTATTCGTAGAGGCCTTCGTTCGTACAAATTGAGTACATAGCATCTGCCATGGCGTGAATGTCCCAATAGTCTGTCTTGATACACTTGTCGAGGATTTCGGCACATCCACTTTGCTTACTGATGATAGAGGGTACTCCGCATTGCATGGCTTCGAGCGGCGAGATACCGAAGGGCTCTGACACAGAGGGCATCACGTAAACATCACTGTCGCGGAATGTTTCGTACACTTGCTTGCCCTTCATGAAGCCCGGGAAGTGGAATTTGTCTGCAATGCCGCGCTGTGCTGCAAGCTCGATCATCTCGTTGAGCATGTCGCCAGAACCTGCGAAGCAGAAGCGGATGTTGTGCGTACGCTGAAGTACGAGTGCTGCTGCTTCAACGAAGTATTCAGGACCCTTTTGCATTGTGATACGGCCGAGGAAGGTTACCACCTTTTCGTTGTTATCCTTCTTTGTTCTTCCCTTATCGATGATTTCCTGGATTTCGGGTTCGAGAGGATATACGGCATTGTGCATGGTGACGCACTTTGCGGGGTCTTGGTGGTAGTGCTTAATTACCGTCTGGCGTGTGAGCTCGGATACACACATGATGCAATCTGCATTGTCCATGCCATCCTTTTCGATGCTATAAACTGTGGGGTTCACGTTTCCGCGTGAGCGGTCGAAGTCTGTAGCATGTACGTGGATAACGAGTGGCTTTCCGGAAATGTTTTTTGCATGAATACCTGCGGGATAAGTGAGCCAGTCGTGAGCATGGATTATGTCGTATTGCTGCTGGCGCGCAATGACACCCGCTACGATAGAATAGTTGTTGATTTCTTCGTGAAGGTTGTCGGGATAGCGGCCTGAGAAGCTGATGCATCCCAAATCATCAGTGTAACGATAGCTGAAGTCTGCGTAGATATGGTCGCGAAGATCGAAGTAAGTTTGTGGGTCACATTTGTGACCGATGCGTTCTTTTACGTAATCCCAACTGACATCTTTCCAAACCACAGGAGTTTCATTCATACCAATGATGTTCATGAAACTTTTATCTTCGTCTCCCCAAGGCTTAGGCAAGCAGAAGGTGATTTCCATGTCGGGCTGAAGGGATAGACCTTTTGTCAGACCGTAGCTGGCTGTTCCTAAACCACCCAAGATGTGAGGGGGAAATTCCCAACCGAACATTAATACTTTCATGGTTGTCTATGTTTTAGCTACCTTGCTGGCATTTGCTGTGCTTCACAAGGTAGCACTTTGTTTATATATTAATATTGAGTAAAGCAATTTATTACTGCTATCTGTCTTAAAGCAGTCGAAATACCTGTAGTTTTGAATTATTCCTTAGAGTATTTATCTAAGATGTGAATAGCTCTTAACAGACCGCTAACGTTCATTGCGAATGATATAGCTCCACGACCTGAGAATCTGGGGTTGCCGTCGAATAGTTCGGGAATTGTACCGATGCAATGGTAGAACAATTCTTCTTCGAAGCCAATGAGCTGGCGCTCTATGTAATGGATGCCGCTCATCTTGTAGATTCTCAAATATGCTTCAAGGTAGAAACCTGTGAGCCAGGGCCACGCTGTGCCATTATGGTATGCAAAATCTCGCTGTGTTTGCTGACCTACATAAAGTGGGTTGTAGCCACCACTCTTTGGAGAGAGTGAGCGGATACCCTTGGGGGTAACGAGTTCGCGTGTGCAAATGTCGAGAACACGCTTGCGTTCCTTAAGGTCGAGCGGCGAGAAGTCGAGTGAGATGGCAAAAATTTGGTTAGGACGTACGCTCCAATCCTGCATGTGGCCATCTACATAGTCGAGGAGATAACCGTGCTCGTTGAGGAATGTGTCCTTGAATGACTTCTGGATGTTTTGTGCCAAGTCTTCACATTCTGCTGCAAAGATTGCATTTTCTGCACCGGGCGTTTCGCTCAACATCTGCTGATAGAACTTCACTGCGTTATACCAGAGTGCATTGAATTCTACGATGTAGCCCGAACGAGGAATGATGGGACGACCATTATAAGTAGAGTTCATCCATGTAACAGCCTTGTCTCTGCCATTGCTGTAAAGGAGTCCGTTGTCGTGGAGGAAGAGGTTTCTGTGACCACCATTCTTGATGAACTTCATGATGTCTTTAAGGAGGGCACCGTAAAGCTCATAGCACTTGTTTCTTCCTACATACTTTCCATACTGCTGAATACACCAAACAGCCCAAAGAAGTGTGTCGGGTTGATCAACTTCAGAAATGTCGACGCTGATAGGCTTCTTATCCATAAAGTCGCGAAGTGCCTTTTCTGCAGTCTTCATGTAGCTCACAAACTTGTCGTTTTCGCCAATAGCGAGCGTCAAGCCGGGAAGCGAAATGAAGAGGTCACGAGCTCTACTCTTAAACCAAGGATAACCTGCTAAGAGGTATTCCTCATCATTCTTGTTAACTCTAAATTGGTGTGCAGCATGAACTAGGCAGTGGTATAGGCTATCGTGTGGCATAGCTTTTTCCATTTCTGCGTTCATTAATGGTTCAAGCTCAGCTGGTGCTTTTTCTCTGAGTGAGGCTGTAAAAATGATGCTTTGTCCCTTTTCGATAGGCATTTCTAAGTAGCCGGGAACTAGCAAGTCTTCAGAAGAGTAGTAACCGCGCTCTCTTTCCTTGGGGTAGTCAAGCCCCTTGTACCAAGTAGGTTCATGATGGTATGTGTTGGCGCAGTTTGTTTGCATAAACAATTCAGGATAGCCTTCGTACATACACATCTTAAGACCATTTTCGATAGGTTGGTAGCCTGTTTTAGCAGTGCCATTTTCTTGAGTCCAATGGCGTACGCTTCTGAATGCCAAGTAGGGCTTAAGGCGCAAAGTCGTAGCTGAACGAGCTTCGAGCAATGTGTAACGAATGTAAAGGCGGAAGTGGTCGGAACGGAAGCAAATTTCCTTCTTCAGTAACACACCACCGATACGATAAATCCAAGTTGGCACCTTGTCCCATTCGAAGCTCATAATATATTTATGACCCTTGGGACTATAGTTTTCACCTTGATACTTGTGTAAGCCCAAGTTGAATTCTGCACCGTGCTGGATGACGGTTTCGTCCAATGATGAGAGCAATACGTGGTTCTCATCATCAATATTAGGCACTGGGCCTACAAGTAGACCATGGTACTTTCGGATGTTGCATCCTACCAATGTAGTAGAGCAATACGCTCCTGACTGATTCGTGATCAAGAACTCCTTGAAAAGTGAGTCTTGAAGATTCGCCATTTGCGTTTTGTCAAATTTTAAATACGACATGGATTATTCTTTTATGGTTTTACAATTTGCGATATATGCATAATGCGAACCAAAGTTAAATATTTTAAATTTCACAAAAAAGTTTTTTTAAAGAAATTTTACTTTTTGAATACTTAAAATGTCATTTTAGGCTTAAAAGTCTTTAATTTTGACTTTATAGAGGGGAGTTTTGCCTTTAAACAACCATTTTGATGATTATTTTGTTTACTTTGATTAACATTTTGCCGAAAAACTTTGTTGGTCTTAAAATCATGTTTAATTTTGCGGCACAAAAACATCTAGATATACAACTAAACGTATTAACAAAAGCGTCTCGTAGATTGCAACTATATAAGGTGTGATGTCTTGTCAGGACAGAACTTTTGCATCTACAGATGATTATTATCATCCTTTTTTTATGTCTATAGCTGACATTGTCTTGCATACGAAAGCTTTAGAAATTTTGGCAAAATTTTGGCAATTACTTTCGAGAGAAGACCAAAGAATCTTAGAGGAAAACCTAAGCGTATGCCATTATCGTAAGCATGAATTTATTTACATGGAAGGACAGCGACCTGATTACTTATATTGTGTAGTATCAGGTCATATCAAGATTTATAGAGATGGAGTATGCGGTCGCTCACAAATTATGCGAATGCTAGGGCCAGGTCATTACTTTGGTTATAGAGCGAGTTTGGCAGACGAACCCTATGTTACAGGAGCCGCAGCTTTTGGTCCTACAGTAATATGCAGAATTCCTATGTCTCAAATATTGAGGATTATGCAATATAACAATGGAGTACAGCGCTTTTTTATCTCAGAATTAGCCATTGACTTGGGCATTGCTGATAAGCGAATTGTTAGTCTCACACAAAAACATATTCGTGGCAGAATGGCTGAATCAATACTTACATTAAGAGATGATTTTGGCCTTGATACAGAGGGATATATAAATATAGAAATGACCCGTGAAGAGTTGGCTTGTTATTCCAATATGACAACGAGCAATTCAATCCGCACACTCTCTTCTTTTGTAAAAGAAGGGCTCATTAGTGTTGATGGAAGACGCATAAAGTTACTAAAAGACGAAGAGTTATTTCATATATCCTATAAGGGGTAAGATATTAGCTAATAAGAAAGGTTGTTTTAGTTTAGACCTTAATTTAGCTTGAGAAAATGTAAGGAGTCAAAATCTCTTTTTCACAATGGGGATTTTGGCTCCTTATTAAATTTTATTAGAAATTCTAGCACTCTCTTTTCCTTTCTTTTTCTTTGTATGAAGTACGAAAAAGGATAAAAAAATAAGCCTCTCGAAAGTCTAGGGTACAAACGAGGGTAAAATTTTTTATCAAATTGTTGGCTCTTTTTGAACGTCGATTTTCTTTGACATTTGTTTACAGTATTAGTCGTTTCTATTATTTTTTGTCCCCCGAGAGTCCATCATACTCTCATCTCAGATGCCAGTGTCAAGCTGGTATGATGCAGTCGGTGCCCCGACAGTGGCAAATGCAGTGCTTGATCGCATCATGCATACGGCACATCAAATAGAACTTATTGGTGAGAGCATGCGCAAGATAAAAGTAGGCAAGTAAGACGAAATAAAAATGACCCCACCGGCCAGGGCTCATTAGGGGTCAAAAGAAATTCGTTTTCGGGGGTCAACGCAACTTCGCCATCGGGGGCAAATGCACGCGGCTTTTTCATAGGCTACCTTTTGGGTAGAAATAAAATTATTGTTGCTGCCTTTCGATGTGTTCAAGCAGGTCTGCCACGACGAAGGTGCTTCCGCCGACGAAGATGGTGTCGTGAGCGTTGGCCACGGAGAGAGCGGCTGTGTAGGCTTCGGCCACGGTGGAGTAGGCAGCAGCTTGGTCAACATAGGCTTCGGCTTGCTCTAGTAGCGCCCTCGCAGGCAGTGCGCGCTTGACGCTGGCTTGCGTGAAGTAGTAAGTGGCACGGCGCGGTAGCAGGGGTAGGATGGCCTCAAGGTCCTTGTCGGCAGCTACGCCGAGAACGATGTGGAGTGTGGCATCTGCTGCTGAAATCTCGTTAAGTGCGTGGGAGAGGTGGTGCCATCCTCCTGGGTTGTGACCTGTGTCGGCTATGACGCGTGGCATCTGTTGGAGCGTCTCCCAACGGCCGCGCAGGTGGGTGAGGTCGGCCACATGAGCAAGCCCTTTGGCGATGGCTTCGTCTGAGAGCAGGAGTTGGTGGCTGAGCTGCTCGGCGGCACATAGGATGGTGCGTGCGTTGAGGTGCTGACAGGCTCCCTTGAGCTGAAAGGGGAGCGTGGGGAAGGGGGTGTTTTCTGCCCAAATGAGTTTGGCACCTACGGCAGCTGCTGTTTGCTCGTAAACGGGCTTTGTCTCGGGGGTGGTTTCGCCAATGATGGTAGTGATGCCTGGCTTGATGATGCCTGCCTTTTCGGTGGCGATGGCTTGGAGGGTGTTGCCGAGGAATTGGGTGTGGTCGTGGCTCACGTTGGTGATGACGGAGAGGATGGGCGTGATGATGTTGGTGCAGTCGAGGCGGCCGCCTAAGCCTACTTCAACGACGGCAATGTCCACCCCTTGCTTCGCAAAATACTGAAAAGCCATGGCCGTTGTGAGCTCAAAGAAGGAGGGCGAAAGGGGCTCGAAGAAGGCGCGGTGGTGCTCCACAAAGCTCACGACCTCGTGCTCGGGAATCATCTCGCCATTGATGCGGATGCGTTCTCTGAAGTCGATGAGGTGGGGCGAGGTGTAGAGCCCTACGCGGTAGCCTGCCGACTGGAGAATGGCGGCTAGCGTGTGTGATGTAGAGCCCTTGCCGTTGGTGCCTGCTACGTGGATCGTCTTAAACGAGCGGTGGGGGTGGCCGAAGTACTCATCGAGGGCATTAGTGGTCGTGAGCCCTTCCTTATAAGCGCCTGCCCCAATGTTCTGAAACAAAGGGGCAGCTGCATATAGATAATCTATGGTTTCTTGATATGTCATTGATTTGTAGACAAGTTTGTAGTTCACGAGTCGGGGTAGAAATAGAGTGCTAACTCTAACTAAAATACCCCTTGAAGGTATCGAAAATCTTGCGCTTTGCGCTTTCCGATGGTTTGAGGTTCGAGCTATCCTTAAGATTTTCGAATGCTTTTTTCTCGTCCTTAGAGAGGTTTTCGGGGATATAGACGCTTACGTTCACGATGATGTCTCCCGTGCCATAGCCATAGCCCTGCACAGCAGGAAGCCCCTTGCCGCGGAGGCGAAGGATGGTGCCAGGTTGCGTGCCAGGCTTGATGTTGATGTTGGCTCTTCCGTCGATGGTAGGAATCTGCACGGTGGTGCCGAGGGTGGCTTCGGTGACAGTGAGGAGGAGGTTGTAAACGAGGTCGCTATCGTCGCGGATGAAGTCGGGGTGAGCCACTTCTTCAATGAATACCTGGATGTCGCCCGCTACGCCGTTGTGGCGGCCAGCATTGCCCTTTCCGCTTGCGGTGATGACCATGCCTGCTTGTACGCCAGCGGGGATTTTGATTTCCACCACTTCCTCGCCGTTAATGACGCCTTCGCCCTGGCAATGCTTACATTTGTTTTTGATGACAACGCCTTCGCCGTGGCATGTGGGGCAAGCCTCTTGCGTTTGCATCATGCCGAGCATTGTGCGCTTAGCACGCACTACGTAGCCTGAGCCGTGGCATGTAGAGCAAGTTTCGGGCGAAGAGCCAGCTTCGCATCCTGTGCCACCACAATGAGAGCAAGTGACGTCTTTCTTTACCTTAAATTTTTTGGTGACTCCGTGGGCAATTTCTTCGAGCGTGAGCGATACCTTCATGCGCAGGTCGCTGCCGCGGAATTTGCGTGGCTGATTGCTCTGACCGCCAAATCCGCCAAAGCCTCCGAAACCACCAAATCCGCCTCCACCTCCGAAGATGTCGCCAAACTGGCGGAAGATGTCGTTGATGTCCATGCCTTCAGTGCCAAAACCGCCAAATCCGCCTGCACTTCCGTTGACGCCAGCTTCGCCAAATTGGTCGTAGCGTGCACGCTTGTCGGGGTCGCGTAGGACGTCGTAGGCTTCGGCAGCTTTCTTAAACATTTCTTCTGCCTCCTTGTTGTCGGGGTTGCGGTCGGGATGGTATTTGATTGCGACTTTCTTGTACGCCTTCTTGATTTCTTCGGCCGAAGCATTGCGCTCCACACCGAGTATTTTGTAATAATCCTTTTCCATGAGATTTATGAGGATGTGTATACGTCAGTAGGTGAGGGGTGGATTATTGTCCAACAGCTACCTTGGCGTAGCGAATCACTTTTTCGTTGAGCTTATAGCCTGCTTGTACGCAATCGATGACTTTGCCCTTGAGCTCTTCGGTAGGAGCGGGGATGAAGGCGATGGCTTCGTGGAGGTCGGTTGTGAAGTCGGCTTCGTTGGTTTCGATGCGTGAGAGCCCCTGTTCGCTGAGTGTCTTGTGGAGCTTATTGATGATAAGTTCTACACCTTCGCGAAGAGAAGCTACGTCGGTGGCTTTGTCCATGTGTTGCATAGCGCGTTCGAGGTCGTCGAGCACAGGGAGGAGCGCGGTGATGGTCTTTTCGCCACCGTTGAGGATGAGCTCGGCCTTTTCCTTGATGGTGCGCTTGCGATAGTTGTCAAACTCAGCCACCTTGTAGAGGATGGCGTTGTTGAGCTCTTCGATTTTAGCTTCAGCAGCGCTGAGCTTTTCTTCCACGGTGAGCTCACGCTCCTCTGTCTCTGCAGGGTTTTCTGCGGGCTCTGTTGCTTCAGCGTTTTCGGTAGTGATATTTTCTTCTGTCTTAACGTTTTCTTCGTTCAAGATTTCTTCTTTATTTTCCATGAAATGTATGTTTTGTTTGTAGTAGGTGGGGGAAGGGGCTTTAAAGTCTTTAGTGTCTTTAAGGACTCTGAAGTACTTGGCTAACTATCTTGTCAACTTGTTAACTTGTCAACTCGTCAACTAATTATCTTGTTAACTCGTCAACTTGTTTACTTGTTATCTCGTCAACTATTTTATTCTTCTCCGTAGAGCTTTTGCTTCAACTCCTTGATGCGTGGGTCGCGGATGTAGTCTTCGTAGTTCATGAGCTTGTCGATGGTGCCGTTGGGCGTGAGCTCGATGATGCGGTTGGCCACGGTGTCGATAAATTCGTGGTCGTGTGACGAGAAGAGAATGTTGCCCTTGTAGAGCTTCAGGTTGTTGTTGAAAGCCTGGATACTTTCCATGTCGAGGTGGTTAGTGGGCGTGTCGAGAATGAGGCAGTTGGCGTTGCGGAGCTGCATGCGCGCAATCATACAACGCATCTTTTCGCCCCCCGAGAGTACGTTCACCTTCTTCAAGATATCTTCGTCCTTGAAGAGCATGCGGCCGAGGAAAGCCTTGAAATAGACTTCGTTGCCTTCGCCAAATTGCGAGAGCCAGTCGAGCATATTTAGGTCGCAATCGAAGAAGTCGGAGTTGTCGAGTGGGAGGTAGGCTGTTGTGATTGTTACTCCCCAATTGTATTCGCCGGCAGCAGGCTTTTGGTGGCCATTGATGATTTCGAAGAGAGCAGTCATCGCTCGTGGGTCGTGACTGAGGAATACAATCTTTTCTTCCTTCTCAACGGTGAAGTTTACGTTGTCGAAGAGCACTACGCCGTCTTCCGTAACGGCTTTGAGGTCCTTAACTTCAAGAATTTGGTTGCCTGGCTCGCGCTCCATCTGGAAGATGATGCCAGGATACTTGCGTGTTGAGGGCTTGATTTCTTCCACGTTAAGCTTTTCGAGCATCTTTTTGCGCGATGTTGTCTGGCGGCTCTTTGCAACGTTTGCAGAGAAGCGGCGGATGAATTCTTCAAGCTCCTTCTTCTTCTCTTCAGCCTTTTGCTTCTGGTTTTGAGCTTGACGGAGGGCAAGCTGACTTGATTGATACCAGAATGAGTAGTTGCCTGAGAAGAGCGTAACCTTGCCGAAGTCGATGTCAACGGTGTGCGTACATACTTGGTCGAGGAAGTGGCGGTCGTGGCTCACAACGAGCACAGTGTGTTCGAAGTTGCCAAGATAGTCTTCAAGCCATTCAACGGTTTCGAGGTCAAGGTCGTTGGTAGGTTCGTCGAGCAGCAAGTTGTCGGGTTCGCCAAAGAGCGCTTGTGCGAGCATTACTCTCACCTTTTCCTTACCTGAAAGTTCGCCCATGAGCTTATAGTGAAGGGCTTCTTTGATGCCAAGTCCTGAGAGGAGAGTGGCTGCATCGTTTTCGGCTGTATAGCCACCGATGGATGCAAATTTATCTTCAAGTTCTGCTGCTAAGATGCCGTCTTCGTCAGTAAACTCTTCTTTTGCGTAGAGCTCGGTGCGCTTCTGCATGATTTCCCACATCACGGTGTGGCCCATGAGCACGGTGTCGAGCACGGTGTGGTCGTCGAACTTAAAGTGGTCCTGCGAGAGCACGGAGAGACGTTCGCCTGGGCCTAATTCGATGGTGCCCTTAGTAGGGTCGAGTTCGCCCGAAATGGCTTTGAGAAGTGTTGACTTTCCAGCACCATTTGCGCCAATAATGCCGTAAATGTTGCCCGATGTGAACTTCATGTTGACGTCCTTGTACAAGACGCGCTTACCAAATTGGATGGCTAAGTTAGAGACTGTAATCATTGTTTTTGTATGTAGTTTTTTTAGTTATTCAATTGTGTTAAAGGTGTGAGTAGTGAAAAATACGTCTCGAAATGTCTTTAAAACAATACAAACCTGTCTTTTCGAAACAAAAATTTTCGCTTTCAGCCCGCAAAATTACTAAAAATAAGTGTAAGCGAGAAGTTATTTCTCTTAATATGAATGGTTTTCTACTTGAGTAACTAGCAATTTGGGTGCCAAAAGAGTTGATAGCAATATCTTTGAGTGTATTAAAGAAGCGAGTGTGCGCCATTTTGCTATTTGCTTCTTGTGATTTTTATCATTACATAAATAACTTTTCAAAATGTTTGCTTAACTTTGCCGTTGATTTTAATAAGATGATGTTTTTTTGTAAAAAAATCGGATATGGAGCAAAATCCTCTTTACTCAAATCATAATATAGAATTTCTAACCGTTTCGGCTGAATTTTGTAAGTATTTAGAGCAGTGTAGAACTAGCGAACGAGCTGAGTTTCTTCGTGTGATGTGTAGTTTGTTGCCGATGATTTACATCAAAGCTTCTATGTTGAGCAAACCCGAGGAGCCTGTTGGCTATAATGAACCTTTTGTTACGGAGGAGGATTATGATTATGTGCGTGGCTCAGTAGCTTCGGTGATGGGGCAATATGATGAATACTTAGATGTTTTTGTTGAGGATTTTAAGTTTTCCGACCAACCCGTGCTTTGCACAATCTCTGAAGGCTTGGCTGATGTTTATCAGTCCTTGAGAGATTTAACGGAGGTTTATCGTCAAGGTCATGAGGAAGCCATCGAAGTGGCGCTTTACGACGTGCTTGAGTCGTTTGCAAATGATTGGGGGCAAAAGCTTTTGAATTCATTACGTGCTTTGCATGACACGAAGTTTACAAGAATCGAAGAATAAATGAAACAATTGTTTAAAAATACTCCAAAGTCATACATTGCAGAACTTTCGCAAGCAACGTTTTCGGGCCGAATTGTGGTGATTGATTCATTGCTTGAGATGAAAAAGGCGGTGGATTATTTGAAGTCCTATTCTGTGCTTGGCATTGATACGGAGACACGCCCAGCGTTTAAGAAAGGCGTTGTTCACAAAGTCAGCTTACTTCAATTATCGACGTTTGATTGTTGCTTTTTGTTTCGACTAGGGCGTATTAATTTACCAACTGAAATCCTTGAATTGCTTGAGAGTAAGGAAATTACCAAAGTCGGCTTGTCGTTAAAAGACGACCTTCATGCATTAAGGCAACGTGTGCCATTTACTCCAGCTGGATTTATCGATTTGCAGGATTATGTGAAACCTTTTGGCATTGAAGATATGAGCTTGCAGAAGCTTTATGCCAACCTTTTTGCATTGCGGATTTCGAAGAGTGCACGCCTTACGAATTGGGATGCCGACGTCCTTGCTGATTCGCAAAAGCACTATGCGGCGCTCGATGCTTACGCTTGCTTGCAAATCTATAACGAATTGTTGGAGCTAGAACAAAGCAAAGCGTATGTCGTAACCGAAATAAGTTGACGAGTTTTTTAGTTTCAACCTTACAAACTCATAACCTATAACTTTATAACGATGAGCGATTAGCGTTTAACGATTAGCGAACCGTCCGGATGGACTCCTCACTACTCTCTCCTCAAAACCTTATTACCTCACAACCTCATAACCTAATAAGCTATGCTTCCCACAATACAACTTCTGAAAGGTAAGGCTGAAAGCCTTCATCGTTTTCATCCATGGATATTTTCAGGTGCCATTCGCCGTATGCCCGATTCAATACAGGAGGGCGACCTTGTGCGCGTGGTTGACCATGAAGGCAAATTTCTTGCTTTGGGTCACTATCAAGTAGGCTCTATTGCCGTACGCGTCGTTAGCTTCGAAGATATTGCAATAGATTTAGATTTTTGGACGACTCGCATTCGTGAGGCTTTTGTCTTGCGCCAACGTTGCCACCTTGTTCGTGAGGATAACGATATATACCGCCTCGTACATGGTGAGGGCGACCAACTGCCAGGGCTTGTTGTCGATGTGTATGGACGCACGGCCGTGATGCAAGCTCACTCTGTGGGTATGCACGTTGTGCGCGATGTCTTGGCACAGGCCATCGTTAATGCATGCGAAGGAAGCATTCAAAGCGTGTACTACAAGAGCGAAACAACGCTGCCTTATAAGGCAAATCTTCATCAAGAAAATGGCTTCTTAATCGGTGGTGACGATGCTAACGTGGCTACGGAGAATGGCCTTAAGTTTCACATCGACTGGCTACGTGGACAGAAGACTGGCTTTTTCATCGACCAGCGCGAAAATCGTCGCCTACTCGAACATTATAGCCATGGGCGAAACGTACTAAATATGTTTTGCTATACGGGTGGCTTCTCTGTTTATGCTATGCGTGCCGACGCGCGTTGTGTACACTCCGTTGATAGTAGTGCGAAGGCTATTGACCTTACGCGTGCCAATGTGGCGCTCAATTTTGCTGATACGTCGCGCCATGAGGCCTTCACAGAAGATGCCTTTAAGTTTCTTGAAACCGCTGGCGAGAACTACGACCTTATCATCCTCGACCCACCAGCCTTTGCAAAGCACAAAGGAGCGCTTCACAATGCCATTAAGGGTTACACGCGCCTTAATAATATTGCTTTTCGCAAGATACGTAAGGGTGGCATTGTCTTCACCTTTAGTTGTTCGCAAGCCGTTAGTAAGGAGCAATTCCGCTTAGCCGTTTTCACCGCAGCAGCTCAGAGTGGTCGCCATGTGCGCATATTGCATCAGCTCCATCAGCCCGAAGACCATCCCATCTCTATCTATCATCCCGAAGGCGAATATCTCAAAGGGCTTGTGCTTGAGGTTGAATAGTTTTCTTGATTTATTTGATATGTTAGTAAACGAGAGTAGTAAAACCTTGATAAATAAATATTTATAGATTCCGCTTAAAGCAAATGAGCATCCTACCTCTGTGGGGCGGGATGCTCATGTTTTTTTGTATTAGTTAGTTTGCTTTTTGTTCGCCTAGAATGTCCATTTTGCACAGATGCAGGGGATGGCATAGAAGCGGTTGTTGCGTCCGTCAGTGGGCCATACGAGGTTGTTGCTGAGTTCGAGCTCTGTACCAATGCTGAGCTTGCAATTGTCGTCAACTCCCTTGAGTGCAGCAAGGTTTACCCAAAATTGAGGCTCGGAGCTGAAGACGAGGGCGCCATCAACGCTATTGTCGTGTGAGAGGTCGGCATATCCCGTGAAACTACAGAGTCCGTTGGCAAAATGAAGTCCCCAAACGGTGGTGAGTTGCCAACTGTGCTTTGTGCCTACTTGCTGATTGGCAAGGTAGCGATAGAGCGCTTGCAGTGAGAATGTGCGCGAGAAGTCCTTGTTAGCCCAATTGTAGGCAGCACCAAGGAGGTAGGCATCGTTGAAGCTTCCAGAGCCAGCGAGTCCGCCGTTGTACTCAATATGGAGCGCCACGGGCGCCTTCCAGAATTTAAGCTCGCGTGAGAATTCGGCATAGGCGCTTTGCATCGTGTTGTCGGCAAAGTTGCCATCAATGAAGAAATAAGTCGACCCCCACTTGTCGGCACTGAAGTTTTCGATGGTAGCCGTCCAGCATGGGCGATTAGAGAGTTGCTTACCATAGAGCGTGTGGCCTAAATCGTGGTGAAGCTGAACGTTGAGTTGAGCAGTAGCTGATGTTGCGCCGATAGCCATAATGGCTAGAACAAAGGCTTTTTTGAGTAGTTTTTTCATAAGTGTAGTAATTTATTTTTAGAAAATTGTAGGGGGCTAGAGCGAATATTTGCAGCTATTCGCGCCAGCCAGTATATCCGATACTCTAAAATAATCTTATCATGCCCATAACGAGAGCCACGGCATGAATGTCTGAAATAGGAAATTCGAATGGATCGTAGTCTTTTATTTGTTGTTTACCTTTGATTGTTCGAAAAAATACCTCCAAAATTAATATTTTTTACATAACAAAAATTATCTTTTTCTAGGAAAATCGATTATTTTTTTCTCATGCTGCAAAAAACGCTTCGTATCTTTTGCATACAGAAAGGAGGAAGAAGAGAGAGAGGGAGAAAAGAGCTGCAGCTGCTCCCACACCAACACTTGCGATGTGCGCCGCAAGACATCCGACCTCTTTCCTCCTACTTCCGACATCGGAAGTAAGAAGTCGGAAGAAAGGAAGTTTACTAGAGTACAACTTACAGAGTACAACTTTGCTAGAGTACAACTTACAAAGTATAGCTACCATGCGGAGCGTCTCTCATCTGCTCACTTAATCCGAATGGAGCTTTAATCTGTAATCTGTACTCTATATTATTAACCCTTAAAACCTCAAACCTTATGTTAAAGTATCGTTTTATGGCTGCTTGCTCCTATAAATCTTTTGAACACATTTTGTAAAAGATTGTAGGAAAGTCTTATAAAACTAATTTACAGAGCTCAGTTTAAGAGTTTTTTTTCTTAAATTTGCTAGTAATTAAATTCAGCTAGGAGTTGTACATATGCTTTATTATTTTGTTTTGCCTCATACTTTGGTGTTTAAAAATTTGGCTATCACCTCGCGTGGTGCTTATCGTGAACGCAGTGTTTGGTACCTTTTTTTGAGTTACAGGCCTTTGACTCTTGAGGAATGTCAGCATTTGTTGGTGTCGCCCGATGAGTGGGGAAGTGGTCGTGTTGGGGTGGGTGAGATTGCACCACTTTATGATTTGTCTTCGGATTATACTGATGGATTTGAGGAGGTTGTAGATTCTTGTTGTCGTAGGGCTTTAGCGGGCAGTGAACCTGACTTTGAAGCGTTTCGCTCATTTCCTTCAATCTGCTTTGGCGTAGAGACGGCTTGGCTATCCTTGCATTCGAGGGATGGTGTGTCGCTTATAGATTCTGCTTTTGCAAGAGGGCAGGGGTGCATACGCATCAATGGCTTAGTTTGGATGGGGAGCATTGAGCAGATGACAGAAGGGTTGGAGGCAAAAGCAAGAGCTGGTTTTAAGTGTATTAAGTGTAAGATTGGGGCTCATGACTTCGAGCAAGAGAAGGCTTTTTTAAGAGAGATGAGACGCAGGTATCCGCGCGAGCAATTTCAGTTGCGCTTAGATGCCAATGGTGCTTATACGAAGGGTAATGTGATGAATGTGTTGGAAGAGCTTAGCCACTTTGACGTGCATAGCATCGAACAACCGATAAAGCAAGGTCGGTGGATGGAAATGAAACAGCTTTGTGCGAAGTCGCCTATTCCCATAGCATTGGATGAGGAGCTAATAGGCATAAATCAGCGTGATGAAAAGCAAAAGCTGTTGGAAATAATAGCCCCACAATATATTGTGCTTAAACCTACGTTGCATGGCGGAATGCGAGGCACTTTAGAGTGGATAGAGATAGCTAAGCAGCTTGGCATTGGCTATTGGATAACTTCGGCACTCGAGAGCAATGTGGGGCTCAATGCTGTGGCTCAGTTAGCGGCAAGCGTTGAAGGTGCAGAACCTTGGCAGGGGTTAGGCACAGGAGGGTTGTTTGAGCAAAATATTGAAAATTTGGGGCTAAAACTTGAAGGTGAATGTATGTGGCGCGAGATATATGCGTGAAAAGTCGCATTCAAATTTGGTCGTTTCAAAAAAAAATGCGAATATTGCAGAAATATGTATAGAGAGTAGACAAGTAGACGAGTGGACGAGTTGAGAGTAGATGGGTTTGCAACAATATGCCGAACCCTGGTTCGTAAGATTACTTGTTAACATTTCTGCAAAACTCATTAATAGCTATGAATACAACAACAAAAAAATATGATTACCTCATTGTAGGCGCTGGGCTCTTCGGCGCTGTTTTTGCTCATGAAGCAAAGGCCGCAGGCAAGAAGTGCTTAGTGATAGATAAGCGTGAGCATGTAGGTGGAAACGTTTATTGCAAAGAGGTAGAAGGTGTGAAGGTGCATCAATATGGTGCGCACATATTTCATACTGATAACAAAGAGGTTTGGGATTATGTGAATCGCTTTGTGACGATGAATCGTTTTACAAATTCGCCTTTAGCTTCGTATAAGGGCACTTTGTATAATTTGCCTTTCAACATGCATACGTTCTATCAGCTTTGGGGCGTGAAGACTCCAGCAGAGGCAAAAGCAAAGTTAGAGGAACAACGTGCAGAGTTTGCACATATCGAGACTCCCGAAAATCTTGAAGAACAAGCGTTGAAGTTGTGTGGTAAGGATGTTTATGAGAAGTTGATAAAAGGCTATACCGAAAAGCAATGGGGACGCTCCGCCAAGGATTTACCTTCGTTTATCATTAAGCGTTTGCCTTTCCGCTTCGTGTATGATAATAACTACTTTAATGATGCTTATCAAGGAATACCTGTTGAGGGATATAATGCGCTGATTGATGCGCTTCTCGCAGGGGTGGAGGTAAGGTTGAATACAAACTTTTTTGAGCATCGTGAAGAGTTGGAGGGTATGGCTGAAAATGTGTTGTTCACGGGTTGTATTGATGAGTATTTCAACTATAGCTTAGGACGATTAGATTACAGAAGTCTGCGTTTCGAACATAAGCTGTTGGACGAAGAAGATTTTCAGGGAAATGCCGTAATCAATTACACGGAAAGAGAAATCCCCTATACACGAGTGATAGAGCACAAGCACTTTGAGTATGGTAAGCAAGCCAAGACCGTTGTGACGTATGAATATCCTGACGATTACGCACCTGGAAAGGAACCCTATTATCCTGTTAACGACGAGCGCAATACCTTGCTGTGTCAACAATATAAAGCGTTGGCAAGCCAATGTAAAAACGTTTATTTCGGAGGCAGATTAGCTCAGTACATTTATGCCGACATGGATGATACGATAGCCGAAGCGCTTAAATTGAGCAAAGCGCTTTTGTGATATTGTGATTTAATTGGAACTTTAGAAGAAATATACAACTCATGAGTTTGCTTCGTCCTACGATGTTAGTTTTACATAAGGACTACGAACATTTGTCCGATTTTATGCTTTCCTTGCCTACTCGTTTTAAGCAAGAAGAGGGGAAGTTGATACATAATGGTCGCAATGTTCTTCGAGTTTTTACATATAATGGTGAGAATTATGTGGTGAAATCTTTCAAGCGTCCACATTTCATTAACCAATGGGTGTATGGCTTATTTCGTCCTTCAAAGGCGAAAAGGTCGTACGACCATTCTTTGTTATTACAAGCCATAGGTGTTGGCGTGCCCCAGCCGATTGGATATTTGAATGTGAGACGCGGATTTTTGTTCGACAAGAGTTATTATGTGTGTAAAGAGTCAAAGTGTACGCATGTTTACCAAGAGTTGTTCGAGCAAAAGTTTGATTATGTGGAAGATGTGTTGAGAGCCATTGGCCGCCTATCTGCTTTGCTTCATAACAATGGCTATGCCCATAAGGATTATGGACGTGGTAATATTCTTTTCGAAAAGGTGGGCGACAAGGTGCTATTAGAGTTAGTTGACCTTAATCGCTTAGCGATTGGACCTTTGTCAATGGAAGAGGGGTGTAAGAATCTTGAACGATTGCCTGCTACACCTCAAATGCACAGATGGATAGCCGAGGAATATGCCAAAGATAGAGGATTTGACGTAGAAGAGTGTTATCGACTAATGGTTGCTTTTAGAAGCACTCAACCAGGAAAGATTGATGGTAAATACTAAGGATAGGGTACTATGAGCCTATCTAAAAAGTGAAGTTACAAATATGAAGGTATTTGCGGTAGTTGTAACGTTTAATAGATGTGAACTCCTAAAGAAGGGAATACAATGTTTGAGAGAAAACAAGCCAGTTACATCTATTATTGTCGTTAACAATGGAAGTACAGATGGTACGAAGGAGTGGCTGGATAGTCAAGCGGACTTAATCGTTGTGCATCAAGATAATGTTGGAGGTTCAGGAGGATTTCATACAGGTATTGATAAAGCTTACAATTTAGGAGCAGATTGGATATGGTGTATGGATGACGATGTCTTTCCGCGAAAGGAGTGTTTGGAAACACTTTTGAGTCATGCGGAGAATGAAAATATTGGCATTCTTGCACCTCGAAGAATCATGGAAAGTAAGATTTTCTGTCATGATTTTCAAGCATATAATCTTTCGAACCCGTTTGCATCAATGTATAAGCAACGATTGAAAAATGAGATGGTCAACGAGCCAACATTTGTTGCTGGTACGGCCTTCGAAGGCCCTTTAATTCGTCGAGCTGTTGTTGAAAAGATAGGTTTGCCTAACAAGGACCTTTTCATATTTTGCGATGATACTGACTATTGTTTGCGTGCCATTTTAGATGGTTTTAAAATTCTTTATGTACCAACGGCTTTAATGGATAAGCATAAGTTTTTTAGCAACGATAGTTGGGCTGAGCGTTCGAGGAAAAAGAAGTGGAAAAGATATTATCAAGTGAGAAATTCTACTTATTTAAGTCATCATTATGGCAAAAATTGGGCGGTGAAATATTTACGTGGTTTTAATGGTGTCATAGGATATATTCTAACCGCATTATTCACATCTCCATTCTCTTCTGCCTGGAGTTATAATGACATTCCTAAATTATGGAAAGCTTACACCGACGGACTTGCTGAAAAGCTCGGAAAGATGGGGTAATTATCATCTAAGTTTTCATAATACCTTATACTTTATTAGCATCTATGCAATTAATTAAAATGACTGGAGGATTAGGCAATCAGATGTTTATCTATGCTTTCTACCTTCAGATGAAGAAGCGATTTTCAGACATATATATAGACCTTTCAGATATGATGCATTATAAAGTGCATCATGGCTATGAAATGCATCGTGTGTTTGATTTGCCGAAGGTTGAAAAATGTTATCCTCAAGTCCTAAAGAAAGTTGTAGAATTTTTATTATTCAAAACATTTATTGAGCGAAAACTTCGCAATCCGTTCGTTGATTATACGAAGCGACCCGTTTGGCCACTTGTATATTACAAAGGCTTCTATCAGTCGGAGAAGTACTTCAAAGATATTGAAGAAGAAGTACGTAAGGCTTTCACTTTTAATTTGAAGGAAGCAAACCGCCAATCGCTCCTTATGATTGAACAGATGAAGGCGGATGCAAGTGCAGTGTCGGTTCATATCCGTAGAGGTGATTATTTGCAGCCTAAACATTGGGCATCTACGGGTTGCGTTTGCCAATTAGAGTATTACAAAAATGCAATAGCCGAGATATGTAAGAGGGTTGAGAATTCGCATTTTTATGTTTTCTCAGATGACCTAAATTGGGTGAAGGAAAATCTAAAGCTCACCAATGCTGTGTTTGTAGACTGGAATACAGGCAAAGATAGTTGGCAAGACATGATGCTGATGAGCAATTGTAAGCACAACATTATTTGTAATAGCACTTTTAGTTGGTGGGGAGCTTGGCTTAATTCCAATCCCGAGAAGGTGGTTATAGCACCTAATGTGTGGTTTACAACAAGCGATACACCGCATATCTTACCAGAATCATGGATTAAGGTTAATACAAAGTAATTTTATTTTTACCTATCGCATAATTATAAATAGCATGTATTTTCTCAAAAAAATAGTTCGCGCTATAATAGATTTGCATAAAACAAGTTGCATTACTCCTAACCCGAAGTTGATAATGACAATGTTGGTGAAAAATGAGGCTCAAATGTTAGAGAAGAATCTGATTTTTCATAAACAGATGGGAGTAGATGCCTTTATTGTAACAGATAATAATTCAACAGATGAAACTCCTGAGATTATTAAAAAGTACCAGGAGCTAGGTTGGATTGTAGATGTTATCAATGAGCGAGCAACGAATTATGAGCAGAAGGCTTGGGTGGATCGAATGATTTGGAGAGCTAAAACTATCTTCGGTGCAGATTGGGTTATTAACGCTGATGCCGATGAGTTGTGGTTTTCGCCATCAGGAAATTTGAAAAACGAAATCTCCAATACCCGAGCAAACGTGCTTAATGTTGAAATGCGTAGTGTATATCCTATTGAAAACCAACCTTTCTGGAAATGGATGCACACCGTGAAAGCCGTGCTTGATTATGAAAAGTACGACCTTTCTCAGTATTCTATTTTTGAGAAGCAGAATAAGAAGGTAATACATCGCACGGCGGGTTATTTACAAATTTCTATGGGTAACCATAAGGTGAAAATGTTGCCTCAATTAGCAAAAGAAAGCGAAGTTCGCGTGTACCATTACAACGTCAGAAATAAAGAGCAATTCTTGCAAAAAATGATTAATGGCGGAAAGCAGTTGGAACAGCATAAAGGAAGACATGGAGGACGCCATTGGAGATACTTCTACAAGTTATATAAGGAAGGAAAACTCGAAGCAGAGTATGATCGTGTGATGGGAACGCATGTTTTCGACCAATTGAAGAAAGATGGATATATCGTTGAAGACTTTACAATCGTAAATTTCTTCGAGAATTGTAAATCCTTAGCAAACAACTAAGTAGGAAGCAAGCTACGAAGTAAAGGTGTAGCTGTGTTTGAAACATAATTAATCTATGCGTAAGAAGTTTTTTATTACTATTTGGCTCATATTTTTTAGTGTGGTAGGAACGGTTGTTCTTGCCTTTTATGGTATCACTAAAGGATGGATTGGCTATCTACCTGATTTAGATGAACTGCAAAATCCGATTAGTAGGTATGCTACGCAGATAGTTTCAGCTGATGGTAAGCTATTAGGAACATGGTCGCGCAATGAAAATAGAGTATTTGCTGATTATGAAGAGATATCTCCAGCGTTGATAAATGCACTTATTGCAACAGAAGATGAGCGTTTTTATGAGCATTCAGGCATAGATGTGAAGGCTCTGCTTCGAGCTATTGTTAAGAGAGGTATTTTTCAACAATCAAATGCCGGAGGAGGTAGTACAATCACACAACAGTTGGCGAAGCAGCTTTATTCAGCAAAGGCCGAAACGACTTTTGAGAGATTGTTGCAAAAGCCAATAGAGTGGGTGATAGCCGTTGAGCTCGAACGTAGTTATACGAAGGAGGAAATTTTAATGCTTTATTTGAATTATTTTGATTTCCTCTATAATGCAGTAGGTATTCGTACCGCTTCGCAAGTTTATTTTGGCAAGTTACCCTCTGAGCTTACAATCGAAGAAGGTGCAACATTGGTAGGGATGTGTAAAAACCCTTCGTTCTATAATCCAGTGCGCCGAAACGAACGTACAAGATTGCGCCGTAATGTTGTACTCGCTCAAATGGAAAAGTCTGGATATATAACTGAGGCCGAAAAAGATAGCTTGCAGCAATTGCCCCTTAAGTTAAACTTTAAGCGAGCTGACCATAAGCAGGGTATTGCCACTTATCTAAGAGAACATCTTCGTACGTTTTTAACTGCCAAAGAGCCCAATAAGAAGAAGTATAAAGCTTGGCAAAGACAACAATATTACGAAGATTCTTTAGCATGGGCCACTAATCCACTCTATGGTTGGTGTAACAAGAACGAAAAGAAGGATGGCTCGAATTATGACATTTATACCGACGGTTTGAAGGTTTATACAACCATCGATTCGCGCATGCAAGCCTATGCTGAAGATGCTATGTGGCGACACGTCGGCTTGTATTTGCAAAAGGAATTTGAGCGAGGCCGAAAGTCATCGAACTTCCCTTATTCTAACAATTTGACAAAAGCACAGGTGCAAGAAATCTTGGAGCGTACGATGAAGCAAAGCGAACGTTATCTGAAGATGAAGGCAGCTGGTGCCTCAGATGATGAGATAAAGAAAGCCTTCGACACTCCCGTCGAAATGTCCGTCTTTACTTATGTTGGCGAAAAAGATACGATTTTGACCCCAATGGACTCTATCCGCTACTACAAGAAGTTCTTGCGTTCAGGATTAGTTTCTATTGAACCCTCAACGGGGTATGTTAAGGCTTACGTAGGAGGTTTGAACTACACCTACTTCCAATACGACATGGCTTCAATGGGACGCCGACAGGTTGGCTCAACTATGAAGCCCTTTGTCTATGCAATGGCCATGGAGGATGGTATGCAACCCACCGACCTCATTCGTAATATTCAGCGCACTTATCAAGTAGGTGAAAACACTTGGACACCTCGTAATGCTGGAGAAAGCCGATATGGCGAAGACGTAACGCTAAAGTGGGGCTTAAGTCAAAGTAATAATTGGATTACGGCTGAGTTGATGTACCAGAGCGACCCCGATGGTGTTCGTTTGGCAAAGTATCTAAAAGAATATGGCGTTGCAAATGCCGACATTTATCCAACCCTAGCTTTGTGTTTAGGTAGTTGCGACATTACGGTGGCTGAAATGGCAAGTGCTTACACAACATTTGCAAACAAGGGCATACGCTGTGCTCCTGTCTTAGTTTCACACATCGAGGATATTAATGGCAATGTAGTTGCAGATTTTTCACCAAGAATGAACGAAGTGATTAGTGAAGAAAGTTGCTATAAGATGCTCGACATGTTGCAAGCTGTGGTGAATGAAGGTACAGGCGTACGACTTCGTTATCGTTACAAGTTTGACGCAGCGATTGCTGGTAAGACCGGTACTACGAATAGCAACTCTGATGGTTGGTTCGTGGGTGTTGTGCCACGATTAGTTACGGCTTGTTGGGTCGGTGGTGAAGAACGTGACATCCACTTCACGACAACCGCTATGGGGCAGGGTGCAGCAACCGCACTCCCCGTATGGGCGGAATACATGAAGCAAGTGTATGCCGACACGTTGATTGGCTATCGTCAGGATGAAAAGTTTGATGTGGACTCCACACTTTTGTTCGTTAAGCATGAAGAATTGGATTCGTATGAAGCCACTCAGCCAACAGCCCCCTCTCTACCTCAGCATGATATGAACGAACAACCACAATCTCAACACGAAGATGATATCGAATCCTTCTTCGATTGATATCAACGATAGATGGTGATTTGTTGTTAATTTTTTTATTGAAATAATTAAAAGAACTACTTAATAATGAAGTTTTTAGCGTTAATTCCAGCAAGATATGCCTCTACGCGTTTTCCGGCAAAACCTTTGGCCCTCCTTGCTGACAAGCCTATTATACAACACGTTTACGAAAGAGTGAGTGAAGCATTCGACGAAGCCTATGTTGTGACCGACGACACACGCATTCTCGACGTTGTTCTTAGTTTCGGAGGTAAATGCTTAATGACGGGCACGCACCATAAGAGTGGCACGGATCGTTGTTGCGAGGCGTTGCAACAATTGGAGGCTGAAGGAAAGCAATTTGATGTTGTGGTAAACATACAAGGCGATGAACCCTTTATTGCTTTCTCGCAATTAGAGTCTATAAAGTCTTGTTTTGCTGATTCTGGAGCTCAGATTGCAACTCTCATTAAGCCATTTCTTCCTACCGACGGCATTGAGGCTTTGGAAAATCCCAATAGCCCCAAAGTCGTAGTCAGCAACAGTATGAACGCTATGTACTTTTCGCGTTCTGTGATCCCTTATCTAAGGGGTGTTGAAAAGGATGAATGGCTCACTAAGCATACTTTCTATAAGCACATCGGACTTTACGCTTATCGCACTAACGTATTGAAGGAAATTACGACAATCCCCTATGGTGAGCTTGAAGCCGTAGAGTCGCTTGAGCAATTGCGTTGGCTCCAGGCGGGTTATGTTATTAAGACAGCTATAACCACCCAAGAAACGATTGGCATTGATACTCCCGAAGATTTAGAAAAAGCAAAAGAGTATATTAAGAACTTGTAGTCAAAATGTTACGAAGTCTATTTTTAATACTTTGCTTATCAGCTACGTTCGGACTTTTTGCGCAAAAATTAACGGTTGGCACTTACAAATTTAAAAAGAGCAAAGCTGTTTACACCGGAGAGTTGTTAAACAACAAGCCGCATGGAAAAGGGGTCACTCAATTCCCTAATGGTGATGTTTACGAAGGGGCGTATGAGAAGGGAAAGCGCCATGGTTATGGCGTTTTAATCCTCGCTTCTGGCGAAAAATATGAAGGTCAGTGGACGCTTGATGAGCAAAACGGAAAAGGTACATATTACTATCTTGACAATAATAAGTACGTAGGTCTTTGGTTCAGAAACCAGAAGGAAGGCCAGGGCACTATGTACTATTACAATGGCGATGTCTATGAAGGTCAATGGATAGAAAATGAACGTTCAGGCTACGGTGTTTATACCTTTGCCAATGGAGTCTTCTACAAAGGCGAATGGAAGCACGATAAGAAGAACGGACAAGGTCTTTTTGATTGGGGCGATGGCTCCTCGTACGACGGCTCTTGGAAGGACAATAAGCGCCATGGCAAGGGTACTTACGTCTTTGCCGATAGTAGTGTTTACGTTGGCTATTGGCAACACGACCTTAAGCATGGGCGTGGCAAGATGAGCTTTTCGAGTGGTGATGTCTATACGGGCGATTACGTCAAGGGCGAGCGCACCGGGAAGGGCGAGACACTCTTTGCTTCTGGCAACAAGTACGTAGGCATCTATCTCAACGGAGAGCAACATGGTTATGGCGAATATACCTGGGATGGAGTGGCCGTTTACAAAGGGCTTTGGAAACACAATGAGCGCTCAGGTAAGGGTATTTACACTCGAAATAATGGTGAGGAGTATGTAGGAGAGTGGCTTGAGAATCAGATGTACGGAAAGGTGATAATTAAGTATCCCGACGGTGCTCGTTTCGTAGGTTATTATGAAGATGGGCGCAAGCACGGACCTGCTACCGAAACCTCTCCTGAGGGCATCACTACGAAATGTGTTTACGAAAATGGTGAGCGTCATGGTGAGTTTGAAGAATATGATAAGCATGGGAAAATGATTGCGTCTGGACATTATCAGAATGGCAAGCGAGTGGAATCGAAGGAGGAGTGAGGAAACCAGCTCGAATTTAATTTGCTCCCCTAAATTTATAAGACCTGAGAGAACTTATATGCCCTTGAGAGGACTAAGAGAAATCGCTCTCATTTAACGAAGAAAAACTATAAAGTAAAATATATAGCATGCGATGGCGCTAAGCCATTAAAAGCTATTTAAAATCTAACTATCATGGTATGTAAAAAGAAACCTGCGGCAAAGAAGCAGCAGTTGCTCAAACTCGTCAAGAACGACTCTTGGCTCGAACCTTTTAACGAAGCCATTCAGGGTCGTTACGACCACGTGATGTACAAGCTTAATGAACTCACCGGAGGCAAGGGTAGCCTTTCTGACTTCGCTGGTGGTCACCTTTATTTTGGGCTTCACCGCACACCCCGTCAATGGGTGCTTCGCGAATGGGCGCCTAATGCCACTAAGATTTATCTCATTGGTGAGTTTAATAATTGGCAGGAGGACGAAGCTTATGCAATGAAGCGCCTTCCTAAGTCGGGAAATTGGGAACTCAAACTCCCCGCTAAGGCTATGAAGCACGGCGACCTCTACAAGCTCAAGGTATATTGGGAAGGTGGCTCGGGCGAACGTATTCCCGCATGGGTGCGCCGTGTAGTGCAGGATGAAGAAACGAAGATTTTCTCTGCTCAGGTGTGGGCTCCTAAGGAAGAATACCAGTGGAAGAAGACTAAGTTTAAGCCCCAACGCGATCCGCTCCTTATCTACGAATGCCACATCGGTATGGGTCAAGATGCTGAGCGCGTAGGTACTTACGAAGAGTTCCGCCTCAATGTGCTTCCTCGCATCATTAAGGAGGGTTACAACTGCCTTCAGATTATGGCCATTCAGGAGCATCCTTATTACGGAAGCTTCGGTTACCACGTAAGTTCATTCTTCGCCGCAAGTAGCCGTTTCGGTACGCCCGAACAGCTCAAGCAGCTCATTGACGAAGCTCACCAAAACGGTATTGCCGTAATCATGGACCTCGTGCAGAGTCATGCGGTGAAGAACGAAGTCGAAGGCCTTGGCAACTTTGCTGGCGACCCCAACCAATTCTTCTATCCTGGCGACCGCCGCGAGCATCCAGCATGGGATAGCCTCTGCTTCGACTATGGTAAGAACGAAGTCATCCACTTCCTCCTCTCTAACTGTAAATACTGGCTTGAAGAGTTCCACTTCGACGGCTTCCGCTTCGACGGTGTAACCTCAATGCTCTATTATAGCCACGGTCTTGGCGAAGCCTTCTGCGGATATGGCGATTACTTCAATGGCAATCAGGACGGCAACGCCATCTGTTACCTCACACTTGCCAACATGCTCATCCACGAAGTCAACCCCAACGCCATCACGATTGCTGAAGAAGTGAGTGGTATGCCTGGCCTTGCTGCTCCCGTGAAGGACGGCGGTTATGGTTTCGACTATCGCATGGCGATGAACGTGCCCGACTATTGGATTAAGATTATTAAGGAAAAGAAGGACGAAGATTGGCATCCCTCAGGCATCTTCTGGGAACTCACCAACCGCCGTGCCGACGAAAAGTGTATCTCTTACGCTGAAAGCCACGACCAGGCGCTTGTAGGTGATAAGACGCTCATCTTCCGCCTTGTAGATGCCGACATGTACTGGCACTTCAAGAAGGGCGACGAAAACTTCATGGCTCATCGCGGCATTGCGCTCCACAAGATGATTCGCCTCGTGACGGCCTCTACCATCAATGGTGGTTACCTCAACTTTATGGGTAATGAGTTCGGACATCCCGAGTGGATTGACTTCCCCCGCGAGGGCAACGGATGGAGCCATAAGTACGCACGTCGTCAGTGGAACTTGGTGGACAACGAGGAACTCTGCTACCACTACCTTGGCGACTTCGACCGCGATATGATTGCGCTCCTCAAGAGTGGCAAGTCGCTCCTCAAGCACCAGGTGCAGGAAATTTGGCACAACGATGGCGACCAAATCCTTGCTTACTCACGTGGCGATCTGCTCTTCGTGTTCAACTTCTCGCCCGACCGCTCTTACGAGGGCTACGGCTTCATGGTGCCCGAAGGTTCTTACAACGTAGTGCTCAACACGGACAACCCCGCATACGGTGGTAATGGCCTCTCTGACGACACTATCGAGCACTTCACTAACTACGACCCCCTCCTTCAGAAGCAGGGCAAGGGTTGGCTTAAGCTCTACATCCCTGCGCGCTCAGCACTTGTGCTCCGCAAGAAGGCTGAGAAGAAGTAACGTCCTTACTCACTTGCTTTAGTAAGCTATTAAACTACTAAGTGTATATATAATAGAATGAGCATCTTGCCAAAGTGATGGTAGGATGCTCGTTTTTTTTGTTTTAGGGCTATTCCGAGCATTCAAAGCATTCAGAGCAATCCGACCATTCCAAGCATTCAGGATTCAAAAAAAAAACATGCCGACAGAACTGTTTTAAGATTGTTCTATCGGCATGCATTATAATAATTGTCTTGCTTCCTAAAAAATTAGAAGCGTGCTGAGATTTGGAGGTCTAGCGTGTTGTAGTGATTGTCGGCAGGACTAGGATTGCGATCTACGGTGTAGATGTAGTTGAGCTGCATCATAAGGTTCTTGCCGAGGTTGTAGTTGGCCGAAACGCACCAATCCGTCTTGAGGCTATCCCATGTGCGTGTGTTGTTGCGGTAGCAGTCCCACTTGCCATAAATCTTAAGGTTCTTAGCCACGGGTGCACCGACAGTGGCATACCAGCCTTCGCTGTGCTTGGGTGCGCTGGCATTGTTGATGGCGCCTCCGTAACTATACATGTATTCTGCGCGTACGGTCCACTTGTCTTCATACTTCACACCAAAGCCCATGCGCTTGCGGTCGATTTGGTCGTTGACTTTAGATTCGTTGGTGTACGTACCATTCCAAAGGAAGCCGCCCACTTCGAGCTTCTTCATGGGGCGGAACCAAAGGCCTGCGATGTAGTCCTTGTCCTTGTCCTTATCCTTGTGGTTGATGCCTTGTCCGTTGAACACGCCAAACTGGTAATGAAGGAGATAGTGTCCCTTTTCGCCACCCACCTTGAGGAGGTCCCCCTGGATTTGTGCTCCGAGGTCGCGTCCGCCGCTGCTATGCTCTCCGCATCGGTCGTTCATGAGGAACTTGAGTGTAGCTTGTGAGTAAGAGCCGTGTCCGATGGCGAGGGGCGACATGGGGTTTTCGAAGCCAAAGCTACGCTTGAATTGTCCCACCTTTACGCGGAAAGCATCGTACTTCTGCCATTCAACGAAGGCATCGAGCAAGCGAGCACCTTTATCAACACCTGGTGCTCCCGAAGCCTCACCTTGGAAACGGTAGAAGAAGTCCTTATATACATATCCCGAACCATAGAGGCGGAAGTAGCGCATGTCGAAGCCGCCATTGTCCGTCACGTTGGCTTTGTCCGTGATGCTATATTTTCCTGTAATGAAACCACCCACCGTGATGTTTGCTACTTCTTTCTTGTCAACCACGATAGACGCTTGAGGTTTTGACGTTTGAGCGTCGGCCGATTGCATGATACATGCAAGTGCGGCTACGATTAGAAATTTCTTCATATTACAAAGTTGTCTTAAAACTAAACGCAAAGGTAGCGCAAAGTTTTCGAAAAAACGTTATGCTTTGTTAAAAAAATACTTACTCTCTGCGGCATTAATGTTGCTTTCATGATTCATGGAGCAAAAGGCGATATTGCCCCTTGCCACGGCTAAACTTTCCGAAGACGATGCAATGTTCTGGACACACATGGTAGCAAGCCAGGCAATTGGCGCAATTCTTCCCCCATTGGGGGCGATTCTTCTCGAAGCTGATGTTGTGCGTGGGGCAGATGCGCGCGCACTTCTTGCAGCCTATGCAAGCGTCGGTGGTGCTAAAGAGTCGGCTTCCGGCAAAATACCTGTAGAAGGCAGGGCGTAGCACGTGGCTCTTTACCCACGGGAAGGGGCCTGGCTTCGTGCGGCGTGCTGGTCGGCGCTCGTTGATGTCTTGAGCTATGGCGGGTAGCAATGCGCGCGCTTGCTCTACCTTGCGGCGCTCCACTTCGTCGGCATTGACGTCAAAGCCCGGCAGGCCAATGTACGAGTCGGGCATGATGAGCGAAAAGGCCGCCGACAGCTTGTGCCCAATGATTGAGAGTTGCTTGACAACGAGCTCCTCGGTGCGCCCGATATCATCGCCACAGGTGGCAATCATGTAGATGTAGGGCGAGGGATGGAGCACGAGCTTGTGTAGGTATTTCAGAATGAAGTCCTGAAAGATGGTGGGCGCATGCCATGCGTGCACGGGGAATACGAGGCCTATGCACTCGTCGTCTGTGGGCACAAACGGTGTGTCGCAAATGCTTTTTGTCGTGTCGGACGTGAGCTCGGCGATGTGCTTTGCGATGTGTCGGCTATTGCCCGTCCCTGAGAAGTAGTATATCATATTGAGTATTTATCGTATTCGTTCCTGGAAGGTGAAGCAATCGCCAAACACGCTCTCAAGGCTTTCCACCTTGTGCTCGAAGATGGCAAACACCGTGCTGCCGCTTCCGCTCATCGCGGCATAGAGTGCTCCCATGTCGTAGAGCGTCTCCTTAATAGCCTGGATGCGTGGGTGAGCGGGGAAAACGCTCTTTTCGAAGTCGTTGACGATAAGCGTCTTCCATTCCTCGATAGGGCGGCGTATGGCTTCGCGAAGGTCGATGGCCGAGGGCGTCGGCTTGATGCCTGCATAGGCCTCCTTGGTCGAAACGAAGTCGTCGGGCTTCATGAGCACTATCTGTCGGCCCTTGAGCGTGAAGTCGAGGGGTTCGAGGATGTTACCTATGCCCGTGGCATAGCAGGGTTGCTCCTTTATGAAGAAGGCGCAGTCGGCTCCAAACGTTGCTATGCGGCGCTCCATCTCGTCGTGGCTCATTCCGAGGTCGAACATTTCGTTGAGCGTCTTCATAAACATGGCGGCATCGCTACTTCCGCCTCCCAAGCCAGCACCCATCGGCACGCGCTTGTAGAGGTGGATGTCGATAGGCGGAATGTCGAAGTCGGCCTTGAGCGAACGGAGCACTTTGATGACAAGGTTGTCCTCCGCATTGCCCTCAATCTTATGTCCTGCGAGGTGCAGGCGATAGGGGGCATCGTCGTTCGTGAGTAGGTTTACCTCAAGGTTGTCGTGCAGGGGGATGGGGTAGAAGATGGTTTCCAGGTTATGATACCCATCAGGGCGCTTTTCCGTCACGTGGAGCCCGATGTTGATTTTGCAAATGGGGAATGTGAGCATAGTGTTTATTTTTAGAGTACAGAGTACAGATGACAGAGTACAGATGACAGAGTACAGAGTACAGCTTCCATCCGGATGGTTCTCGTCAACTTGTTAACTTGTTAACTCGTCAACTCGTTTACTAATTCTTACGCTAAACGCTAATCGTTCATCGCTCTTTTGGGAGCAAATTTACTAAAATACGGATGTCTAAACTAATTTTAATCAACTAAAAAGTCGTTATCTCAATTTTTAATGTTAATTTTGCGACCGCATTTACTGAAAATATTAATCAAATATAACATTTTTCCAATGAATATTACATTCGAAAAGACTGGTAACGTAACAGGTGTTATCACTCTTAATATTGAGAAGGCTGACTACGAAGCACAGGTAAAGAAGGGTTTGAAGAACGCTCAGAGCAAGATTCAGATGCCTGGTTTCCGTCCTGGCCACGTACCTGCTGGTATGGTAAAGAAGATGTATGGCACTCAGATCAAGGCTGAAGAAGTTCAGAAGCTCATCAGCGAAAAGCTCTATGCTTACATCAATGAAAACAACCTCGACGTGCTCGGCGAACCCATCGCTCACGACGATCAGGTAGATATCGAAAAGGACGAAACATTCGTACTCCACTTCGACCTCGGCTTGGCTCCCGAAATGAATGCTGACCTCTCTACATCTGATAGCGTTGACTACTACGACATCGAAGTAACTAACGAAGTTATCGATGCTCAGGTAAAGCGCATGGCTCAGCAGGCTGGTCATCCCGCTAACGTAGAGTCATACGAAGATCGCGACATCGTACGCGGTGTGCTCGCTCAGTTGGACGAAAACGGTCAGCCCTTCGAAGGCGCACTCGTTGTTGAGCCCGCAAGCTTGATGCCTACTTACTTCAAGAACGATGCTCAGAAGGCGCTCTTCGCTGGTGCTAAGGTGGGCGACTTGCTCGTTATCAACCCCATGGAGGCTTACGATGGCAACGAAACAGAAGTGTCTTCATTGCTCAAGGTGAAGAAGGAAGAAGTGGCTCAGTACAGCGGCCAGTTCAGCTTCCAGATTAGCGAAATCAGCCGCTTCATGCCTGCTGAAATCAACCAGGAACTCTTCGACCAAATCTTTGGCGAAGGCACAGTGAATGGCGAAGAAGAATTCCGCACAAAGGTGGCTGAAGACATCCGCAAGCAGTACGAACTCGACTCTGACTATAAGTTCCTCTTGGACGTTCGCACATACGTTGAAGGCAAGGTGGGCGAAGTAGAATTCCCCAACGAAATCCTCAAGAAGGTGATGTTGAACAACAACAAGGACAAGGGCGAAGCTTACGTAGAAGAAAACTTCAACCAGTCAATCGCCGAACTCAAGTGGCACCTCTTGAAGGAAAAGCTCGCTAAGGCTCACAATATCAAGGTAGAAAACGCTGACATCAAGGCAGCTGCCGTTGAAGCAGCACGCATGCAGTTCGCTCAGTATGGCATGACAAACGTGCCCGTTGAATACCTCGAAAACTATGCTGACGAGATGTTGAAGAACAAGCAGCAGGCTCACTCTCTTATCGAACGTAGCATCGACGTTAAGCTCGTAGCAGCGTTGAAGAACGTGGTGAACCTCAACCGCAAGTCAATCTCAGTAGAAGATTTCGGTAAGCTCTTCGAAAATAAGTAAGCTACTGATATAAATTAGGAATTAGAGATTAGGAATCATCCTGGCTTCTAATTCCTATTTTTCTTCTTGTTTAATGATGAAATAAAAAGAAAACTTTTAACCTTATGAACTTCACGGACTTTCATAAATTTGCTACGAAACACGTGGGCATCAACTCTATGGTGCTCGACGATGTCGTAAAGACGCAAAACCAATATCTCAACCCCTACATCCTCGAAGAGCGCCAGCTCAACGTGACGCAGATGGACGTCTTCTCACGCCTCATGATGGACCGCATCATCTTCCTCGGCACAGCTATCGACGACTACACTGCCAACACGCTCCAGGCACAGCTCCTCTACCTCGACTCGTGCGACCCCGGTAAGGACATCTCCATCTACATCAACTCGCCTGGCGGTTCGGTATATGCAGGCCTCGGCATCTACGACACGATGCAGTTCATCTCTTCCGACGTAGCTACTATCTGCACCGGCATGGCAGCTTCGATGGCAGCAGTGCTCCTCGTGAGCGGACAGGAGGGCAAGCGCTCTGCGCTCACTCACTCACGCGTCATGATCCACCAGCCCCTCGGCGGTGCAAGCGGACAAGCAAGCGACATCGAAATCACTGCTCGCGAAATCATGAAGCTCAAAAACGAACTCTACACTATCATCGCCAACCACTCACACACCGACTTCGACAAGGTGTGGGCCGACTCCGACCGCGACTACTGGATGACAGCTCAGGAGGCTAAGGACTATGGCATGATCGACCGCGTCTTGCTTAAGAAGTAATTTTTATGGCAAAGAAGAAGACAAACCATTGTAGCTTTTGTGGTCGTGGCGAGGACGAAGTAGCCCTTTTGCTCGACGGCATCGAAGGTCGCATCTGTAGCGATTGCGTAGAGCGAGCTGGCGAGATTGTGGCTTCTATCACGCGAGGTGGTCGTAAGCCTGCCACTCAAAAGGCTGCTCCTTGCGACATGGCGAAAGTGCCTAAGCCTCACGATATTAAGGCTCACCTCGACCAATATGTCATCGGTCAGGACGATGCCAAGCGCCACCTTGCCGTAGCCGTTTACAATCACTATAAGCGCATCTCGCAGCAGGTGGACGAAGACGGCGTAGAGATTGAAAAGTCAAACATCATCATGGTGGGCCCCACCGGCACAGGAAAGACGCTCATCGCACGCACCATTGCTAAGCTGCTCGACGTGCCCTTCACCATTGTCGATGCCACCGTCTTCACCGAAGCGGGCTATGTGGGCGAGGACGTGGAAAGCATCCTCTCGCGTCTGCTCCAAGTGGCTAACTACGACGTGGCAGCGGCAGAACGTGGCATCATCTTCATCGACGAAATCGACAAGATTGCCCGCAAGAGCGACAACCCCAGCATCACGCGCGACGTGAGCGGCGAAGGCGTGCAGCAGGCCATGCTCAAGCTCCTCGAAGGTAGCATCGTCAACGTGCCCCCCAAGGGCGGACGCAAGCACCCCGACCAGGACTATGTGAAGGTCGATACGCGCAACATCCTCTTCATCTGTGGTGGTGCCTTCGACGGCATCGAGAAGAAGATTGCTCAGCGCCTCAATACGCACACCGTGGGCTTCGACTCCGTGCAAAACGTGCGCAAGCTCGACCCCACCAACCTCATGCAATACGTTCGTCCGCAGGACCTCAAGTCGTTCGGTTTGAT
>JAZLDQ010000079.1:0-21081 GCA_045614785.1 Alloprevotella sp.
CAGCCGACTTAGCTGATTCACGCAACCATTCTTCTGGAATACCGATAGCAGCCTTCAAAGCACCACCGAACTTGTTGATGGTAGCAACCTCGTCCTGTGGAACTGAAGAAGAACCGTGGAGAACGATGGGGAATCCGGGCAACTTCTCCATTACACCATCCAATACATCGAATGCCAAAGGAGGAGGAACCATACGACCTGTAGCAGGATCAAGAGTACACTGCTCGGGAGTGAACTTGTAAGCACCGTGAGAAGTACCGATAGAGATAGCCAAAGAGTCACAACCTGTGGGAGTAGCGAAGTCGATTACTTCTTCGGGGTCAGTGTAAGTGTGGTGGTCAGAAGAAACTTCGTCTTCTACGCCTGCCAATACACCGAGTTCGCCTTCTACAGTTACACCATACTGGTGAGCGTAGTCAACAACCTTCTTAGTGAGCGCTACGTTTTCTTCGTAGGGGAGGTGTGAACCGTCGATCATTACTGAAGAGAAACCTGAGTCGATACAGCTCTTACAAGTTTCGAAAGTGTCACCGTGGTCGAGGTGGAGAACGATTTCAGGATTTTCGCAACCGAGTTCCTTAGCGTATTCAACAGCACCCTGAGCCATGTAGCGAAGCAAAGTAGCGTTAGCATACTGACGAGCACCCTTAGAAACCTGAAGGATAACGGGAGACTTTGTTTCAACAGCAGCCTTGATGATAGCCTGCATCTGTTCCATGTTGTTGAAGTTGAACGCGGGGATTGCGTAACCACCGTCGATGGCGCGAGCGAACATATCCTTAGTGTTCACCAAGCCGAGGTCTTTGTAACTTACCATAATTGTTTTATAACTTTTAAATTTAAAAGAGTTTTGATAATCGTTGCGACAAAGTTACAATATCTATTTATTTTAGCGAAATGATGGGCAAGAAAAATTTTGTTGAGTTGTTTAAATTGGACAAAACAGCCCCAGTTTTGTTTGCTCGAGGAGTTAATATGTATGGTTTTGCTTGTGAAATGTCAGGAAAATGCTATTGGCTATTTTGTAAGTGGGGGAAGTTTCTCATGCTGATAAAAAGTTGTTCGTGTATGGTTGCAATCGTGCTTTTCATTATTACTTAGGTTGAAAGCTTTGTGAGTTCACAGACTTTTTAGTAACTTAGCACCCAAAATATTTGAAAGAGATGTCAGTACAAGTAATTTTTGATAATTTTCCTCAGTTGACGGAAACTCAGCGCGCGCAGTTTGAACAATTGGATGCGCTCTATCGTGATTGGAATGCTAAGATTAATGTGATTTCGCGTAAGGATATTGATAATCTATATCTTCACCACATATTGCATTCGTTGGGAATCGCAAAAGTGATAAATTTCCGTCCAGGAACTACAATTATGGATATTGGTACGGGCGGTGGATTTCCTGGAATTCCCTTGGCTATAATGTTTCCTGAATGCCAGTTCCATTTAATAGATAGTATCGGTAAGAAGGTAAAAGTCGCTCAGGCTGTTGCTGAAGCGATAGGGCTGAAGAATGTGACTTGTTTGCACCGTAATGTGATTGAGGAGAAAGGCAAGTTTGACTTCGTGGTGAGCCGTGCGGTGATGGATATGAGTGAATTGTTGAAACTGGTGCGTAAAAATGTAGGTCGCACAAGCCAGAATGCTTTGCCTAATGGGGTTATTGTGCTGAAGGGTGGCGATTTAGTGAATGAATTGGCACCTTTTAAGAAGACTGCAATGATGTGGGACTTGCGCGATAGTTTTAACGATGAGTTTTTCGATACGAAAAAAGTAGTTTACGTACAATGTTAGTGATGCAGCGATTTGTGGTAAATCCGATAGAGGAATCTACCTATATTCTCCATGATGATAGCAAGGAAGCTGTCGTCGTGGATTGTGGCGCATTTTATCCCGAAGAGAAGGCGGCAATAGCTCGTTATATTAAGGAACATGGTTTGACCGTGAAGTATCACTTGTTGACGCATAGTCATTTTGATCATATATTTGGTGCCGACTTTATATTTCAGGAATACGGAGTGAAGCCTACGATGCACGAGGCCGAACTTGCTACATATGAACAAGCTTCTGCTCAAATGCGTAGTTTTGTTGGCGATGCTTTTGAATTGAAAGTTCCGCCTGTGGGCAAGCTTTTGATAAGCGGTGAAAAGGTGGAGTTTGGCAAGCATACGCTGGAAGTGATACCTACACCAGGTCATACGCAGGGTGGGGTGTGCTATTATTGCGCGGAGGAGAATGTGTTGTTGAGTGGTGATACTTTGTTCTATCGTTCGATAGGGCGCACAGACCTTTTTGGAGGTGATTATGCTACGTTGGTTGAGAGCATTAAGCAGCGCCTATTTTGCTTGCCCGAAAAGACGAAAGTGTATCCAGGACATGGGCCTGCGACTACGATTGGCGATGAACTTATGATGTTTTAGAATGGTATGTTTGAAGGAGTAAAAGGTCTGCTCTTTGATTATGGAGGGACGTTGGACACCGATGGCAGACATTGGGCGCCTGTGTTGTGGGAAGCGTATCAACATGCTAGTGTTCCTGTAAGCTATGAGCAATTTCGTGAATGTTATGTATATGGAGAGCGCGCTTTGGCAAAATCTCCTATCGTGGTGCCGACGGATACTTTTCATGATGTGTTGCAAAAGAAAGTGATGCAGCAGTTTGCATACTTAAAGCAGCATTCGTATTGGCAACCAGGTGTTGAAGATGAAGATGATGCATTGTTTTTGATTGTTGACTATTCCTATAATTATGCGCAGCGTCATGTGGAGAAAAGTCGAGGAGTTCTTCAGCAATTAAGGAAACACTATCCAATGGCTTTGGTAAGCAATTTTTATGGAAATGTAGAGGCAGTGTTGAAAGATTTTGGATTGGATAGTTATTTTCAGGCTGTTGTTGAGAGCGCTGTTGTGGGAGTTCGAAAGCCGGATCCTACTATTTACCAAATGGGGGTAGAAAGGTTAGGAGTGAAAGCTGAGAATGTATTAGTCATAGGTGATTCTTACGAAAAGGATATGCAACCTGCTATGCAAATTGGTTGTAGAACCGTTTGGTTGAAAGGGGAGGGGTGGACTGATGATATATATGAAGATGTAGCAGTAGATTTAATCATTTTCAGAATTGAAAATTTGTTGGAAGTGCTATGATATTTGTCGAGTTTAAGCGATTTTTGCTTCCAAAAAGAGAATCCGATATCGTTCTCTGTTTGGGGTGAAAATCGCTTAAATCGCCTAAAAATGGCTAAATAGAGCGTTTCTTGCCATTTTTATGTGGGTAAATCTGTTCGTTCGGAAAAGATTTCGTAATTTTGCAGTTGGAATCTTAGAGATGAAAATTACAAGAAGAACTTCCGTTGGAGGTTTGATATAGATTATGACAGAAGATAGAATAAAGAAAGTTTACATTGAATCCGAGATGAAGCAGTCGTATATCGACTACTCTATGTCGGTCATTGTTGCGCGTGCGTTGCCTGATGTACGCGATGGTTTTAAGCCTGTTCATCGTCGTATCTTGTTTGATATGAATGAACTGGGTATTACGCATGATAAGCCAACTCGTAAGTCGGCGCGCGTTGTGGGTGACGTGCTCGGTAAGTATCACCCCCACGGTGACTCGTCTGTTTATGGTGCTTTGGTGCGCCTGGCTCAGGATTGGAATATGCGTTATACGCTTGTAGAAGGTCAGGGTAACTTTGGTTCGATGGATGGTGATGCTGCTGCTGCGATGCGTTATACTGAAGCGCGTCTTTCGCTTCTTGGCGAAATGATGATGCAGGATATCGATAAGGAAACCGTGGATATGGTGCCCAACTTCGATAATACGCGCAAGGAACCTTCGGTGATGCCTACTCGTATTCCCAACTTCTTGGTGAATGGCGCAACGGGTATTGCGGTGGGTATGGCTACGAATGTTCCCACTCACAATCTTGGCGAAGTGATTGATGGTTGCGTGGCGCTGATTGATAATCCCGATATTGATACAGATGGTTTGATGGAATATATCCCTGCACCAGACTTCCCCACAGGAGGTTACATAATGGGGCTGCAGGGAGTGAAGTCGGCTTATGAGACAGGTCGTGGACGTATCGTGATGCGTGCAAAGGCTAATATCGAAAGCGACGACCAGAATGACAAAATTGTTGTGACAGAAATTCCTTATGGTGTAAACAAGGCTGAGTTGATTAAGAGCATTGCCGAGATGGTGAACGAACGTAAGCTCGATGGCATCTCTAACATCAACGATGAGTCGGACCGTGAAGGCTTGCGTATTGTTATTGATGTGAAGCGTGATGCTAATGCGGGCGTGGTGCTCAATAAGTTGTATAAGATGTCGCAGTTGCAGACAAGCTTCTCAGTAAACTGCATTGCACTTGTTGGTCCTACTGGTAAGCAGCGTCCTAAATTGCTTACGTTGAAGGATTGTTTGTCGGAGTTTGTGAAGCATCGCTTTGATGTTGTGCTTCGTCGCACGGAATACGACCTCCGTAAGGCACAGGAACGTGCTCACATCCTTGAAGGGCTTATCATTGCCAGCGATAATATTGACGAAGTGGTGCGAATTATTCGTGCCTCAAAGACTCCCGAGGCTGCAGTTGAAGGCTTGATGCAACGTTTTAACTTGGACGATATTCAAGCAAAGGCAATCGTTGAAATGCGCTTGCGCCAGCTCACAAACCTTATGCAGGATAAACTCCATGAAGAGTTTGAAGAACTTCAGCGCAAGATTGCTTACTATCAGCAAATCTTGACTGACCACGAACTTTGCAAGAAGGTTGTAAAGGATGAGCTCATCGAAGTGAAGGAAAAATATAGCGATGAGCGTTTGACAGAAATTGTGCCTTCAGCAGGAGAATGGAATCCTGAAGACTTCTATGCTAACGATGAAGTTGTAATTACTATCAGCCATTTGGGCTATGTGAAGCGTACACCGCTCGCAGAGTTTAGAGCACAAGCACGCGGTGGAGTAGGTAGCCGTGGTGGCGCAACACGTGAGGCTGACTTCATTGAATATATCTATCCTGCAACAATGCACAATACGATGTTGTTCTTTACATCAAAGGGCCGTTGCTATAAGTTGAAGGTATATGAACTTCCCGAAGGTAACAAGACTTCTAAGGGGCGTGCAATTCAGAACATGCTTAACATTGAGCCAGGCGACAGCGTAAATGCTTGCTTGAATGTAGCAGAATTCGATAGTCAGGAATATCGTGAGTCGCACAACATCGTGTTCTGTACGAAGCAAGGTGTTATAAAGAAGACACTGCTTGATGATTACAAGAATGTTCGTGCTAAGGGTATCATTGCTTTGAATCTTCGCGAGGGTGATGCAGTTGTGAGTGTTTGCTTGACGAATGGTGAAAACGAAATTATTGTGGCTAACCGTGGTGGTCGTGCAATTCGCTTTAACGAGTCAACTGTTCGCACAATGGGCCGTGGAGCTACAGGTGTGAAGGCAATGGAAATCAATTCTGCCGAAGATGAAATCGTAGGTATGGTTTGCGTTGACGACCCTGTAAAGCAGTCGATCCTCGTTGTTAGCGAACAAGGTTATGGTAAGCGCAGTACCGTTGAAGACTACCGCATCACAAATCGTGGTGGTAAGGGTGTAAAGACGCTTAACGTTACAGAAAAGGTTGGTCCGTTGATTGCTATTAAGTGTGTGACCGACGACAACGACCTTATGATAATTAATAAGAGTGGTATCACTATTCGCCTCAAACTTGCAAGCGTAGGCATCCAGGGCCGCGTGACACAGGGTGTTCGACTTATTAATCTCACTAAGCGTAATGACTGCATCAGCAATGTTTGTGTTGTAGCAACGCAAGAAGATGAGGAAGTAGAGGAAGGTGTAGAAAATGTGAACGACTCTGCAACTCCTGTAGTAGAAACTGAAAATTCAGAAAACGAAACAAATTAAATCATAATACAATTACAACTATGAAAAAAATGATGTTGACCATCGTAGCGATGGTTGTGGCAATTGCCGCGTCAGCACAAAACAGCGCAATCTACAAGATCGAGCATTTCGTAGAGAAAGGACAGTATGACGAAGCTCTTCCTCTTATCGAAGCTGCTTTGGCTAATCCTAAAACTACGAAGTTTGCGGGTTTCTATTATAACAAGGCAGAAATCAACCGTAAGAAGTTCGAAGAAATTTTGAATATGGCAGCAGCTGGCATGCCTTTCGATACTGTGGCATTCTGCAAGTATCTTGATGAAGCTGTTGTGAACTTCACAAAGAGCCACTTGGCGGATATGACTCCTGATAAGAAGGGACGCGTGAAGCCTGAGTATAAGCAAAAGAATTATATGACATTGAAGTCAATGTTGAATTACTATAACTTTGCTGGTGTGTTCACAAATCAGATGAAGGATTATGCAGCTTCTATCGAGAACTTCAAGAAGTACTATGATATGCCTAAGAATCCTGTCTTTACAGCTCACGAAACAGATTCAATTTATGCTGCTCAAAAGGACAATTACGCTCAAACAGCAGTAAACATTGTGATGCTTAACTTCCAGCTCAAGAATTGGGATGGCATTTTGGCTACTGTAGATGATGCATTGAAAGATACTTTCTCAACTCGCGA
Source organism: Alloprevotella sp. (assembly GCA_045614785.1). Taxonomy (GTDB): domain Bacteria; phylum Bacteroidota; class Bacteroidia; order Bacteroidales; family Bacteroidaceae; genus Alloprevotella. Next base: position 6,583 of record JAZLDQ010000079.1, read on the forward strand.
CCTCTATTTGATGAAGATGCAGGCACACCTCGAAAAGAACGACTCTGCAGCTTATATCGTTGACCTTCAGGAAGCTATTGCACGTACAGAACACGTTGCTTTTGCACAGAATTTGCTTTATGTATATCTTCAGCGTAATCAGCCCGAAGAAGCCATGAAGGTGGCAACAAATATGGTAGAAAAGAATGCAAGCAGCCACACTGGTTGGTATCTTAAGGGTTGCGTTGAACTTAATCTTACCAAGGAATATGCTGCGGCACGCGAAAGCTTCAAGCGCGCACTCGAAATCGATCCTACATTCATCGATGCTAACGTGAATATGGCTTACACTTATATGAATGAAGTGGTAGCGCGTCGTAATGCAGGTGATTGGAAGCTCGACCGTAGCAACAAGGCTGAGTTTGACAAGGAATTCGAAGAAATTAAGAAGTACTACGAGCAGGCACTTCCTTACATGGAACGTGTAAAGGAGTTGAAGCCTGAAGATCCCAAGTTGTGGGCTTCTGCACTCCAGCAGATTTACACAAACCTTCAGCAGAAGGATAAGGCTGACGAAATGGATGCCATCATGTCAGCAATGTACAAGTAATAAGCTGAATCCATTCGGCATAATTTTTCTATAATTCTAATATTAGCGAGTGGCAAGTTTGAAGCAATTCAACCTTGTCACTCGTCAGTGGATTTATTACACAATGACTAAACTATTCCTTTTAAGCTTCATGGCATTTGCTTTTTATGTTTTCCCTGTGGAGGCGCAAAAGCAACTAAAGACGCTACGTTCTTATGTGAAAGCAAAGAATACAGGCGAAGCTATGAAGGAAGTAATGAAATTAGAGACTGACAGCGTTTGCAGGATGATACCTGAACTTTATGACCTCGCTGTCAGAACTCAGGTGATGATTAATAATGTTGAGAATGAGAAGGTTTACCTTAAAAAACAGTGCGACACAGCAAAGTTTTTTAATAGTACACTTCAAATTTTTAAATATGCGGTAAAGGGGGATTCTGTAGAGAACATTTTGAATGCTCAGAAAAAGGCTAAATTTAGGTTGCGTAAGAAGCATGCTGACTTGTTGCGTATGTACTACCCAAATCTGAATATGGGTGCACGCTATTTCTATACAAGAGGTAAATATGAAGATGCAAAGAATTTACTAGAAATGTGTTTGCTTATGTCGCGTCAACCTATGTGGGCGGAGCAACCTGTAGATTCTACGAATAAGGAATTCCTTTCGAACATCTATCGTTTTACGTATTCAGCATATATTACCAAAGATTACGAAAAGGTAGAGCGCTATAAGCATATTTTGCTTGATCTGCCTGAATATTCTGAGTCGGCAATAGAAATTTACGCTCGAAGTGCAGAAGCACGTGGTGATGTCTCAAATTTTGAGAATTTCTTGAGATTAGGTATAGGGAAGTATCCGCATGAAGAATATTTCTTTGAAGAATTGGCAAAGATATATATGACCGAACAGCGCTATAAGGATGCAGTGAAATTGGCTGATTGGTATTATGCCGTGGACTCTACATCTAACAAAGCCTTGCGTTTGAAAGTTCAGGCTTTATATTCAATGCAGCAAACGGAGGAATGTGTTGAAGTAGCAAAGACGTTGGCTATGCGCGATACTACTTTGCAATATCCTGAAGTGAACTATTATGTAGGCCAGTTGTTGATGTCAGAGATCGACACAATTACGATTCCTACTAATATGTTTTCGCAAGAGTTTAAAACCAACAAGAAGCGCATTCGGACAATCTGTGCGCAGGCACGACCTTATTTAGAACGTTATCGAGTTTTGACACCTCAATCTTCTGCAGAGTGGGCACCCTTACTTTATAAGATTTACCTAGAATTGAATTTGGGTAAGGAGTTTGAGGATATATGCAAGATATTACAATGAACCCATTTTTCACAACCTACGAATATATTCCTTTTTCAGAGATTCAAGTTCCTCATTTCGAGCCCGCTATTATGCGTGGTATCGAAGAAGAATTAAAGGAGATAGATGCAATCGTTGAGAATGTAGAACTTCCTACTTTTGATAATACGATTGTTGCACTTGAGCAGAGTGGAGCTTTATTAGAGCGAGTAACGACAGTGATGTATAATCTGTTGAGTGCTCACACCAATGATGAGTTGGAGGAACTGGCACAGCGCATGTCGCCAGTGCTATCAGAGCATTCTTCAAACATTATGCTTAATGCGAAGTTGTTTGCACGTGTGAAAGCTGTGAAGGAAGCAGAAACTTCTATGCTTTCTAATGAGGAGCGTATGTTGCTTGACAAGACTTATGAAGGCTTTGAACGTTCAGGAGCAAATCTTCCTGAGGAGGATAAAGTTCGTTTTCGTGCAATTAAGAGTGAACTCTCTCAGCTTACACTGCAATTTTCGCAGAATGTGTTGAAGGAAACCAACGATTTCTATTTGCACCTTACTGCAGAGGATGAAGTTGCAGGATTGCCCGAAAGCCAACTTGCTCAAGCTGCTCAGGCTGCTCAAGAAAAGGGGCTCGAAGGGTGGGTGTTTACACTTCATGCGCCCAGCTATGTTCCATTTATGCAGTATGCAGAGCGTCGCGACCTTCGCGAACAATTGTATCGAGCTTACAATACACGTGCTACCCACGATAACGAACATAATAATTTTAAGATTGTTGCTCGTCTTGTGAATCTTCGCCGCGAGTTAGCTCAACTTTTGGGATATTCTACTTATGCTGAGTATGCTTTGAAGCGTCGCATGGCACAGTGTCCTAAGAAGGTGAACGATTTGTTGGAACAACTTATCGAAGCTTATTCGCCTAAGGCTAAAATAGAGGTGGACGAGATCTTTGCTCTTTCACCTTACGAACCACAACCTTGGGACTTTGCTTTTTATACGCATAAGTTGCAGAAGTCAAAGTTTGACATAGACTCTGAAATGTTTCGTCCTTACTTTGAATTGTCGAAGGTGAAGGAGGGAGTATTTGGTTTGGCGACGCGTTTGTATGGTGTGCAGTTTGTTGAGCGTAAGGATGTTCCAGTATATCACGAAGATGTAATGGCTTACGATGTGGTAGATAAGGATGGTACCCATTTGGCTTTGCTCTATACCGATTTTCATCCTCGTGCGTCAAAACAGGGTGGCGCTTGGATGACAAGCTATCGCGAACAGCGTGAAGGTGTGCGTCCGCAGGTGTCAATTGTAATGAATTTTTCAAAACCCACAGCGCAGCAGCCCGCATTGCTGACGCATTCGGAAGTAGAAACGTTCCTTCACGAATTTGGTCATGCTCTCCACGGCATCTTTGCGAATACCCGATTTGCAGCTTTAAGTGGCACAAATGTGTATTGGGATTTTGTCGAGCTACCATCTCAATTTATGGAAAATTATGCTGTAGAACCCGAGTTTCTCCGTACTTTTGCTGTGCATTATCAAACGGGTGAACAGCTCCCTGAGTCATTGATTGAACGTTTGCAGGCAAGTCGTAATTTTAACGCAGCTTACGCTTGTATGCGTCAAGTATCGTTTGGACTTTTGGATATGGCTTATTACACATTGTCAGAGCCTTTTGAAGCAGATGTGCGCGAATTTGAGCAAACTGCGTGGCAGCGTGCAAGTTTATTGCCAGTGTGCGATGAGGCTTGTATGACCGTGCAGTTTGGCCATATCATGTCAGGGGGGTACTCTGCTGGTTATTATAGCTATAAGTGGGCAGAAGTGTTGGATGCCGATGCTTTTGCTTATTTCAAGGAAAAAGGAATTTTCAATTCTGAAGTAGCAACCGCTTTCCGCAAAGAAATCCTATCGCAGGGAGGCACCCAACATCCGCAGCTGCTTTATCGTAATTTCCGAGGACAAGATGCAACGATTGACGCCTTGCTTCGAAGAAATAATATCGTATAATTTTTATCACTATGGAACAATCTAAGCAATTAGCTCTTGACAAACGTTATTTACGAATGGCAAAGATTTGGTCTGAAAATTCGTATTGTCAGCGTCGTCAAGTAGGAGCATTAATCGTAAAAGACAATATGATTATCTCCGATGGTTATAACGGAACACCTGTAGGATTTGAAAATATCTGCGAAGATAATAATGGTGTGACACACCCTTATGTACTTCATGCTGAGGCAAACGCAATAACTAAAATCGCTCGCTCAGGTAATAATTCTGACGGTGCGACACTTTACGTTACAGATAGTCCTTGTATTGAGTGTGCCAAGTTGATTATTCAAGCAGGTATAAAGCGCGTCATCTACGGAAGAGCCTATCGTTTGACAGATGGCATCGACCTTCTTCGTCGTGCTAATATTGAAGTGATATTTTTAAATGAAGAATAGAATTTTGCGATTTATTCCTTTGTTGGTCGCAATAGCTATGGTGATAGGGATTTTGATTGGCTCATTTTATGCTAATCATTTTTCCGGTAGCCGTTTAGCTGTAATAGCAACGGGGAATAATAAGATAAGCGACCTGCTTCATCTTCTCGGTGATCAGTATGTTGATACTGTTTCAATTCCTGATTTGGTAGAAAAGACAGTCCCCAAGTTGTTAAAGGAACTCGACCCTCACTCGACCTATATTTCAGCAAAGGACGCCGAGGCTTCAATGCAAGAACTTCAAGGCAGCTTTCAAGGCATTGGAGTGCAGTTTACGATTCAGCAGGACACTGTGTGTATTTTAAAAGTCATCAAGGGTGGTCCCTCTGAATATGTAGGTTTATGTGCAGGCGACCGCATTGTTTCGGTTGACGACTCCCTCTATGTAGGTTCAATTGTGACGAATGATGAAACGATGAAGCGACTTAAGGGGACTCGAGGTACATCCGTGAAATTGGGGATAAAGCGTAAAGGCGAGGCCGGCTTAATTGATTATATAATTAAGCGTGGTGATGTTCCCTTGCGTAGCATTGATGCTGCTTACATGCTTGATGAGAAAACTGGCTATGTGCGCATCACTAATTTTGCCGAACAAACCTATGCAGAATTCTTGGTTGCGATGGCACGACTTCAGGAAAGTGGTTTCGAGTCGTTAGTAATTGATTTGCGAAACAATGTGGGAGGCTATATGCACCCAGCTGTGCTTATAGCAAATGAGTTTTTGCAGGCTAATAAGCTGATTGTTTATACAGAGGGCCTTCATTCTCCACGCGAAGAATTTGTCAGCGATGGTAGGGGCATGTATGCTCATATTCCATTAGTAGTACTTGTCGATGAGGGATCAGCTTCTGCAAGCGAAATCTTAGCAGGTGCTCTTCAGGATAACGATCGTGCTGCAATTGTCGGTCGTCGTACTTTTGGTAAGGGACTTGTGCAGGTGCCTATAGAATTTAGGGATGGATCGATGTTGCGACTGACAAAGGCCAGATATTACACCCCCTCAGGGCGTTGTGTTCAGAAACCCTACGTTCAAGGTAATTCTCAAGATTATGAAAGTGAACTTGTCGAACGCGCTATTCATGGTGAATACTTCTCCGCCGATAGTATTAAAACTCACGGCGAAGCATACATGACAGCAGGTGGTCGAAAAGTATATGGTGGTGGTGGTGTGATTCCTGATTATTTTATTGCACGTGACACGTTAGGTTATACAACCTACTTCCGCGATCTTTATGCTACGACCATTCCTCATGAATTTACATTCCGTTTTGTAGATTCACATCGAGACCAATTGTCTGAAGCTACTTCCTTGAGTGAAATTGTTACTATGATTTCAAAGTTGCGTCCTATTCAGCAATTGGTAGAATTTGCAGATAAGAAAGGGGTTAAACGTCGTAATAATCTGATACGCAAATCCTTCGATTTAATGGAACGCTATCAGTTTATGAATATCATTGATCAAGTAATGGGTACAGAGACTGCTGTACAGTTCGAAAACCAGTTCGACCCTGCAGTCCTTAAGGCGCTCGATTTGATAAAGGATGATTTGGCATTCCCGCAACTTCCAGAAAATCATGAAACAGCAGAAGCTTCTTCAGCGTCAACAGTTGCGTAAATTGCGTAGTGGCCTTTCTGTCGAACAACGTCGCTGTCAATCTTTAGAAATAGTTTGTGCGATTGTATCGCATCCCGTTTTTCAATCGGCAAAGGTTGTTTTGTGTTATGCATCTCTTCTCGATGAAGTGGATTTATTTCCATTGCTTCGTGAGTGGAAAGAGCAAAAAACGATTTTGCTCCCTGCAGTTAACGGCAATTCTTTAGATTGGATACCCTATGAAGGCGATGAATCTTTGACTCCCGCCCAATTTGGGGTACTTGAGCCCCAAGGTGTTCCTTACGTAAATCTAGATTTGGTGGACCTCGTTTTGGTGCCAGGATTAGGTTTTGACTTGCAAGGAGGGCGTATAGGTTTTGGTCGTGGATTTTATGATCGTTTCTTATCGCGCCCAGAATTGACTAACGTTCCTAAATGGGGAATAGCCTTTTCGCAGCAGATTGTTGATAAAGTTAAAATGGAGAGTCACGATGTCTATTTAGATGCCATCGTTACTCCAGACGGAGTTAGGGTTACTCAACTTTCTCAAACTGCAGTTGATTAAGGTTATGAGGTTGTTAGGTCGTTTCGCTTTAAGCTTATAATTAAGGTTATTAGGTCGCTTCACTTTATGGTTATTAGGTTTTTAGAGCCATGCGGTCTGTATAACCTCACAACCTCATAACCTCACAACCTCATAACCTCACAACCTTATAACCTAAGAAGTTGAGCTTTTGCGAAACTTCAATAAGATATAAAATATGAAATACCTAATTGTTTCAGATATTCACGGTTGTTTACCAACCTTAGAAAAGGTGCTGACTTATTTTGAGGAGCACAAGTGCGACATGCTTTGCATATTGGGCGATATCCTTAATTATGGGCCACGCAACGGGCTTCCAGAAGGGCTTAATCCCTCTGCAGTGGCCGATCGCCTCAATGCTTATGCCGACCGAATCATTGCCATTCGTGGAAATTGTGATAGTGAGGTCGATCAGATGTTGCTGAATTTCCCTATGATGGCAGATTATGCTGTTCTTGTAGATAACGGCAAGCGATTGTTTCTAACGCACGGACATATATATAATGAGCAAAACATGCCATCATTAGCAATAGATGCCTTCTTCTATGGTCATACACATTTGAAGAAAGTTGAAAACAATGCTCAAGGCGTGCTCGTTTGCAACACAGGTTCAATCACATTCCCTAAAGGCGGAAACCCTAAGTCGTTTGCGGTTTATGAAAACGGTAATGTGGAACTTATAGAGTGGTAATTATACGATATTTATTTGCTCAACTTTCGCTTGAGTAAGGTTATGCGGCTGTATAACCTCACAACCTTATAACCTCATAACCTTACAACCTCACAACCTAATTTATTTAATATGAAGAATTTTACTCAAATCATGCAACAAATGCGAACTTTCATGTTGCTCGTTGTTGCTCTGTTGGCTACAACTACTTCAGCTGTAGCACAAGGTTCAGGAACTAAGGCTGATCCTTATATCATGCAAGATGGAGGAGAATATCCTTTTGCAGTTTACAAAGATTTTTTTGGCCAGTTCATTGTGCCTGAAGATGTGACGAAAGAAGGCGTTGTGCTCGAACTCTTGGCAGATAACTGGACAGATGTATATACTGATGCCGAATTGAATAATTGCGTGTCGGTAGTTTCAGGCAATTTTGCGCCATATACTACGACTGTAAAGATTCCTGTAGGAACTGCGAAAGGCACAATTTATTATGTATACTCAGATTTCCCCATGAATAGCGGTTCTGTAAAGGTTACATACGGTGGCGGAACTCCTCTGGAACTTGGCAAGGTCATTCCCGCAGCAGGCAGCGTGCTTTCTGCAGCAGAGTGTAACATCGGTTTTGAGTTTACTAAGGCCGTACGTTTTTCAGCATGTACTATGATTGTTGGCGACTATAAAGCGGAAATAGAAGCTCACTCCGTTGATCGCTTTGTGTCTATCGAGCCCAAGGACCAACTTATGGAAGCCTATCGTAATGGGACGCTTAAGAAGGGCGACGAAGTACTTTTTGTCTTAAAAGGTGTGACAACTTTGGATGGAGCCACTTCGCTCGGTGATGTTCCGGTAAGTTATGTTGCCGCCGCAAAACCTGTTGTGTTGTCTTCATCTGTTAATACCCCTGAATCAGGATTCACAGCTATCAAGTCATGGATGCCACTCAATAGCAACGAGGGTCTTGTAAAACTCTCTTTCGATGGTGCGCTCAACAAGGAAGCAAAGGTTGTTGCTACTTTGTCTTACGGTAATTCAGAGTCTGAAGATCCAGGCGAGTATTACCAAGAAAATCTTGTGGTGGATTTTGAAGGTGACAGCACGCTTGTTGTTGATTTGCGCGGAAAACTTCGTACACCTCAGAGTATGGTAGCTTCAGGCACAAACTATGGCACAATGTTGCTCACAGTTCGTGGTATTGAAGATGCCGACGGATATTACACGTATGCAGCAGGCCAAGGCACTTCTGGCGCGTTCTTCTTTGATTATGTTTACGAAGTTGTGAATTACTCACTCTTCACAGAGTTCACACCAGCATCGGGTAGTAGCATTGACGATGTTAAGTCAATCGAGCTTTGGATGCAGGAAGTAGGTGGAAAACTCTCTTACGAAGGAGTTGATTTTGAATACACCTTCGAAGGCGAAACAAAGGTGGTGAGCGTTGCTGCTGCAAACATTCTGTCTGAAGTTGACCCTGAAGACGAAACAGCCCTCTGCCTTACAATTCCCGTTCCTACCTTCTCGCGTGATGCTGATACACAGGTGAAACTCACATTCAAGAATGTTGCAACTCCTGATGGAATGGACTATTCAGCCGACCTTACAGCAGTTTATACAACAAAGGGTTTCACCGATCCTTCTGGTATTAATGGAGTAACAATGGATGCCAAAAGTGCTGCAATCTTCACGCTCGAAGGTAAGAGAATCCAATCTTCTCAGGTGAAGAATAACACCATTTATGTCGTAGCAGGTAAGAAAATTTTAATAAAATGAAACAAACTATTTTTTCATTAGCGGCAGCTGCTGTGCTGAATCTATTTTCAGTTTCTGCCTTCTCGCAGGAAAAGGCTGTGCTTCAGCAGTATGATATGGGGGATGGTTCCACCATTCATGCCATGAGTGATAACGGAAAGTGGGCGGTGGCTTATGGCATGAGCGAAGCCACCTCTACTTATTCTTTCCCCAAGTACCTCGACCTCACTGCTCACACGATGCACGAAATTCTTTCAGAGAATGAGGTTAATTCCGGTATTGAGTGTTACGTAAACGACGTTACTGACGATGGTAAGCTTTGTGTAGGTTGTCATAATGGCAAGCCAGCTTATTGGAGCAAGCAATCGCAAACATGGACGTATCTCAACCTCGCTTCGGGCAATGTTGGCGGACGTGTTGAAGCAGTTACTCCCGACGGTAAATATGCCGTAGGCGCATGCACTAATGGTGGTTATGATGAAGTCCCTGTGATGTGGGATGTTACTACAGGCGAGATTATAAATCTTCCCAACCTACCTAAGTGCGACCTCTCTGGAGGTTATCAGCAAATGACACGTCTCACAGGCATTTCTGCCGATGCGCGCTATATCGTAGGTTGTGTAAGTTATAGCTATCCCGCTGACGTAATGTATTTCTATTATGACCGTCAGGAAAAGAAGTGGGATGCAATCGCGTTTGATTTTACGACGTTTACTAATAAGTTTACTTCGCGCGATGAGACAGTGCGTACGCTCGATGGCATTTGCATCAGTCCCAATGGCGAATGGGTAGCAGGTATTGTCTATTCCGTGGAGGATGCACGCAATCCCTTCCGCTATCATGTTCCAACTAAAACGTTCGAAAACTTCAATACCCCCGAGGATATCGACAAGGGCTGCGTAACCGTAGATAATAATGGTGTTATCTATGCAGCCACTCCAGCTGTAAATCCCAGCCGTTCGCTTTACATTCGCCACAATGGCTATTGGTATGGCATTGACGAAGTGTTGAAGCAGGTGTATGGTATTGATTTTTATAAGTCAACAGGCTATGCGGCAACAGGACTTCCTATCGGCATCTCTACTGATTGTAAGACAATGGCGTCAATAGCTTATATCAGCCACGAAAATTATCAAGTGTCGCTCCCCGAAACCTTTGCAGAAGCATGCGAAAAGGTGAATCTTCTTGGTACCTATACCCCTTCTATTCGCAATGGTGCTGCTATTCAGAAGATTTCAAACCTGTCCATTACTTTTGCACGCGATGTTGAAGTCCTTGCGGCTGCATCAACAATCGTGTTGAAGGACGATGCAGGTAATGTGGTACGCTCTGCTAACAAGATAGCTGTGAGCAACACGTCTGCTCGAGTGCTCAACATCGGTTTCCGCACAACGTCGCTCGAGGAAGGTCGCACTTATACCATAGAGTTGCCAGCAGGTTCCGTATGCGTGAAGGGCGACAAGGCTAAAATTAACCAGTCGATTATCCTTCAATACGTAGGCTGGGGCGATAAGGCCATCGAGATGACAGCTGTGACCCCCGAGACTGGCAGCACTTGGGGCCACATCGATATGTCAACAAATCCCGTCATCTTTAGCTTTACGACAGACGTCGCAGTGAAGGAAGGCGCTAAGGCATTGCTTTATTGCAATGATGAGGCTGAGGCTTCTGAAGAACTCAATATGCTGTCAGGCACTACGCCCGAAAGCTATAACATGGTGATGGTATATCCCACATCGTCGCTCAATCTCTATAAGGGTAACAATTATCGCATCGTTATCCCCGCAGGTGCGCTCACCGATGCTGCTGGCTATGCTTCGAATGCAGAGGCAAAGGTTGAATACCAGGGTTCTTACGAACGCACCATCGTGTCGGACGACAATCACGTATATATCGAAACATTCGAAAATGGCATGGCGGGCATGATGCTCTACGATGGCGACGGACTTACGCCTACTTCCGCATTGCAGGCTTGGAATTTTGCTCCTGGTGTATCTTGGATTCATGCCGCCGATGATGATTATTCTAATCCTTGTGCCGTGTCGCATTCTATGTATTCGCCCGCCGGAAAGTCTGACGACTGGATGATGACGCCTCGCATCTATATTCCTGATTCGAAGTGCTCACTCACTTTCGATGCGCAGAGCTATCGTTTTGCGGCCACCGACCGTTTGCGTGTATATGTATATGCTTCGTCAGAACAAATCAACGAACTCAATGCATCTATCGTAGCTAAGGTAGCAGCGGAGGCCGAACTCGTTGTTGACGAAGTGCTCGAACCCGGTTTGTTGGAAAATACGCTTGCTGGCGATTGGAAAGCATTCAGTGTGAGCCTCGAAAAGTATGCAGGCAAGCACATTTACGTCGCTTTTGTTAATCAGAACGAAGCAGCCAGTGCCATCTTCGTGGGTAATGTGAACATCAGTCGCTCTTTCGACTTCCAAATTGCACTTACTGGAGTGCCCGAGACGGTTGTAGCGCAGACGCAGCAAGCTGTACGTGGATCGCTCATTGTTACAAATCCGACTGCTGTTTATTCTTCAGCACACGTAGCGTTGCTCGATGGCAACGGAAAGGTTGTCGATGAAATCTCAGCTACAGGCGATATCTCTGCAGCCGCTCCCTTCCAGTTCGCATTCCAAAAGCCATTGCAGCTTTCCGTAGGTCAGCAATGCAAATTTACAGTGCGTGCAACGCTGGACAATGGTGTCAGCCAACAGGAACTTAAGTCCGCTATCAAGAACCTCGCCTTTAAGCCCACAAAGCGTGTCGTGTTGGAGGAAAACACAGGTATGGGTTGCCAAAACTGTCCTTTGGGTCACCTCGCCATTGAACGTTTGCAGGAACTTTATGCCGATCGTTTCATTCCCATTGCTTACCACACCTATACGGGAGACCCCCTCGAAAGTGGCATGACCGACTACGCACAGTACTTCCTCGGACTCAATGCAGCTCCTACAGGTAAGATTCAGCGTGGCAATATGGTAAGTTCTCCCATGGTAAGCTACACTGAAAATGGAGTGACCGACTACACCTTCACTTCGAAAACTGCAGATGCATGGCTCGACCTCGTGGCTAAGGAATTTGCCACCGACACTGAGGCAGACCTCAACCTCGCAGCTTATTATGACCAGGCGGCAGGTAAAATTTATGCCAACCTCTCTCTTATCCCTGCGTTGGATATGGATGGTGAGAAACTTTCTGTGCTTTGTGTCGTAACAGAAGACGGCTTGGTAGGTTACCAAACCAATGGCTTTGCTTCAGTCACAGACTCCGACCTTGGAGATTGGCAGAAGGGTGGATCAAAGGGAAAGAACAATGTTTATCCCTACACATTCGACCATGTAGCGCGCGCATTGCTTCCGGCAAATGCTTATAACGGACAGACAGGCGTATTCCCCACATCGCTTAAGGCTCAGCAGCAGTATAGTAAGTCGTTGAGTTTTGGCATTGCAAGCGAAGCCCCCTATGTCAAGGAAATAAGCAACTGTGCATTGGTATGCATGTTGTTAAATGCTGAAACAGGTGCGGTTGTTAATGTTGCCACAGCGCATTTCAAGGAAGCACCAGCAGGAGTTAACGATGTTCTTGGCGCGAATGCACCTTCTGCATCAGCCGCAGCCGATGGCATTCTCCTCTCTGCTGATGACGCAACCGCAAGCATTTACGATGCGCAAGGTCGCCTTGTAGCTGCAACTCAAGTCTGTGGTAACGTCCTTGTTCCTACTACAGCAACTGGCCTCTTCCTTGTAGCCTTCGAAGCCAATGGTGTTAAGCACACCGTGAAGGTAGTAAGATAACAACAGGTCTCTGCGACTCAATAGAGCAAAGTGCCCCGCAAAGCTTGTAACTTTGCGGGGCACTTTGCTCTTTATATCATTAGGAAACTGTTGGGGCTATTTTAACCACAGATTGACACAAATTTTCACTCTAAGTTTGCGGAAGCATGCGACAGCGCAGCTGTCGCATCAAAAAGAAACGGATACCGTTCGGAATGTCACCGCAGATGCTGTAGGGGCCGATCTCTGTGTCGGCCCGTGGTGAAACAACGTACAAATCGTGCAAAACTCAATGAAACACCGCGGATGCTGTAGGGGCCACTTTATGTCGGCCCGTGATAATAAAACGAACAAATGTTGCAAAACTAGGTATTTGTTACATCCAGAAACATTTCAACGGGCGAGTCAAACCAAATTCCTCCCCTGAGTTAGGGGAGGTGTCCGTAGGACGGAGGGGTCTGTAGTAATTACAAGCAAACATTGCGTATGCCGCGACTTTGTCCTGTTCATGGGGCACACCTTTCGGGGTGCATCAAGGGCTAGCATCTGAGTCCGGGGTACTCGCTTCGCTCGCACGCCTCGGTTACTGAGCGGAGATACCTTCGGAGTCTTTGCCATGCGGAATAATAGACTATTACCAATCCAAAATAAGACTCAAAACTATCTCATCTTTTTTTGGCAATTTTGAACACTCTACCCACTGGGGCATCTCCTACGCTGATTTTATATAATGAGGCATTTTTGTCCTATTTTGCAATATTGAAACTTCAAAGTAGGTGCAGATGATGGTATTTTGAAAGTTTTTTTACATTTTTCATGTGTTATGCCTTGCTACTTTGAAAAAAGTTTGTACCTTTGCATCGCTTTCGGAAACAAAGCTAACCGTTAAAGCTAACACGGTGCCCGTAGTTCAGTTGGTTAGAGCGTCAGATTGTGGTTCTGAATGTCGTGGGTTCGAGTCCCATCGGGCACCCCAAGGAGAGGTTTTTACCTCTCCTTTTTTTGTGCGTAAAAAAGTATAGTTGATTAGTAAACAAGGGGTCAGCGGATATTATTATGTATGTGAGTGTTGTGGATTTGACAATGCTGTGTGGGTGGGAGACGTCCTATGGGACGCCTTTACGTCGATGAATTAATCCCAATATGCACCATGCGGCAACAGATGACAGAGTACAGAGTAGAGAGTACAGTGTAGAGTTGTCATGTGAATGCTGATAAACGTACCATGATTGCGCGTCAAGGCTTCTCAGCTCGTAAAGAACACAATCTATGTTGTTGCTGGTAAGAAGACGATTCTTAAATAATTTTTATAATGCTGTTGCATGGTGGGCATTGCTTCGTGCGATGTCCGCTATGCTATGTTTTACTTCTTAAATCGAAATGAAGCACACTATTTTTTCAATCGCAACTGCTGCTATGCTGAATGTATTTTCAGTGTCGGCTTACTCGCAGGAGAAAGCTGTGTTGAAGCAGTACGACATGGGAGATGGATCTACGATTCATGCCATGAGCGATAATGGTAAGTGGGCGGTGGCTTATGGCGTCAGCTTCACATAGGCCATGTTGTCACGGGCAACATCAAGATATTTTGTCCTCATACGATGGATGCCCAATTCACGGCTTACCTGGCACATCATCGGATATACCTTTTCTATACATTCCCACAGCAGCTTGGCATCGGTCGGATAGCGCATGGCACTCTCGTAACAGGTGGCATCGGTATAGAGCGTATCGAGATTCTTCATGTACGGCTTCCATGCTTCTG